>NZ_CP121648.1:6797500-7397500 GCF_029714205.1 Methylobacterium sp. CB376 | reverse complement strand
CCTGAGCCTTGCGCAGCACCTCGGGCGTCACCACCGGCTTGCGGCCGCCCTTCCGACCGCGAGCGGCCGCCGCGCTCAGACCCGCGCGGGTTCTCTCCCGGATCAGGTCGCGCTCGAACTGCCCCAGCGCGCCGAAGAGGTGGAAGATCAGCCGCCCGTTCGGGGTGGTGGTGTCGATCTGCTCGGTGAGCGAGCGCAGCCCGATCCCTTGTGCCTCCAGCCGCTGCACCGTCTCGAGCAGGTGGCTCATTGAGCGGCCCAGGCGGTCGAGCTTCCAGATCACCAGGGTGTCGCCCTCGCGCAGGTAGGCGAGGGCCTGGGCGAGGCCGGGCCGCTCGGCCTTGGCGCCGGAGACGCCGCGGTCCTCGAACACCCGCGAGCACCCGGCCGCCCCGAGCGCGTCGAGCTGCAGCTCGGGTTTCTGGTCCTGGGTGGAGACGCGGGCGTAGCCGATCAGGGTCACGGGTGCCTCGGTGTTCCGCCAACTCGTCCGGCAATCAATCTGTCCGCTTTCTCATTGTCAAGCTTGATTGGCGGACATTCCGGGCCGTTCCGCCAAACCAGCGTTTCCCGGACCGGGCCAGGGAGCGCCTCAACCCGGCCGATTGGGCGCTCTCAATCAGCTTGACCATTCAAGAGCCGCGTGGACTTACTCAACCTCGTCATCAACACGAGAGAGGAACGAGGCCGGAATTTTAATCCCGAGTTTTTTAGCTTTCTGAAGATTAATAGATAAATAGAATTTTGTATTGAGCTGGACAGGAAGTTTATTAACTTGAGCTCCATCGATTATTTTCTTAACGTATTTGGCTGCATTTTTATAGGCATCTGATTCCTCAGGGCCGTAAGCTACGAGTGCCTCGTTTAGCGTTGTAGCTTTGTTATAAGCTGCTACCGGAACGCCGTATTTCTCAGAAATAGTGTTTATTTTCTGACGATAAACAAAATTAAAGCTATCATTCATCAACACCAATCCGCATTTATTTTCTGAAAGTGAATAAATTAGATTTTCTATTTCTTGATCGCTGAGAACGGGAGATAGTATAGGTAGAACATTAAGAGACTTTGATGTTTCATTAAAGGGTCCGACGTAGTACTTATAGTATGGTGCCGTGTTAGGATTATAAATCATCGATACGCACGACATTTCCGGAACTAATTCCTTAAGAAATTGTACCCATTTACCAGCAATAGTGCCCTCTGAATTTACAAATCCTGTCACGTTTTTCCCTGGAATGGCCAGACTTTCTACGAACCCACTGCCAACTGGATCAGCTACAGTTGCAAAAACAATAGGTATGGTTTTGGTTTCCTGCAACAGGGCGCGTACTACGGGTGTGGTTGCGGCAAAAATCACGTCAGGCTTGCTAGAAACGATTTTCTTGGCGTGAATCTTTGCAGTTTCGGGACTGCCCTCTGACCAGTAATAATCATATTTTATAACCATATCTTTGGGCGCATCGCCGTTCAATGTATCCGAGAACTTCTTTAACAAAATTTTCGCTATCGCATCTTTTTCAGAAAAGTTAGTTATTACTGAGATTCTTTTCTCTATGAAGCGCTCCTCACCAACAGCAATACGTGAGCTGATCATTAGTAATAAAATCTGGATCAGGATTAGCTTTATCATGGTTGTGTGCCCCATTCGCGGTAAATGCCGATTGTGAGAGGTATAGTGCTCAGCGCATAGGTTGAATGCAATGATGCTGAGAAAACCTACCTCGTATGATACCAAGATCGCCTATGAGCCGCCGCAACCCGCGCAGAGCGTACGACGAGAACGGCGGCGAGATCCCGCCGCCCACGCTGGCGGACCTCCGCGCCGAGGGCGACCGCACCGCCTTCGTCCACTGCAACGCCACCGGCTGCGGCTACGAGGCGACGATCAGCACGGACCAGTTCCCCGCCGAGATGCCGTTCCCGGACATCGCCCTGTCCCTGCGCTGCGTGCGGGTCGAAGGAGGTCGGCGTCATGCGCGACGTCGTCGGGATCTACGCTCGCCCGCGCGAGCGCACCGGCTGGGGCATGACCTGATCAGGCCCGCTGCCGAGGCGGTATGGCGCTATCGAGCGGGATTTGTTGCAGCCATCTGATCACACGATAGACAAAACTAACGGAAAGCCTCACTCTGACACAGACCCGCAAAGGCGAAGGGTTGCAGGGGAGGATTAAGATGGTGCTCAGGACCGTCAGTGTTCTAGCTGGATTTCTACTTGCAAGCAACGCTCTTGCTGCCGAACTTCCAAGGCAAGGGAATGATAGTTATACTACGAATTATGTGAATATGTACTCGAATCTTATAAAACTCGGCGAGCGTACCGTTTCGATATATGAGAGCAACGGCGTTACGCGCAACGACAGTGGCGGACCAATGTTCAATGACATGGCCACACGCTGTCTTGGTATGCGCGAGGTTGTGGATGGGGTAGTCCTAAATCGCGGCAGTTGCATCGACATGGATAAAGAGGGCGATCAGATTTTCACGACGTACGAGTCGAAAGGACCAAATGGAATTCACACTTTTATTGGAGGAACGGGCAAATACACTGGCATTTCAGGGACTGCAGAATTTAACTACAATCCACTTAAAAGCCCTGAAAACGCACGAAATATGGTAATCGTCCCCCATAGATCAAATTGGAAGCTGCCTACGAAGTAGGGCGTACGTATACGAAGCAAAAAGGCCCGCCGCAGCCGGAGCCGGGCGGGCCGAAGACATCCCCACATGATCGAGAGCATCGTGCACCCGCACGCCCGGGGCGATCAGGCGCCGCCCGCCTGGGGGCCTACGACCGAAACCGACCCAACACAGGCATGGAGTAGATCCGCTTGCCGGCATTCTGATCGACCTTCACTGACCGGGTCTGGCGGTCTCGGACAGCGGCATCGGGCTGCCCTCGACGACGACCCTGTACTGAGCCAGTAGGGTGAGGTCGGTCGTGCCATGACAGCGGCGCCCCGATATGCACAAGAGCAGGAATGGACTTCTCGAACGACGCCGTGGGGCTGGCCGCTTGGCTCCCGCCGGGCCTTTCTGCCGACGGTGCCGCCGTCCTCCTGGCTGCGAGCCTGCTCGGCGGCCTCGTGCGCGGGTTCACCGGCTTTGGCTTCGCGATGGTGTTCATGCCCCTCGCCTCGGTCGTCCTAGGAGCGGTCAAGGCGCTGGGGCTGATCTGGTTCATCGACTTGCCCTTTGCGCTGCCGATCGCTGCGCGCGGCCAAGCGCGCGGCGTGGGACGAGATCCTGCCGCTGCTCGTGGCGGCGACGCTGTTCCTGCCCGCCGGCATTTGGCTACTGACTTGGCTTGACCGCGAGACGATGCGCTGGGTTTTAGCCGTGCTGGTTGTCGCGGCCGTGGCTGTCATGGCCTCGGGTTGGCGTTACCAGGGACGCCCGACCCTCCGCCTCTCGCTTGGTGTCGGTGCCTGCTCGGGGCTGTTCAATGGCATGGCCTCGATCGGCGGCCTGCCACTGGCGGTGTTCTGGTTGGGTGCGCAGCGCTCCAACCGGCACCGGACCCGCACCAACCTCCGGGTCTTTGTCGGTGCTTCAGCGCTCGTCAGCGGCACGCTCCTGTGGTGGAAAGGCATCCTCGCCGGCGACGTCCTACTGATGGCCCTGCCGCTACTCGCGATCTACGGTGTCGGCCTCTGGGCGGGCGCGCACGCCTTCCGTCTGGCCTCGGAGGCCAGCTTCCGGCGCGCCGCCTACGTGGTGATCCTGGCCGGCGCCCTCGTTAGCCTGCCGCTCTGGGACGCCTCGCTGGGACGATGAGACGTCCTTGAATATGTCGTCCATGTGATCGCGCAGCCGCGAGTAGCCGCCCGACTTGGACCTGAACTGCGCGATCCCGAACGCCCCCGAGCGCGAGTTCACCGAGGTGAGGCCGCCGCCGGCCTCCGCGGCCGATCAGCGCGCCACCAGGGCCTTCGCACGCAGCTCCGAGGCGCCGCCTTCGCCAGAGCACGTCGACCGCGTATTGCCGCCGCTCCGCCGTCCACCGCCGCCAATGCCAGCGTTGCCCGGGAACTGTGGGAGAGTGCCGCCCAGGGCCGGCGCAGAGCCGCCGCGACCTCCGCCCCCCGTCGGCCCCGGGACGCCGATCTTCTCGACGGCGCGACCGGCCTCGGTCCAATCCTTCTGGAACGACTTGACGCCGTCATCCTTGGCGACGCGCTGAAAGGCTCCCTGGAGCTTCGCGAGCGGCGCCGAGAGCTGGTCGTCCACGCCGATCCTGAAGCGTAAACTTTCATCGGCCATCGTCTAATTACCTATATGACGATTGAGGCAGCATCTTAGACTAACGTCTTGCGCATGAGCTTGCGCAGGTTGTTGAATTTGCTATATATAGAACTATACCAGAGTGGAAATGCAAAACGGAGGAAAGCAGTGGAAACAATTCAAGATAATATTACGAACGTCAATGTCGATCTTGTAAATAATAAAATCACAGGATCTACAAGATTAGTTGTTGATATTGTAGCCGCTTACGTGTCTAACAACTCGGTTCGGCCAGACGACCTGCCGAACCTAATCGCATCCGTAGGTGCCACTCTCGGTGACCTCGGAAAGCCCGCCGCGCCTCCGGCCGAAGAAACGCCAAAAGCCACCCCGGCCCAGATCCGGAAATCGATCACGCCGGACGCTCTGATCAGCTTCATCGACGCGAAGCCGTACAAGTCGATGAAGCGGCACCTCACCAAGAACGGTCTCACGCCAGACGAGTACAGGCAGAGATATGGCTTACCTAGGGACTACCCGACGGTCGCGCCCAACTACGCGGCTCAGCGGTCGGAACTCGCGAAGCAATTAGGGCTTGGGGCCAACCGTCGAGGAGGCGCAAGGGGCAAGTCCAAGTAGCTTACGCACCGCGACACGCTGCCCCCTCCCACCCGCGTGAGCACGGGAGGGGCAGGCGGCCGAGTGCTGGCCGCCCCCTCTCTCCCCATACCAAAACAAGTCCAAAGATAGGGATAGAACATAGCGGCTACATACCGTAATCACGCGGCAAAGATTGCCAGTGCCGCTTGACTTTGCCAGCTTAATTGCCGATCCAGCGCGACTTCATAGCGTTCGAAGCTTCAACAAAGATGGCAAAATATGGCCGAGATGAGAGAAAACGCTCCTGAGATTGACACGATCGAACTGACAGCCGCGATCACCGCCGCTTACGTGTCGAAGAACGCCATCCCGGTGGGCGATCTGCCGGGGGTGATCGCCTCGGTGCACGACGCGCTAATCCAGCTCTCCAAGCCGCCGGCCGCCGAGCCCGCGCCCCTCGTCCCGCCCGTGCCGATCAAGAAGACGATCACTCCGGACTTCCTGATCAGCCTGGAGGACGGGCGCCAGTACAAGTCGCTGAAGCGTCACCTCTCGACCCGGGGGCTGACGCCCGAGCAGTACCGGCAGAAGTGGGGCCTGCCGCCGGACTACCCGATGGTGGCGGCGAACTACGCCGCGCAGCGGTCGGAACTCGCCAAGGCGAGCGGCCTCGGCCAGTCCCGCCGCGCCGCGGGCCAGAAAGGCAAGTAGGCGGGACCCGCCTACTCGTCAGTGGGGTCGCGGCCCGCCTCGGGGTCCGTCACCGCGACCTCGGTCTGCGAGAGGTCTACCCATCGAGAACCGACGCGGGCGCATAACCTCCTACGTGGTGGCGGGATTGCTGGCCCGGGTCAGCCACGCGAGCGTTTCGCTCTCAGCTTGGCGCACCGCGGCCTCGAACTCCTCAGCATTCTGCACGAGACCAAGCTCCCTGAACCGGGCCGCGACGCTCCTCAGTTCCTCGGCGCGCCGTTCCTGCTCCGCGGCCTTCCTCAACCAAGCCTGCCGCAAGAGGTCGTGAAGTTCGCAGTGGTACCCTGTAGGCATCCCAACAACACCGCGCACCGGTCCCACAGGGCAACTGGGCGGCCGGGGTCTCGGTCGCCTACCGCACCGCCCTGAGTGAGAGGCAAGCCGATGCGTGGATGCAATCTAGTTGCGCTTGGCCGAAACGCTTCGCTCAAATGAGTTATGCGGACCCACGACCACCCTGAGCATCAGCGCCAGCGCTGGTTTACACCGTTCGCTGGAAGGGCAAGCGGCGACCTCTGGCTTACTGCAGTCCGGTCGCCTTTGAAATCGTGATACTCGCCGCACTTGCGGCCAGTATCCTTAACGCTTTAACAAGCGCTCAGCCGGCATAAGCCGCTGCCAACATAACGAGAGGAAGATGGGATGAGACGCGAGTTAATCTATTGCGCACACCGCATTCGCCAGGAAAATGGAATTTTCACCGCGCGAGAGGCGGTTCCCGGACCTCAGTCTTTCGAGTTCTTCTCCAAAGATCTTGCTCGTGTTCAGGAGGCTATTGAGGAAATATGGGCTGCTGAGCGCAAGACTTTACCGATGCCAGGATGGTTTAGAGGCGCCCTGGTTTCCCGAAAGCACGCGCGGATCGACCTTGACAGCTTGGCGTGACTGCAGCCTGTGCCTCCGCACAGGGCAGCGCCCAGGCGCGGGACTGCCCGTGTCCCGGGACGGCATAGGTGATAGGCAGCTCGGCCGGCATGGGCGGGCTCGTAATGAAGAGGTGAGGCGCGGGCCCGATTTCCCCTCACCGGTCGAGCGTGATCAGGGCTGCCGGTCAGGCCCGCATCTCATGCAAGCTGTGCTATTCGGCCCAACCAACGGCGCCCATCCGCGCAAACCGCGGAGCGGTGCTTTTGTCCCCAGCATCGACACCAAGATCGGCAAACGCCGCTGGCGGCTCGCTCAGTGGTTCGCGGCCATGCTCGGGCAGAGAGGGCTTCGCCTGGGGGCTCATTCCCCATCTGTCAGCCGTACACGAGCGCGTCGTACCTAGCAGACGCCGAGCTGATGCCGGCGAGAGTTTTTGATGCTTCTCGGTCAGATGAATTGACAAGCCAAACATAAAGCTTCAGCTTGCGCGCGTTTCTCGCGTAGGAACTCTCGATGAGTGAACAAGCCGCCTCTGACCATATTCAGCTGGTCAGCGACATCGTCTCAGCCTTCGTGTCGCACAACAACGTCCCGGCAGTCGAGCTGCCGAACCTGATCCGGGGCGTCTACGAGAGCCTGGGCAGCCTCGGGAAGCCGGCCGAGCCGGAGCTGGTGAAGCTCACACCGGCCGTGCCGATCAGGAAGAGCGTGACGCCGGATGCCATCATCTCGCTAGAGGACGGCAAGCCCTACAAGTCGCTCAAGCGCCACCTGACGGGGCGGGGACTCACGCCTCAGCAGTACCGGGAGAAGTGGGGCTTGCCGCCGGACTACCCCATGGTGGCCGCCAATTACGCCGCTGCTCGGTCCGAACTCGCCAAGCAGATCGGGCTTGGACAGAACCGTCAGAGGGCTGCGGCCGAGAAGCGTGCTGCCGCTGACGCCAAGGTGAGCGCGCCGGCCGAGCCGAAGGGGGGCCGGGCACGGCCGAAGAAGGCTGACGCGTAAGGATGGGGCAGGCAGGGGATTAGCAAGCCTTCGGCAAGCTTCCTTGCCCTGCCATTCACCGCGCTCCTTAGCTGAGGGTTCAAGGTTGCCTCCTACTCTGCCCTCATGACTTCGGGGCTGGGAGGCAGAACCCGAGGCGGCCGGGCAACGTCCCGGCCTACAGAGACAGCGACATCGCGAAGGCCTCGCCCCGCGGCGGGGCCTTCTTCGTCCGTCGTTCATCCGGTCGTGATTAGGCTTTCGGCGCTCACCGAGGCCCGCAAGCATGCGCCTGATCACCCTGACCCTCCCGCTCATCGCCCTCCTCGCTAGCCCGGTGCTGGCCCAGACAACGGATCCTGGAGGGCGCACGACGCCGACGCAGAACCCCTTCGCCCAGGGCGCCGCCCCGGCTACGAGGCCGGCGGCCCCGGCTCCCGCTGGCAAGACCACCCCCGCGCCGGCCCAGAAGCCTGCGGCCCCCGCCCAGAAGCCAGCTGCTGTCGCGCCCGCCGGGGCGCTGTTCCCAACCGCGATCTCGCCCAAGTACGCCAGCGAGCCGGCCGGCAAGGCGCGCCAGAAGACCTGCGTGGACCAGTACAACGCCAACAAGGCCGCGGGCGGCGCCGGCAACGCCGGCATGACCTGGATCGAGAAGGGCGGCGGCTACGGGTCCGCGTGCAACAAGCGCCTCAAGGGCTGACCCGTCCTTCCGAGATAATGGTAGGCTTACCGTCTTGTTGAGGAGGCGAGCATGATCCCGACCATTCGCCGCAGCGTTGCCGCCCTGGTTCTGTCTCTGCCGTTCGGTCTCGCCGGTTCGGCTGACGCGGCGGGCGAGAAGCAGACCTTCAGGGCCACCCTGAACGGGACGAGCGAGGTGCCGCCCAACCAGACCAAGGGCAGCGGGGAGGTCACCGCGACCTACGATCCGGAAACGAAGACGCTGAACTGGAGAGGCAGTTACAGCGGCCTGACAGGGTCGGTGACGGCCGCTCACTTCCACGGCCCGGCTGCGCCGGGCCAGAACGCGGGCGTGCTGATCCCGGCTCCGGCTGCTACGAGCCCGTTCGAGGGCTCGGCGGCGCTGGACGAGGCGAAGGCGGCGGACCTGCTGGCGGGCAAGCTCTACTTCAACATTCACACGGCCGAGAACCCGAAGGGCGAGATCCGCGGGCAGGTGGAGCGGGCACCGTGAGGAGCTGAGCGCGGCGGGTGCTGGTTGAGGGCCAGCTCATTGGTGTTCCGCGGGGCCGCGCGTGGGGCCTGTCGCAAACTCGGGTTCAAGCCGCAGAAGGGGATGCCCGCCCCGGCTTTCACGCTTTGTTCGCGACGGGAAGTCCAAAGCAACAGGCGAGCAGTTGGTTCTGTTCGCGCACGGTCCACGCGCCCGAGAACCCGAAGCCCTTGCGCAGCCACAGCATGGCCTCGAAGCCCCGGATCGTGCGCCGGGCCGTGGTGAAGGACTGGAAGCCGCCGACCCGCGGCATGGGGCGCTTCACCCGGAAGTGGTCGCTCTCGATCCCCTGCTGCAGGTGCTTGGTGACGTGGTGGATGGGCGTGCGTGGCAGCAGACCCTCCTTGCGGCTCTCGGCGATCGCCGGCGGGTACGGGCCCGCGCCATCGGTGCCGATCCGGTCCGGGGCGAGCAGCGGCTGATCCTGCAGCATCTTGCGGAAGAAGCGCTTGGCCGCATCCAGATCGCGGTTGGCGGTGAGCCGGAAGTCGACCGCCTCGCCATGCTTGTCGATGGCGCGGTACAGGTAGCGCCACTGACCCCGGACCCGGATGTAGGTCTCATCCACGCGCACGGAGCCGCAGTGCGGTTTGCGGAACCGGCGCAGGCGGCGCTCGATGGTCGGCGCGTAGGACAGCACCCAGCGGTTGATGGTGGAGTGATCGACCACCATCCCGCGCTCCAGGAGCATCTCCTCGATGTCGCGGTAGCTCAGGGCGTAGCGCAAGTACCAGGACACGGCCTGCACGATCAGGGTGGCCTCGAAGTGCCGGCCCCGGAAATCTCCGCCGGCTGGGCGCTTCAGCTTGAGGGCGAGGGCATTCAGGATCATGGGCCGGCTCCGAGGCGGAGGCGGCACGCTGGGTGGGTATGGCTAAGGGGCCGTGAACGGGGCCCGTTCGCATTTGCGGCAGGCACTTCTGGTAAAAGTCGGCCGCTCACCGGCTTCCTCTTTGTCTGAGGACGGCGGGCGCGGACTGGAGCAGGATGGCGAGGTCGCATCTCAGGTGTCAGTCCTTGGCGTACTGCAGGTCCAAGCTGACTGATCGCCGCTCCAACTCCACCCCAACAAGCCTGGCCTATATTAGAGGTTAGCAGTTAGTTTTATTTCAATATCAGCTGTTGCACTTGTTCCATCGGCCATAGTCCAAGCACTCTCCCCTCACACACCTTGCTTTCGTCTATCTCTCTAATTGGCTTTGGGAATCTGAACGGAGATTTCATAAGGTTTAACCGCCTGTAATCCCCTGTCCTTATATCTGAATTAAACCATACTGACGAATCCGATGTCGCTAATAGAAATTTAGCTCCAGAAGAGGCAACATTTTTTATTAATGAAATTGCCATGTCAAACGAGAGGTGAAAAAGAACTTCCCTACACAAAACTACATCGCCTTTGGGTATTGGGCCCACAACAGCATTGACAAATTCAAACGTTCTATTCTCGTTCCTGTAAAGTTCGTTATTTCTTTCTATGACAGCTTTTGCGACATCGATCCCTATATAGTGCCAATCCCCTCTAACTTCTTTCATCCAATTAAAATCACCGCATCCAACATCAATGAGTCTGCTGCAGCCAATTTCACTCAAAACAGATGAGAGCTCTGATTTTAGTAATATTGTAGTATCAGATGATGATCCCAAGCCGGATAAACTATCCTGTCCACCCTTCTCCATCCAAAGACCGGATTTATATATTTCCGAAAACACATCTTCTGGGTTCTGAAGATGGAGATGATTAGCTCTGATGCCCTTCCTCAGGAGTAGTTTCGCACGTAAATCTTATAAAAACGTTCGAAGAACGATATGGCGAAGCAAGGATTTTATTGTCTTCATGTGGTTGTACATCTTTAATAACTCCATTTGCACAGGCTCTGTTTTTGCCCTGGTGGAAGTGGGTTATTTCGGCCTATGACTGGATAGCTTGAGAAATTTCACTCCGTCTCTGCGCTGCAGCCCGGAACAATAGACGCTATCATGGCCGCCGCAAGTATAGAAGCCGTACGCTTGTTCCCCTTTGTCAACGGGCTTCGAACCTTGGTTCTTCCGCACTTCGTGTGGCGCGGGGGCGGTCGCCGGTGGGGGCTTCATATCTCCGGGGCTCGCCTCGGAGAGCGCGATGCCCCGCCGCCTTCTGCCCCTCGTGCCGCCCCGGCTCAGCGTGGTCGGCATCGAACCCACACCCGATCGCCTCGTGATCCACGTCAGGTTGCGCCCGAGGCCGACGTGCTGCCCTGGCTGTCGAGGGCACGAGTGCCGTCCGCACGGCTCCTACCAACGCACCTCAGCTGATCTGCCCTGGCAAGGCCGGCCGGTCTCCCTACGCCTCAGAGTGCGACGCTTCCGCTGCACCAACCCGGCCTGCCCACAGCGTACCTTCAGCGAGCAAAGTGCGGATGTCGTCCAGAAACACGCCCGCCGCTCGGTGCGCCTGCACGACCTCCAGCGCCACCTCGGTCTCGCACTCGGTGGCGAGCCGGCAGCCCGGCTGGCACAGCGTCTGGCCATGCCCGTGAGTGCCGACACGCTCCTGCGCCTCGTTCGTACCGGAGCCTTGCCGACCCATCCCGAACCGCGCGTGGCCGGCGTCGATGAGTGGGCGTGGCGGCGCGGCCGCAGCTTCGGCACCGTGTTCGTCGACCTGGAGCGGCACACCGTTCTCGATCTTCTGCCCGAGCGCGCCGTCGAGAGCGTCGCGGCTTGGCTGCGTGCTCATCCCGGCGTCGCCGTCGTCGCTCGTGACCGCGCCGAGGTGTTCGCCGAGGGCACGCGAGGTGGCGCCCCGCAAGCCCGCCAGGTCCTCGATCGCTTCCACCTGCTGCGCAACCTCAGCGCGGCCCTGCGGGCGATCGCGGTCGATCATCACGCCGTCATTCGCGCGGCCGGTCGCGCGCTCCTCGATCAGGAGGTTGAGGCGGCGCAGACCAGAAGCAGGGCCGCGCGTACGCTGACGGCGAGCGAGATCAGGAAGCGGGCGACACATGCGCCGCGTCAGGCGCGACACGCTGAGCTCAAGCGCCTGGCCCAGGGCGGCGCCTCGGTCTCGGGCATGGCCCGAGCCCTTGGGCTCGATGAACCGCCCCGGGTTTCCCGGAGGCTCCAACTCTTGAGAGGATGGAGCCATGAGGAAGCATACACCCCCCTTCTCGCCTGAGGTCCGCGAGCGGGCGGTCCGGATGGTGCGGGAGCACCAGGGCGAGCACGGCTCGCAATGGGCCGCGATCCAGTCGATCGCCGCCAAGATCGGCTGCTCGGGCGAGACCCTTAGCAACTGGGTGCGCCAGTCCGAACGGGATCAGGGCCTGCGCGCTGGGCCGACCACGGATGAGGGCGAGAGGATCAAGGCACTGGAGCGGGAAAACCGCGAGTTGCGCCAAGCCAACGAGATCCTGAGGAAGGCGTCGGCCTATTTCGCCATGGCGGAGCTCGACCGCCGGTCGCGGACATGATCGCGTTCATCGACGACCATCGGGATGCCTACGGGGTCGAGCCGATCTGCAGGGTGCTGCCGATCGCCCCTTCCACCTACCACGTCCATGTCGCCCGGCGCGCCGACCCAGGCCGGCTGCCGGCGCGGGCCAAGACCGATGCGGCGGTGATGGGCGAGATCCGGCGCGTTCACGAGGAGAACTTCGGCGTCTACGGCGTCCGGAAGGTCTGGCGGCAACTCGCCCGAGAAGGGATCGTGGCCGCCCGCTGCACGGTGGCGCGGCTGATGCGGACGATGGGCTTGGCGGGGGTGGTGCGAGGACAGACGGTCCGCACCACGGTGGATTCAAGTGGTCGTCGCAACGGCTTGGCGGAGGGCGGTTGTGATGGCAGGTCGGCGGCGTTCGGATCGGGCACTTCGCGAGAAGCTGCGGTCACCGGGTCGTCCCGGGGTCGGTCTGCGCGAGACGCGGCGGGGGTTCTGGGCGTTCCTCGCGCAGGGTCTCTCCAGCGAGGTCGCAGCGATGAAGCTCGGGATCTCGCCACCGGTCGGCTCGCGGTGGTTCCGGACAGCAGGCGGAATGGCACCTTCCCACCTGTCACCATCATCCAAGTCGCCTTCTGCGCGCTACCTGTCGTTGGCTGAGCGGGAGGAGATCGCGATCCTACAAGCGCAAGGTCACGGGGTCCGGGACGTCGCTCGGCGTCTGGGACGGGCGGCGTCGACCATCTCGCGGGAATTGCGCCGCAATGCGGCGACCCGCAGTGGCGGCCTGGACTATCGCGCCACGACCGCGCAGTGGCACGCTGAACGCGCGGCACGCCGGCCCAAGCCAGCAAAACTGGCGGGGAACGCAGCGCTGCGGACGTACGTGCAGGAGCGGCTCGCCGGAACTGTCGCGACACCGGGCGGGAGCGCTCTGCCTGGCCCTAGCGTTGCCTGGAAGGGACGGCGGCACGGGCGACGCCAGAGCCGGCGATGGGGTCGATCCTGGAGTCCGCAGCAGATCGCCGAGCGCCTACGGCTCGACTTTCCGGGCGATACGACGATGCGCATCAGTCACGAGGCGATCTATCAGGCGCTCTACATCCAGGGCCGGGGCGCGCTGAAGCGTGAGCTGACCGCGTGTCTTCGCACAGGACGGGCTTTGCGTGTGCCGCGGGCCCGCAGCCTGGGCCGAGGCAGGTCGTTCGTCACCCCCGAGGTGCTCATCAGCGAGCGTCCGCCCGAGGTGGAGGACCGCGCGGTGCCGGGGCACTGGGAAGGAGATCTGATCCTGGGTCTGAAGAGTTCGGCGATCGGGACCCTGGTCGAGCGCACGACGCGCTTTACGATGCTGCTGCATCTTCCGCCGATGGACGGCCATGGGGTGACACCGCGTGCGAAGAACGGCCCGGCGCTGGCGGGGCACGGGGCCCAGGCGGTGCGCGAGGCGATCGCCGGCACGATCGCGCGCTTGCCCGAGCAGCTGCGGCGCTCGTTGACCTGGGACCAGGGTACCGAGATGGCCGAGCACGCGCGCTTGCGGATCGACGCGGGTCTGCAGGTCTACTTCTGCGATCCACGCTCACCCTGGCAGCGGGGGACGAACGAGAATACGAACGGGTTACTGCGACAGTACTTCCCGAAAGGAACGGATCTGAGCGCCCACAGCGCGAACGATCTTGCTGCTGTGGCCGCAGCCCTCAACAGCAGACCGCGCAAGACGCTGAACTGGAAGACGCCGGCAGAGGCGCTCGACGCTGTGCTGGCTGCCGTGCAAGATGGTGTTGCGACGACCGCTTGAACCCAAGCAATACCTTGCTCTGCGGTACACGGACCGGCTGGCGGAGGCCGGCGTGCAGCCTTCAGTCGGCCGTGTCGGCGACAGCTACGACAATGCCCTCGCCGAGACGATCAACGGCCTGTTCAAGGCCGAGGTGATCCACCGGCGCGGTCCCTGGCGCAGCGTCGAGGCGGTGGAGTTCGCCACCCTCGAATGGGTCAACTGGTTCAATCACCGCCGGCTGTTGGAGCCGATCGGCAACCTGCCTCCCGCCGAGGCCGAAGCGCGCTACTATGCTCAGGCGCAGGAGCCAGCCCTGGCCGCCTGACTCAAACAAAACGGCCTCCGGGAAACCCGGGACGGTTCAGTTGGTGGTCGAACCCTGCGGGTTCTGCGGGTGGCTGGTGGTGTCGGGAGCGCCGCCGTTCTGTGCCGAACCTCGACCTCGACCGTGCCGAGGCGCACCTCAAGCGCAAGACAAGCGTCGGCGGTATTCACCAAGGAGTATTGACATGTCGGCATTGCATAGCGGCCGAGCTTTTGTAGCACCCTCTACGCAAATTGCCGCGGGACCGTGCGCAAACTCTTGACTACCGCAGAAATAGTGGTTTCCTTGCATCTCGGTTCGGCACGTTGACCTTCGTGGCGTGATAAAATCGATGCCGAGGAAAGCAAGAGCCATTCTTCCGAAGAGCAGCACTGCGCACAGTGCGCTGTCCAACTGTATGCTCCCGCGTGAACTGCACGGCCGCTACGCTGTTGCAAGGCGTCTCCACTATTTGGTGGCGACGGCGGAAGGGGAGCGCGGAGGCTCTGACTTCCTCGACTTCGCCACTCAGCATAAGACCGCGTTCGAGCGCACCGCAATCGTGTTCCTCGACGGCGGTGAGCCGGGTGTAAAGCTCAGGAAGGTGGAGGCGTGAGATGGATTTGTCGTCGGCATTGAACGGGAATCAGCTCCCCGAGCCGCTGCCCTTCGACTACTCGGCGATGTCCCCGCTGATGCAGAAGCAGGCGAAAGACGTCGTGAAGGCGTATCGCAGGCGGACTGGGCTCTACGTCGTTGAAACCGGCCACGGGCTGCTGTCGGTCAAAGATGGCTTAGACCACGGCCTGTTTACACAATGGGTTGAGGCCGAGATGGGCATGTCGCTCCGGCATGCGGAGAACTTCATGCAGGCGGCACGGGTGTTCGCCGAGGACGACAAACGCGAAATCATTTCGGTTTCGCCTGCCACCACCATCTGCAAGCTGGCCGCGCCGAGCACGCCCGAGCCGCTCCGCCAGAAGGTCGTGAAGCGCCTAGTGGCGGGTGAACGCCTCAGGCCGGCTGCGGTCGACGCGATGGTGGCGGAGGCCCGCAAGGCTGCCCGGGACCAGGCTAAGGCGGAGAAGGAAGCGGCCCGCGTCGCGGCGCTCAGCCCGGAGGAGCTGAAGCGTGAGACGGCTCGGAAGAAGGGGCGTGAGCGAAGCGCCCGCATCTCGGCCGAGAAACGCGACGCCCAATCTCGACAGTGGAAGGAGAACCTGCGTAGGCGGGAGGAGGCCGATACGAAGCTGGTTCACCTTCTCGCGACATTGCCTCCAGACACGATTCGCGAGATTGTGGATCTCTTACGGGAGGGTGGGCACTTCCAACTCCGTGAGAAGCTCAGTCTCAGGCTCCGTGCGGTCGAGAACGGCGAGCGCCCCGCGACCCCCTCCCTGGACGACTACAACATGTCGGAGGGACCGACGTCGGCACCGCATTGAGGGCATCTTAACTCTCGCGCCGAGACGGTCGCGTGTGGGCAGCAATACGGCTCTCTCATCTGCGGGTGACTGTCCGCGCCATGCCCGCCTCTAGGGCCTCAAGGCGAGCCGCAAAATCGTAGGTCTCCATCGCCTTCACGTGCAGCTCGATGAGCTTGCCGAATTCCGCGGCTTCCGAAGGCGTAAGATCGCCACGCGCCACCGCCTCAATGAGCGCCGCGGTTGCCCTGGTCAGTTCGCCGCCGCCCTCGATTGGCGGGAGCGCGAAGGACACCGGGCGGTCCTTGCGGACCGGCAACAGGCGATCCAGGCACAGGCGCAGCGCGACCGTGTCGCCTCCGTGAGCCAGCTCCACGGCCCTGCGGGTCAGCCCTTCGGCCTCGCCGGCTAACAGGGCTTCCATCGCCAAGGTTGTTTTGTGGCGAGCGCCCTTCGGGCGACCTGCCGGGTTGCCGCTTTTGCCCTTCGTAAATGTTCCTGGCTTAGACACCCTGACACTCCAGAAACTACAGGGGAATAACAGGAGATGGTTCCGACTTGTTCCTGGCGCGCAGTAGTTTTCTACAACTAGCCTGCAAGTAGATTACGGGGATCACTTCAGGCGCCGATCTTGAACGTGAACCGGAGGCGCGTCGGCACTCGGTCGAGGATGGGTGCAGGTGGCGCGGTCTCCCGGAACTCCTCCGTCACGAGGTGGCCTGTAATGTCCCTGAGCGGCAAGTCGAAGACGCCGTCGTTATTCATGCCGCGGATCACGCAAACGAATACCACATCATCGTCGAGTATGAGGTGGCCGCACCGGCGCAGGAACTCGACAGCAGCTCCTTCGGGCAGGTTGCAGGGACCCTCGATCGTGAAAGTGAGGTACTTCCCGGGCGATACGGTCGGGCGAGCGTCCTCAAGCCGCCGGATCCTATTGCGAAAATTGCTCATGGCTGCCTCGATCATTGTAGTGGACGTCACATATTCAGCGCCGTTGCACCGCTCTCCACCCGAGATATTAGCTGGTTGCGGAGAGAGAAGCACTGCGAGTCTTCAGCCTCACGCTGCGGCTGGCGCTGCCCGCGCACTCGACGAGGACGCCGTAAACGTCCGTGTCGGTTCGCTTCAGGCCGGCCCGTTCGGCTTCGAGCACCCGCCCGAACGCGCTCATCGCAGCCTCACTGCCCGCCAGGGCGGGTGGTCGCGCTCGGCCGCTGCGTTGACAACGGACATGAGAGCATCGTCTCGGGGAGCACCTTTCGGCGGCTCGGCTGAGCATCAATGGCTCGCCCGAGGTCGTACTATCCGTGGGCGAGCCACGCCACTCCTTGCCGTCCCGGAGCCTCGCGAGTGACCTCCGCCCATGGGCGGACGAATTGGACGAACCGGACGAACGTCCGGAAAATCCGCGTCCAAAACCGGACGGACTGGACGGGATACCTAGAGGCATCCCGTCCGTCCGACCGAGGACCACTCTCAGGCTGTCGGTGGCTTGATCCAGAGATGGTCTAAACCGCCAAGCTCGATCGAGCCGACGAGTCCGCGTTCCAGTGCGAGCTTCACGGCGCGGTCGAAGGCTTTCCGTTTCGCATCTGCGCGCTTGGCCGCGTCGTCGCCGTCCACAGGGTACTTGGCGAGGAACTCCTTCCTGACCGCGGCGATCGGCACCGCTCGGTGCTCGGGGCTATTGGCTCCGAACGGCCATGCCCGCTTCCCGTGCTCCTCCAGCGCTGTGGTCAGTGCTTCCCGGAGAACCTTCAGCGAGTTCGGCCACCGCTCCCGGGAGCCGACCGTGGCTTGCCTGCTGATCCGATTGATCGTCCACCGGACGGCGCAGGTCGTGACCGGCTCGCCCTCGCTATCCTCGCCGATGCCGACCACCTCCAGCGTGTAGGGCGTCTCGGCCCCGGTTGGGGCACCGCGGATCTTCCGGACGGCGAGCCGGAGGTTCGAGACGGTGCCGGCCTCGTCGCGGTTGCCGAGGGCCGCCAGCACCGTGTCGGCCGCGGCTTCCTTGGCGGAACTGCCGCGCGTGCCGGTCTCGGTGGCCTTGCCGAAGTGGTCGATGCCGAGCACGAAGGCGCCAGCGTGCCGGCTGAGGGCTTCCAGGGCGTTCATCACCCGCTGCGTCTCGGCCGCGCTGTTCTCGTCGTCGAACCCGGCGCCGGCCGCCACCGTGTCGAGGACGATGAGCGCGAGCGGCAGGTCGTAGCGCTCGCGAAGCTGGGAGACCGCGGTGTCGATCACCGCCTTCAGCCGCTCCACCGCCTCCGTCTCGGAGAGCCGTGGGCACTCCTCGACCCAGCAGAACGGCAGGTCTGTCGGGTCAATGCCGCTTTCGGCGGCCCCTGCCAACCGTGCCTGCACGAGGCCCTTGAGGCGGATCGGGAGCTCGGAGGCACCTTCGGGCGCGAGGAACAGCACGCCGCCGCGCCGGAGCACCTTGCGGCCGGCGAAGGGCTCGCCGGTCATCACGCTGCCGGCGAGGTCCAGGCCGATGAAGGACTTGCCGGTGCCCCACTGCCCCGACAACAGCCCCTTGCCGGCAACCGGGATCAGGTCGCGCACCAGCCACTCGCGGGGTGCGGCCGTGGCGGCGTCCCGGTGCCAGTGCAGCACGGGAGGTGCGGGAGGGTCACCCCTCGGCCCGGTGCGCCGGTCGGCCTCGCCCTGGTGGCCCTTCCAGCCAATCTCGGCCGGATCGACGGCGAGTTGTTCGCACAGCCACAGGGCTGCCGCGACCGCGTCGGCCGCACTGCCGTGCTCCAGCACGATGTCGATCGCCGTTCGCTTGCCGTCCTGCGGGTCGCCGAGGTCATGAACGCCGAAGTCCGTGATCCCATTCGCGGCGATCGACAGGTCCTCTTCCAGATCGCGCCCGAGGTCTGCCGACGTCACGCGATACGCTTCCGTCCCAGGCTGCCACTTCGCGGTCGGGAACAGGGTCGGAACCCAACAGTCGAGGTTCTCGAGTGCCAGCTCATTGATGGTCCGGAAGAAGGCGCTTCCGCGCTTGCGGGTAGCCGCGGCGTAGTCGAGGAAGGGGTTGTTGCCCGTGGCTCGCCGATTGCCGTCCCGAGCCTTATCCGTGGCCTTCCCGGCCTTCTTCTCGGTCAGTTGCCGAGCTCGATCGAGTGCCTCCCGCTGCGCGGCCTTGATCTCGTCTGCGCGCTCCTGAAGGTACGCGATCGTCCGTGGTGCTTCGCGGATCTCGGCTGGCGTGCCAGGGAGGTGCTGCCCCGTAACGGTCAGGTAGCGCCCACCCTCGCTGTAAATCTCAACATGGGCCGCATCGACTTTTCGGCCCTCGACCGCGCCCTTGACGAAGAAGCGGAGCCCTTTGCCCGAGGGCGAGATCTCGCAGTACGTCTCGCCGAAATCAATTGCGACCTGCGCCCACGCGGCGATCTTGCCCGTTTCGGGATCTCTGCACTTGTCGAGATCGATGCCGCTGATGCTGCCGTCCGGAGGCAGGACGAAACCGACCCCGTCATAGCCGCCGCTCAGAGCTCTGTTCTCAGCGGTGCGATAATCGCTCCAAGTCTCGGGGTCTGAGCTTGAAGCGTTCCCGCCCGTTCTCGCGTTGATCGGAGGTTTATCCCACTTTCCTTCAGTTTTGTTCGGTTTCTGATCCCAAATGTACTTCCAGACAACCCAATTGCTCGTAAGTTTGATCTGCCTCATGGCAGCGTTGTCGGGCAGCCCGGTGAACGGCACGAACGGAACGGGCTTCTCTGGACGCGCGTACGCGTTCACTGAACTGCTCCTTCGCTCTGCATCGTGTGAACAATCGGAGTACCTTGTGCCGAATTCTTGATGACGTTGACCGGGTCAGCATCAATTCGTTCATTAATTGTAGAGTGAAAAGAAATTCAAGACAGGCGAATGCGCTGCGTGCGCCAGTCAGGAAGGCTTATTCAAATGAAATTTATTACGTCGGGGTTCTGAACGCTAAAATCACTGTTCGTACTGATTTGATGACTTCGGGCGGTGAATATTTGTGGAAGCTGCGCGGGCCGCGGCATCCGGAGGAACGGGCGAAGTCGTCGGCGAGGATTGGCACGGACGGGTGGCTCGGCGGCACTCCAAAGGGCGTGCGGTCGTTCAGCTGCGCGAGCATCTGGACACCGAACACCGGGACCGCCAAGAGCGCAGCGGCTGCGTCGCCCAACCCGGCCTGACGTAGCTCAGCGACCTCGGTCGCCTCGACCATCGTCGGCACCAACCGCACCGCCGGTCGCGTCGACGTGCCGGCGAGCACCCGGTCGAGTGCTAGCCGGAGGGATTGCCGGGACGCTTCAGTCGGCACACATGTCGCGATACAGGCCGCCACAGCTGCAATCGAGAGATCCGCCGTCGCACCGCGATGCGCGGGCTTCCTCATCGCTCAAGCTGCCTCCTGCTTGCGGGCCTGCCAGACCTCGAACGCTTGAAGCTCGGCAACACGCCAGTACCGGCGGCCGTTGATCCGGATTGGCTTGGGAAAGCTGAGACGCTTGTTGGTCAACCACCGGTAGATCGTCATGTCGGAGACGCCGTAGCGGGCGCGCACCTGCGCAGCCGGCAGCAGGTCGTCGCTGGACTTTGGAACAGAAAGGGGCATCGCGTGGACCCTTGTTAGAGCACGCTAATGCTGAAGCATCCGATCAAATGTCGCTAATTGTCGATGGTCGCTATTTGTCGGAGTTTCATTCACCGACAAATTCCGACTAAACAAACGCTCTCGCTCTTCGACAGGTGTCGCGCGACGCTCTGAAATTCGCCTCCATCTCCGTTTCTTTCATTTTGAGGAGGCTGTTAGAGTCAATCTTACGCATTTCCTCCATAACTCTTGCCATAACGACTGGCTTTGGACCTCGGGGCAGTGGATTTCGCTTGGCGGCGCGTGCTAATGAGGATGATCTTGTGGTGGCGCTGTTCCAGATCCGCGTCACGTCAGATTTTCGTACATGCACACCGTGAAAATAGTCAATAATCCCGTAACTAGTGTCGAAAGAAAAAAATCCGGGAATTGAACCCCTAATCATGCTCAATAAGCCCAATTGAGCATCTTCTATCTTCAAGAAACGCCAATAATCTGGGTTCGATAAGATGTATGGTGGCTCCTGACCGTGCAACGGCTGAGGGTTGTTCTTTTCGCCTACAGCATCGTAGAAAGATTTTAGATCAGCGTTTTTCAGCGCCTCCACGAGCTGTTTCATCGGATCCGAAGCGCCAGTCACCAGTTTGATATAGTCAGCAGCTTCCTGAAGCGACCATCTATTTGCGATCATGGCTGCTCCCTTGTGTGGTCATTTGCGAGGCTGGTCACATGCTTACCCCACGTTTCAAGCGCCGCCCGTTTCTCGTTGAGGTAGGCGTACCGGTTGTAGACCGCGGCCACGCCGCTGATCGTGCCGGAGCGGTGGTTCAGCACCGCCTCGACCACGTGCGGATCGGTGCCGAGCCGGGCCATGCCGGAGGCCGCGGTGCGGCGCAGATCGTGGAGCGTCCAGCGCGGGATCGTGACGGCCTTCGGATCTTCTCCGCGCCGTGCCGCCTCGGACTGCGCAACCGTCAGCATGGCGGCTTCTAAGCGCCGCTTGCCGGCTGACAGATCAGAGGCCGGGGTCGAGCCGTTCCGGGTGAAGACGTAGCCCGGCCTGCCGGCGATGCGCGGCACTGCCGCCAGGATCTCGATGGCCGCGGGCGGCAGCGGCACGACGTGCTCCAGCGAGTTCTTCGTGCGTGCACCCGGGATGGTCCAGACCGTGCCGTCCAGCTCGGACCACACCATCTCGCCGGTCTCGTTCCGGCGCGTGCCGGTAAGCAGCAGGAGCTGCACCATGGGCCCGAACGGGAAGCCGATGCGCTCCGCACACAGCCATGCCCACCGCACCTCGGCGTCGCTTAGCACCCTGTCGCGGCTCGGGTTGGGGAGCGGCGGCTTGAGGCCGAGGAAGGGCGTCGAGGTTATCAGGTCGCGGCCGAGCGCGAAGTTGAACAGCGCGCGGGTGGTGGCGAACACGCGGTTCGCCCCCGTCGTCATGCCGCGATCGGTGAGACCGTCCACGAGCGCGATGACGTCAGCTCGGCCGATGTCGCCGATCCGGCGATGGCCCCAATGCGGCAGCACGTGATTGCGCAGCAGCCCCTCGGCCTGCTCGGCGTAGCCCGGCTTGCCCTTCACCTTCAGGTGCCGCTCGACGTAGGTGGCGACGACGCGAGAGACCTGATCCTTGGCCTCAATCGCGGCCGCTTCTGCGGCCTTCTTCTCGCGGTAGGGGTCCAGTCCCCGCGCCGCCATCTGCAGCGCCTGGCGTGCCCGCTCGCGGGCGGCAGAGAGGTCGAAGAGAGGGTAGGGGCCGATCGTGAACTTCCGGGGCTGCCGGTTGATCCGGTACCGGATCGCCCACGACTTCTTCCCGCTCGGCTGCACGATCAGGTAGAGCCCGGGGAGGGTCGCGTCCGGGATCTCAAGCCGCCGCTCCGGGTTCGGCTTGTAGCGTTCCACGCTCTGCACGGTGAGCACTTTCGTTGCCACGAGATGCGCTCCACGGGTAACCACGGGGGATGCCAGAACGGCCGTTAAGGCGTGTTCGACCGTGTTTCCCTTGGTGACGCTCCCCGACAAGAAAGCCAAGCCCGATGAGCCGTTTGCGTCCATATGATCCAGCAAACTGTTAGGCTCTGTTAGGCACCTGCCCAGTTCTTAAAATCTTGCGGCCGCAAGGCCGTGCGGGTTCGAGTCCCGCCGTCCGCACCAGCCTCGGGCCGCATCCTCGCCCGGCACCGCCGGCCCGCTCCGCCAGCCTGCCGGCGGCGTCCCGCCCGACGCTCACTCGACCAGTTCGCTCGCCCGGGCGAGCGCGGAGGGAGGCACCTCAAGGCCGAGGTAATCGGCCGTCCTCAGATTGAAGACGTAATCGAACTTGATCGGTTGCTCGATCGGCAGGTCTCGCGGATGAGAGCCGCGCAGGATCTTCGCGACGTAGGAGGCCGAGCGCCGGAACATGTCGTAGAAGTCAGGACCGTACCCGACCAAGCCACCGGCTTTCACGTACGGCCCCTCTCCGATCGACGCCAACCTGTGCTTCAGGCAGAGGTTCGCCAACGTCCGCACGTTGTCCGTGAGCAAGGCGTCGTGGATCAGCGACACCGCACCGACGCGGCTGCTCGCGATCGTGGCGAAGGCCGCCTCGAATTCCTGCGGGGACTGGATTGCGACGGGCCTGAGTTCCACGCCGAGGGAGCGGGCGGTGGATCCGAGCGCCCGCAGATCGGGCTGGGCGACGGGGTTGGCGACGTTGAACACGGTCGCGAGGCTGGTCAGCCCGGGGATGCACTCCTTGAGGATCTCCAGGCGTTTCGCGGAGATCTGAGGCGCGAAGAAGCTCAAGCCGGTGATGGTGCCGCCGGGATGCGCGAGGCTGTCCACCAAACCGGTCATCGCGATGTCGCTGGTCGTCGCCACCACGATCGGCACGTCGCGCGAGGCCTGCTTGAGCGCGGCCGTCGCGGGGTAGCCGTGCGTGACGATGACGTTGGGCCGGCTATCGACCAATTCGCGCGCAAGCGCGGCGAGCCGCGCGTAATCGCCGAGCGCCCACCGAAAATCGAGAAGGACGTCCCTGCCGTCCTCGTACCCCAATTCCCGCAATCCGAGCTTCAGGGACTCGACCTGCCGCGCGTAGCCATTCGGCGTGGCCGCGCCCAGGAAGCCGATTCGCGGCAGCACCGGCTGGGATCGCGCCAGCATGGGGCGGCTCACAGAGGCGGCGCCCAAAGTCGCCAGAAACTGACGCCGTTTCATCTTCGCACCGCCCGGGTCTGGGGCTCCACTCCGCACTTGGTCCGTACAGTCGGTCCGCACCAGCAAGACTGCCGATACCGGGTTGGTTCCTCGCTCCGCGAGCCAAGTGCCGGTTGGTCCCACGGCCAAGCGCTGCTCTGCTTCGGGTTCGGCCGGATCGGCGCGGGCGAACCGCCGCGAGGCCGAACGCGCGGGCCAAGCGCGCCGGCGCGCAGCCGGGCCGGACCGGCGTCAGCAGCCGCGGGGAGGAGACCTGCCTCGCGCCTCGGGGAACGCGGCCGCTCCGGTCGCGAGCGGGCACCGGACCCCGTCCGCCGTCGGGAGCGGAGGGTCCGCACCGCCCCGCGCGCGGCCACGGTAGAGGACGGGCGCCAGGACCGGGAGGACGCAGCCTCCATGGACGCCGCGCAGGGCCCAGGCGAGACCCCGCATCGGAGGGGCCGCGCCGGCCGCGACGCCGCAATCAGGCCGCCGGCAGGGGAATCCCCGGCACGGCCCGGGGCGCACCGGCCTCGGGCGGCGGCACCAGGACGGGCGCGCGCGGCGCCGCGTCCGGCGCGTTGTAGGGGCGATTGTAGCAGAGCCGGACGGCGATCCAGAACGCCTCCCGCTCCTCGGCGCTGAGGTGACTCAGGCAGCCGGCGAGGAGGGCTTCGCCGGCGCTCGCCCAGGCCGCGCGCTGCTTGGCCGTCAGGCTCTCGATCGGCGCCCGAGCGCCCGCGAGCCCCTGGTCGGAGAGGTCATGATCATGAAGCGCCTGCACCGCACCGCCCCGTGCTGTTGGAGGTCGCCCACTCAACGCACGAAGCCTGACGGCGATCCCGCAATGCGGCAAGTTGGCCGCCACCCGCACCGCGTCCCCGGGACGAGGAGCCCGGGTTCGGCACCGCGGCCCGCGCGCCCGGTGCCGCGAGGCCCGCCCCGTGCGCCTCGGCTTTCTGGCTGAACCGTTCGCGAGGCGCGGCGTTGCCATGCTCGTCGGGGATGACGCACGAGGCAGGGAATGCGGCGCGGACACGGAACGGGACTCAGGATCGCGGCGATCTGGGTCGCGATGATGACGGCGACCGCGCTGGTGAGGGCGGCCGTCGCGGGCCCGGCCGGGATCAGTCTGGAGCAGCTGACCCGCTCAGCCCCGATCCAGGCTCCCGTCACGGCCAAGAAGCGGTCGCGCACCGCCGATCACCGCAAGGACGAGGCGGCCGCGGCGCGACGCACGGAGTGAGGGCCGGCCGCGCCTCGCCCGGATCGGGCGGCGGCGAGCCCGGTGCCGCGCCTGCGCCCCTCGCAAGTGATCCGGGCACCGGTGCGGGCCGTCGCGGCGTCCCCGTCCGGCGCTCTCCCTGTGCGCCCCGGCGCAGGGCCGGACCGCGTTGACCCGCCCGTCGATCTGTGGAACCAGCCCGCCGGGACCGAGGGGAAGAGGATGTCTGAGAGCGACACCCTGGCGCAGGCGCTCGCCGACGTGAGCCAGCGGCGGGCCGCGCTGGAAGCCGAGTACGAGCGCATCGGCAGCGAGCTGGCGAAGCTCCGCCTCGCCGAGAACGCGCTGCGGGCGATCGTCGACGACACCGACCTGCCGCTCGCCGGACTGGCGGGGACCGCCGGCCTGCCGCTCGCGGGAGCCGGCCGGCCGGCCGAGGCGGCGAGGACGGTCGGGCGCGGCAGCCGCGGGCCGCGGGCGAACTCGGCCAAGGGGCGCCTCAAGGCGCTGCTGGAGGGCGCCGGACCGCAGGGCCTGACCAGCGCGCAGATCGCCCGCCAGCTGCCGGACGTCGCGCCTGGGACCCTCAACACCTATCTCAGCGTCATGGTCGCGGGCGGCGAGGCCGTCCGTGCCGGGGAATTCTACCGGGGCGTTCGCCCCGCGGAGGCCGCCCTGTCCGACGAGCCCGACGAGGCGGCGCCCGACGGGGAGGCCGGCGCCGACCTCGCCGGATGACGCCTGCCGCCGTCGCGTGACCGGACGCAGCGGCACGTGCTAGGCTCCCCCGCGGGAGCCGCACGGGCGGGACGTCGCGATGGATGTCGACGCGCTTCTCCGCGAGATCAGCCGCCGGATCGTCGAGATCGAGCTGCGGTCGACGGCCCTCGCCGCGCGGGTGGCGGAGCTCGCCAGCCTCGGTCTCGAGGCCGGCGAGGTGGAGCAGCGGCTCTGGGCCGCCATCGACGCCCTGACGGTGCTGCGCTGCGAGCAGTGGACCCTTCAGGGGCTGAGAGGCCCGGCAGGCGCGGACCGCGCGGACGAGATCCTCGCCAGGGCCGCCGCGTACGACGAGGACGCCGAGGCCCGCCTCCGGGCGCGGACCCAGGTGACGCGGGACGGCGCCGGATCCTGAGCCCGCCCGACTCCGGCCCGACGCAAGTCGACCTGCGCCGCAACGGCTTGCGGAACACTTGAAGAACGCTTAACCTGTTCGCGATTTGTACCATGTCGCGCGTCGGCGCAGGCGATGAGAGTGACCCATGCTCACCCGTAAGCAGTTGGACCTGCTCCGCTTCATCCAGCAGCGGATGCGCGAGACCGGCGTCCCGCCCTCCTTCGACGAGATGAAGGACGCCCTCGACCTCAAGTCCAAGTCCGGCATCCACCGTCTCATCACGGCCCTGGAGGAGCGCGGCTTCCTCCGCCGGCTGCCGAACCGGGCCCGCGCGATCGAGGTCATCCGCATCCCCGAGGCGGTGGCGAGCGGCCCCGCGGAGGTGGTGCGCTTCACGCCGAGCGTCGTCGAGGGGGGGCGCTCCTCGGCCCCGGTCAAGCCCGCCCCGCTGCCGACCGCCCTGGTCTCCGACGAATCCGGGCACGCGGTCAGCATCCCGGTCATGGGCCGGATCGCCGCCGGCACGCCGATCTCGGCCATCCAGAGCCAGAGCCGCAGCGTCGCGATGTCGCCGGACTTCCTCGCCGGCGGCGAGCACTACGCCCTGGAGGTGCGCGGCGACTCGATGATCGAGGCCGGCATCCTGGACGGGGACTTGGTGGTGATCCGCCGCCAGGACACCGCCAATACGGGCGACATCGTGGTAGCGCTGATCGACGACGAGGAGGCGACCCTCAAGCGCCTGCGCCGCCGCGGCTCGTCGATCGCCCTCGAAGCCGCCAACCCGGCCTACGAGACCCGGGTCCTTGGGCCCGACCGGGTCCGCATCCAGGGCCGCCTCGTCAGCCTCATCCGCAAGTACTGAGGCAATTACCTCCTGAGGCAAGTACTGAGCCGTCCCCGGCTCCGGTTCGACCCGTAACCCTCGCGCGGACGGCCATCATCCGCCGCGCGCGAGCCCCTCTCGGCCCCGCAGATCGGGACGACGCCTGGTTGATCCCGGTCGAGGGGAAGCGCCGACGACGCGTGGTCCGGCGCGAACACCTTCCTTCCCGCAGCTGACGCATGGTGACGCCGGGCCGCGTCGCGATCAGGCAGGCGCGCGCAGCGTAGAGCAGGGTGATGGCCGGCCTCGCGCCCGCGGCGACAGTTTGCGTGTGGTGGGAGATGCGCTCCTGTGGCATGTCTCCACCTTGCGGAACTGCTGGTTGCGCGGCGGATCTGCGCTGGCGTAGGGGAAGCTTAACCGAGCCATCCGATACCTCGAAGCCGGTCCGAGGGACGGAGGAGCCGCTCCTGCGTCGGAGAGGCCAGTGCGGGGCACGACATGCCGGATGGCTCCATCCTGTTGATCGCGGACGGTTCCGCGCCGGCTCTCGGGCTCGCGCACGAACTCGCCCGCCTGATGCCCTGCATCGCCATGCGGCCGGAGGATCCGCCGCCGCCCGGTCCGCACGCCGCCGTGGTGCTCGATCTGGGTCCGGCCGAGGTCGCGCTCGGCACCGGCCTGCGGCGCTCGATCAGCGGCCTGCGCGCCCGGGGTGTCCCCTGCCTCGGCCTCGCCCGCGACGCGCCGGCCGCCGCGCTCGCGCGGGCGCGCGGGGCGGCAACGGTCCTCAACGCGCATGCACCCTCGCACGTGATCGCGCGCGAGATCGCGGACGCGATCGCCGGCGAGGCCGCCGCGCGGGCGCGGGAGCCGCTCTGGCAGACCCGCATCCGCGCCGCCGAGGCGAGCACGCTCGTCACCCAGGCGTTTCACGCCGCCACCGCGGGCGGGGCGATCAGCCGCGAGGACATCGACCTCGGCACCGAGATCGTGCTCGACGCGATGAGCGAGGCCGGGATCCGGGCGTGGCTCGACGTGATCCAGGCCCACGCGATCAGCGTCTACCAGCACTCGCTGGGGGTGGCCGGCTACGCGGCGGCCCTGGCGGGGCGGCTCGGCTTCCGGCACCAGGACCAGATGCGCCTCGTGCGGGCCGCCCTGCTGCACGACGTCGGCAAGGCGCGCATCCCCCACGCCATCCTGGACAAGCCGAGCAGCCTCACGGAGGAGGAGATGGCGGTGATGCGCACCCATCCGGTGATCGGGGCGCAGCTCCTGGCCCGCCAGCCGGGCTTCGACGCGGAGACCCTCGACGTGGTGCGCCACCACCACGAGATGCTGGACGGGTCGGGCTACCCGGACGGCCTGTCGGGCCGCGCGATCGGCGACCTCGTGCGCCTCGTGACGATCTGCGACATCTTCTCGGCGCTGACCGAGCGGCGGCCCTACCGTGCCCCGATGGCGGCCGAGGAGGCCTGGGCGGTGATGGAGCGGATGGGGCCGAAGCTCGACGCGGCGCTCCTCGCCGCCTTCCGCCCGGTGGCGCAGGCGGGCGCCGTCGCCCGCGCGGCCTGAGGCGGGGCGCCGGCCCGGCTCCCGCGGGGAGCCTCAATCGTCCGCCAGCACGCGGTACTCGGCGCCGTCGATGTCCTCGTACTGGCCCGAGCGCAGCGCCCACAGGAAGGCGCAGAGGCCCATCCCGCCGAGGAAGAGGGCGATCGGGATCATCAGGATGAGCACGTTCATGGCTGAGCAATCTCCGGCCGGCGGGGCGTCCGGCGCGCCCGCAGGGCGTTGAGCGTGACGATGACGGACGAGCCGGACATGGCGAGGGCGGCGATGAGCGGCGTGAGCAGGCCCGCGGCGGCGAGCGGGATCGCCGCGACGTTGTAGGCGGCCGAGACCCACAGGTTCTCCAGCATGAGCCGCCGCGCCGCCCGGCCGATCCGCAGCACCGCCAGGACCGGCGCGAGGTCGCGGCCGAGGAAGAGCGCGTCGGCCGCCGCCTGGCTGACATGCGCCGCGGTGACCGGGGAGAGCGAGGCGTGGGCGGCCGCGAGGGCGGGCGCGTCGTTGAGCCCGTCGCCGACCATCAGCACCCGGCGGCCCTGCGCGCCGAGGGCCTCGATGCGGCGGATCTTGTCCTGCGGCGCGAGCCCGCCCTCCCACTCGGCGACGCCGAGGGCGCCGGCCGCGGCGGCCACCGCCTCCGGCCGGTCGCCAGAGAGGATCAGCACCCGGTACCCCTCCGCCCGCAGGCTGCCGAGCACCCGCTCCGCGTCGGGGCGCAGGGCTTGGCGCACCCGGAACACGACCGGCGGAGCGTCGCCGTCCTTGAGGCAGATCGCCGAAGAGCCGGGATCCTGCGCGAGGGCCCGCTCCGCCTCGGCCTCCGCCTCGCAGAAGCGCGGCGCGCCGAGCCGCACGAGGCGCCCCTCGACCACGGCCCGCACGCCGAGCCCGGCGGCCTCCTCGGCATCGGGCAGCGCCCGGGCCTCCGGCACCGCCGTCGCCAGGGCGGCCGCCATCGGGTGCCGGCTCGACAGGGCGAGCCGCGCGGCGAGGGCCAGGGCCTCGGACTCGTAGCGCCCGGCCAGGACCGGCTCCGGCAGGGTCAGGGTGCCGGTCTTGTCGAAGGCGACCGTGTCGATCGCCGCGAAGCGCTCCAGCGCCTCGCCGCTGTTGAGGAGGACGCCCTCGCGGAAC
Organism: Methylobacterium sp. CB376; assembly: GCF_029714205.1. Classification (NCBI taxonomy): domain Bacteria; kingdom Pseudomonadati; phylum Pseudomonadota; class Alphaproteobacteria; order Hyphomicrobiales; family Methylobacteriaceae; genus Methylobacterium; species Methylobacterium sp. CB376. The sequence continues at coordinate 7,368,256 of NZ_CP121648.1, read as the reverse complement.
AGCGCCCCGGCGGCGACGACCTGCACGGCCGGGATGGCGAGGCCGAGGGCGCAGGGGCAGGTGACGATCAGCACCGCCACGGCGGTGAGGAGGGCCGCGTGGAACCCGGCCCCCGCGGCCAGCCAGCCCGCGAGGGTGAGGAGCGCGGCCGCGTGGACCACCGGCATGTAGAGGCGCGTCGCCCGGTCGGCGAGGACCAGGGCGCGGGACTTCGCCTCCAGCGCCCGGCGCATCAGCGCCTCGACCTGGTCGAGCAGGGTGCCCCGCGTCGCGGCCGTGACCCGCACGGTGAGCGCCCCGCTGGCGTTGAGGGAGCCGGCATGGACCATGTCCCCCGGCCCGGCCGTCACCGGAGCGGTCTCGCCCGTGACGAGGCTGCGGTCGAGTTCCGACCGGCCCTGCGCCACGACGCCGTCGACGGGCACCCGCTCGCCGGGCCGCACCAGCACCGTGTCGCCGGGGGAGAGATCGGCCACCGGCACGTCGCGCACCGCCCCATCCGCCCCGACCCGGGCGGCCGTCTCGGCGCGCAACGCCGCGAGGTTCTCGGCGAGCGCCAGGGTGCGGCGGCGCATCACCTGATCGAGCACCCGCCCGATCAGGAGGAAGAACAGCAGCATGATGGCGCCGTCGAAATAGGCGTGCGGCGCGCTCATCGCCGTCTCGACCACCGACATCGCGAGGGTCAGCACGACCCCGAGGGTGATCGGGAAGTCCATCGTGATGCGGCCGGCGCGCAGGCCGCGCAGCGCGCCCTCGTAGAAGGGCCGCCCCGCATAGGCCGCCGCCGGCAGCGCCACCAGCGCCTGGATCCAGTGGAAGAGGTCGCGGTTCTCGGGCGTCATGTCGGAGACGTTGCCGGCCCAGACCGAGACCGCCAGCAGCATCACGTTCATGGACGCGAAACCCGCCACCGCGAGGGCGCGGATCAGCCGCTCGGTCTCGCGCGCCGCCACCGCGTCGCCGCGCCGGTGCGGGTCGAACGGGTGGCCGCGATAGCCCAGGCGGGTGAGCGCGGCGAGCACCTCCCCGATCTCGGCCGGCGCGCCGGGCGCCCAGGTCACCGAGAGGCGCCGGTCGGTGACGTTCAGGCGCGCGGCCCGGACGCCCGGGAGCAGGCCGATCCCGCCCTCGATCGTGCCGAGGCAGGCCGCGCAGCGCACGCCCTCGACCGCGAAGACGGCGCGGCTTGCCCCGTCCGGCTCCTCGGCCAGGAAGGCCGCGTAGTCCCGCGGCAGCGAGGACCGGGTGTTCGCCGCGCTCCAGGCGGCGTGCGCCTCCACGTAGGCGAGCGCCGCATCGGTGCAGCACATGCGGTGTCTCCCACTCAGTCGAGGACGAGGCGGCTGCGGCGGCGGAAGACCCGGCCGGTCGCGTCGGCGGCGTCGACCACGAGGTCCCACTGGCCGGGCGGCACCGCCTCGGCCCGCCCCGCATAGGTGCCGGGCCGCGCCTCGGAGAGGGGGAGCACGACGTCCTGGCGCTTGTCGGTCGGGCGCTCGAGCCGCGCCTCGACCCGCAGCCCCGGGAGCGGCGCCTCGGCGCGGTCGCTCAGGCGGGCCGTGACGGCGACCCCCGCCCCGGCGCGCGCGACCTCGGCGGCGAAGTGCCAGCCGCGCTCGGCCTGGGCGCGGGCGAGGCGGATCTCCGCGTTGTAGACCTGCCCGGCATGGTAGGGCGACTTCTCGTCGAGGCCCGACCAGGTGCGCAGGGCCGACGTGACCAGGAACGCGTTCGCGGCGGCGACCGTCCCGAAGAAGAGGAGGCCGATCATCAGGACGCGGCGGCCGGTGAGGGGCGCGCCGGGGGGGGACATCGTGCTCGCCATGGTCAGGGGGCCTTGAAGTGATCCTGCGCGGTGGCGGTCTCGCCCGAGTCGAGATCGGTGACGCGCAGGGTGAGGGGGGTGGACTTGTCGCGGCCGGCGCCGGCCGGCGCGAAGGCGAGGGCCCGGAATTCCTGCGTGGCGTCCGGGCCGACCGCGAGGCGGCCGTCCGGCGCGCCCAGCACCTCGACCCGCAGGTCCGGCACGCCCTCGACGGCGAGGGCGAAGCGGCGGACCTCCGGACGCTTGTTGACGATGCGCAGGGTCAGGCCGTTGCGGATGGTGCCGTCCGCCAGGGTGACGAAGAGCGGGTTGCGGTCGTGCAGGACGCTGAGGCTGGTGAAGCTGCGCGTGGCGAGCCCGACCAGCATGGTGCCCCCGACCGCCGCGACGAGCAGGCCGTACAGCACCGTGCGCGGCCGCACGAGGCGGGTCACCGGGGCCTCGCCGCGCCGCCGCCGCTCGCAATTCGCCTCCGTGTCGTAGGCGATGAGGCCGCGCGGCCGGCCGAGCTTGGTCATCACCGCGTCGCAGGCATCCGCGCAGAGGCCGCACTGGATGCAGGGCATCTGCAGCCCGTCGCGGATGTCGACCCCGGTCGGGCACACGACGACGCATTGGCGGCAATCGACGCAGTCCCCCGCGGGCTCGCCGGCGCGGCGCAGGGCCTGGGCCCGCTTGGCGGCGGTGCGGGGCTCGCCGCGGTCGTACCGGTAGGTGATGGCGAGGGAATCGTCGTCGGTGAGCGCGCCCTGGATGCGCGGCCAGGGGCACATGTAGGTGCAGACCTGCTCGCGCATGTGGCCGGCGAGGGTGTAGGTGGTGAAGGTCAGGGTCAGGATCGCCGCGTAGGCGGCGGGCGGGGCCTGGAAGGTGGCGAGCTGGTGCACCAGGGTCGGCGCGTCCGCGAAGTAGAGGACCCAGGCGCCGCCGGTCCACCACGCGATGCCGATCCAGATCGCGTGCTTGAGGATCCGGGCGCTCAGCTTCTCGAGCGACCAGGGCGCGGCGTCGAGGCGCATGCGGGCGCGCCGGTCGCCCTCGATCAGGCGCTCGATGCCGAGGAAGAGGTCGGTCCAGACCGTCTGCGGGCAGAGATAGCCGCACCAGACCCGGCCCGCCACCGCGTTCATGAAGAACAGCGTGAAGGCCGCCAGGATCAGCAGCCCCATCACGTAGGTGACCTCCTGCGGCCACAGCTCGATCGAGAAGAAGTAGAGGCGGCCGCGGTCGAGGTCGATCAGCACCGCCTGGGACGGCTCGTGCGGGCCGCGGTCCCAGCGCAGGAAGGGCACGAGGTAGTAGATCGCCAGCGTGACGGCGAGCACGCACCAGCGGATGGTGCGGAAGGTGCCACGCACGCCCTGCGGGTGGATCTTCCGGCGCGCCGCGTAGAGCTGGCCCGTCTCCTCGGGCACGACGCCCGGGACGACGCGCTCGCGCCCGACGAGGAGGGTGGTGGTCCCCGCCCTGGGGGCGGTGTCGAGAGCGTCCATCCGGCGAGATCCTGCCCGCCGGGAGGGCGGGCGCTGCCGGTCTCCGTCGCGCGGGCGGGGGCCGCGCGCCTTGATCTGGCGCAAACCGGACGCGTGCGGGGCGGCGGTTGCGGAGCGTGGCGGAGGGCGCGGTCGGGTTGATCGCGCGGGTCACCGCGCGTGACGCGGGACGGGCGGCGCTGGCCGCCGGGCGCGCCGAGCCCGGCGCACGCCCGCTCTCCGCTCCGGTTCCGCCACGAGCCTCCACGGCCCATCGGGCGCCCGGCGGATGACCCGCCGGCCTGCCGAGGCAGGTCCGCTCAGCCGTGCCCCAGCATCGCCAGGACCGCGTGGATCAGGGTCGCGCCGCCGATCGGCGCGATCAGCAGGAGCAGGGCGTTCACGACGACCAGCCACAGGAGCAGCTGCTCCTGGCGCCGGGTCAGCCGAGGCCGGCGGGGGGGCGGCTCCCAGAACGGCTTCCATCCTCCCTCGGCGTACATCGGCGTCTCCACCTCGTCGCGGTTCCGGCGATCCTGGGCGCTTTCCGACAGCGTGGAAACCGGGCGCGTCGCGGCAAATGAACCGCGGCCGCGCGGGAGGCGGCGGGGATCGCGTCAGCCGGCCGCGGCCGCGTCGAGCAGCCAGACGAGGTCGCCCGCGGACCGGACGCGGCCGGCCGGCAGGTCCTCCCCCGCGGCGAGGCGCGCCAGCGGCGCGCGCTTGCCCTCGCCGGTGACGAGGACGAGCACCAGCCGCGCCGAGGCCAGGGCCGGGAAGGTCAGGCTCACCCGCGGCACGAAGGGCGCGAGCCCGGCCTCCGGGACGGCGACGACCCAGGCTTCCGCCGCGAGTTCCGGCTTGCCCGGGAACAGCGAGGCCGTGTGCCCGTCCTCGCCGAGGCCGAGCAGCACGAGGTCGAACAGGGGCCGGGCCGGGTCGAGGACCGCGCCCCCGTAGGCGGCCCGCAGCCGGTCCGCGTAGGCCTCCGCCGCGGCCTCCGGGCTCGGCCCGGTCGGGATCGGGTGGAGGTGGCCCGGCGGCAGCGGCGAATCGGGACCGAAGGCCTCCTCGACCATGCGCCGGTTGCTGCCGGCCTCCGGCGCGGGGCCGACGCGCTCGTCCCCGAAGAACCAGTGGATCCGCCCCCAGGGCAGCCGCGTGCGGAAGTCCGGGCCGGCGAGCAGCCCGTAGAGGCGCCTGGGCGTCGAACCGCCCGCCAGCGCGACCCGGCAGGTCCCGGGTGCCGCGGCGAGCGCCACCAGCCGCTCGGCCGCCGCCCGGGCGACCGCCTCCGCGTCGGGCAGCACCTCGGTTCCGGGAGGCAGGATCGCCATGTCAGTGCGTTCCCAGCGGGCGCCACGCCCGCCCGTCGCGCGCCAGGAGGTCGTCCGCCTCGGCCGGGCCGGCGCTCCCGGCGGGGTAGGGGGCGGGCTCGCGCGCGGGCGCATCGAGGATCGGCTGCACGATGCGCCAGCCCGCCTCGATCATGTCGGCCCGCTGGAACAGGGTCGAATCGCCCGTCATCGCGTCGTAGATCAGCGTCTCGTAGCCGGTGCTCGCCTCGACCTGGAAGAAGTCCCGGTAGCAGAAGCGCATCTCCACGGTGTCGAGCCGCACGCTCGGCCCCGGCACCTTGGCGCCGAATTGCAGCGAGATGCCCTCGTCGGGCTGCAATTGCAGCATCAGCCAGTTCTCGACTGCCGCGTCGACGCCGGTCCCGCGGAACAGGGCGAGGGGCGCCTGCTTGAAGCGGATCGCGATCTCGGTGTCGCGCCGCGCCATCGCCTTGCCGGTGCGCAGGTAGAACGGCACCCCGGCCCAGCGCCAATTGTCGATCCCGAGCTTGAGCGCCACGAACGTCTCGGTGCGGCTGTCCGCGGCGACGTCGGGCTCGCGCCGGTAATCGGGCACGCGGCGATCCTGCACCCGGCCCGCCGCATACTGCCCGCGCACCGCCGCCTCGACGGCGGCCGAGGGGGTGGCGAGCAGCACCTCCTCCTTCTTGTCGCGCACCGCCTCGGGCGCGAAGGAGATCGGCGGCTCCATGGCGACCAGGGTGTAGAGCTGGAACAGGTGGTTCGGCACCATGTCCCGGAGCGCGCCCGTCGCCTCGTAGAAGCGCCCGCGGCCCTCGACGCCCACGGTCTCCGCCACGGTGATCTGCACGTGGTCGATGTGGTCGCGGTTCCAGAGCGGCTCGAACAGCCCGTTCCCGAACCGGAAGGTCATGATGTTCTGGACCGTCTCCTTGCCGAGGAAATGGTCGATGCGGAAGATCTGCTCCTCCGCGAGCACCTCGCGGATCTCGCGGTTGAGGGCCTGGGCCGAGGCGAGGTCGTGGCCGAAGGGCTTCTCGATGATCACCCGCCGCCACGCGCCCTCCGGCGCCCGGGTGAGCCCCGCCTGCCCGAGCCGCGTCACCGTCGGTCCGAACAGGCTCGCCGCCACCGCGAGGTAGAACAGGGCGCTGCCGCCCTCCGGCGCCCCCGCCACCTCGGCGAGGCGGGCCTTCAGGCGCGCGAAGGTCCCGGCCTCGGCGAGGTCGCCCGACAGGTAGGTGATCCGCCGCGCGAGGCGGTTCCAGACCGCCTCGTCGAAGGAGCCGCCGCCCGCCTCGCCGCCCTTGGCGGTCACGAAGCCCCGCACCTTCCCGGTGAGGTCGTCGCGATAGGCCTCCGAGGACATCTCGCTGCGGCTCACCCCGACGATCGCGAAGCGCTCCGGCAGGAGGTTCCAGCGCGCGAGGTGGTAGAGGGCCGGCATCAGGAGCCGGTGCGTCAGGTCGCCGGTCGCCCCGAAGATCACCAGGGTGCAGGCGGGGGCGGGCGGGGCGCTCGTGCGGCCGATCCGTTCGGTCATGGGGGCTCCGGGGGTCGTGCCACGAGAGCAGGATCCGATCACGCCGCCGCCGGGTCCTGCTCTCGGTCCTTGCTGCGGACGCGTGTTCCGCGACGAAGAAGGGGCGGCCGCTTCGTCGGACAACGCGCTACCGGGGTTCCTGGTGGCCGCCGAAGCCCTTGCGCATGGCCGAGAGCAGCTTGTCGGCGAAGGAGGCGGTCTCCCGCGAGCGGAAGCGGGCGTAGAGGGCGGCCGCCAGCACGTTCGCCGGCACCGCCTCCTCGATCGCGGCGTTGAGGGTCCAGCGCCCCTCGCCCGAATCGACCACGAAGCCCGAGAACGCGTCGAGGTGCTCGTCCCGCGCCAGCGCCGCCGCCGTCAGGTCGAGGAGCCAGGACGACACCACGCTGCCCCGCCGCCACACCTCCGCGATGTCGCCGAGGTCGAGGTCGAAGCGCTGCGCCTCCGGCAATTCCTCCGAATTGGCGTGGCGCAGGATGTCGAAGCCCTCCGCGTAGGCCTGCATCAGGCCGTACTCGATCCCGTTATGGATCATCTTGACGAAGTGGCCCGCCCCGCTCGGGCCGGCATGGATGTAGCCCTGCTCGGCGCGGGGATCGCGGCCCTCGCGGCCCGGGGTGCGCGGCACCTCGCCGAGGCCCGGCGCCAGGGCGGCGAAGATCGGGTCGAGCCGGTCGACCGCCTCCTTGGCGCCGCCGATCATCATGCAGTAGCCCCGCTCCAGCCCCCAGACGCCGCCCGAGGTGCCGACGTCGACGTAGTGCAGCCCCTTCTCGCGCAGCCGCGCCGCCCGCCGGATGTCGTCCTTGTAGAAGGAATTGCCGCCGTCGATGACGACGTCGTCCGGCTCCATCAGCTCGGCGAGGCGCGCGACCGTCTCCTCGGTCGGGGCACCGGCCGGCAGCATCACCCAGGCCGCCCGCGGCCGGCCGAGCTTGGCGACGAACTCCTCCAGGGTCGCGGCACCGGCCGCGCCCGCCTCGACCAGGGCCGCCACGGCCTCGGGCGAGCGGTCGTAGACGACCGCGCCGTGGCCGGCCCGGATGAGCCGCCGCACGATGTTGCCGCCCATCCGCCCCAGACCGACCATCCCGAGCTGCATCGCGCCCCTCCGCGTCCCGTGCGGGGCCGAGGCGGCCGCGCACCCGCCACCAGTTAGGTCAGGGCCCGGCGGATTCGATCGAGCCCCGCCGTGAGGTCCCCCTTGACGTGGACGCGCAGCGCCCGCCGCCCGCGCTCCGACAGGACCCCGAAATCGCCCCGCGCCTGCGCCGCAAGGACCGTGCCGAAGCCGACCGCGCGGCCGGGGATCGGCAGGTCCGGCCCCTCGGCGGTGATCTGCAGGAAGACGCCGCTGTCGGGCCCGCCCTTGTAGGCCTGGCCCGTCGAGTGCAGGAAGCGCGGCCCGAACTCGACGCAGGTCGCCACCCGCTTTCCGTCGCGCAGGGCGAGGCGCGCCGCCTGCAGGGGGGCGAGGTTCTCCGCGTTGCGCGCCACGTAGGCGAGGAGCGCGACGTAGTCGCCCGCGCCCGCCCGCCCGATCAGCGCGCGGATCAGGCCTTCCGGGTCCGCGGCCCCGGCCTCGCGCAGCGCCTGCGCATTGGCCGCGTCCGTGTAGAGGGCGAGGCCCGCATCCTGCGCCAGCGGCGTCTCCGGGGGCAGCGCGCCGTCCCGCTCGGCCGCCTCCGTCAGCTCCCGCGTCTTGATCTTGCTCGCCTCGACGTCGGGCTGGTCGAACGGGTTGATGCCGAGGACCGCCCCGGCGACCGCCGTGGCGATCTCGAACCGGAAGAACTCCTGCGGCAAGCCCTCGCGGGAGGCGAGCGCGATCCGCGCCACCGGGTGGCCGGCGGCTTCGAGCGCCGCCACGCCCGCATCCTGGGCCGCGTCGGCGCCGTCGTCGAGGCGCAGGTAGACGAAGAACCGGTCGCCGCCATAGACCTCGGGCGCCCCGAGGGGCTCGTTGTCGATCGGGATCAGGCCCTTGCCCTCCTTGCCGGTCGACTCGGCGATGAGCTGCTCGGCCCAGGCCCCGAAGGTCGCGATGCCGGGCGAGGCCACGAGCGTGACCTTGTCGCGGCCCGCCTCCCGCGCGGCGATCCCGAGGGCGAGGCCGAGCTGGACCCCGGGATTGACCGCCGGGGGCACGTCCCGGCCGCAGGCCCGCACCATGCGGCGCGCGCCCTCCAGGAAGGCCGCCGCGTCGATGCCGCTCGCCGCCGCCGGCACCAGCCCGAAGGCCGAGAGGACCGAGTAGCGGCCGCCGATCTCCGGCACGCCGTGGAAGATCCGCCGGAAACCGTCGGCGGTGGCGGCCTTCTCCATGGCCGAGCCCGGATCGGTCACGGCGACGAAGTGGCGCCCGGCCGCTTCGCCCACGACCTCGCGCATGCGGGCGAGGAAGTAGTCCCGGAAGACGTTCGGCTCGAGCGTCGAGCCGGATTTCGACGCCACGATGAACAGGGTGCGGGGCAGGTCGACCGCCGCCTCGACGGCCTTCACCTCCGCCGGGTCGGTCGAGTCGAGGATGCGCAGGCGCGGGAAGCCGGGCCGCCGGCCGTAGGTCTCGGCCAGCACCTCGGGCCCGAGGCTGGAGCCGCCCATGCCGAGCACCACCGCGTCCGTGAACCCCTCGGAGCGGATCTCCTCGGCGAAGGCGGCGTAGTCGCCGGCCCGGGCGGTCTGGTCCGCGACGATGTCGAGCCAGCCGAGCCAGCGCGCCTCGTCGGCCCCGGTCCAGACCGAGGCGTCGCGCTGCCACAGGCGGCGCACCAGCCCCTCGGCGCGCCAGCGCTCGGCTTCCCTGTCGACGCCCTCTCGCAGGGCGCCGAGCGACAGGGCCTGGCGGTCGAGGCGGTCGCCCAGGATCTGCGCCCGCTTGGCCGCCACCGCGCCGAGGAGCTTGTCGGCGGCGTCGACGAAGAGCTGCACGCCCTCGCGGACGAGGTCCCGGGCCACCGCGTCGAGGCCGATGCCGGCGCGCGCGAGGTCGGCGAGCACCCGCTCGGCCCCGCCGACATCCTCCTCCAGGCTCGCCCGCACCCGGCCGTGATCGCGGAACGCGTCCATCGTGGCGGGCGGGATGGTGTTGACCGTGTCCGGCCCGATCAGTTCCTCGACGTAGAGCACGTCCGAGTAGGCCTTGTTCTTGGTGCCGGTGGAGGCCCAGAGCAGGCGCTGGGGATGCGCGCCCTTGGCCGCCAGCGCCGCCCAGCGCGGCCCGGCGAAGAGCCGCCGGAAGCGCTGGAAGGCGAGCTTGGCGTTGGCGATCGCGACCTTGCCCTTCAGCCCCTCCAGGGCGGCCCTCTCGTCGCCGCCCGCCCGCGCGATCCGCGCGTCGAGCTTCGCGTCGACCGCCGAGTCGATGCGGCTGACGAAGAAGCTCGCGACGCTCGCCACCCGGCCGACCGGCCCACCCCTGGCGGCGAGCTCCTCCAGGCCCGCGATGTAGGCCGTCGCCACCTCCTCGTAGACCTCCTGCGAGAACAGGAGGGTGACGTTGACGTTGATGCCCTCGGCGGTGAGGGCCCGGATCGCCGGCAGCCCCTCGGGGGTCGCCGGCACCTTGATCATCAGGTTGTCGCGGCCGACGGCGGCCCAGAGGCGGCGCGCCTCCTCGAGGGTCTCGGCGGTGTTCATCGCCAGGTAGGGCGAGACTTCGAGGCTCACGAAGCCGTCCTGCCCGCCGGAGGCGTCGTAGACCGGCCGCAGCACGTCCGCCGCCGCCCGGATGTCGGCGATGGCGAGCCCCTCGTAGAGCTCGATCACCGCCCCGTCGCCGGCCTCGCGCAGGGCCGCGTCGTAGGCGTCCGAGTGGCCGATCGCCTTCTCGAAGATCGCCGGGTTGGAGGTGACGCCGCGCAGACCGTCCTCGGCGACGAGGCGCTGCAGGTCGCCCCCGGCGACGAAGCCGCGCGCCACGAAGTCGAGCCACACGGCCTGACCCTGCTCCGCATGCAGCGCCTTCAGCGGATTCATGCCGGTCTCCCTGATTCCGTCACGCCGGAATGTGGCGAGCGGGGAGCCGCTGTCCAGGGGGAAATCGCCCCCTCGCGCCGAGGATGGCCGTTCCGGGCGGCGCGGAAACGCGCGGTTTACCATTCGGCCCGATCCTCAGGGGATGGAGAGGCCGCCCGCGGCTCGGCCCGCCGTGGCGGCGCAGGCCGCGGACGCCCGGCAGGCGGCGGCCCGGCGGGCGGCCGCCCGCCCGCCAGCGAGGATCCCCGACCCCATGATCTCCCGCGCGGAACGCTCGCATCTCGGCGACTGGTGGTGGACCGTCGACCGGGCCCTGCTCGCCGGCCTCGGCACGCTGATGACGATCGGCCTCGTCTTCCTGATGGCGGGCGGCCCGCCCGTGGCCGAGCGCCTCGGCCTGCCGACCTTCCACTTCCTGAACCGCCAGGTGATGTTCCTGGTGCCCTCGATCGGGCTGATCCTGGCGGTGTCGTTCCTGTCGCTGCGCCACGTGCGCCGGCTCGCCCTCGTCACCTACCTGATCGGGATCGTGCTCTGCGTGGTCGCCACCAAGTACGGGCCGGAGATCAAGGGCGCGCATCGCTGGATCCAGTTCGGCTCGATCGGCGTCCAGCCCTCCGAATTCGTGAAGCCGGCCTTCGTGGTGCTGGCCGCCTGGGCCTTCGCCGAGGGAGCGCGGCGCCGGGACATGCCGGGCGGCACGCTCGCGGTGATGCTGCTGCCGATGACCATCGTGCCGCTGATCCTGCAGCCCGATTTCGGCCAGACCATGCTGCTCACCATGGTGTGGTGCTGCATGGTGTTCGTGGCCGGCCTGCACTGGATCTGGGTGGGGGCCTCGGCGGGGCGGGCCTGCTCGGCGTCGGGGCCGCCTACCAGTTCCTGCCGCACGTGCGCGACCGCATCCACCGCTTCCTCGAGAAGGAGCCGACCGAGAACTTCCAGGGCTTCTGGTCGAAGGAATCCTTCCTGATGGGGGGCTGGTTCGGCACCGGCCCGGGGGAGGGGGTGGCCAAGCGCCACCTGCCGGACGCGCATACCGACTTCATCTTCTCGGTGGCGGGCGAGGAGTTCGGCACCCTGGCCTGCATCGGCGTCGTCCTGCTCTTCGCCTTCATCGTGATGCGCGGGCTGACGCTGGCGCGGCGCAGCGAGGACATCTTCTGCCGGCTCGCCATCACGGGCCTGACGACGCTGTTCGGACTGCAGGCCTGCATCAACATGCTGGTGAATGTCCGCCTGATGCCGGCCAAGGGCATGACGCTGCCCTTCATCTCCTCCGGCGGCTCGTCGCTGATCTCGCTCGCCCTCGGGATGGGGTTCCTGGTCGCGCTCACCCGGCGCCGCCCGCGCACCGCCCTCCTCAACCGCGACGAGGGCCTTGCGCGGTGAGGCAGGCCCGCCGGCGCGCGCGCCCCCGAAGGGACGCAACCCGGGGGTGATCTTGCGGCCGAACCTGCCTAAAGAGCGGCCGGCATCGGAGATGGAAGGCCCGCCATGACGGTCGCGCAACCCCTCGTCCTCCTCGCCGCCGGCGGCACCGGCGGGCACCTTTTCCCGGCGGAGGCCCTGGCGCTGCGCCTGCGCGACCGCGGCATCCGGGTGGTGCTCGCCAGCGACGGCCGGGTCGAGGCGCTCTCGGGCGGCTTCCCGGCCTCCGAGATCGTGTCGATCCCCTCGGCCACCCCCTCGGGGCGCTCGCCGCTCGCCCGCGGGGCGGCCTTCCTGACGCTCGGCCGCGGCTTCGCGGCGGCGATCCGGGCGGTGCGGCGGCTCAACCCTGCGGTGGTAGTGGGCTTCGGCGGCTACCCGACCGTGCCGCCGCTCCTCGCCGCCCAGATGCTGAGGGTGCCCACCCTCCTGCACGAGCAGAACGCCGTCATGGGCCGCGCGAACGGCTTCCTCGCCCGCGGCGCCTCGGTGATCGCGACCGGGTTCTCCGAGGTGCGCGGCGTGCCCGCGCGGGCGGGCGCGCGGCGCGTCCACACCGGCAACCCGGTGCGCCCGGCGGTGCTGGCGGCGGCGGACACGCCGTACCCGGCACTGTCGCCGGACGGCCCGCTCAACCTCCTGGCCTTCGGCGGCAGCCAGGGCGCCCGGGTGATGAGCGAGGTCGTGCCCGAGGCGGTCGCCCGCCTGCCAGCCCCCCTGCGCGCCCGGCTGCACGTGGTGCAGCAGGCCCGGGCCGAGGACCTCGCCCGGGCCGAGGCCATCTACGGCCGCGCCGGGCTCGCCTCGGCCTCGGTCGCGCCCTTCTTCAAGGACCTGCCGGCCCGGATGGCCGCCGCCCACCTGGTGGTGGCGCGCTCGGGCGCCTCGACGGTGGCGGAACTCGCGGTGATCGGCCGGCCCGCCATCCTGGTGCCGCTGCCGGGCTCCCTCGACCAGGACCAGGCGGCCAACGCGGCCGTGCTCGGCGCGGCGGGCGCTGCCTTTCCCCGACCACAAACGGACTTCATTCCTGAGCGGCTCGCGGCCGATCTCGAGGCCCTGTTCGGCGCGCCCGAGCGGCTCGCCGCCGCCGCGGCCGCCGCCCGCAGGACCGGGATCCCCGACGCCGCCGAGCGCCTCGCCGCCCTGGTGGTCGAGACCGCGATCGCGGCCTCGACCCGCTGACCGTTCGCCAAGGACACCCGACCCATGAAGCTGCCGAACAAGCTCGGACCCATCCACTTCATCGGCATCGGCGGCATCGGCATGTCCGGCATCGCCGAGGTGATGCACAATCTCGGCTACACGGTGCAGGGCTCGGACGCGGCCGACAACTACAACGTCAAGCGCCTTGCCGAGAAGGGCATCCGCACCTTCGTCGGCCACCGGGCGGAGAACCTCGCGGAGGCCGAGCTCGTCGTGGTCTCGACGGCGATCCGCCGCGACAACCCGGAACTGGCGATGGCCCGCGAGCGCCGGTTGCCGGTGGTGCGCCGGGCCGAGATGCTGGCCGAGCTGATGCGCTTCAAGTCCTGCGTGGCGGTGGCGGGGACGCACGGCAAGACCACCACGACCTCGCTGGTGGCCACGCTGCTCGACGCCGGCGGGCTCGACCCGACGGTGATCAACGGCGGCATCATCAACGCCTACGGCACGAATGCCCGCATGGGCGAGGGCGAGTGGATGGTGGTGGAGGCCGACGAATCGGACGGCACCTTCCTCAAGCTGCCCGCCGACATCGCCATCGTGACCAACATCGACCCGGAGCACCTCGACCATTTCGGCTCCTTCGACGCCATCAAGGACGCGTTCCGGGCCTTCATCGACAACATCCCGTTCTACGGCTTCGCGGTGATGTGCATCGATCACCCGACCGTGCAGGACCTCGTCGGGCGCATCGAGGACCGCCGCATCATCACCTACGGCGAGAACCCGCAGGCGGATGTCCGCCTGATCGACGTCGACCTGAGGGGGGGCCAGAGCCGCTTCCGGGTGATGATCCGCGACCGCCGGCCGGGCTTCCGCCTGGAGATGGAGGATCTCGTCCTGCCGATGCCGGGCAAGCACAACGCGCTCAACGCCACCGCGGCCCTCGCGGTGGCGCACGAGCTCGGCGTCGCGCCCGAGGCGATCCGCCGGGCGCTCGCCGGCTTCGGCGGGGTGAAGCGCCGCTTCACCCGCACGGGCGAGTGGAACGGCGCGCAGATCTTCGACGATTACGGGCACCACCCGGTGGAGATCAAGGCGGTGCTGAAGGCCGCCCGCGCCTCGACCGAGGGCAATGTGGTGGCGGTGGTGCAACCGCACCGCTACACGCGGCTCGCCTCGCTGTTCGACGATTTCTGCACCTGCTTCAACGACGCCGACACGGTGATCGTGGCCCCGGTCTACGCGGCCGGCGAGGCGCCGATCGAGGGCTTCGACCGCGACACGCTGGTGGCGGGCCTGAAGTCGCGCGGCCACCGCAACGCGGTGGCGCTGGAGCGCAGCGAGGATCTCGCCGGCCTGGTCAACGGGCTCGTCGGCCCCGGCGACTACGTCGTGTGCCTGGGCGCCGGCAACATCACGCAATGGGCCTACGCGCTGCCGGGCGAGCTCTCGGCGCTCGGCGAGAAGGCGGCGTGAGCGGCCCCGCGAGGCCTGCGCGGCCCCGGGCGCCAACCGGCGCGGTGCCCGCCCGCGACCGCGCGCGGGCTCATCCGGCTTGCCGGACGAGATCCTCGACGTCGATCCGCGGCGCCCGCGCCAGCCTAGCATCCACCTCGATGTCGGCGACGGCTTCATCCCGCTCGATCGCGGCCGGCCGGCGCGCCGGGATCCCGGCCTCGAGCCGCGCCCTGGAGGCCGCGACGACGCGGCCGTCCTCCGTCTCCTCGGGCAGGCTGCGCAGCCGCTCGAACGCCTCCTCGGACAGGATCGCGAGGGGCTCGCCGGCCGGGGGCTTGGTGCGGACGATGGTCATGCGCCGGATCCGACTCGTCGACCGAGCCGCGCGGCCCGACCGCGTGGACGATGATGCGATCGCCCTCCGCCGTGAAGAGGATCCGCCAAGGCCCGACCCGGAGCCGGTCGCCGGCCTGTCCCCGCAGCGCGGCGACGTTGTCGGTCAGCGCGTGCGGCTCCGCCGCGAGGGGGTCGAGCTTCTCCCGGATGAGGGCCTCGACGTTGCCCGGCAAGCGGCCGAGCGCGCGGGCGGCGGCGCGCGAGAAGACCACGGTCCGACCCACCGACGCCGCGTCAATCACACTTGAGACCGCTCGGCACCCCGTGTCGAGCGCGGATGGATCCATGACCTCCCACGACCTCCTCGCGCTCCTCGCGCCCGCCGGCCTGCGCGGACGCCTCCTGCCCGACCACCCGCTCGCCGACCTGACGTGGTTCCGCGTCGGGGGCCCCGCCGACCTCCTCTTCACCCCCGCCGACGAGGAGGATCTCGCGGCCGCGCTGCGGGCGCTGCCGGCCGAGGTGCCGGTCACCGTGATCGGGCTCGGCTCGAACCTGATCGTGCGCGACGGCGGCGTGCGGGGGCTGGTGATCCGCCTCGGCGGCCGCGCCTTCGGGAGCATTGAGATCGAAGGCGACACGGTCCGCGCCGGCGCCGCCGTGCCGGACGTGCGGCTCGCCCGCGCCGCGGCCGAGGCCGGACTCGACGGCATGGCCTTCTACCGGGGCATCCCGGGCTCGGTCGGGGGGGCGCTGCGCATGAATGCCGGCGCCCATGGCGGCGAGACGACCGACGTGCTGGTCGAGGCGCGCGGCGTCACCCGGGAGGGCGAGATCCGCCGCTTCGGCCATGCCGAGATGGGCTTCTCCTACCGCCACGCCGCGGTGCCGGAGAGCGTGGTCTTCACGGGCGCGCTCTTCCGCGGCCGGCCGGGCGACAGGGCGGCGATCCTCGCCGAGATGGACCGGGTGACGGCGGCCCGCGAGGCGGCCCAGCCGATCCGGGAGCGCACCGGCGGCTCGACCTTCAAGAACCCGGAAGGCCGCAAGGCCTGGCAGCTGATCGACGCGGCCGGCTGCCGCGGCCTGCGCCGCGGCGGCGCCCAGGTCTCGGAGATGCACTGCAACTTCTTAATCAATACGGGCGGCGCCAGCGCGGCCGAGATCGAGGGGCTGGGCGAGGAGGTCCGGGCGCGGGTGAGGGCGCAGTCGGGCGTCGAATTGCACTGGGAAATCAAACGGATCGGTGTTCCGGCCTAGGCTCCGGGGCGGGGCGTTGCGCGGGCGCGACGGCCGGCGCGACCAGTGGATCGCCACCTCGTCTGCCGGCGAAATTAAACCGAAAATTTACCAGCTGGTTCGAGAGTCGGCGTTAACGGCGCATCAAGCACTCGGCTGCCCGGGCAGCGGCGTGCCGGCCTCCAGCGATCCGCGACCGTCGGGGTTCACGCCCCGGCGCGAGGCGGGAGGTGGAGCCGCCGGCACGCCGGATCCAGGGGACCGGGGGCCGTCCGCGTCGGATCAGATCGCCCGCGTCGGGTCCAGTTTCGGTGAACTCGCCCCATGGATGGTGGAGGACGCTTTCCTGAACCGCCGATCGCCGCCGGCCCCGCCGGCGGCGCGGCCGGCAGCGCCCCCGCCGCGGCTCCGGCCGGAAGGGGGCTGCCCGGGGATCTGAGCCGCTACCTGCCGCGCTTCCTGCGGCCGCGTCGCGCCTCGGTGGCGATCCCGGCCGAGCAGCGCCTGCCGCATCTCGTCGGGACGAGCCTCGTCTTCGGCTTCTTCGGCCTCGTCGGCGCGGCGGGCTTCGTCGCGAGCGGCGCCTATGCCGAGATGGTGGCGCGCTCCGGCACGCCCCTCGACATCGTCGCCCGCGCGGCCGGGTTCGGCCTCGACAAGGTCACGATCGCCGGGCTCGTGCAGCTGCAGCCGGCCGAGATCCTGCACGCCGCGGGCATCGACCGGCGCAACTCGCTGCCCTTCCTCAACGTGGTGGCGGTGCGCGACCGCTTGGCCGAGGTGCCGCTGATCGGCTCGGTCTCGGTGCGCAAGATCTACCCGCACGAACTGGTGGTCACGCTCGCCGAGCGCGAGCCGAGCGCCCTGTGGCAGCGCAACGGCGAGATCTCGGTGATCTCGGCGGACGGCACCGTGATCGACCGCATGCGCGACGGGCGCTTCGCGACCCTGCCCCTGGTGGTCGGGGACGAGGCGAACCTGCGCACCAAGGAATACCTCGACCTCCTCGACGCGGCCGGCCCGCTGCGGGAGCGCATCCGCGCCGGGACCCTGGTCTCGGGCCGGCGCTGGACGCTCAAGCTCGACGGCATCGACGTGCGCCTGCCGGAGAGCGGCGCCCGGGAGGCGATGGCCCGCCTCGTGCGGATCGAGGCGGAGTCGCGCCTCCTGGAGAAGGACATCATCGCGGTCGACCTGCGGATGCCCGACCGGGTCGTGGTGCGCCTGACCGAGGAGGGCGCCGCCGCCCGCCAGGAGGCGATGAGGAAGAAGCCGAAGGCGAAGGGGACCGAGACATGACGCGCTCCGCCCCCTCCCTCCCCATCCCAGCTGTCCGCGCGGGCGTTGCGTCATGAGTCTCCTCCAGCACGGCCTCACGCCCCGCCTGAAGCCGCTCTCCGCGCGGCGCAGCGCGACCCTGTCGGTGCTCGACGTCGGCACCAGCAAGGTCGTCTGCCTCGTGGCCGAGCTCCTGCCGGTCGAGACCCTGTCGACCCTGCGCGGCCGCACGCACCTCGCGCGCATCATCGGCATCGGGCACCAGCGCTCCCTCGGCCTGAAGGGCGGGGCAGTGGTGGATCTCGAAGCCGCCGAGAACGCCATCCGGCACGCGGTCCACGCCGCCGAGCGCATGGCCAAGTGCGAGGTGCAATCCGTCATCGTGAACCTGTCGGGCGGGCGGCTCGGCTCGCAGCACTTCGAGGCGCGGGTGCCGGTGCGCACCGGCCCGGTCACCGGCTCGGACGTGCAGCGGGTGCTGGAGGCGGCGAGCACGCACAGCGTCAGTCCCGGCCGCGCCGTCCTGCACGCCCTGCCGACCGGCTACTCCCTCGATCAGCAGAGCGCCGTGGTCGATCCCTCGGGGATGATCGGCGAGACCCTCGGGGTCGACCTGCACGTCGTCACCTCGGAGATCGCCACCGCGCGCAACCTGATGCTGGCGGTCGAGAACTGCCATCTCGGGGTCGAGGCGGTGATCGCCACGCCCTACGCCTCGGGCCTCTCGGCCCTGGTCGACGACGAGGCCGAGATGGGCGTCGCGGTGGTCGACATGGGCGGGGGCACGACCAGCGTCGGCGTCTTCTCGGGCGGCCACCTCGTCCACGTGGACGCGGTCGCGGTCGGCGGCCACCACGTCACCATGGACATCGCCCGCGGCCTCTCGACCCGGGTGGCGGCCGCCGAGCGGCTGAAGACGCTCTACGGCGCCGCCATGGCCACCGCCTCGGACGAGCGCGACATGATCGCGGTCCACGGCGTCGACGAGGACGAGCGCGACCTGCCGCATCACATCCCGAAATCGCAGCTCGTGCGCATCATCCGGCCGCGGGTCGAGGAGGTGCTGGAGCTGGTGCGCGACCGGCTGCGCAATGCGGGCTTCGCCGCCCAGGCCGGCCGCCGGGTGGTGCTCACGGGCGGGGCGAGCCAGCTCGTCGGCCTGCCGGAGGTCGCCCGCCGCATCCTGCAGGGGCAGGTCCGCATCGGCCGGCCGCTCGGCATCAAGGGTCTGCCGGAGGCCGCCAAGGGGCCGGCCTTCTCGGCGGCGGTGGGGCTCCTCGTCTACCCGCAGGTCTCCCACGTCGAGCATTTCGAGCCGAAGGGGCACCACGGGAGCAAGGGACACACGGACTCGACCTACATCGAGCGCGTCGGGCGCTGGATTCGGGAGAGCTTCTGAGCAATCGAGCGCCCGGCCGGGCTCGAACAGGCCCCGGGGGCGAGCGGGACGACACACCGGCGCCGGTCGGCGCTCACGACACCACAAGGGGCACGCGCATCATGGCCATCAGTCTCCAAGCGCCGGACATCCGGGAACTCAAGCCGCGCATCACGGTCTTCGGCGTGGGCGGGGCCGGCGGCAACGCCGTCAACAACATGATCGAGTCGGGGCTGCTCGGCTGCGAGTTCGTGGTCGCCAACACGGACGCGCAGGCGCTGACCTCCTCCAAGGCCGAGCGCGTGATCCAGATGGGCATCGGCGTCACCCAGGGCCTGGGCGCCGGCTCGCAGCCGGAGGTCGGCCGCGCCGCCGCCGAGGAGGTGATCGACGAGATCCGCGACCAGCTCTCGGGCGCCCACATGTGCTTCATCACCGCCGGCATGGGCGGCGGCACCGGCACGGGCGCGGCGCCCGTGATCGCCCGGGCCGCCCGCGACATGGGCATCCTGACGGTCGGCGTGGTGACGAAGCCCTTCCAGTTCGAGGGCGTGCGCCGGATGCGCACCGCCGAGGCGGGCATCTCCGAGCTCCAGGCCGCCGTCGACACGCTGATCGTCATCCCCAACCAGAACCTGTTCCGGGTGGCGAACGAGAAGACGACCTTCGCGGACGCCTTCGCGATGGCCGACCAGGTGCTCTACTCGGGCGTCGCCTGCATCACCGACCTGATGGTGAAGGAAGGCCTGATCAACCTCGACTTCGCCGACGTGCGGGCGATCATGCGCGGCATGGGCAAGGCGATGATGGGCACCGGCGAGGCGTCGGGCGAGAAGCGCGCCAACCGCGCCGCCGAGGCCGCGATCGCCAACCCGCTCCTCGACGACGTCTCGATGAAGGGCGCCCGCGGCCTGCTGATCTCGATCACCGGCGGCAACGACCTCACCCTCTACGAACTCGACGAGGCCGCGACCCGCATCCGCGAGGAGGTCGATCCGGACGCCAACATCATCCTGGGCGCCACCTTCGACGAGAGCCTCGACGGCATCATCCGGGTCTCGGTGGTGGCGACCGGCATCGAGCCGGCCCTGATCACCGCCCACGCGGTGAACGCCCCCGACCTCGCCCAGACCGAGCAGCGCATCGCGGAAGTCGCCGACCGGCTGCGCGCCGAGGCCCGCGCCCGCGCCAACCAGACTCAGGCCCCCGCGGCCGGCGCCTACCGGGCGGCCGAGCCGGCGCCCGCGCGCCCGGCTCCGGCGCCGGAGCCGGTCGCCCCGATGGCGGCCCCGATGGCCGAGGCGCCCCGCGCCGAGATGGCGCCGGCCCTGATCCACGACGAGGTGCAGATCACCCCGGCCCAGCCGCGGGCGATGCCGGCCTACGAGCCGCCGGCCCCGGCGCCCCAGGTCGAGCAGCCGATGGTCTCGGCCTCCGCCCCCTTCATCCCGCCGTCCCCGGCGGTGGTGCGGGCGCCGCGGATGCCGCGGGTCCAGGACCTGCCGCTGCCGGCCCAGGCCCAGATCCGCGCCAGCCGTGGCGAGGAGCCCGCGCCCCAGCAGGCCGCCCCGGACGCCAAGCGCACCTCGCTGCTGCGCCGCCTCGCCACGGTCGGCTTCGGAGGCCTGCGCGCCGACGAGGCACCGGCCGCGGCGCCCCAGGCACCGGCCATGCAGGCCCCGGCGATGCACCACGCCCAAGGTCTGAACGCCCAAGGCATGCACGCTCAAGGCCTGCACGCTCAAGGCCTGCACGCGCCTGCGCCGCAGCCGCCGGTCGCCCGCGCCCCGCAGGCCCCGCTCGCTCCGCCGGCGCCGCGCGCCCCCGCGCCGCAGAGCTACGCGGCGCAGCCGCAGGGCTACCGGCCGGCCCAGGGCAACCTCGACCCGCAGGGCCGGGCCGCGCCCGCCCCGCGCATGATGGACGACGATCAGCTCGAGATCCCGGCCTTCCTGCGCCGGCAGGCGAACTGAGCCCCGACGCGCCCCGTCCCGGAACGGGACGGGGCCGTTCCGCACCGGGACGAACGCGCCCCGGGAGGGCCGCGATGGCGCCGCACGGACGCCATCCCGACCCGCCATTGAGGTGTTTCGGACACACCCCGGGACCCGCTGTCCCGGGGCTTAGGCGCTTGTCTAAAGCACTGTGATATAAAGCGAATCAGGGACCGAAACGGGGCCGCCGCGTTGTTACAGAGCGTAAGAAACCGTGATTTGGCCGCGCTTTCGAGCGCGACTATAGGTGTCCCAACAGCAAAGCAGGGGCGCGGGCCGCAGACGGGCCGAAGCGCCCAAGGGGCTTCGAACAGCGGATGGGTCTCACTCGAGCGTGTCTCCCAAGCGGGACGCGACGGTGGATCGCGTCCGGGGGCTGAAGAATGAGATCGAGTCAGCAGACGACCCTCCGCTCAGCCGTGAGCCTTTCCGGCATCGGCGTCCATTCCGGCAACCCCGTCACCGTCACGCTCCACCCCCGCGAGTCCCACGAGGGCATCGAGTTCCTCCGGACCGGGATGCCGACCGGCCTCGACCGCATCATCAAGGCCCACCACAGCCAAGTCTCCGCCACCGAGCTCTGCACCGTGATCGGCGACCGCCACAGCGGCGCGGTCGCCACGATCGAGCACCTGATGTCCGCCCTGCGCGGGCTCGGGGTCGACAACGCCCTCGTCGAGATCGACGGGCCCGAGATGCCGATCCTCGACGGGTCGAGCGCCCCCTTCGTCACCGCCATCGACTCGGTCGGCCTCGTCTCCTGCGGCGCCCCGCGCCGCTTCATCAAGGTCCTGAAACCGGTACGGGCCGAGAAGGGCCGCGCCTTCGCGGAGCTTCGTCCCTACGAGCGCGGCTTCCGCCTCGACGTCGAGATCGACTTCGAGAGCCCGGTGATCGGCCGCAGCCGCAAGGCCCTCGACCTCACCCCGGCCGCCTATCGCCGCGAGATCGCCCGCGCCCGCACCTTCGGGATGATGCGCGACGTGGAGCGCTACTGGAAAGCCGGGTTCGCGCTGGGCGCCTCTCTGGAGAACACCGTCGCGGTCGGCGACGGCGGCGTCGTCAATCCCGAGGGCCTGCGCTACCCGGACGAGTTCGTCCGCCACAAGCTCCTCGACGCGGTGGGCGACCTCGCCCTCGCCGGCCTGCCGATCCTCGGCGCCTACCAATCCTATTGCGGCGGCCACGGGCTCAACGTCGCCGTCCTCGACGCCCTCTTCGCGGACCGCGCCAATTACGCGGTGGTCGAGGCGGCCGGCAGCCGCCGCGAGCCCGTCCTCGCCGAATTCGGCGTCGGCCTCGGCGCGGCAGCCTACGCCCCCGATCTCTGAGGCAGCCCCTTCCGCGCAACCGGCCCTGGCGGCCGAAGGTGGCACCGAAGCCACAGCGCGCAGCTTTCCGCCGGACCTGACCCCGCGCCGCCCTGCCGACCGGCCTTCCCTGCGGGGACCGCGCCGTTTTCGCGCCCAAATCACCCCGCACAGGTCGACGCCGCGCCTCGGACCGTCAAGGACCCGCGGGCGGAGTGGATCGACAAACGCGGCGCCCGCGCGGGCCGCCTGCCTGAGGATGAACCGTATGCCTCTCGCCTCCTCGCTTCGCGGTGCGAAGGGTGCCGTTCTTCGCGTCGCGCTGCTCGCGGCCTGCGGCGCCGGCCTGAGCGCCTGCGACGCGCTCGACTCGATCAATCCGTTCGGACCGGAGAAGTACAAGCCGGAGGTGATCGAGCGCCGCCCGGCCGACAAGATCTACAGCGAGGGCCTCGCCAAGCTCGAGGACCACGACTACGACGAGGCGGTCAAGCGGTTCCAGAACCTCGACAAGGAATACGCCTACTCGGATTGGTCGCGCAAAGCCGTGCTGATGACGGCCTACGCGAACTACGAGGGCGCCAAGTACGAGGACGCGATCACGGCGGCGAAGCGCTACCTGCAGCGCCATCCGGGCAGCAAGGACGCGGCCTACGCCCAGTACATCCTGGCGATGTCGCACTACAAGCAGATCCCGGACGTGACCCGCGACCAGGAGCGCTCGGAGCGCGCGCTCGCCGCCCTGCAGGAGCTGGTGCAGAAGTACCCGACCTCGGAATACGCGGCGGACGCCAAGGCCAAGATCCAGATCACCCGCGACCAGCTGGCCGGCAAGGAGATGACGGTCGGCCGCTACTACCTGGATCGGCGCAACTTCCCGGCCGCGATCAACCGCTTCCGCGAGGTGGTGAGCAAGTACCAGACGACCCGCCACGCCGAGGAGGCGCTGGAGCGCCTGGCGGAGGCCTACATGGCGCTCGGCATCGTGGCCGAGGCCCAGACCGCCGCCGCCGTGCTCGCCCACAACTTCCCCGACTCGCCCTGGTACAAGGACGCCTACGCGCTGCTGCAATCGGGCGGCGTCGAGCCCCGCGAGGAGAAGTCCTCGTGGATCAGCAAGGCCTTCCGCGGCATCGTGGGGATCGAGACCGCCGAGGCGCAGTAGGCGGAAGCGACCGCCGGCGGCGCGCCGCCGGCGGGTCCCGGATCCCGGGCCGGCCCACCGCCGCTCGCGCCCGGCGCTCGGGCGAATGGCCGCGCGTGCGGCCGCGCGTCCCCCTCGCGCCGCGGCCCGTCCTCCTGTAGAGACGCGCGGTTCCGCACTCAGAGAGACCCGGCCAGGCGGCATGCTGGTTCAGCTCGCCATCCGCGACATCGTCCTGATCGACAAGCTCGAGCTGAATTTCCGCGACGGCCTCAGCGTGCTGACCGGCGAGACGGGGGCCGGCAAGTCGATCCTGCTCGACGCCTTCACGCTCGCCCTGGGCGGGCGCGGCGACGGCCGGCTCGTGCGCCACGGCGAGGCGCAGGGGCAGGTCACCGCCGTCTTCGACGTGCCCCTCGACCACCCGGCCCGCGCCATCGCGGCCGCGTCCGACCTCGACACCGAGGGCGACCTCGTGCTGCGCCGGGTCCAGGTCGCGGACGGGCGCACCCGCGCCTTCGTCAACGACCAGCCGGTGGGCGTGCAGGTGCTGCGCGCCATCGGGGCGGCCCTCGTCGAGATCCACGGCCAGCACGACGACCGGGCGCTCGCCGACCCGACCACCCACCGCGCCATACTGGACGCCTTCGGCAACCTGCAGGAGCGGCAGGCGGCGGTGGCGGAGGCGTCGAGGGGCGTGCGGCAGGCGCGCGCGCGCCTCGCCGAGCACCGCGTCCGGGTCGAGGCCGCCCGCAAGGAATCGGATTTCCTGCGCCACGCCGTGGAGGAGCTCGGCGCGCTCGCGCCGAAGCCCGGCGAGGAGGCCGACCTCGCCGAGCGCCGCACCGCCATGCAGCAGGGCGAGAAGGTGGCCCGCGACCTCAACGAGGCCCTCGACGCGGTCGGCGGCCAGGGCTCCCCCGCCGCCCACCTCTCGGCGGCCCTGCGCAAGCTGGAGCGCCGGGCCGCGCAGGCGCCGGCCCTGGTCGATCCCTGCGTGACCGCCCTCGACGCCGCCCTGGTCGCCCTCGACGAGGCCCGCGACGCCCTCGAACACGCCCTGCAGGCGGCGGAATTCGATCCCCGCGAGCTCGAGCGGGTGGAGGAGCGCCTGTTCGCCCTGCGGGCGGCCGCCCGCAAGTACGACGTGGCGGCGGACGACCTCGCGGCCCTGCGCGAGCGCTACGCCGCGGACGTGGCGGCGATCGATGCCGGGGAGGAGACCCTGGGGCGGCTTGAGGCCGACCTCGCCGCCGCCGAGGCGGCCTACCTGAAGGCCGCCCGCGCCCTCAGCGAGGGGCGGCGCAGGGCGGCGGGCAAGCTCGACAAGGCCGTGCAGGCGGAACTGCCGCCGCTCAAGCTCGAGCGCGCCCGCTTCCTCACCGAGATCGCCACCGACGAGGCGAGCCGCGATCCCGCCGGCCTCGACCGGGTCGAGTTCTGGGCCCAGACCAATCCCGGGACCCGCCCCGGGCCGATGATGAGGGTCGCCTCGGGCGGCGAGCTGTCGCGGTTCATGCTCGCCCTCAAGGTCGTGCTGGCCGACAAGGGCTCCGCCCCGACCCTGATCTTCGACGAGATCGATACCGGGGTCGGCGGCGCGGTGGCGGACGCGATCGGGGCTCGGCTCGCCCGGCTCTCCGACCGGGTTCAGGTCGTGGCCGTCACCCACGCGCCGCAGGTCGCCGCCCGCGCCGCCAGCCACTTCCTGATCGCCAAGGAGGCCGTGAAGGGCTCCGACCGCGTCGCCACCCGGGTGACGCGCCTCGCCGAGGCGCCCCGCCGCGAGGAGATCGCCCGCATGCTCGCGGGCGCCACCGTCACCGAGGAGGCCCGCGCCGCCGCGGCGCGGCTGCTCCAGGCCGCCGAGGCCTGAGGCGGGCTCGCCGGGCTCCCGCCCTGGACAGCCCGGCGGCGATGGTTAAGCTCGGGTGAGCGGAGTCGCGCCGCCCCGCTTCCGGGCGCCGGCATGGTGAACGAAGTCTGAAAGTTAACCTTTCCTTAACCATGGGGGCCGATCCTCTCGGCTCGCGGGGCGCCCCGTTGCCGGGGCCCCTGAGCGCGCAGGGGGATCGCGATGGAGCAGGACGCCGTGACGCCGGACATGACGCCCGACCGCCGGCTGCCTCGACTGGGTGCCGAGATTCAGAAACGGCTCGGTCAAGTTCTGCGGGCCTTCTACGAGAAGACGACGGACGGGCTGCCGCTGCCCGCCGACCAGATCCAGCTGCTGCTGCACCTGCGGCACCGCGAGCGCGAGTTGCAGCGCACGCGGTGAGGCACCCCGCCGCGCGGGCTTGAGGGAAGCCGAAATCCGCATTGCGACGCAATTCGTCGGATCACGAGCCCGCGCGGCGCTTGAGCGAAGCCGAAATCCGCATTGCGACGCAATTCGTCGGATTTCGGATGATACGACGAAGCCCCTCCGTCCCGGCCGGGACGGAGGGGCTTCGCGGCCGTGGCGCTCTTCGGGCGCGGCACTCCTCGGGCGCGGCACCCCTCGGGCGCGGCGTCAGGCGCCCTCGCCCATGGCGGACTGGATCATCCGGTCGCCGTTGAGGTCGTCCTCCGTGTAGCCGAGGAGGTCGGCGAGCCGGTTGCGGGCGCGGTTGACGCGGCTCTTGATGGTCCCGATCGCCACGCCGCAGATCCGGGCGACCTCCTCGTAGGACAGGCCCTCGGCCCCGACCAGGATCAGCGCCTCGCGCTGGTCCGGCGGCAGCTTGGCGAGGCCGGCGCGCAGGTCCTGCACGTCCAGGCGGTGGCCCTGGTCGGGGGCCGAGAACAGCCGCGCCGCGTAGGTCCCGTCCTCGTCCTGCACCTCGCGCATGCGCTTGCGCTGCTCCGAGTAGAAGGCGTTGCGCAGGATGGTGAACAGCCACGCGTTGAGGTTCGTGCCCGGCTGGAAGCGGTGCTGGTTCTGCCAGGCGCGCAGGATCGTGTCCTGCACGAGGTCGTCCGCCCGGGCGGAATTGTTGGTGAGCGAGAGCGCGAAGGCCCGCAGCGAGGGCAGGGCGGAGAGGAGCCCGTCGCGGAACTCCGGCTCGACGCTGCGCCCCTGGGCGGCGAGCGCGGCTTCGAGCCGCTCGATCAGCGCCAGGACCGTGTCCGGGGTGGCGGTCTCGATCGCCGCGTAGGCCTCCCGCAGCTGCCGCCCGAGGTGCTGCTGCACCGTGGAGGGCAGGGAGGGCTTGGGCTCGGCCGGGGCGAGGGTGGCGGCATTCGGGTAGAGCATGGGGGGACTCTTCGCTGGGAGGGGCGGGGGCGGACGGTTCCGCCCGGGGACGAGGGGGCGGGGAGGTCAGGCGCGCCCGGGGCGCCGGTCGCCGCCGCGAGCGGTCTCCGGCGCGGTCCCCCCGGGCCCGCCCCTCGCCGCGCCTCCCGCCTGCTCGATCGCCATCGGCTCCTCCTCTACCCCGTGTGACGCGCGAGGCCGCAACCTGGCCTCGCGCCGGGGCAACGGCCGAAGCACGGCCAAGGTTCCCGAGCCGGACTCTCGCCCGAGCCGGGCTCGTTGCCGGGCCGGATCCCCCGAGGCGCTCCTACCAGGGCCGGCCGCCGGGCCGGCGCCGGTACTCCGCCGCCCGGATCCGCGTCAGGAGCCGGTCGAGGTCCACCAGGAGGTCCCGCTCCTCCGCCTCGGCCGCCGCGATCGCCTCCGGATCGGACAGGTAGAGCCGCTGCTGGCGCGCGAGGGCGAGCCGGCGCTCCAGCCCCTCCCGCTCCGCATGCAGCGCGAGCAGCGCCGCGCGCTCCGAATCGTGCCCGTTCCCGCTCCCGGTCGTCGATGCCTCCTGCACGGCGGGGTCCTCACCTGCTCCCAGCTTGCCATGGCAGGATAACGCGCGAGCCCCCCGGACCGTCCCATGCTCCCGGCGACTTCGAGCGGAGGGCGAGGGCGATGTCATGCAACCGTCATGCAACCGTCATAGGGGCGGCGTCGTGCGGGGCTACCGCTCGCGCCGCGATGGACAGCCTCTCGCCCCGAGGCGAGACCCAGACCGCGCGTCAGATTGACGGAACACGGAGAGCTTTCGTGAAACGATTCGCCACCGCGCTCGCCATCGGGCTCGCGACCGCCCAGATCGCCACCGCCGCCCTCGCGGCCGACATCACCGGCGCCGGCGCCACCTTCCCGTTCCCGGTCTACTCGAAGTGGGCCGAGGCCTACCGCAAGGAGGCCAGCGTCGGCCTGAACTACCAGTCGATCGGCTCCGGCGGCGGCATCAAGCAGATCCAGGCCCGCACGGTCGATTTCGGCGCCACCGACGCGCCCCTGAAGGGCGAGGCCCTCGAGAAGGACGGGCTCGTGCAGTTCCCGACCGTGATGGGCGGCGTCGTCCCGGTCGTGAACATCCAGGGCGTGAAGTCGGGTGAGGTGAAGCTCACCGGCGAGCTCCTCGCCGAGATCTACGCCGGCAAGATCAAGAAGTGGTCAGACCCCAGGATCGCCAAGCTGAACGAGAGCGTGAAGCTCCCCGACGCGGTGATCACGCCGGTCTACCGCTCCGACGCGTCCGGCACGACGAGCATCTTCACGACCTACCTGTCGGACGTGTCGGCCGATTGGAAGAAGGAGTTCGGCGCCTCGACGACGATCAGCTGGCCGGCCGGCCAGGGCGGCAAGGGCAACGAGGGCGTCACCGCCGTCGTGAAGCAGGTGCCGAACGCGATCGGCTACGTCGAGTACGCCTACGCCAAGCAGAACAAGCTGCCGGTGGCGCTGCTCCAGAACAAGGCCGGCAAGTTCCCCGAGCCGAGCGACGAGGCCTTCCAGGCCGCCGCCGCCAACGCCGACTGGAAGTCCGCCCCGGGCTTCGGCATCGCGCTGACCAACCAGGCCGGCGAGAAGGCGTGGCCGATCACCGCCGCCACCTTCATCCTGGTGCCCAAGAGCCCCAGCGACCCGGCCCGCGCCGCCGAGGTGCTGAAGTTCTTCTCCTGGGCCTACAAGAACGGCGACAAGCTCGCCAGCGACCTCGACTACGTGCCGCTGCCCGACGCCGTCGTCGGCCTGATCCAGGACGAGTGGAAGAAGGTCACCGGCAAGGACGGCAAGCCGGTCCTCGGCATGTGAGCCGCAACCCGGCGCCCCCTCCGGCCCTCGCGCCGGAGGGGGCGCCCCATCGACGGCTCGCGTCGGGCGGCTCCGCGCGCTACAGGCGGCTCACTGAAGGGAAATCCGGATGGTCGCGTTGTCCGAACACCTCGCTCTCGCCACCGCCCCCAAGGCCGCGCGCGGCGCGCCGAGCCCCCTGGCGGACCGCCTCTTCCAGGCCGCCGCCTTCGGCTCGGCGCTGCTGGTGCTGCTGGTGCTCGCCGGCATCCTCGCCTCGATCGTCTACGGCGGCTGGCCGGCCTTCCAGGCCTTCGGGCCCGGCTTCATCACCTCGAGCGCCTGGAATGTCGGGCGCGAGGAGTACGGAGCCCTCGTCGCCATCATCGGCACCCTGGTCTCGGCCTTCCTGGCCCTGGTGATCGGCGTCCCGATCTCCCTCGGCATCGCCATCTACCTCACCCAGCTCTGCCCCGGCTGGGCGCGCAAGCCCGTGGCGATGACGATCGAGCTGCTCGCCTCGGTGCCGAGCATCATCTACGGCATGTGGGGCCTGTTCGTGTTCGCCCCGCTCTTCGCCCGCTTCGTGCAGGTGCCGGTCTCGAACCTCGTCGAGGGCCTGCCTGTCGTCGGCACGCTGCTCTACGCGCAGGTGCCCTCGGGGGTCGGCATCCTGACCGCCGGCATCATCCTGGCCATCATGATCGTGCCCTTCGTGGCCTCGATCACCCGCGACATGCTCGACCAGATCCCGACCGTCCTGCGCGAAAGCGCCTACGGCATCGGCTGCACCACCTGGGAGGTCGTGCGCCACGTGCTGGTCCCGCAGGCCTCGGTCTCGATCATCGGCGCGATCATGCTCGGGCTCGGCCGGGCGCTCGGCGAGACCATGGCGGTGACCTTCGTGATCGGCAACGCGAACCGCCTGTCGCCCTCGATCTTCGACCCGGGCTCGACCATCGCGTCGCGCATCGCCAACGAGTTCAACGAGGCGGACGGGATGCAGCTGCACGCCCTGCTGGCGCTCGGCTGCATCCTGTTCGTCGTCACCTTCATCGTCCTCATCGTGGCCCGGCTGCTCGTGCGCCGCGTGAAGGTCGCCTGATCCCGCCCGACGGAGCTCTGATGCCATGGACGCCCGGACCACCCTCGCCACGGCAGGCCAGGCCGCGACCGCCGAACCGGCGCGCCAAGCCTGGGGCCGCGTCCGCGCCGGCCGGCGCACCGCCGACCGGCTGCTGATCATCCTCTGCACGGCGGCGACGGCGCTCGGCGCGATCGTGCTGGGCTCGATCCTGCTGATGCTGATCGTCGAGGGCCTGCGCGGCCTCTCGCCGACCCTGTTCACCGAGGTGACGCCGGGTCCCGGCTCGGAGGGGGGCGGGATCGCCAACGCCATCCTCGGCAGCCTGGTCATGACGCTGATCGGCATCGTGGTGGCGACCCCGGTCGGGGTGCTCGCCGGCACCTACCTCGCCGAGTACGGGCGCACGGCCAAGCTCGCCGACGCGATCCGGTTCCTGAACGACATCCTGCTCTCGGCGCCCTCGATCCTGATCGGCCTCTTCGTCTACACGGTGATGGTGCGCACCATGGGCGGCTACTCGGGCTGGGCCGGCGGCGTGGCGCTCGCCATCATCGCGACGCCGGTGATCGTGCGCACCACCGAGGACATGCTGCGCCTCGTGCCGGGCTCCCTGCGCGAGGCCGGCGCGGCCCTGGGCGCGCCGCCCTCGATCGTGATCCGCGCCGTCACCTGGAAGGCCGCGCAGGCCGGCATCGTCACCGGCATCCTGCTCGCCCTGGCGCGCATCGCGGGCGAGACGGCGCCGCTCCTTTTCACGGCGCTCAACAACAATTCCTGGTTCAGCCCCAACCTGATGGGCGGCGTCGCCAACCTCCCGGTGATGATCTACCAATTCGCCCTCTCGCCCTACGAGAACTGGCGCCAACTCGCCTGGGCGGGCGCCCTGCTGATCACCGTGACCATCCTGGGCCTGTCGATCGCGGCCCGCCTGTTCCTGCGCGGCGGCAGGGGCCGCTGAGACCGCGCCGCCCCCCGCCGACGATCCTCCGGAGAACCCCGATGAGCGCCTCCGCCACCGCCGCACCGGTCGTCAAATCCGGCGCGGCCGACGAGACCGCCCCGGTCCGCCTCGCGGTCAAGAACCTCAACTTCTACTACGGGACCTTCCAGGGCCTGAAGAACATCAACCTCGACTTCCACGACCGGCAGGTCACCGCGCTGATCGGGCCGTCGGGCTGCGGCAAGTCCACGCTGCTGCGCACCTTCAACCGGATCTACTCGCTCTATCCCGACCAGCGGGCGGAGGGCGAGATCCTGCTCGACGGGCGCAACATCCTCGACCCGGCGATCGACCTGAACGAGCTGCGCGCCCGCGTCGGCATGGTGTTCCAGAAGCCGACGCCCTTCCCGATGTCGATCTACGACAACATCGCCTTCGGCATCCGGCTCTACGAGCGGCTCGGCAGGGCCGACCTCGACCAGCGCGTCGAGGAGGCCCTGCGCAAGGCCGCCCTCTGGGACGAGGTCAAGGATAAGCTCAAGCAATCCGGCATGGGCCTGTCGGGCGGCCAGCAGCAGCGCCTCTGCATCGCCCGCACGGTCGCCCAAAAGCCCGAGGTGATCCTGTTCGACGAGCCGACCTCGGCCCTCGACCCGATCTCGACCGGCCGCATCGAGGAGCTGCTGGAGCAGCTGCGCGGGGAATTCACCATCGCGATCGTCACCCACAACATGCAGCAGGCGGCCCGCATCTCGCAGTTCACGGCCTTCATGTATCTCGGCGAGCTGATCGAGTTCGGGCCGACGAACCGGCTGTTCATGACTCCGACCAAGCGCCAGACCCAGGACTACATCACCGGCCGGTTCGGCTGACCCTCCCCCTTGCGAGCAGGACGAGCGCCATGTCGGATCACATCGTCAGTTCCTACGACGCGGACCTGCAGAACCTGCGCCGCAGCATCGCCGAGATGGGCGGGATCGCCGAGAAGATGATGGCGGATGCGGCGACCGCCCTGGTGCGCCGCGACGGCACCCTGGCCCAGAGCGTGATCGCGGCGGATGCCCGCCTCGACGGGCTCCAGCGCGAGATCGAGGAGCGGGCGATCCTGCTCATCGCCAAGCGCCAGCCGATGGCGATCGACCTGCGCGAGACGATCTCGGCGATCCGCGTCTCCGGCGACCTCGAGCGGATCGGCGACCTCGCCAAGAACATCGCCAAGCGGGTGGTGGCGATCAGCGATCAGCCCCAGCTCCAGAAGGTGGTGGTCGGCGTCCAGCACATGAGCGACCTCGTGCAGGAGCAGCTCAAGGACGTGCTCGACGCCTACGCGACCCAGGACGTCGCCGTGGCCCTCGACGTCTGGGCGCGCGACGGCGGCATCGACGCGCTCTACACGTCCCTGTTCCGCGAGCTCCTCACCTACATGATGGAGGATCCGCGCAACATCAGCTTCTGCACGCACCTCCTGTTCTGCGCCAAGAACGTGGAGCGGATCGGCGACCACACCACCAACATCGCCGAGACGATCCACTACCTCGTCAGCGGCGAGACGCTGCCGACCGAGCGCCCGAAGAACGACCGGTCGAGCTTCGCCACGGTGGCGCCGCCGGCGCCGGAGGCGTGACCGGACCGGAGACCCGCATTGTCGATGAGCACGAGGATCCTGATCGTCGAGGATGAGGAGCCGCTGACGCTCCTGCTCCGCTACAACCTCGAAGCCGAGGGCTTCACGGTGGATGCCGTGGCCCGCGGCGACGAGGCGGATATCCGCCTGCGCGAGCAGGTGCCGGACCTCGTCCTCCTCGACTGGATGGTGCCGGGGCTGTCGGGCATCGAGCTCTGCCGCCGGATCCGGGCGCGCCGGGAGACCGAGCGGCTGCCGGTCATCATGCTCACCGCCCGCGGCGAGGAGGGCGACCGGGTGCGCGGCCTCGCCACCGGCGCCGACGACTACATCGTGAAGCCCTTCTCGGTGCCGGAGCTGCTGGCGCGGGTGCGGGCGCTGCTGCGCCGCGCCAAGCCGGCCCACGTGGCGCATCTCCTGGTGGCGGGCGACATCGAGCTCGACCGGGTCAGCCACCGGGTGCGGCGCGAGGGGCGGGAGCTGCATCTCGGCCCGACCGAGTTCAAGCTGCTCGAATTCCTGATGCAGAGCCCGGGCCGGGTCTTCTCCCGCGAGCAGCTCCTCGACGGCGTCTGGGGCCACGACGTCTACATCGACGAGCGCACGGTCGACGTGCATATCGGCCGGCTGCGCAAGGCGATCAACCGGCCGCGCCGCCCCGACCCGATCCGCACCGTGCGCGGCTCGGGCTACTCCTTCGACGAGATGTTCGCGAACGGCGCCTCCTGAGCGCCCCGGCCGCATCGAGGCCCGGCATCGGCGGACGGCATCGCGGCGGCGTCGGCCGCGAGGGTCCGCCCTGCGCGCGGCGACGGCACGCTTGACCCTCCCAGGACGACCCTCCCAGGACGCGATCCCGGCAGGATCGCGCCGCGCAGGCCCGCCGGGGCCTCGCCGCCGGGTCGTCGCCGCCGAACCGGTGACGGGTTCGGCGAACGGGGCTCAGCGGAA
Organism: Methylobacterium sp. CB376; assembly: GCF_029714205.1. Taxonomy (NCBI): domain Bacteria; kingdom Pseudomonadati; phylum Pseudomonadota; class Alphaproteobacteria; order Hyphomicrobiales; family Methylobacteriaceae; genus Methylobacterium; species Methylobacterium sp. CB376. Next base: position 7,335,741 of record NZ_CP121648.1, on the reverse strand, counting down.
GGCCACGACCCGCCGGTCGCTGCGCTTGCGCTCGGTCGCCGGCTGGTAGGCGATGCGCGCGTGGTGGGTGCAGTAGGGCAGGCCCGTGATCGAGCGGGCGCCGCAGAAGCGGAAATCGGGCGAGGCCGGGTCGCCCATGGGCCAGCGGCACATGAACTCGCGCAGCTCCATGATCGTCACCCGCTCCGAGAGCGGCAGCGCCGCCTCCGCCGACGGCGGGGGCTCGGCGCGCACCAGCGCCAGCGAGGCCGGCGCGGGCGCCACCATGGTCGGGACCGGCGCCTGGGCGGGCGGGCGCTCCTCCTCGCTCGGCGCGCGGCTGCGCGGCACCGGCGCGGGCGCCCCGTTCGACTTCAGCACCCGGCCGGCCAAGCCGAGCCGATGCACCTTTCCGATCACCGCATTGCGCGAGACGCCGCCGATCTCGGCCGCGATCTGGCTCGCGCTGCGCCCCTCTCCCCACAGCCGCTTCAGGAGTTCGACCCGTTCCTTCGTCCAGCTCGGGCCCGCATCCGTCATCGCCGCCTCCGAATTCCCCCACCCATCAGCGGCAAGGACGCACGCAGCCGTCTGCGTTCGGCCGTGCGACCGCGCGTCCAGTGCCTCTCTGCTGCTGATGATCGCCGCTTCGTGACAGCGCTTGCGACGGGGGTGAACCTACAGGAGCGGCCGTTCTCCGCGCAAGAGTCCCACGGCCCCGCCGGACCCGTTTTCCCCGCGCCGGGCCGGGTTCGCGCAGGGCCGCGGACTGGGGGGAGAGGCGCCCGGCGGGGTCCCCTCCGGGGGGGCGGCGAGGCCAGGAAATCCACAGCGTATCAACAGCTTGTCACGCGCCGGGGCGGGCGCGCGCCGGCGCCCCGAGGCGGCCGCCGCGCACTCCGCGGGCGGCCCCGGAGGGCCCGCCCCGGGCGAGGGCGAGCGGGACAGAGTGGCATCCGCGCCACGCTGCATCCCGTGCGAGAGGTCGCGTTGCCCGGGCGGCGCCCTGCACCTATGGTTCCGCCCCGGGCCGCGCGTGCCCGACACGGGAAATTCCATGCGGACACTCCTCGCGTCCCTGCTGCCGCTCGTCGTTCTCCTGCCCACCGGTCTCGCGGCGGAGCCGGCCGGGGGGATCCGCCTCGCCCCGCACCGGGCGGTCTACGACCTCTCGCTCCTGCGCAGCACCGGCGCCCGCGCGGTCGAGAGCGCGCGCGGGCGCATCGTCTTCGATTTCTCCGGGGATCCCTGCAAGGGCTGGGCGCTCCAGTACCGTCAGGTGACGGTGCTGGAGAGCGCCGAGAGCGGCGCGCGCACCTCGGACCTGCGCAACAACACCTTCGAGAGCGGCGACGGCAAGGCCTTCCATTTCCGCACGCAATCCGACCTGAACGGCAGCGAGCAGCCGGCGGTGGCGGGCGATGCCGAGCGCGACGAGAAGGGCCTCGCCGTCACCCTCAAGCAGCCGCAGCGGGCCCGGGTGAGCGCGCCGGGCGAGGTGCTGTTCCCGGCCGCGCACATGCGCCGCCTGATCGAGGCGGCGCAGGCGGGCGAGCACACCGTCTCGGTGAAGGTGTTCGACGGGTCCGACGACGGCCGCAAGATCTACGACACGCTCGCGGTGATCGGCCCGCGCAAGGCGGTCCCGGCGAGCGCCGAGGCCGGCAAGGACGGGGCGCCCCGGGCCGAGCCCCCGCTGCAGGAGGGGGCGATGGCGGCGATGCCGCGCTGGCCGGTGACGCTCAGCTACTTCTCCACCGGCGAGGGGGAGCGCACGCCGATCTACGTGCTGTCCTTCGACCTCTACGAGAACGGGGTGAGCGGGGCTCTGCGCCTCGATTACGGGGACTTCACCCTCAAGGGCGACCTGTCGCGGATCGACCTCGGCAGCGAGAGCAAGGAGTGCAAGCCCTGAGCCGTGCCCCCGGGCGGACGAGCCGCCCCCGCGGGCGCCGGTCGGGTCTCATCCCAGATCCGATCGATCCCTTCGGGATGGCGGATGAGAGCTTCGCTCAGGCGCCGCGCGGGCGCGTGATCCGGGATCCGCTTGGATCGACCGGATCCCGGATCACCCCTTCGCGTCCTTGTCCGCCGGCGTGAAGGCGAGGCCGCGCTGGATCGCGGCCTCGCCGAAGCGGGCGCGCAGGGCGTCGACCGCCGCGGCCCGGCTCGCCTCGCGCCGCGCGCCCTGGTCGGCGAGGTCGCCGCGATCCGCGTGGAGGGAGGCGCAGAGGTCGCCGGCCCCGACCCCGATCAGCCGGTAGGCGGTGCCGTCGCAGGCCTCGCGCAGCATCGCCTCGGCGGGGCGGAACAGGCGCTCGGCGAGCTGCGTCGGCGCGAGGCCCGACCGGGTGCGGGTGCGCAGGCGGAACCCGGCATCCTTCAGCTTCAGGGTCACGCTCGCCGCCGCGAGCTCGGCCCGCACGAGGCGCCGCGCCACCGTCTCGCACAGCCGCCACAGGATCGGGCGCAGGGCCGCGAAATCCCGCAGGTCCTCCGCGAAGGTGGTCTCGCCCGAGACGCTCTTGGCCGCGCGGTGCGGCTCGACCGGGCGCGGATCCTCGCCGCCGGCAAGGCGCGCGAGCCGGGCCGCGTCGCGGCCGAGGGCGGCCCGGAGCCGGGCCGGATCCGCCCGCGCGAGGTCGCCGACGCGGCGGATCCCGATCTCGGCGAGCCGCCCGGCGGCCGCCTGCCCGACCCCCGGCAGGATGCCGACCGGCCGCGGCGCCAGGAAGGCCCGCGCCTCCTCCCGGCCGATCACCGAGAAGCCGCGCGGCTTCTCCAGGTCCGAGGCGATCTTGGCCAGGAACTTGTTCGGCGCGAGCCCGATCGAGACCGTGATGCCGAGCTGCGCCTCCACGGCCCGCGCGAAGCGCGCCAGCGTCACGGCGGGGCTCGCCCCGTGCAGGCGCTCGGTGCCGGAGAGGTCGAGGAAGGCCTCGTCGATCGAGACCGGCTCGACGAGCGGGGTGAGCGCGCGCATCATCGCCCGCACCTCGCGCCCGACCCGGGCGTACTTCTCCATGTCGGGCCGGATCACCACGGCGTCCGGGCAGGCCCGCAGGGCCTTGAACATCGGCATGGCCGAGTGCACCCCGCGGGTCCGGGCGAGGTAGCAGGCGGTCGCGACCACGCCGCGCCGCCCCCCGCCGACGATGACGGGGCGGTCGCGCAGGGAGGGATCGTCCCGCTTCTCGATCGCCGCGTAGAAGGCGTCGCAATCCACGTGCGCGATGCTGAGCGCGTCGCGCTCGGGGTGCGCGACGAGGCGGGGCGAGCCGCAGGCGGCGCAGCGCCTCGGGCCGCCCGGGCGGGCGGCGCCCCCGCCGGTGAGCCGGGCGCAGTCGCGGCAGAGCGCCGGGGCGCCCGCGCTCATGCGTCGAAGGGATCCGCGTCGAAGGGATCCGCGCCGAAGGGATCCGCGCCGAAGGAATCCGGATCCGGGGGACCGAGGCGGCGCCACGCCAGCGTGATCCGCTCGGGCGGCTCCCCGACCGCCCGGGCGCAGGCGAGGAGGAGATCCTCGTCCGACACCACGTGGTCGAGGAGGCCGAGCATCAGCTCGGGCGATTCGGCCGCCTCCCGCAGGGCGGACGGGCTCAGGCCCGCCCCCTCCATGAAGCGCATCAGGCGCCCCGGATCGGCCGTCACGAAGGCGAAGACCGCGGCGGCGATCCCCTCGGCCTCGCTGCGACTCGGTAATCCTCGCTGGGGAGGCTTCCCTCTGGTAAAACTCGGCGATTTGCGTTTCATCAACTTGTGCCGCTTAAACGGGACGGGCAGGCGTCGTCGGAGGTTCGGATGCGTCTCGTCGGCGCCGGAGACAGTGAGCCATGACGAAGACCGTGCTCATCGTCGAGGACAACGAGCTCAACATGAAGCTCTTCAACGACCTGTTGGAGGCGCATGGCTACGCGACCCTGAAGACCGCCAACGGGATCGAGGCGATCGAGCTCGCGCGCCGGCACCGCCCCGACCTGATCCTCATGGACATCCAGCTCCCGGAAGTGTCGGGACTCGAGGTCACCAAGTGGATCAAGGAGGACGACGAACTCAAGAGCATTCCGGTGATCGCGATCACCGCCTTCGCCATGAAGGGGGACGAGGAGCGCATCCGGGAGGGCGGCTGCGAGGCCTATCTGTCGAAGCCCATTTCGGTGGCGAAGTTCCTCGCCACCGTCAGGACCTATCTCGGCGACGAGCGCCAGAGCTGAGGGCCCCCCTCCATGTCGGCACGCGTGCTCATCGTCGACGACCTCTTCCCGAACCTCAAGCTCCTCGAGACCAAGCTGTCGCTGGAGTATTTCGACGTGATCTCGGCCATGAACGGGCCGGACGCGATCGCGATCTGCGAGCAGGGCCTGTGCGACATCGTCCTCCTCGACGTGATGATGCCGGGCATGGACGGGTTCGAGGTGTGCCGGCGGCTGAAGACGACGCCGACCACGGCGCATCTGCCGGTGGTGATGGTGACCGCCCTCGACCAGCCGAGCGACCGCCTGCGCGGCCTCGACGCCGGGGCCGACGATTTCCTGACCAAGCCGATCGACGACACGGCCCTGCTCGCGCGGGTGCGCAGCCTCGTGCGGCTGAAGGCGATGACCGACGAGCTGCGCAACCGCGCACTCGCCTCGCGGGACCTCGGCTTCGCGGACCCGCTCGCGGCGGCGGCCGCCGAGACCGGGCTCAACGCCCACCTGCTGATCGCCGATGACCGCCGCGCCTCGGCCGAGCGCATGGCCGCGGCGCTGAGCCAGTCCCATTGCGTCGAGGTGGTGGCCGATCCGCACCGGGCGCTGGAGACCGCGACCGAGGGCAATTTCGACGTGGCGCTGGTCAGCCTCGACTTCGACGGGTTCGACGGGCTGCGCCTGTGCAGCCAGCTGCGCTCCCTCGACCGGACGCGCGGCATGCAGGTGGTGATGCTCGCCGACGCGGGCGACCGCGCCCGGATCATGCGCGGGCTCGACCTCGGCGTGCACGACTACCTGGTGCGCCCGATCGACCGCAACGAGCTCGTCGCCCGGGTGCGCACCCAGGTGCGGCGCCGGCGCTTCGCGCATTCCCTGCGCGAATCCGTCCAGGCCTCGATGGAGCTCGCCGTCACGGACGGGCTCACCGGCCTGCACAATCGCCGCTACTTCGACAGCCACCTCGCCGGGCTGTTCCGCGAGACCTCCCTGCGCGGGCGGCCGCTCGCCCTGCTCCTCCTCGACATCGACCGCTTCAAGGCGATCAACGACAGTTTCGGCCACGACGCGGGCGACGAGGTGCTGCGCCAGTTCGCCGACCGGATCCGCGCCCATACCCGGGGCATCGACATCGTCGCCCGCTTCGGCGGCGAGGAGATCGTCGTCGTGGTCCCGGATACCGGGCTCGACGGCGCCGGCCAGGTCGCCGAGCGCATCCGCGAACGGATCGAGGCGACGCCCTTCCTGGTGCACGGGGGCACGCGGGGAATCGACGTCACGGTCTCGATCGGCCTGGCGGTGCGCCACCCGGACGACGCACTCCCCGCCGACCTCCTCAAGCGCGCCGACGTGGCGCTCTACCGGGCCAAGCAGGAGGGGCGCAACCGGGTCGTCGCGGCCGCGGCCTGAACCCGGCCGAGAGCTGCGGCAGAATGACGCAGAACGAGCCGGGAGCGGTCCCGGCGCTCGGCCGACAGGCCCGCGGCCAGGCTGCAGGCCGTTGATTTCGGCCATGTCTTGGCGCCGATGATCCGCCAACCTTGGCAGTCAAACCGCGTAAATCGGCGTCGATCTTCGCGAATGCATCGTCGCGAAGTCTGTTGCATCCTGCTTCGATCGCAGCGCGCGAGAAAAGAGCCGCGCATCGACAGGATGCTCAGCATGGAACATCAGCCGCTCCGTCACCTCCGCGACATCGCCGACGTCGAGCCGGTCCCGGGCCTGCTCGAAGGCCGGCGCGCCCGGCTCGAACGCTGGGCCGAGATCCTCGACCGCGAACCGACCCGGGCCTTCACCACGCTCGAGGAGATCGAGTTCGTGCCGCGCCGGATGCGGGCGGCGATCCGGGCCGACAACTCCCCGCTCGCCTACGCCTACGCGGACCCGGTGCTGCGGGCGAGCGGGCTCGCGGGCGACACGTTCGGGGAGGCGCGCCGCTTCTTCGAGCTGAGCACCGGGGAGGCCCACCACCTGCTCTGCTCCTGCGTGAACGGCCGCAGCGTCACCGGCTCCGCCACCGCCCGCCGCCTGCGCCGCCTCGCGGCCAAGCGCCCGGGCCTGTGGTTGGCCTATGGCTGCGCGGCCGGGGTCGCGGCCCTGCCGGGGCTCCTGTACCTGCTGGGGTGAGACGACTCGGCCGAGACGACGAAGGCCGCCCCGGGGGCGGCCTTCCGGCGGCCCTCGGCCGCCCGCAGAACCGGCCGGCGGCCGCGGGCCGCCGCGCCGCTCACTTGATCTTGGCTTCCTTGAACTCGACGTGCTTGCGCGCCACGGGGTCGTACTTCTTGAACGACAGCTTGTCGGTCTGCGTGCGCGAGTTCTTCTTCGTGACGTAGAAGTAGCCGGTGTCGGCGGTCGAGACGAGCTTGATCTTGACGGTGACGGCCTTGGCCATGACGCGACCTCGTTGGGCTGGGGATGCGTCCGGGTGACCGAAACGCAAAAGGGCCGGGATGACCCCGGCCGAAACGCGCCGCCTTCCTGCCCGAAGGCGTGGGCGGCGTCAAGCCGGGCGGGACCGGTCAGGCCGGGCGGGACCGGTCAGGCCGGGGAGGGGCGGATCACCCGGGCCCCGACCACCGCCAGGTAGGCGAGGAAGAGCCCCGCCAGGGCCCAGGCGAAGCCGTGCGGGGAGGCGAGGTCCATGCCGCCGCCGACGAGGGGCGGGCCGAGGACGAGGCCGACATTGTAGAGCACCAGGAAGGCCGCGTTCGCCCCGGCGAGCGCCGCCCCCTCGAAGCGCGCACCGAGATGGGCGAGCCCGACCGTGTAGAGCGTGCCGGCGATCCCGCCCCAGACGAACAGGATCGTGCCGAGCAGCCAGGGCTGCCCCGCCCCGGCGGGGAGCAGCAGGGCGCCGAGCGCCCCGCCGGCGCCGGCCGCGAGCAGCACCTTGCGCCGGTCGACATGGTCCGAGAGCAGGCCGACCGGGATCTGGAACAGGACGTTGCCGAGGGCCGCGAGGCTCACGAGGCCCGCCGCCGCCTCGGGCGTGAGGCCGAGCCGCAGGCCGTAGATCGGCAGGATGGCGAAGCCCCCGGTCTCGACGGCGCCGTAGACCAGGGCCGCGAGAGTCGCGGAGGGCGCGACCCGCAGGTAGCCGAGGAAGCCCCGCCCGCCCTTGCGGGGGATCTCCGGCGACAGGCCGCGGGCGAGGAGGAGCGGGATGCTGGCCGCCCCGAACAGGGTCGCCCCGGCGAGGTAGGGGAGCCAGCCGGCGGTGCCGAGGAGGCCGAGCAGCGCCGGGCCGACCGCGAAGCCGAGGGCCAGGATCGTCGCGTAGACGCCCATCACGAGGCCCCGCCGGGCCGGCGGCGCCGCCTGGTTGATCCAGAATTCCGAGAGCACGAACAGCACCCCGAGCGCCGCCGAGAAGGTGAAGCGCAGGGGGAACCACCAGGCGAGATCGAACAGGAGCTTGAAGCCGAGGAGCGAGACGGCCCCGACCGCGATCGCCGCGAGCAGGAGCGGCAGGACGCCGAGCCGGGCGGCGATCCGAGGCACGAAGGGCACCACCGCGATGCTGGCCACCCCGGCCACGGCGGTGTTGACGCCGATCATCGTGTTGGAGACGCCCATCCGCTCCATCTCCAGGGAGAGGAGCGGGATCGACAGGCTGAGGCCGATCCCCACCACCGCCACACAGGTGATGGCCGCCCCGATCGAGGCGACCTCGCTCCTGCCGAACTCCGTCGTGACCGCGTCCATCCTGTCCCTGCCGGCTGCCGTCGGGCGCCCCGATATGGCGCGTCGGGACCGCCGGGGCCAGGGCGCGGCCGCGGCGGGCGCACCCGAGGGGCGCGCCCGCCGAAGTCAGGCGGCCCGGACGCCGGAGAGGAAGCGCTCCACCTCCGCCCGCAGCTGCTCGGCCTGGCGCGAGAGGTCGGAGGCCGAGGCCAGCACCTGCGCGGCGGCCGCGCCCGTCTCCTCGGTGGCGGAGGCGACGCCCGCGATGTGGCCGTTCACCTGCGTGGTGCCGTCGGCGGCCTCGGTCACGTTGCGGACGATCTCCTGGGTCGCCGCCGCCTGCTGCTCCACCGCCGCGGCGATGCAGGTCGCCACGCCGCTCATCTCCTGGATGCGCCCGGTGATGGTCCCGATCGCCGTCACGGCCCGGTCGGTCGAGCCGCGCATGCGGTCGATCTGGGCGCCGATCTCGCCCGTCGCCTTGGCGGTCTGGTTGGCGAGTTCCTTGACCTCGGCGGCGACCACCGCGAAGCCGCGGCCCGCCTCGCCGGCCCGCGCCGCCTCGATCGTCGCGTTGAGCGCCAGGAGATTGGTCTGGCTCGCGATCGAGGCGATGAGCCCGACCACGTCGCCGATCCGCGCGGCCGCGTCGTTGAGCTGTCCGACGAGCGCGGCGCTCTCGACGGCCTCCTCGGCCGCGGCCCGGGCGAGCTCCGCCGAGCCGTCGACCTGCCGGCCGATCTCGCGCACGGAGGTGCCGAGCTCCTCCGCGGCGGCGGCGACCATCCCGACATTGGCGGCGGCCTGCGCCGCGCCGTTCGCCGCCCCCCGCGACCGCTGCGCGGCCTCGCCCGCCACGCCGCTCATGGTCTGCGCGGTCGTCTGCAACTCGGTGGCGGCGGACGAGACCGTGCCGACGATGCCGCCGACCGCCCGCTCGAAGCCCGCCGCCATCTCGCGCAGCAGGGCCCGGCGCCGGGTCTCGGTCTCGGCGCGGGCGGCCTCGGCCTGGGCCTCGAGGTCGCGGCTGCGCAGGAGGTTGGCCTTGAACACCTCCAGGGCCGCCGCCATCGCGCCGATCTCGTCGCGGCGCCCGAGCCCCGGCACCGGGGCCGCGGCGTCGCCCTCCGCGAGCCGCCGCATGGCGCCGGCCGTCGCGGCGAGCGGACGGGAGATGCCGAACAGCCCGAACAGCATGGCGCCGACCGAGGTGACCAGCGAGGCGGCCATCGCCAGCCACGCGGTCTCGGTCGCGGCCTCGGCGCTGCGCCGCCCGGTCTCGGCGCCCTCGGACGCTTCCCGCTTGTTGAACTCCGCCAGGGACTGGAGCTGCCGGGAGATCTCCCCGCCGAGTTCGGCGATGCCGGGCCGCGCCACCAGGGCGAGGGCCTCGTCCCGGCGGCCGGCCTCCACCGCCGCCAGGAGCGGCGCCTGCGCGGCGATGTACCTCTCCCAGACGGAGGCGTAGGCGTCGTAGGCGGCGCGCTCCGCGCCGGGCGAGATCAGGGGCTCGTAGCTCCGGCGCAGCCGCCCGATCGTCTCGCTCACCGCCGCCAGGGCGGCCTTGTTCTCCGCCAGGGCGGCCGGCCCGTCCGAGGCGACGATCAGCCGGTAGACCCGCACGCGGTACTCCCGCGAGGCCGTGTTGAGCTGGTGGACGAGGTCGACCGAGGGCAGCCAGTTCGTCGCCATCTGGTCGATCTCGGCGCGGATCGTCGCGAGCTTGACGAGGCCGATGGTGCCCTGCACGGCCGAGATCGCGGCGGTCAGCGCGAACAGGCCGACCAGGATGGACTTGAGCGTGGGGCGCATGGCGGATCCGGCGCAGGCGGGCGAAGCACGTGCGCGCCGCTGCGCCCGGCCGCCCACGTCTGATCACCGCCGTTCTGACATCCGGTTCTTTCCTGTTTCTCACCGCTTTCGTCGAAATCCGTGAGTACATCACAGTTCTGACGGCTATCTTCCCGACTTAGAGACCTCGGATAAACATATGTTATGCTGTTCTATTGGCCGATCTCGGGTGGCCTAATCCGCTTGACCGCGACGTGAGCGCGGGCGGAACTTGTTTCGGCGAGTTTATCTAGGCCCTCGGCCGCGCCCGATCTTCGCCGCCGGACCGGCGTTTGCCCGCGGGCGCGGCGGCTCATGCGCCATCCGGGTGATGGCTTCGCCATCTCGCATTTCGGCCATGCGGATGTCGGCGTCGCTCAGGCGCCGCGCGGGCTGGTGATCCGGGATCCGCTGCGATCGAGCCGATCCCGGATCAGATCTCCTCGCGGGTGTGCCGGCCGCGGATCTCGCGGAAGAACGGCACCGGCAGGAAGGGGCTGAAGCCGGCCGCGAGGCGGGTTTCCAGTTCGTCGAGGACGATGTGGGTGATGCGGGGGAGGTCGAGCCGGCGCGCCTCGGCGAGGCTCACCCAGGCGAGTTCGGTGAGTTCCGCCTCCGGCCCGACCATGCCTGGCGTCTCGCCCGCGACGGCGTCGCGGGTCACCGCGAAGAAGCGGGTGTCGAAGCGCTTGGGCCGGGCGGGGGGCGTGATGGCCCGGGCGATGAACTGCACGGCCTCCAGGTCGGGCATCACGCCGGCCTCGCGGAAGGCGGCCCATGGCCCGTCGGGGGCGGTCTCGGGCGGCCCGTAATCCCGGGTCCCGATCATCAGGCCGGTCTCCTCGTAGGTCTCGCGGATCGCCGCGAGGGCGAGCGCCCGGCCGAGATGGTGGGGCGGCCGGGAGACGCGCGCCGCGAGCGCGGCCTCGGCGCGGTCGTTCAGGGTGCCGGCGACGGGCATGTGCCGGTCCGCGAGCTCGATGCGGCCGCCCGGGAAGACGTACTTGCCCGGCATGAAGGTGTGGCCGTCGTGGCGGCGGCCCATCAGCACCTTCGGGGTCCGGCCGGCATGGTCGAGGATGATCAGGGTCGCGGCGTTCCGCGGCCTCAGCGCGGGTCTGCGCTCAGGCGCCGCGGAGGCCGGGGGCGCGGCCCCGCTCTCGATCGTCCCCGCCGTCGCGCGCGCCATCCCGTGCCTCCCCGCCCTGTCCGGTCCCGGTGCGTGCGCGGCGTATCGCGGAGAAGCCGTGCATGCCAAGGGCGTATTGCAGCCCGACGACCGCGCCCTTCACGGGCTGCAGCAGGGCGAGCGCCATGATCAGGGTCACGGCGGGCCAGAAGGTCAGCTCGAACCAGAGCGGCAATTCGTCGAGGCGCATCTGGCTCTCCAGGATGGCGAGCCCGACCACGTGGCCGACGATGAAGATCACCAGGTAGGGCGGCAGGTCGTCGGCCCGGTGATGGTGGAGTTCGGTGCCGCAGGCCTCGCAGGCCTCGCGCACCTTCAGGAAGCGCCCGAACAGGCGGCCCTCGCCGCAATGGGGGCAGCGGTTGCGAAAGCCCCGCAGCATCGCGAGGTGCCAGGGCACCTCGGCTGGGGGCTGCGCGGGGGCGTCCCGCCCGTCGATCTCGATCACGCCCGCTTCCCCCTCCGCTTGGTGAGGCCCTCGCGGCGCTCGGCCGCCGGGCGGCCCTTGCGCGGGCCGCCGCGCCGCGGCGCCGGGCTCGACCGCGTCCCCTCCGATACCACGTCGAAGCGCAGGGCGCCCGCCACGGGCGCGGCCTCGACCAGGCGCACGGTGACGCGGTCGCCGAGCCGGAAGGTCTCGCCGCTGCGCTCGCCCACCAGGGCGTGGCGGCCCTCCTCGTAGCGGAAATAGTCGGCCCCGAGCGTCGAGACCGGCACGAAGCCGTCCGCCCCGGTCTCGGTGAGCTTCACGAACAGCCCCGACTTGGTCACGCCCGAGATCTGGCCCGCGAAGCTGGCGCCGACCCGGTCCGCGAGGTGCTGGGCGATGAGCCGGTCGATGGTCTCGCGCTCGGCCGCCATGGCCCGGCGCTCGGCGTTGGAGATCTGCTGGCCGATCTCGGCGAGCTCGGCCGCGCCCATGTCGGGCAGCCCGTCCGGCCCGAGCCGCAGCGCCCGGATCAGGGCGCGGTGGACGACGAGGTCGGCGTAGCGCCGGATCGGCGAGGTGAAATGCGCGTAGCGGCGCAGGGCGAGCCCGAAATGCCCGGCATTCTCCGGCGCGTAGACCGCCTGGGCCTGCGCGCGCAGGATCACCTCGTGCAGGAAGGTCTGGTGCTCGGTGCCCTGGACCATGCCGAGGATGCGGTTGAACAGGGAGGGCCGGAGCACGCCCTCCTTCGGCAGCTTGATGCCGATCGAGGCCAGCACCTCGCCGAGCGCCCGCATCTTGTCGAGCGAGGGCTCGTCGTGGACCCGGTAGATCAGGGCCTGCGCCTTCTCCTCCAGGGTCTCGGCGGCGGCGACGTTCGCCTGGATCATGAATTCCTCGATCAGGCGGTGCGCCTCCAGGCGCTCGGGCACCACCACCCGGTCGACCCGACCCTCGGCGTCGAGGACGACCTTGCGCTCGGGCAGGTCGAGGGCGAGGGGGCCGCGGGCGTCCCGGGCCGCGGCGAGCACCCGGTAGGCCGCCCAGAGCGGGCGCAGGACGGGGTCGAGGAGGGGCTGCGTGACGGCGTCCGGCTGCCCGTCGATCGCGGCCTGGGCCTGCGCGTAGGCGAGCTTGGCGGCCGAGCGCATCATCACCCGGTGGACGCTGTGGCGCCTCTTGCGGCCGTCCGCGCCGATGACGAGGCGGATGGCGAGGGCCGGGCGGTCCTCGCCGGGGCGCAGGGAGCAGAGGTCGTTCGAGATGCGCTCGGGCAGCATCGGCACGACCCGGTCGGGGAAGTAGACCGAGTTGCCGCGCAGCAGCGCCTCGCGGTCGAGGGCGCTGCCGGGCCGGACATAGGCGGCGACGTCCGCGATCGCGACCGTGACCACGAAGCCGCCCGCGTTGGCGGGGTCCGGGTCGGGCAGCGCCATCACGGCGTCGTCGTGGTCCTTGGCGTCGGGCGGGTCGATGGTGAGGAGGGGGGCGTCGCGCCAATCCTCGCGGTCCTCCATCCCGGCCGGCCGCGCCCGCGCGGCCTCGTCCAGCACCGCGGGGGGGAAGACGTGCGGGATGCCGTGGGCGTGGAGGGCGATCAGGCTCACGGCCTTCTCGGAGGCGACGGCGCCGAGGCGCTCCTTGACCCGCCCCCGGGGCAGGCCGAGGCGGCTGTCGCGGGTGAGGGCGACGCTGACGAGGTCGCCGTCGCGGGCCTCGCCCTCCTCGCCGGGCGGGATCTCGATCTCGCGGCCCTGGGCGCGCTTCTCGACCGGGAGGACGCGCCCGCCGCCCTTCTCCAGGGCGCGGTAGATCCCGAGCATCTCCGCCTTGTTGCGGCCGATCACCTTGACGACGCGGCCGAGATAGCGGCCCGGCGCCTCGCGGTCGGGCTCGACGCGCAGGAGCGCCCGGTCGCCGATCCCGGGCGCGGGCAGGCTGCCGGTCCGCCGGCCGCGCGGCGCCATCACGAGGATCTTCGGGGCCGGGCCGGCTTCCGGGTCCCACTGGGCGGGGCGGGCGAGGAGCTCGCCGTCGCGGTCGCGGGCGTCGATTTCGGCGACGAGGACCGGCGGCAGGCGGCCGGCCTTGCGCAGGCCCGCCCGGTCCTTCTCGACCGCGCCCTCGTCCTTCAGCTCGGCGAGCATCCGCTTGAGTTCGACCTTGTCGGCGCCCTTGAGGCCGAAGGCCTTGGCGATCTCGCGCTTGCCGACCTTGGTGGTCGCCTCCGCGATGAAGGCCAGCACCGCCTCGCGGGAGGGCAGGGCGGCGTGGTCGGAGGGCGGGGAGGAGCGTTTGGCCAAGGGGGAGACCCGGGGAATGGGGCGGCGGGACGGGCGAGCGACGACCGGCTCGGCGACACCCTCCGGCCCCGCGCGGGTCTCACCCTCTCGTCCGATATGGGATCGCGGCCGCGCGCGGGCAACCGCGCCGGGCGGCGCGATGGGCGCGGGCGGAGGCGGGGTGAGGCAGACCGCCCGCTCCACGTCGCGCGGGTCGGAGGGATCGACGTGGCCGCGTCATGGCCGTCCCGGACCAAGCAGCGGTTGTTCAGACACGGCAGAGAGACACTCTGGAAACACTTTTGGTTCGTCCGTTCACTTGACCGCAAGTGTCGGAATGACCTAACGTCATCTAGCGATGTTGAGGAGAGCGCAGATCTTTGGGATTTACCTCTCATGGAATACATAGATTGAACTGGGTAAAGCGTTGCCGGCTCGACGTTGTGCCGATGAATTCAAGTAAAACACGAGTGAGTCAGTAGACTTGAAAGAGCAGATATTGCTCTTCTTTCGTCATATTACGATGAAAATCTATGTTCCTCGTTGCGAACGCCGATACGTGCGCGCCAACAACGTGGCGATCAGAGCTAACGTATCGAGAAGACGATTTATGCCAGATAGACTAGAGACAGGATGTCTATGTAGATAGTGCATCACCGGATCAGAGGGCCACAAATCATGAAGCGGTTTCTAACCGGCGCTCTGCTATTTCTTACCGTAGCATATTCGGTCACCATACTACTGAAGGCTCTCTCCTGCTACACTGCTGCAACAACAATCAAAGCAACTACGTATCCGGACAAAGATAAACTGTTCGATCAGGCAATAATGTCTATTGCAGAAACTTATAATAGCAAATATAATCCGTACGATCTTGATTTCAGCGAGTACTTTGCACCGATATACTTGCCTGGCAGCATCGCCGATTTTGAAAAATATATTAATGACAGGCTATATATGATTGGTCGAGACAATAGAGTAACTGGCGCACTCGTAAATAACATGACAACTGTTGTATACAATCACGCAGCGTTTGTTAGTGGTTTAGCGCTCAAATGTTATAGCAATAAATTCGGTTATGAGGACAAGCTTGTATTTTATTTCGAATATTCTAATAGAGAAAAGACTAATCTGACTCGAATCGGTGTAGCTCTTGTAAACGGATCAGGACTCTAAGCGGAGACGATAATATGGCAAGCATTGAGCTTCACTTCAAAGCAGCAACATCGTCGAGCGCTGGTGCCGGCAACGGTGTCGGTCTCGCTAGTCATGCATATATCGTATACCGCGACGACGATGGACATGTTATTGGGTACTCGCGCGGCGGCCCGGAGGCGGCGAGGACAGGTCCGCCCACAGGTCCAGGAGTATTTTGATACATTGTAACGGATCATGGTGAGTACAAAAACGGCACCAGAGATTATAACCCGCACGTGTTTGATGGAGACGACCGAGGTTATACACTGTTTAACGGAAATATTGATGACGTTAAAAGCATACTACAACAGTATTACGCGAGACTTGACCAAATCGAAAGCGAACACTTGAGCTATTCTCGGTTTGTGCGCAATAGTAATTCGGTAATTGGAACAATATTGAAAGCGGACGGATTTTCCATACCTCAAGCTGCTAAGGATGATATCTATTTGGCACCCGCCATTGATAAGGATCTACTCGACCCAAATTATCTTGCTGATTACCGCTCCACACAGGACCTCCTTGAAGAACTGAAAAAAAACGGCATTATGTATCATGCCCTCTCATTCGAAGAAAACGCCGACGGTTCTTATACCGACGTCGCGAGTGGAAAGAATCTAAATCTGAGCGACAATGATTCAAAGATAGCTATTACTGACAATTATTCTGGTTCAATTTGTGGCAACAGGGATGTCTTCAGTATCGGATCAGGCGGGCGCTTGAATGTCGCTGGATCCAACGACTCGATTGGTTTCCTCGGTTCCGGGAGTTTTGTCGGCATTCAGGGCACCGGGGAGGCTATCGGCAACGACGACGCCTCAAATCTCGTCAATATCAATGGAAATGGCTCCTCTGCCACTGTCAACGGAGATGTCAGCGTCGGCCTCTACGGCTCCAACCAGTATCTCACCTTCGAGAACACCGGAAACCGCGTCACTGTCTATGAAGGCTTCACAGGCGAGACCATCTCCGCCGGCGGAGCCGATCTCACTCTGGGCGCGAATGCCAGCGCCAACATCCGCGGCAACGGCGACGGCATCCACCTCGACCCCAACGCGGGCGACTACGCCGGCGTCTTCGGCCAGAACCAGACTGTCACCGGAGACAGCGGCAACAACTCCATCAACCTCGGCGGCGACGGCACCTCCGCCACGGTGTCCGGCGGAGGCTATGTCGGCCTCTGCGGCAGCCATCAGATCCTCACCCTCGCCGATTGGGGCTCCACCGCCCAGACCGCCGCGGGCGTGACGGACGAGGACGTCACGGCGACGAACTCCACCGTCAATTTCGGTGCCAACGCCACTGCCAACATCCGCGGCGCCGGCGACGGCATCCACCTCGACCCCAACGCGGGCGACTACGCCGGCGTCTTCGGCCAGAACCAGACTGTCACCGGAGACAGCGGCAACAACTCCATCAACCTCGGCGGCGACGGCACCTCCGCCACGGTTTACGGCGGAGGCTATGTCGGCCTCTGCGGCAGCAGCCAGACCCTCACCCTCGCCGATTGGGGCTCCACCGCCCAGACCGCCGCGAACGTCACCGGCGAGAGCGTCACCGCCAGCAACTCCACGATCGGCTACGGGGCGAATGCCAGCGCCAACATCCGCGGCAACGGCGACGCCATCCACCTCAACCCCAACGCGGGCGACTATGCCGGCGTCTACGGACAGAACCAGACCGTCACCGGCGACACCGGAAACGACACCGTCAACCTCGGCGGCAACGGCACCTCGGCCACGGTGTCCGGCGGAGGCTATGTCGGCCTCTGCGACAGCAACCAGACTCTCACCCTCACCGATGGCGGCTTCACCACCGACATGCTCCCCGGCCAGGCCGGTGAGACCGTCGCGGGCGACGACGGCACCATCAACTTCGCCCAGGCCGACAGGGGCAGCGTTCGCGGCTCCTTCGACACCATCACCGGAGTCCAGGGTCAGAACGTCATCACCTTCGCCGGCCACAACGAGACCATCAACATCAGCAACGGCGACATCGAGATCGACGGACCGACCTACGGCGACCGCTTCTGGGGCGACGACGATTCCGTCTTCGAGGACGGGCGCTACATCGGCGGCTCCGGCGACAACGGCGAATGGGACGGCGAAGGGGACGACGGCGGCTGGGACGAGGGCGGCGGCTGGGACGATCCCATCGTGCTCAACCTGAGCGGCCAACCCGTGCGCACCGTCGCCGCCGCGCAGGCCGGCGCCCGATTCGACGCGCGCGACGACGGCCGCAAGGTCGCGCTCGGCTGGGGGACTCCCGGCGAGGGCTACCTCGTCCACCTCGCCCCGGGCAAGCAGGCCGTGACCCAGGACGCCGACCTCGTCCCCAGCTTCATGGCCCTGCGCCGCCTCGACGCCAACGGCGACGGACGCGTCGACGCGCACGACCCGGCCTATGCCGAGCTGAAGGTCTGGATCGACCCGACCGGCCACGCCGATCCCGGACAGGGCCAACTCGTCTCGCTCTCCGACCTCGGCATCGCCTCGCTGGACGTCAACGCCACCCCGAACCGCCGGGTCGACCAGGGCAACCTGATCCTGGACGACAGCCAGTTCCACTGGCGCGACGGCAAAGCCGGCAGCCTCGCGGGGGTCGCCCTGCGCATCGCCCCGGAGGTCTCGTCTCAGGGCACCGCGGACGCGTCCCCGTCCTCCCTCGCCGGCCACGTGTCGCGGCTGGCCGCCGCGATGGCGGGCTTCGGGGCGGGCGCAGCGGGCGCGACGAGCCCGGCCGCCTCGGTCCCGCCGCCGGCGCCTTCCCTGGCCGTGGATCCCACCCTGCACCCGCCGATGCGCCTCGCGGCCTGAGCCGCGCCTCGCGACCGGCCGGCCCGCCTTCCGGCAGGGCCGGCCGCGCCACCCCGTGCGAGGCGACGGCCCCACCCGGCCGCGCCGGCGCGACGGCCCATGCCACTCCCGCGCGAGCCTGCCTTGCACCCCTCCGCCACTCCCCCGCACGGCCCCGCCGGCGACGGCACCGAGCCCCCGCAGGCCCTGGATACCGGGGTCGCCTCCCTCGTCCTGATCGCCGCCCTGTGCCAGCGCGCCGTGGACGGGGCCCGCATCGCCCACGAGAACGGGCGCCCGGGTGAGCCGCTCTCGCGCGACGAACTGGTGCTCGCCGCGCGCCGCGCCGGCTTTCGCGCCCGCGCCGTGCGCGTCGGGCCCGCCCGCCTGCTCAGGCTGCCCCTGCCGGCCATCGGCCGCGACCGCGAGGGACGCTTCTTCGTCCTCGCCCGGCACCAGCCCGGCCGCACGCTGATCCAGCGGCCCGGTCAGGCGCCCGGCGTGTGGGGCGAGGCGGAACTGGCCGATGCCTGGACCGGCGACCTCATCCTCCTGACCCCGCGCGACGCCGCGCCCGGGACCGAGGGACGCCGGTTCGGCCTCGCGTGGTTCCTGCCCAGCGCGGCCCGCTTCAAGGGGCTCTTCGGCGAGGTGCTGGTCATCTCCGTCGTCCTCCAGGTCCCGCGTGGTTCCTGCCCAGCGCGGCCCGCTTCAAGGGGCTCTTCGGCGAGGTGCTGGTCATCTCCGTCGTCCTCCAGGTCCTCGGTCTCGTCACGCCCCTGTTCTTCCAGGTCGTCGTCGACAAGGTGCTGGTCCACAGGGGCCTCACCACCCTCGACGTCCTCGTGCTGGCCCTGGTCGCCGTCACCACGTGCGAGGCGCTGCTCGGTTACCTGCGCACGATCCTGTTCGCGCACACGACCAGCCGGCTCGATTCCCTCCTCGGCACGCAGGTCTTCCGGCACTTGCTGGCGCTCCCGATCGCCTATTTCGGAGCGCGGCCGACCGGCCAGACCGTCGCCCGCCTACGCGAGCTGGAGACGATCCGCCAATTCCTGACCAGCTCGGCCATGACGCTGACGGTCGACCTCGTCTTCTCGGGCCTGTTCCTGGCGGCGATGCTCGCCTACAGCCCGTCCCTCACGCTGATCGTGGCGCTCGGGCTGCCGCTCTATGTCGGCCTGAGCCTGACGCTCACGCCCCTGCTGCGCGCGCGGGTCGACGCGAAGTTCCGCTACGGCGCGGCGCAGCAATCCTTCCTCGTCGAGACCCTCGCGGGCATCGAGACCCTCAAGGCCATGGCGGTCGAGCCGCAGGCGCGCCGCCGCTTCGACGAGGGCTTGGCCGGCTACATCGCCGCCTCGTTCCGGGTGGTCGCGCTCGCCGCCGCCGGCAGCCAGGCGATCCAGCTCGTGGCCAAGCTCACCGCCGCCGCCGTGCTCTGGTTCGGCGCGCGGACGGTCATGGAGGGCGGCCTCTCGATCGGGGCACTGGTCGCCTTCACCATGCTGGCCGGCCAGGTCAACCAGCCGGTGCTGCGGCTCGCCCAGCTCTGGCAGGATTTCCAGCAGTTCCGCCTCTCGGTCGAGCGGCTCGGCGACATCCTGAACACCCCCGCCGAGACGGCGCTCGCCGCACCCCGCCTCGACCTGCCGGCGCTCGCGGGCGCGATCCGATTCGAGGGCGTCCGCTTCCGCTATCGGCCGGACGGCCCCGAGATCCTGCGCGGCATCGATCTCGCGATCCGGCCCGGCGAGGTGGTGGGCGTGGTCGGGCGCTCGGGCTCCGGCAAGTCGACGCTGACCCGCCTGATCCAGCGGCTCCACGTCCCGGAGCGCGGCAAGGTGCTGGTGGACGGGATCGACCTCGCCCTGATCGAACCGGCCTGGCTGCGCCGGCAGGTCGGCGTGGTGCTGCAGGAGAACGTGCTCTTCGCCCGCTCCGTGCGCGAGAACATCGCGCTCGCCGACCCGTCCCTGCCGCTGGAGCGGGTGATCGCGGTGGCGCGCCTCGCCGGCGCGCACGATTTCATCCTCGACCTGCCGCAGGGCTACGACACCGTGCTGGAGGAGCGGGGCGCCAACCTGTCGGGCGGGCAGCGCCAGCGCATCGCCCTGGCCCGCGCGCTCGCGACGAACCCGCGCATCCTCATCCTGGACGAGGCGACGAGCGCGCTCGACTACGAGTCGGAGCGGGCGATCCAGGCCAACATGCGGGCGATCTGCCGAGGCCGCACGGTCGTGATCGTGGCCCACCGCCTCTCGACGGTGCGGGGCGCCGACCGGATCCTGGTGATGGACCGCGGCCTCATCGCCGAGGAGGGCCGGCACCAGGACCTCGCGGGTCTTCCCGACGGGCTCTACGCGGCGCTGGTCCGGGGGGCGAACGGCCATGGCTGAGGTGACCGCGCTCGCCCCGGCGGCGCCCCGGGGCAGGAGCCTGGACCGGGCCTTCCTGCCGGCCGAGCTCGAATTGCTGGAGACGCCGCCCTCGCCGACCCTGCGGGCGACGGCCTGGACGCTGATCGCGCTGGTGGCGGGAACGGTCGCCTGGGCCTGCGGGAGCGAGATCGAGATCGTCGCGACCGCGCCCGGCCGCCTCGTCCCGGTGGGCGAGGTGAAGGTGGTACAGCCCCTGGAGACGAGCGTGGTCAGGGGCATCCACGTCGCGGAGGGGGACCACGTGGCGGCCGGCCAGAGGCTGATCGACCTCGACCCGACGGAAGTCTCCGCCGATCTCGAAGCGACGCGCACCGAGCGCATGCAGGCCCTGCTCGACGCGGAGGCGGCGCGGCTCCTCCTGAGCGAGGCGGAGGATCCGGTGATCCCGCGCCTGCCCGAGGTGGACGAGGCGCTGCAGGGGGCGACGCAGGTCCAGCTCCGCCTGCAGGTGGCGGCGCACCGCGCGACCATGGGCGCGCTGCGCAGCGAGATCGCCGACAAGCAGGCGGCGCTGGCGTCGAAGCGGGTGGAGGAGAGCCGGAACGCGGAGCTCGTGCCGCTCGCCGAGGACCGCTTCGCGACCCAGAAGGATCTGTTCGCGCGGGGCAACACGTCGAAGCTGACCCTTCTTCAGGCCGAGGTCGACCTGATCGACAAGCGCGCGGACGCGCGCGCGCTGCCGGAGCAGGCCCGCCAGCTGCAGGCGGAGATCGCCGGGCTGGAGCAGAAGCTGGCACAGGCGCGGGCGGATTTCCTGAAGGAGGCGGCGGAGCAGCGGGTGACGGCGTTGCGGAAGGTGGCGGTGGCCGACCAGACCCTGCGCAAGGAGCGCGAGCGCGAAGCGGAGCGGCACCTGACGGCACCCGTGTCCGGCACGATCCAGGACCTGAAAGTGCACACGCTGGGCGGAGTCGTGAGCGCCGCCGAGACCCTGTTGACCCTCGTCCCGGACGACATGCCGCTGGAGGTGGAGGCATCGGTGGCCCATCGCGAGATGGGCTTCGTGCGGGAGGGTCAGCGGGCGGAGGTGAAGCTCGAAGCCTTCCCGTTCACCCGCTACGGGACGGTGGGGGGCACGGTGCGCCTCGTGGGCCGCGAGGCGAGCGCGCAGGGCGGGGCGATGCCGACGCGCCCGGGGGAGGAGCCGCGGGGGAGCGGCGCGGGTGAGGAGAGCGCCTATCGGGTGCGCGTCAGCCTCGACCGGGCGAGCGTCCCGACGGAGGGCGGTGCCGTCGCCCTGCGCTCCGGCATGGCGGTCCAGGCCGACATCATGACCGGCCGTCGCCGGGTGATCGCGTTCCTCGTCGATCCGGTCCTGGCCGGCTGGAAGGAATTCGGGCACGAGCGCTGACGCGGGCGACCGCGCCCCTCGCCCGCCGCCGGCCTCACTCGATGCGCTCGACCAGCGTGCCGTCCTGCTCCAGGAGCCGGAGCAGGCCCGCGGGCCCGGGCAGATGCGCGGCGCCGACCGCCGCCAGGATCCCGCCCTGGTCGAGGAGGGGCCGCAGCCGCCGGTGCATGCGGCGGCTGCGCCCGTCGAGGAGCCGGTCGAGGAAGGCGGGCGGCAGCCGGGTCGCGGGATCGCCCGGCAGGAGCGCGGGCGCGCGCATCCAGGCGAGCAGCGCCCCGGTGTCGCGCGCGGCGTAGCGGGCGAGCGTCGTCTCCACGATGTCCTCGGCGGCGGGGGCTTGCCGCAGCACGGCGCGCAGCAGGGCCCGCTCGACCGGCACGGGCAGCCGGGCGACCGCGCCGACCTGCTCCTCCAGGGTCTCGAGCCCCACCACCGCGATCCCGGCCCGCCCGGCCTGCGCGGCCAGGACCTGCTCCGCGTAGGCGCCGCTCCCGTCCGCGGCCGGCCGCGCGCAGGCGGGAAGGTCGAGCATCAGGGCCAGCACCGCCGGGCGCAGCGCCAGGGCGGTCTCGACCGGGAAGCCCCGCTCGGCCACGAGGCGGCGCAGGCGGGCGAGGTCGGCCCGCGGCAGGAGCCGGGCGGCCCGGTGGCCGGCTGGCGCCGCGAACGCCGCCGGGACGCGGGCGGCGCGGCGCGCGCGCAGGGCGGCCGGCGTCTCGGCGAGTTCGAGCGCCACCCGGCGCAGGCCCGGCCAGATCCCGGCGAGGGCCGGCGGGACGGCGACGGCCCGCGGATCGTTGAGGTGAAGGGTTCCGAGCAGGTAGGAGGGCGCCCGGCCGGGCCGGCTGAGCCGGAACAGGAGGCCGCCCGCGTGGGGCAGGCCGCGCCCGGCCTCGATCGTCGCCCAGAGCCCGGGCGCCTCGGCGCGGATGCGGGGAAAGAGGTCGCGTCCGCCGCAGGCCGCCTCGGCGCCCCCCACCCCCGTCAGGGCGAGCGCCACGAGGGCGAGGCGGGCCGCCCGCCCCATCGCGGCGGCGGCCCGCGCCGCCCTCACCACCGGACGCGGACGCCGCCCTTGCCGCCGACGCCGAACAGGTTCTCGCCGCCGCGCACCTCGCCCTGCAGGAAGGTCGAGACGCCGTTGCCGAAGTCGAGATCGGCCGCGAGGATGCCCTGGCCGCGCAGCTTGCCCTCGTCGGAGCGCGCCAGGATGTCGGCGGCCACGAAGCCCGCGCCCGGGATGAACCCGCCGGTGACGATCACGTCCGAGTAGGCGAGCCCGGTGAGCGTGGTCGTGAGCCGGGTGGTCGGCCCGAACAGGATGTCGGTGCCGAGGCGCAGGCCGCCCTGCACGCGCAGCAGGTGGCCGTCGTCGAGGCCGAGCGCCAGGGCGTTCCGGTCGTAGACCGAGGCCGTGTAGCGCAGGCCCACGGTCGGCTCGAGCCAGATGTCGACGCCGACCGGGATGCGGTAATTGGCGTTGGCGATCACCGAGGTGTTGGTCAGGCCCGTGGAGGCGCTGCCCGCGAAGGGCACCACGCTCGGCGGGCGCAGCACGCCGCCGATGATGTTGGCCGAGAAGCCGAGCTGGTCGAGGAAGCGCTCGTCGAGGGCGTAGAGGTCGGCCTTGACGGTCAGGTCGGCCGAGAAGGGGCCGTCGAAGTAGGTCGCGAAGGCGCCGACCGAGGGGCCGGCGAGGTTCGCCCGCAGGGAGCCCGCGCCGTTCGGCACCTGCCCGGTATTGGAGGAGAGGGCGCGGCTGGTGATGTCGACCGAGGCCGAGGTGTAGCCGGTGAGGAGGCCGAGGATGACGCCGTCGCCGGAGCGCCCGACGTCGCGCAGCGTCACGTCGACGCCGCCGACGAAGCCCGCGCTGGTGGTGCGGCTCTCGATCGAGATGAAGAGCGGGGTCGGGAAGCCGCCGGGCGCCGCATTGGTGCAGCAATTGATGTTGTTCTGGCCCCGGCCGGACCGCTCCTCGTAATCGCCGAAGCCGAGGGCCCAGGCCGCGTAGCGCGGTCCCTCCGGCAGGGGCACGGCCTCGACCGGCAGGGGCGCGTCGTAGCCCTTCACGACCCGGGCGGGGCGGGGAGCCGGCTCGGCGAAGACGGGCTCCTGCCGCGGCTCCGGCGCGGGCCGGCGGGGCGCCCCGCGCCGCTCCAGGATCTGCGCATCGGTCTCCGCGCGCGCCGGCGCGCCGGCCCGGCGGGGCGGCGGCCGCCGCTCGGCGCGGCGGGACGGCGCCGCCTCCTCGCGCTCGGCGGCGGCCGGCCCGCGCGCGCGAGGCTCGGCGCTCCCGTCGGCCCGGGCGCGCGGGCCGGCCGCCGCGCCGCGGCGGGAGGATGGGCTGCGCGCCGCGTCCCGCTCGCGCCCGCGCGTCGCGGGCGAGCGCTCGCCGCGCTCCGCGGTGGTCCGGTCGCGGCCGCCCTCGCGCTGGCCGCGCTCCGCGGCGCGCTGCGACGAATCCGGCTCGCGGCTGCCCTGGCGGGCGGCGGGCGAGCGGTCGCGCTGCGCCTCGGCGTTGCGCCGGGCGCCGATCGCGTCCGTGGTGGCCCGGGAGGTCTCCTGGGTCGAGGTCTGCGACAGGTTGCTGAGCGCCTGGCTGCCGAGCGCCGCGCCCGAGAAGGCGCCGATCGTGCCGTTGGTGCAGGCGCCGTTGTCGAGGGCGAAGCCGGCCTGGTCCGGCGTGCCGGCCGTGCCCGCCACCACGGTCGGGCAGAAGGCCCGCTGGGCCTGCGCGGGCGCCGCCTGCACCAGCAGAAGCGCCGTCGCGCCGAGCAGCGCGGAGCCGACAAGTGGATGAGCTGGCCGAATCATGCGTTTTCCCCACCGAGCCAGGACCGTAGATGCTGCGCCGAACCTTGGCTGTGACGGCTTGGCAACTCGCGGCGACGGCGTGCGGCCGGACGCCCGCGCGCGGCACGGACCGGCCCGCAGCACAAGTGCGGGACGGCACGTCCGGGCAGGGCGCGCGGTGCGAAGCAAGGTCGCGGCCTGCGCCGCCGTGCTATGGTAAATCGAGTCTGAAGGGGTAGAGCATGTCTCTTAACCGCCGGTTGACTTGCTGGGTGCTGCTCCTCGCGGGGCTGGCCGGGAGCCTCGCCGGCCCCGCGGCCGCGGGGGACCGGGAGAGCTGCAACCGGTCGATGGCGGACCCGAATGCCGGCATCCCGGCCTGCACCCGGCTGCTGGACCAGGAGCGCAATCCGGAGGTCGTTCCGGGGCTCTACAACAACCGCGGCGTCGCGAAGGTGCAGGCGGGCGACCAGCGCGGCGCGGTGGAGGACTTCACCCGCGCCCTCGACCGCAAGCCCGGCTTCCTCGACGCCCTGCGCAACCGCGGCATCGCGTGGCAGATGCTGGGGGATTACGACCGGGCGGTCGCGGACCTCACCCAGGCGCTGCGGCTCGACCCGCGCTCGGCCGCGACGCTCAACGCCCGCGGCGCCGCCCTCCTCAGCAAGGAGGAGTACGACCGCGCCATCACCGACTTCACGGCCGCCATCGCCCGCGAGCCCGGCTTCTTCCGTGCCTTCGCCAATCGCGGCCTCGCGCACCTCGCCAAGCGCCAGCTCGACCGGGCCCTCGACGACTTCAACGCCCTGATCAGGCTGCAGCCCAACGAGCCGATCGGGTACGAGAACCGCGCCGCCCTGCTGATCGACCGGGGCGAGTTCGACGGGGCGATCGCCGATTACAACACGGCGATCCGCCTGCGCCCGCGCAACTGGCAGGCCTATAGCCAGCGGGGCGAGGCGTGGCGGCTCAAGGGCGAGGTGCAGCGGGCGCTGGCGGACCACGACCGGGCGGTGGAGCTCGGCCGGACCCCGGAGGCCTACACCAACCGCGCGCTGGTGCTCAAACAGACGGGGCAGCTCGACAGGGCGCTGGCCGATTGCGACGAGGCGCTGCTGCACAATCCGCGCTTCGCGCTGGCGCTGGCCAACCGGGGCGAGATCCTGCGCCTGCGCGGCGAGGTCGGCCGGGCGATCGACGACCTGACCCGGGCGATCGCCCTCAACCCGAAATCGCCCGTCGCCCTGACCTTCCGCGGCGACGCCTACCGGCAGGCGGGCCAGCCCGACCGGGCCATCGCCGATTACGACGAGGCGCTGCGGGCCGTGCCGGACTTCGTGGCGGCCTTTGCGGGGCGCGGCCTCGCCCGCGAGCAGCGCGGCGAGGCCTCCCTCGCCCGCGCGGATTTCGAGCGGGCGATGGGCCTCTCGCCGGACCGCGACGCCGCCCTGGCGCGGCCCGCCCAGGCGCTGGCCCACGAGCGCATCGCCGCGCTGGCGAGCCTCCAGGCCGAGCGGGCGCGCGGCGCCACGCGGGCCGCCGAGTCGCGGATCGCCGAGGAATCGGCCAAGCGCGCCTCCGCCACGCAGGCGGCCGAGGATGCCCGCGACGCCCGCCTGCGCGCGGAGGCCGAGGCGCAGGCCCGCAGCGAGGCGGAGAGCCGGGCCCGGGCCGAGTTCGAGGCCAGGGCGAAGGCCGAGGCGCGGGCCGAGGCCCTGGCCCGGATCCGGTCGGCCGACCAGGACCGCAAGACGGCGCTCGCCGAGGCGGCGCAGGCCCGGGCCGCCGCCGCCGAGGCGGTGCAGGCCGCCACGCGGGCGCGCATCGCCGCCGAGGAGGAGGTGAGGCGCAAGGCCGAGCGCGAGGCCGCGGCCCGGGCCGACCTGCTGGCGCAGATCGCGGCCTCGAACACCGCGCTCGCCGGCGCCCGCGCGGAGGCCGAGCGCGCCCGGCTCGCCGAGGAGGCCGCCCGCCGCAGCGCCGACGCCGCCGAGAACCGCGCCCGCGCGGCCGAGGCGGAGGCCCGCAAGGTGCTCCAGAAGCTCAAGAGCAAGCTGGCCGAGGCGCCGCCGCCGCCCGCTCCCGCGGATCCGGGCCGGCGGGTGGCGCTGGTGGTCGGCAACGCCGCCTACCGGGATTTCTCGCCCCTCATCAACCCGCGGCGGGATTCCCAGGCGGTCGCCGAGGCGTTCCGGCGCCTCGGCTTCCAGACCGTGATGGCCCACAGCGACCTCGACCGGGCCGGCTTCATCAAGGCCCTGCGCGCCTTCGAGGACGAGGTGGAGACCGCCGACTGGGCGGTGATCTACTACGCCGGCCACGGGCTCGAGGTCGGGGGCATGAACTACGTCATCCCGGTCGACGCCTCCCTCAAGGCCGACCGCGACGTGCAGGACGAGGCCGTGACGGTGGAGCGCATCCTCACCGCCACCGAGCGGGCGCGCAAATTGCGGCTGATCGTGCTCGATGCCTGCCGGGACAACCCCTTCATCTCGCGGATGCGCCGCCAAGTGGCGACGCGCGCGATCGGGCGGGGTCTCGCCAAGATCGAGCCGGAGGGCGGCACCCTGGTCGCCTTCGCGGCCCGCGACGGGCAGGTGGCGCAGGACGGCACCGGCAGCAACAGCCCCTTCGCGGCCTCGTTCGTCAAGAACGTCATGGAGCCGGGGCTGGAGATCAACATGCTGTTCCGCCGCGTGCGCGACGAGGTCTACGCCGCCACCAACCGCGCGCAGGAGCCCTTCACCTACGGGTCGCTCCCCGGCGAGGCCTTCTACTTCCGTCCGCGCTGAGCCGGCGGTGACCCCGCCGGCCCCGCGGGGCGAGCCGAGGCCGACGGGCGCGCGCCGCGGACGAGCGCGGCGCTCCCGCCCGTCATCCGGCATCCGGTTGATGGCTTCGCCATCTCCGATTTCGGCCATGCGGATCTCGGCCTCGCTCAAGCGCCGCGCGGGCTTGGCATGTCGGCCTCGCTCAAGCGCCGCGCGGGCTTGGCATGTCGGCCTCGCTCAGGCGCCGCGCGGGCTCGTGATCCGGGATCCGCTGCGATCACCCGGATCCCGGATCAGGCCTGGCCCGGATAGTCCGGGTCCAGCACGAAGGGGAACGGCCCCGGATAGCGCTCCACGTAGACCATGTGGGAGACGATCCCGGTCTCGGGCGCGTAGCGGTGGAGCTGGAAGGCCGGCGGCTCCAGCACGAGGCCGCTCTCCCGGCCCGGATTCAGGTCGAGGGCGACCTGATGCGCCACGCCCGGCGCCACCTGCGCGATGGTCCCGGCGTAGCGCACCTGGATCGGCCGGTGATGGTGGCCGCAGAGGATCCGCTCGACGTTGGGATGCGCCTCGATCAGGGCGCGCAAGCGCGGCTCCCCGTCGAGGAGGCGGATGCGGTCCATGCCCTCCATCCCGCACGCGAAGGGCGGGTGGTGCAGGAACACGAGCGTCGGCCGGTCGCCGCCCGCCGCCAGCGCCTCCTCCAGGAAGGCGAGGCGGCGCGCGCAGAGCGCCCCGTGGCTCGCCCCCGCGACCAGCGTGTCGAGGCCGATCAGACGCACCGGCCAGTCGTCCACGACGTACTGGACGAACTCCTCCATCGCGCCGGGCAGCCAGGCCGCCGGGAGCGCGGCGCGCAGCGCCTCGCGGCGGTCGTGGTTGCCCGGCACCACGAAGACCGGGAGCGGCAGCCGCCCGAGCAGGCCGCGCAGCAGCGCGTACTCCTCCGGCAGCCCGCAATCGGTGAGGTCGCCGGTGACCAGGACCACGTCCGGGCGGGGCTGGAGGCTGGCGAGCGCGTCGACCGCGCGCTCGACCAGCATGTTGGTCTCGGCCACCCGGTAGGCCGGGCGCCCGCGGGGGCGCAGGTGCAGGTCGGTGATCTGGGCGATCAGCATCGGCTCACTCCGCGCCCGGCAGCCGCAGCGCCGTGTCCTCGACGTAGGGGCGCAGGATCGCGTCGGCGCTCGTCTGGGCGGCGGCGAGGGCCTCCTTCGGCTGGCGCTTGCCGGCGAGCACCGCCTGCAGCTCGTCCTCGATCGCCTTGCGCACCGGCACCGTGCGGTAGGTGGCAAACCAGGGCTTGGCGTTGGCGAGCTGGTCGACGGCGATCTTCGCGTCCGGGTTCCCGGCGAGGAAGGCCCGCATCTCGGGCAGGTCGTAGGCGGCCCGGTTCGGCGCGAAGTAGCCGGTCGCCCGGCTCCAGCGGCCCGAGATCGCCGGCGAGGTCAGCCATCGGATCAGGGTCCAGCCGGCCTTGCGGGTCTCGGGGTCGAGGCCGGTCGGCTGGACCAGGGAGGCGCCGCCGATCGGCACCGCCGGGCGCACGTTCATCGGCACGAAGGCGACCCGGAACGGGAACTTGGCGCTGTCGCGGATGAAGGTGAGGGAACCGGTCGAGATGATCATCATCGCGGCCTGGCCCGACAGGAACGCGGCCGTGACCGCCGGGCCCTTGATCTCGCCGGCCGGATGCACCTTGGCCCTGTGCACGAGGTCGGCCCAGAAGCTCAGGGCGCCCAGCACCGTCGGCGTGTCGTAGTAGACCTCGCCGCCATACTCCTCGTTGTACCAGCGCCCGCCATTCGACAGGGTGAGCGCCTGCAGGATCCAGCCGCCGTAATCGTAGTTGGACGGCATCATGATCCCCCAGCGGGTGACCCGGCCGCCCTCGCGCCGCGTGAGCTTGCGGGCGGCGGCGGCGAGCGCGTCCCAGGTCCGCGGCGGCGCGTCGGGGTCGAGGCCGGCCTCGCGGAACTGCTCGACATTGTAGTAGAGCAGGGGGGTCGAGTTGTGGAACGGCACCCCGTAGACCTTGCGCTCGACGACGGCGTTGCCCTTCAGCGCCGGGAAGAACTGGTCCATGAAGGCGTCCGGGGTCCCGCCCTCGGCCGCGATCAGGTCGTCGAAGGGCGCGATCTCGCGCTCGATGGCGAGGTCGGTGAGGAAGTTCGCCGACATGATGACGGCGCCCGGCGGCTTGCCGGCCTTGATCGCCGCCCGGGTCTTCAGCAGCGTGTCGTCGTAGGAGCCCGTGAAGACGGGCGTCACCCGGGTGCCGGGATGGGCCTCGTTGAACTCCTTGACCAGCCCCGTCATGGTCCTGGCCAGGGCCCCGTCGACCGGCACCGGGAAGAACAGGTCGAGGTCCGCCGCCGCCGCGCCGGCCGCGCCGCCGAGGAGGAGTGCGGCCGCGAGGCGCGCGGCCCTCCACCAGGAGGTCGCGGCACGCGCTTGCGCGCGATCATTTGCCCTCTTCATGACTTTTCCTCTTCATGACTTGCCCTCCTCATCACTTGAGGCCGGAGGCGAGGAAGCTGTTCACGAAGCGGCGCTGGAACAGCAGGAAGGCGACGAGGAGCGGCGTGCTGACGAGGAGCGTCCCGGCCGCGATCACGCCCCAGGCCTGGGTGCCCTCGGCGCTGAGCGTGAAGGTGGCGAGGCCGAGGGTGAGCGGCCGCCGGTCGGGGGAGGTGACGACCATCAGCGGCCAGACGAACTCGTTCCAGTGGGTCGTCACCGAGACGATCGAGAAGGCGATCAGGGTCGGCTTGGTCAGCGGCAGGTAGACGTGGCGGATGCGCTGGAGGAGGCCGGCCCCGTCGATGCGGGCGGCGTCCTCGAGTTCGCGCGGCACCTCGCGGAAGCTCTGGCGCAGCAGGAAGGTCCCGAAGGCGGTGGCGCAGTAGGGCGCCATCACGCCCAGCAGCGTGTCGTAGAGGCCGAGCATCGCCACCGTCTTCAGGTTGGGGACGATCAGCACCACCGGAACCAGCATCAGCTGGACCAGGAAGGCGTAGAACAGGGCCGTGCGGCCGGGAAAGTCGAGGCGCGCGAACGCGTAGGCGGCGAGCGAGGCGGTGACGAGCTGCAGCGCCAAGATGCCGGCGCACATCAGCAGCGTGTTGAGGGCGTAGAGCGGGAAGGGCGCCGAGGCCCAGGCCTCCGCGAGGTTGGCGAGGCTGGGCGCCCCACCCGGCACCAGGGAGGCCGCGGCGCCCGCGGCCCCGGGCGGGCGCAGGGTCGCGACCCCCATCCACAGGAAGGGGATCACCCAGACGAGGGCGAGGAGCCCCGTCGCGGCGCGCCCGAGGGCGGGGAGGCGCTCCCGGGTCACGGCGCCTCCTCCGACCGGCGCTCGACCCGGCGCAGGGAGGCGGCGGTGAGCGCGATCAGGATCGCCAGCATCACAACGGTCGCGGCGGCGGCCCGGCCGCCGTCGTAGCGCTCCACGGCCTGCTCGTAGATGTACAACAGGAAGAGCTTGGTGGCGTCCGAGGGCCCGCCCCTGGTGAGCACGAAGACGTGGTCGACCTGCGTCACCACGTTGAGGAGGGCGATGACGAGGACGAAGGCGAGCGTCGGCCGCAGGGCGGGCAGGATGACGAAGCGCAGGCGCTGCCAGGGCCCCGCCCCGTCGAGGAGCGCGGCCTCGCGCAGCTCCGCCGGGATCGCCTGCAGGCCCGCCAGGACGAAGAGCATGTAGTAGCCGGCGTTCTTCCACACCGTCAGGGCGGCGATCGACAGGAGCGCGAGGTCCGGGTCGCCGAGCCAGTTGGCGCCCGAGAGGCCGAGCTTGGCGAGATGGTAGTCGATCAGCCCGGTGCCGGGCAGGAACAGGAACAGGGCCGCCGCGCCGACGAGCGGGATCATCACCGGCAGGAAGAACGCGGCGCGCAGGAGCGCCCGCAGGCGCCCGCCGCCGTCGAGGGCGAGGGCGAGGGCGACCGCCAGGACGAGGCTCGGGACCACTGTCAGGAGGGCGTAGAGCCCGGTCTGGAGGAGCGAGGTCCGGAACGAGGGATCGGCGAACAGCGCCGCGAAATTGTCGAGCCCGACGAAGCGGGTGGTCCGGCGCGAGACCGCGTGGGTGGCGTCCCACAGCACCTCGGCGACCGGCCAGTAGGTGAAGAGGGCGAGGAAGATCAGCGAGGGGAGCAGGAGCCCGTAGGGCAGGAGCGGGCGGAGCGACGGCCGCATCCGCGGCGGGGGAGCCGCCGGAGCACTGGTCCGCGTCTGTTCGAGCGCCTGCGACACCGGGATCCGCCGAAACCGTCGACGGCGCCGTCATCGGGGGCTTCGATGACAGGGGAATGAAGGCGCCGCGCCCGAGGCGTCACCCCGCCCGCGGCGCCACCCGCATCGGCATGCCCTCGGCCGGCCGCAGGGTGATGCGCTGCTTGAGCGTCGGCACGAAGCCCGGGCGCAGGGCGAAGCGCAGGTCGCGGATCAGCACCGCCAGGATCGCCACCGCCTCCATGAGCGCGAAGCTCATGCCGATGCAGATGCGCGGCCCCGCCCCGAAGGGCAGGTAGGCGTAGCGGTCGCGGGCCTTGGCGGCCTCGGGGGCGAAGCGGTCCGGGTCGAAGCGGTCGGGCTCGTCCCAGAGCAGGGCGTGGCGGTGGATGGCGTAGATCGGCACGGTCACCGGGGTGCCGGGGCCGATCCGGTGGCCGCCGACATCGACCTCCTCCAGCGCCGCCCGCACCAGGACGGGGGCGGGGGGGTAGAGGCGCATCGCCTCCTGGATGGCCTGGCGCGTGAAGCCGAGCGCCTCGACGTGGTGCGGCGCCAGGGGCCCGCCGCCCGTCACCGCCTCGACCTCCGCCACGACCCGCGCCTCGATCGCGGGATGCAGGGCCAGGAGGTAGAGGGTCCAGGCGAGGGCGAGCGCCGTGGTCTCGTGCCCGGCGGTGACGAAGGTGAGCAGGTTGTCGGCGACGTCGCGGTCGTCCATCGCCCGGCCGGATTCCGGATCGCGGGCGGCGACGAGCAGGCTGAGCAGGTCGTCCCGGCCCTCGACGCCGCCGGCCCGGCCCTCGGCCACGAGGCGCAGGAGCTCGTCCCGCAGGTAGGTCCGCGCCGCCTCGGAGCGCCGCCGGCCCGGGAAGGGCATCCAGGCCGGCGCCCGCAGCAGGGTCAGGGCGAAGATCCAGCTGGTCGATTCGAGGTAGTCGGTGATGCCGCGCTCGACCCGCGCCACGTCGATGCGGCCGTGGCTGGAGAGCATGGTGGCGGCGATGATGTCGAAGGTGGTGCGCATCATCACCTGGGCGAGGTCGGCCTCGGTGCCGGGCGGCAGGCCCTTTAGCGCCTCGCGGGTGCGCTCGGCGGCGGCGATCATGGCCGGCAGGAAGCCCAGGATGCGCTCGTTGCGGAAGATCGGCGCCGCCGCCCGCCGCTGCCAGCGCCAGCGCGCCCCGTCCGCGGTCAGGATCGCGTCGCCGAGGGCCGGCGAGAGGGAGCGGCGCAGCACCTCCGACTTCTCGAAGGACTCGGCCCGATCGACCAGCACCGTCCGCACGAGGCCCGGATCCATCACGAACAGGGTCGCGCGGCCCAGGAAGGTCGATTGGTAGACGCGGTCGCGGTAGACCGCGCGCGGCCAGGTCTCGACCGGGTTGCGCACCACGGTGCGGATGTAGCGCAGGGGCGCGAGCGGGGCCTCGGGCGGGTCGAGGCGGGCCGTCGTCGGCCAGTCCAGCGGGAGCGTCGGTTGCGCGGTCATGGCTCGGCCGTCCTCCGCGCCCGAAGCGGCGCCTGCGCGCCCAGCGGCGCTCCGGCGCCCGCGAGGGCGCCCCGCGCCCCGGGTCGCGGCGCGCTCCTGAACCTCGTCACCCGGTGGGCCGGCATCAAGGCCCCGGGCGACCGAGCCCCGTCCTTGCGGGCAGACCTGGGCGGCAGCGTGGCCGCGCGGACGCAACGCCCGGGCGCGCGCCACGTTGATGCTCCGCGCCGCGGCGGCCGGGCGCGCGGGGAGGCGCCCGCCCGCGGTTCACTCAGGACCGCCCGGGACGGGAGACCCTGCCCGGGACGGACCGTCGCCGCGAGGAGGATTCCATGCAGCCCGCCATCGACCGCGCGACCCTCGACCGGCTGATCGCCCGAGGCAGGGAGCGGGGCGAACTCACCAGCGCGGACCTGCGCGCCGCGCTTCCGATCTCGGGGATGAGCCCGGACGCGATCGCCCTGGTGCTGATCGAACTCGAGGAGGCCGGCGTGCCGGTCGAGCTGGAGGAGGACCTGCTCGCGCCGGGGCGGGGATTCTCCGCCGCGCCGCCGCCGGCCGCCGAGCTGCCGGCGGGGCGCGAGGTGCCGCGGGCGGCCCCGCCCGGCCCGGCGGCGCACGCCGGCGCGGCCTCCCCCCCCGCCGCCGCACCCCGGCCGGGGCCGGCCCGGCCCGCCGCCCGGGAGGATCGGGCGATCGCGCTCGCCGGGTTCGGCGCGATCGTCCTCGGGCTGCTCATCGCCGCCGCGCTCTCCCATTGACGGCTCGACACGAGGCTGCGATGCGCGACCACGCCTACCCGTTCGGCATCGAGGAGGAGTTCTTCCTCGCCGACGCGGCGACCCGCGGCACGCCCGGCGAGGGCGTGGCGGGCTTCCACGCCGCCGCCCGCGCGCTCCTGCCCGCCGCCGAGCGCGAGTTGCTGGAGAGCCAGGTCGAGATCGCCTCGCCGCCCGCGACCGAGGCCGCGGCGGCCCGCGCCTCCCTCGCCGGCCTGCGCCGGGGCCTCGCCGAGATCGGGCGGGTGCACGGGCTCCTGGTCCTCGCCGCCGGCACCCACCCGACCGCCGCCTGGGAGCGGCAGCGGCCGACGGACGGCGCCCGCTACCGGACGATCCTCGACGCGGTGCGGATGGTCGGGCGGCGCAGCGTGGTGAGCGGGCTGCACGTCCACGTGGAGGTGGCGGATCCGGCGGCCCGCATCGACCTGCTGACCCGGCTGACGCCCTTCCTGCCCCTGCTCCTCGGGCTCTCGGTCTCCTCGCCCTTCTGGCAGGGCCGTCCGACCGGCCTCGCGGGCTACCGGCTCAGCGTCTTCGGCGAGCTGCCCCGGACCGGGCTGCCCGACTTCTTCGCCGGGCCGGACGCCTACGCGCGCTACATTCGGATCATGGAGCGGGCGGGCGCCATCCGGGACGCGAGCTTCCTGTGGTGGCACCTGCGGCCGTCCCTGCGCTACCCGACGCTGGAATTGCGGGTCGCCGACAGCATCCCGCGCCTCGACGACGCGCTCGCGGTGGCGGCGCTCTACCGCTGCCTGGTGCGCGCGGTCGAGCGCCGCCCCGACCTGAACGCGGACCTCGACGGCGTCTCCCGCGCGCTCGCCCGGGAGAACCTCTGGCGGGCGCAGGCGGACGGCGCGCGGGCCGCGCTGATCGACGAGGCGCGCGAGGCCGCGGTGCCGTTCGCGGAGGCCCTGGAGGCGGTCCTCGCCCTGGTGGCGGAGGATGCCGAGGCGCTCGGCTGCCCCGAGGCGCTGGAGGGGCCGCGGCGGATCCTGGCGCAGGGGACGAGCGCCGACCGTCAGGTGGCCGCCTACGAGGCCGCCCGCGGCGCCGGGGCGAGCGAGGAGGCGGCCCTCGCGGCCGTGGTCGACCTGCTCGCCCGCGAGACGGAGGGACGCGAGGGCGCCGCGCCGGCGTAGGGCGGCCCGGCGCGGCCCGTCAGGCCCGCAGGCTGGCGAGGGCCGGCGTGACGAGGTGGCGGGCGACCGGGATCAGCAGCGCGCCGACGACGAGGCCGACCACGCCCGAGAGCGCGGCCGTCACCACCCACTCGGCCACGGCCTCGCCGAAGGGCACCCGATCGCCGACCGCCTCGGCGGCATGCGCGATGCCGTGGCCGAGCGCGGCGAGGCCGAACCCCTCCAGACCGTGCACCAGGATGCCGCCGCCGACCCAGATCATGGCCGCCGTGCCGACGATCCCGAGCCCGCGCAGCAGCGCCGGCATCAGGCGGACCAGCCCGCGCCCGACCGCCCGGGTGAGCGGGCGAAGCCGCCGGTCGCCCGGGGTCGGGGCGGGCCCCGAAGGCGCGCGCAGGCCGAACAGGGTCGAGGCCGGGCGCTCCTCGCGGGCGAGGGCCAGCCCGACATCGTCCGCCTTCACGATCAGCGCCACCACCCCGTAGACGAGTCCGGTGATGCCGATGCCCACCGCCGCCAGCACGAAGACCTGGGTGGCGAGCCCGGCCTCCGCCACGCCCGCGAGGGTGAGCGCCATGATCTCGGCCGAGAGGATGAAGTCGGTCTTGATGGCGCTCGCGACCTTCTGGTCCTCCACCGCCCCGGCGTCCCGCGGGGTCGCCGGCTCGGCCTCCTCGCCCCCGCCGTGGGGCCACAGAGCTTCCACCACCTTCTCGGCCCCCTCGAAGCACAGGTAGGCGCCGCCCAGCATCAGCAGCGGGGTGAGCAGGAAGGGCGCCAGGAAGCTCAGCGCCAGCGCGCCGGGAAGCAGGAAGAGCAGCTTGTTGCGAAGCGAGCCGAGC
This sequence comes from Methylobacterium sp. CB376, assembly GCF_029714205.1. Classification (NCBI taxonomy): domain Bacteria; kingdom Pseudomonadati; phylum Pseudomonadota; class Alphaproteobacteria; order Hyphomicrobiales; family Methylobacteriaceae; genus Methylobacterium; species Methylobacterium sp. CB376. The sequence continues at coordinate 7,300,306 of NZ_CP121648.1, read as the reverse complement.
GCGATCTTGCCGATGATCGGCAATTCGCGCGAGGCCGAGAAGCCAGTGACGTAGCGGGGCGTGACGGCCGTGTCGTCGATGACGACCCCCACCGCCTTGGCGCCGGCCCGCGTGGCCTGCGAGGCCGCGTCGTCGAGGGAGGCGGCCGCGAGCTTCGCCAGGCCGGCGATGTCGTCGAGGAGCGCGATCAGGCCGGTCGCCATCGGGTGTCCCGCGTGGTGGAGAGAACCGGGAGCATAACGCGCGGAGCCCGAAGCGGCGCCACGCGGCGCCCTTCACCCTTCGTCGAGGCGCTGCCCGGCCTCGCCGTAGCCGAGGGCGGCGGCGCGGCGATTGACGATCCCGAGGCGCAGCACCGTCCGCTCGAGCCGGTCGATCGCGGCGAGGAGCCGGTCGCGGGCCGGGCCGACCCGCTCCGGCTCGGTCTCGGGCGGCGTCTCGGCGAAGTCGACCGCGGTGATCAGCACGTGGTCGCGGGCATCCTCGATCCGCGGATCCCGCTCCACGTGGCCGCGCACGTCGTCGTCCCAGGCCTTGATCACCGCCCAGGGCAGCTGGTCCGGCGTGAGGGCGCCCGGATGCATCCGCGCCCGGTCCCGCGCCGCCCCGGCGGCCGCCCTGATCAGGCTGACGAGCTTCGCTTCCATGCCGGCCTCCCGTCGTGACGCAAAGCGCGGACGCCGCCCGCGTTCCCGAACCCGCGCCCGAACCCGCGCGGCGGGCGGCCTGGACCCGAGCACGCCCCGGAGCGGAGCGCCAGGCCGCGCGCGGCGGCCCCGCCGGGCCGGCCGGGAGTCCCGCGTGACTTGGCGAATTCGGCGCTGGATTCAGTGACGACACCGCGTATCTTGATCACGCCGCAGATTCGGCGAAAGACAGGGAGGCTTTCCGTGGGACGAGTGGCCATTTTCGCCTGTTTCACCCTGATGACCTGCGTCGCGTCGAGCGAGAGCTTCGCCCAGTCGGACGCGGCGCGGCAGGCCTGCTCGCCCGATGCGCAGCGCTTGTGCAGCTCGGCCGGGAGCGATCCCCAGCGCGTGGCGGCCTGCCTGCGCCAGAACCGCCGCAGCCTCAGCCCGGCCTGCCGGAGCGCGATGGCGAGGAAGTCCCGGCGCGGCTGAGCCCCCGTCAGCGCCCGCCGGCCTCGCCCGGCGGAGGCGCCGGGCGCTCCGGCGGGGCCTCTCCCGCCCGCGCGGCGTCGTAGCCCGCGAGCCAGAGGGCATTCGCCGGGGTCCCGGCGGCGTAGGGGCAATCCTCCCGCCTCAGGCCCTTGGTCGGCGCGAAGTAGCCGAGGGTGTAGTGGTCGAGGTGGTCGTCGGGCACGTCCGTCACGGCCGTCTCCTGAGCGTGGGGTGATCCACTGAGAGTTGGGTGATCAACGCGGACAACGCGGCGCGGGGCGGGCGGGGCGCGCCGCCCGCGGACGGAACGTCCGCGGCGCCGGCGGATTGGTCGGCCATGCCTCAGAGTTCCATGCCTCAGAGTTCCATGCCCGAGCCGTCCTTGCCCGCCAATGCCTGGACCCCCGCCGCCATCCCGCCCCAGACCGGCCGACTCGTCGTCGTCACCGGGGCGACGAGCGGGATCGGCTACGAGGCGGCGCTCGCCCTGGCGCGGGCCGGGGCGCGGGTCGTGCTGGCGGCCCGCGACGAGGCCAAGGCGCAGCGCGCCGTCGCGTCGATCCGCGCCGCCGCCCCGAGCGCCGACCTCGCCGTCGAGCCCCTCGACACCGCCGCGCTCGCCTCCGTGCGCGCCTTCGCGGAGCGCTGGCAGGCGCGGGGCCTGGGGATCGACGGCCTCATCCTCAACGCCGGCATCGCCGCCGTGCCCACCCGGGAGGAGACCCCGGACGGGTTCGAGCGGCAGCTCGGCACCAACTATCTCGGGCATTTCGCGCTCACCGGGCTGCTCCTGCCCTGGCTGCGGGAGGCCCCGGCCGCGCGGATCGTGCCGGTCGCGAGCCTCGCCCACCGGCAGGCGAGGATCCACTTCGAGGACCTCCAGCGCCGGCAGGGCTACGGCCCGCAGGACGCCTACCGGCAGTCCAAGCTCGCCATGCTGATGTTCGGGCTGGAACTCGACCGGCGTCTGCGCGCGGCCGGCTCGCCGATGCGGGCGATCCCGGTCCATCCCGGCATCGCGCGCACCGACATCTTCCGGCGCGGCGACCGGGCTGGCGCGATCCAGCAATTCGCCGGCCGGGCGATCTTCGCGGTGATCGGCCAGAGCGCGGCCCAGGGCGCCTGGCCGCTCCTCTACGCGGCGACGGCGCCGGAGGCGGAGAGCGGCCGCTACTACGGCCCGGACGGGATCTGGGAGGCGCGGGGCCATCCGGCCCCGGCGCAGGTCGCCGCGCAGGCCCGCGACGCGCAGGCGGCGGCGCGGCTCTGGCGCGACTCCGAGGCGCTGACCGGGGTGACGTACCGGCTCTGACCGGTCAGCCCGTCACCCGGCCCACCACGCCCCCGACCGCCTCCCGCACGCTGCCGGCCACCTGCGCGGCCGTGTCGGCGATCGCCCGCGCGACGCTCCGCGTCTCCGCCTCGGGCTTGCGGTTCTCGGGCTTGCGATTCCTGGGCTTCTTCCAGGATGGACGCCGACGGGCCTTGGTCGCCATGGCTGTGATCTCCTCAATGGGCGACCTGAGGTAGAGTGCCGCCGCGATCCGGAAAGGGCCGGGCCGGCGGTGCGATCCGAGCCTTCCGACCCGAGTCACTCGCCGGATCACTCGGTCACTCGCGCGGGATGCGCCCGGCCGAGCACAAGGTGCGCACGCTGCCGCGCGGATCGACGTAGCAGCTCGCCTGCCATCCGTTCTCGCGCACCACGCCACCATTCGGCCGGCCCTGGGCCTCGCCGTAGGCGCTGCGGAAGGCGGCGCTCAGCCGCTCGGGGCTCTCGCCGATGGCGAGGGCGGCCGCGCGGGCGATGGCCTCGAAATAGGCGGCCGAGGGGCTGCGCTCGCTGGAGCGGGCGGCCACGATCGGATCGGCCCGGCAGGTCACGTCGAGCGACAGCCCGCCCGGCCCTCGGAAGTCCACGCCCGGCCCCTCGCGGTGGGCGATGCGGGTGCCGGTGGCCGCGGCGATCCGGGACGCGAGGGCGTCGCACTCGTCGGCCCGGGCCGCGGCGAGGGACAGGAGGAGCAGGAGGGCGGCGCGGGACAGGATCATGGGGGCGAGACACCCGGATGGCGACCCCGACATCTCCCGCGCCCGGCGCCGCCGCGCAAGTCCCGGCGGCGCAAGTCCCGGCCGCGCAAGTCCCGGCCGCGCAAGTCCCGGCCGCGGAACCCCGGCGGTCACGGCCAGTTCCTCCGGCACACGCGCGACGCCGCCCGGCCGCGCGACCGGCTGAGCCGGCCGCGGCCGCGCGGCTGCCCCACCTCAAGGGAGATCACGATGCGACGCCCCATCCTCGTCCTGGCGGGCCTGATGCTCGCCAGCCCCGTCCTCGCCCAGTCGCTGAGCGAGAAGAGCGGCCTCAACTCGCTGATCGGGACCGCACCCTCGACGGCCGACTTCATCAAGGAGGCGGCGATCAGCGACATGTTCGAGATGCAGTCGAGCCAGCTCGCCGCCGAGCGCGCCGACGAGCCGACCAAGAAGTTCGCCACCAAGATGATCGAGGACCATCAGAAGACCAGCACCGAGATGAAGGCCATGGTGCAGTCCGGCAAGGTGAAGGCCGAGATCCCGACCGCGCTCGACTCCTCGCACCAGAGCATGCTCGACAAGCTGAAGGGCCTCAACGGGGCCGACTTCACCAAGCAGTATCACAGCGACCAAGTGAAGGCGCACAAGGACGCGGTGGACCTGTTCCAGCGCTACGCCAAGGGCGGCGACAACGACGAGCTGAAGGCCTGGGCGGGCAAGACCGAGCCGGCGCTCGCCGAGCACCTGAAGATGGCGCAGAACCTCGACAAGTAGCGTCCTCGGACACCCGCGCCTCTCCGGACAGGGGCGGCGCGGGAACCTCCCCCGGGGCCGGGAGCCCGGCCGCGCGTGCCTCAGCCGCGCGTGCCTCAGCGGCCCGAAGGGTCGCGGCGCGCGGCCGAAGCGGCGTGGTCGGCGTGCCGGGCGAGGACGCCGAGGGCGACCAGGAGCGCGACGAGCGCCAGCGCGAAGAGGAATGCCTGCATTCTGCCACCTTGCCGGTCGGGCCGATCCGGTGAGGCGGTTTCAAGTTTCGGACCAGGATCCTGCCCGAGAGCTGCGCCCGGCGCGGGGCAGTCCCTTCAGTAGCAGACGGCGAGGCCGCCGAGCCGCGACGCGAGCTGGTACGCCTTGGCGCGGGTGAGGCCGCGCAGGATCACCCGGTCGTCGCTGTAGAGGGTGAAGGTGCCGTCCGCGTCGGCCTGGATCCGGATGCCTTCTGCCATGACGCGGCATTCCTCCCGTCTGCCGGCCGCGAAGCCTCGCCGCGGCCGTTCCAGCGCACAACGCGCGAGCCGCCGCGAAGGTCGCAAGCGCGGCCGCACTTTCGGTACTCCGCCGCGCGAGGTCCCGCCGGTCGGCGGATCCCGCGCCCGGCACGTCGGCGCGCCCGATGCAATCGCGGCCGAAACGATTTTTTGCGAGGAACCTCCGCCGCAGGATGAAACTTTCCCACCCGCTCATCCGTCGATGAGGCCGTTCCCCGCTTCCGGAGGGGACCCCGAGGAGAGACGACGACGATGAAGAAGACGATTCTGGGCTTGGCCGCCGCCCTGGTGCTGGGCGGCCTCGGCACCGGTTCGGCCTCGGCCGCGTCCGCCGAGGTGGCGCTGGGCCATGCCCCGACCGCCTACGTGCAGATGACCCGCACGGAGCGCCGCATGATGCGCCACCGGATGATGCACCGCGAGATGCACCACCGCCGGATGATGCGCCACCGGATGATGCATCACCGCATGCACCGCATGCACCGGATGTGAGCCGCGCGCCGCGGAGCCCCGAGCGCTCCGCGGCGATCCGGTCACGCGGCGACGGGCGCGAAGCGCGTCGCCAGGATGTCCGAGGTCACCGCCTTGACGTCGCGCAGGCCGCACATCGCCATGGTGGTGTCGAGTTCCTTGCGGATGATGTCGAGGCACTGGGTGACGCCCGCCTCGCCGCCGGCCCCGAGCCCGTACAGGAAGGCGCGGCCGATGAAGACGCCCTTGGCGCCGAGCGCCAGCGCCTTGATGACGTCCTGCCCCGAGCGGATCCCCCCGTCCATCAGCACCTCGATGCGGCTGCCGACCGCCTCGGCGATCGCCGGCAGGGCCGTGATCGAGGAGGGCGCCCCGTCCAGCTGACGCCCGCCGTGGTTCGACACGATGAGGGCCTGGGCGCCGCTGCGCGCCGCGAGCTCCGCATCCTCCGGATCGAGGATCCCCTTGAGGATGAGCGGGCCACCCCAGCGGTCCTGGATGCGCTTCACGTCGTCCCAGTTGAGGGTCGGGTCGAACTGCTCGGCGGTCCAGGAGGAGAGCGAGGAGAGGTCGCTCACCCCCTTCGCGTGACCGACGATGTTGCGGAAGGTGCGGCGCTGCGTGCGCAGCATGTCCAGGCACCAGCGCGGCTTGGTGGCGAGGTTGAGGATGTTCGGCAGGGTCATCCGGGGCGGGGTGGACAGCCCGTTCTTGATGTCCTTGTGGCGCTGGCCGAGGATCTGCAGGTCGAGGGTGAGCACCAGGGCCGAGCAGCCGGCCGCCTTGGCGCGGTCGATCAGCCGGTTGATGAAGTCCCGGTCGCGCATGACGTAGAGCTGGAACCAGAACGGCCGGTCGGTGTTCTCGGCGACGTCCTCGATCGAGCAGATGCTCATGGTCGAGAGCGTGAAGGGCACGCCGGCCTTGGCGGCGGCCCGGGCCGCCAGGATCTCGCCGTCCGCGTGCTGCATGCCGGTGAGGCCGGTCGGCGCGAGGGCCACCGGCATGCTGACCGGCTGGCCGACCATGGTGCTGGCGAGGGTGCGGTTCGTCATGTCGACGGCGACGCGCTGGCGCAGCTTGATCGCGGCGAAATCGGCCTCGTTCGCCCGGTAGGTGCCCTCGGTGTAGGAGCCGGAATCGGCATAGTCGTAGAACATCCGCGGCACCCGCCGCTCGGCGAGCACGCGCAGGTCCTCGATGCAGGTCGCGGGCGCCGAGGAGAAGAACCGCGACATCGGGGAAGGCGGCCGCGACGACGGCATCCGGGTCGAACTCATGGGCGTCCTCTGGGGTGGTCTCTGGGGCTTCCTCGCGCGGCGTCCCGGCGGGGGCACCGCCGCGATGGGCCGTCGTGCCCGCCATACCCCGAGGCTCGCGCCCTTGCCCACCCCCTTGCGGCTCCCTGGCCCGCCCCGCCCGGGGCCTTCGGGCTAGATCTGGTCGATCTCCTCCCGCGGCGTCGCGCTGAGCTCGGCCCAGTCGAGCTCCTCCTCCAGGCGGAAGAAGGCGTCGTCGCCGATGGCGCCCCTGTCGCGCAGGTCGAGGATGGTCTGGCGGGCGGCCTCGATCGCCCGGCGGCGGGGCGCGTCGGAGGGCAGGCTGCCCGGCGCGCGGCCCTCGCGGTCGCGCTCGGCCTCGTTGAGCACCGCCGCGAATTCGTGGCGCAGGGCCGCCGCGTGCGGCGAGCGCTCGCGCGACAGGCTCGCGACCGCCGCCCGGTAGGCCTCCGCGCGGGCGAGCCCGACCTCGCGCCCGACCGGGTCGTCGTCGCGCAGCGCCAGCCAGGCGAGGAGCGGGCGCAGGGTGAGGCCCTGGATCACCAGCGTGCCGAGCACCACGGCGAAGGCGGTGAGCACCACGAGGTCGCGGTACGGGAAGGCGCGCTCTCCGCCCTCCGGCAGGGCGAGCGCCAGCGCCACCGTGACGACGCCGCGCATGCCGCACCACGCCACCGTGGCGCTGCCCGACAGGCTCGCGGGCTCGGGCCCGATCGCCCCCCCGTATCGGCGCCACAGCCGCCCGAAAGCCGCCGCGCCCATCACCCAGGCGAGGCGCACCAGCACCACGGTGAGGAACAGGGCCGCCGCCACCACGGCGTAGCGGTTGCGGTCCTCTGGCGTCAGCCCCTCCAGGATCGGCCCGACCTGCAGCCCGATCAGCACGAAGGCGAGCACGTTGAGGACGAAGACCGCCGTCTCCCAGACCGCGTAGGAGGGGACCCGCAGATGGGCGGGCATCGTCGCCGGGGAGATCCGTGCCACGGTGATGGCGTAACTCACCACCGTCAGCACCCCGGAGAGCCCGGCCCGCTCGGCCATGACCCAGATCCCGAAGGTGGCGACGAATTGCAGCACGATGCTGCTCGGCGCGTCGGCGATGCCCCGCACCGCCCGCACGTAGATCCAGGCCAGGACCGGCCCGGCCACGAGGCTGCCGACCACCCCGATCAGGAAGGTCGGCACCACGTCCCGCGCCGCGAAGCTGCCGCTCACGGCCGCCGGCACGGCGAGCCGGTAGATCAGCAGCGCCGAGGCGTCGTTGAACAGGCTCTCGCCCTTGAGGATGGTGACGAGCCGGTGGGGCAGCGGCACGTGGCGCAGCACCGAGAGGGCCGCGACCGCGTCGGGCGGCGCCACGATCGCGCCGAGCGCGATGCAGGCCGCGAGCGGCATGTCGGGCACGAGCCAGCGCAGGGTCGCGGCCACCGCCACCGTGGTGATGCCGACCGCCCCGAGGACGAGGCCCGCGATGGGCAGCCAGTTGACGCGCAGGTCGCGCAGGGACGTGTCGTAGCCGGCATCGAGCAGGACCGGCGCGACGAACAGGGCGAGGGCGAGGTCGGGGTCGAGGCGCAGGCTCGGGACCGCGTCCACGAAGGCGAGGGCCGCCCCGCCGAGGGCCAGGAAGGCCGGGAACGGCGCCCCGAGGCGCCGTGCCAGGGCCGCCAGCAGCACGGCGACCAGCAGGACGCCGACGATCCATTCGAAGACGTGCATGCGCTCCGCAACCACCCGGCTGCGGAGATAGGGCGCGCGGCGCGCACCGACACCGGGCGGGGGAGATCCCCCGGGCCGGCGCCCGTCAGCCGGCCAGCGCCGCGAGTTCGCGCAGGATCGCGTCGCCCATCTCGCGCGTCCCGACCGCGTTCGCCCCCGGGCCGGCGATGTCGCGGGTGCGGGTGCCGGAGGCGAGCGTCCGGGTGATCGCACCCTCGACGAGGTCGGCGGCCTCGCCGAGGTCGAAGGAGTAGCGCAGGGCCATGGCGAGCGAGCCGATCATGGCGATCGGGTTGGCGAGGTTCTGGCCGGCGATGTCGGGCGCCGAGCCGTGGACCGGCTCGTAGAGGGCGCGCCGCGTCCCGTTCTCGACGGCGCCGAGCGAGGCCGAGGGCAGCATCCCGAGCGAGCCGGTCAGCATCGCGGCCACGTCCGATAGGATGTCGCCGAACAGGTTGTCGGTGACGAGCACGTCGAACTGCTTGGGGTTGCGCACCAGCTGCATCGCGCAATTGTCGGCCAGCACGTGCTCCAGCGCGACGTCGGAGAACCGCTCGGCGTGCACGCGGCCGACCACCTCCTTCCAGAGGACGCCGGTCTTCATCACGTTGTGCTTCTCGGCCGAGGAGACCTTGTTGCGCCGCTTGCGGGCGAGGTCGAAGGCCACCGCGGCGATGCGCTCGATCTCGCCCGACGTGTAGATCTGGGTGTCGACGGCGCGCTTGGTGCCGTCCTCCAGGGTGACGATCTCCTTGGGCTCGCCGAAATAGACGCCGCCCGTCAGTTCGCGGACGATCACGATGTCGAGCCCCTCGACCAGCTCCCGCTTGAGCGCCGAGGCCTCGGCGAGCGCCGGGTAGCAGATCGCCGGGCGCAGATTCGCGAACAGCCCGAGATCCTTGCGCAGGCGCAGGAGGCCCGCCTCGGGCCGCTTCGCGTAGGCGACCTCCGCCCATTTCGGCCCGCCGACGGCGCCGAACAGCACCGCGTCCGCCGCCCTGGCGCGCTCCAGCGCGGCCTCGGTGAGGGGCACGCCGTGCGCGTCGAGGGCCGCGCCGCCGACGAGGTCGGTCTCGGTCTCGAAGGCGGCGATGCCGCGGGCCGACAGCCAGGCCAGCACCTTCTCCACCTCGCGCGCCACTTCGGGGCCGATGCCGTCGCCGGGAAGGAGCAGGATCTTGTGCGTGGCCATGGGATGGGTTCCGGGGAGGGGACGAGGGGACGAGGGGACGAGGGGACGAGGGGCGCGCCGCGCCCGCTCAGGTCTTGCGCGCGACCGTGAAGCGGGCCGCCTCGCGCAGCGTCGCGGCGGCCTCGCCCCAGGGGCGCAGGGCGGCCTCGCAGACGCCGACGAGGCGCTCGCACTCGGCGCGGGCGCCGTCGAGGCCGAGGCGATCGACCAGGGTCGCCTTGCCGGCCGCCGCGTCCTTGCCGGTGCGCTTGCCCATCGCCTCGGCGGAGGCCTCGCGGTCGAGGATGTCGTCGGCGACCTGGAAGGCCTGGCCGAGGGCGCGGCCGTAGGCGAGGAGGGCGGCGCGCTGCTCCGCGTCGGCGCCACCGACGATCGCCCCGGCCTCGACCGAGACGGCGAGGAGCGCGCCGGTCTTCATCGCCTGGAGCTGCAGGGTCGCGTCGACGTCGAGCGCCGCCTCGCCGAAGCGGCCCTCGGCGCCGAGGTCGAGGAGCTGGCCGCCGACCATCCCGCCGAGACCGGCCGCCCGGGCGAGCCCGAGCACGAGGTCGGCCCGGATGCCCGCGTCGGGTTGCCAGGCCGGGTCGGCCAAGAGTTCGAAGGCGAGCGTCAGCAGCGCGTCGCCCGCCAGGATCGCCGTCGCCTCGTCGAAGGCCTTGTGGACGGTGGGCTTGCCGCGGCGCAGGTCGTCGTCGTCCATGGCCGGCAGGTCGTCGTGGACCAGCGAGTAGCAGTGGACGAGTTCGATGCCCCCGCCCGCGGCCAGCGCTCCCGGATAGGGGCCGCCGAGGAGACGGGCGGTCTCGATGGTCAGGAAGGGGCGCAGGCGCTTGCCGCCGCCGAGCACCGCGTGGCGCATCGCCTGCATCAGGCGCGGGGGCCGGGTGATCTCGCCCGGGCCGGTCGCGTCGCCGAGGCGCTCGTCGAGAAAGACCTCCACCGCCTCCGCGACCGCTGTGAGCCGGGCGGGGAAATCGGCGCCCTCCGGATAGAAGCCGCCGGCCGTTCCGTGCGAAGGACCGGGGGAAGCCGCGGCGGGCTTGCGTGTCTCGGCCGGGCCGGCCTGCGGTGACGTCATGGGGAAAGCCTCGGTCGAGGAAGCGGGGGAGGACGGGATTCAGGAGCCGCGCGGCGCGATCACGGGGCAGGAGGCGGGCCGGTCCGCCGCGGCGCCCGCGCGCCGGTTCGCCCGCGCGCTGCGCCTGCTCGTGCTGCTGCCTTTCACCGCGGTGATCCTCGTCCTGTGCCTCGCGCTCGTCTATCGCGCGGTCGATCCGCCCTCAACCCTCATGCTCGGCCGCTGGCTGACCGGCCGGCCGGTCGAGCGGGACCGCGTCCCGCTCGCCGGCATCGCCCCGGTCCTGGTCCAGGCGGTGATCGCCTCCGAGGACCAGCGCTTCTGCCTGCACCGGGGCGTCGACTGGGAGGCGCTCGGCGAGGTGGTGAGCGACGAGGACGGGCCGAGCCGCGGCGCCTCCACGGTCACCATGCAGACGGTCAAGAACGTTTTCCTGTGGCCCGGCCGCTCCTACCTGCGCAAGGCGATGGAGATCCCCCTCGCGCTGCTGGCGGACCTGGTCTGGGGCAAGCGGCGGACGATGGAGATCTACCTCAACGTGGCCGAGTGGGGGGACGGCATCTACGGCGCGGAGGCCGCCGCCCGTCACTGGTTCGGCAAGGGCGCCCGCGACCTCACCCGGAGCGAGGCGGCGCTCCTCGTCGTCGCCCTGCCCAACCCGGCGGCCCGCAGCCCGGCCCACCCGTCGCGGGGCTTGAGGGCGCTCGCCGGGCGCCTGCAGGCGCGCCTGGCGCGCATCGGCTCGCTCGCCGCCTGCGTCCGGCCCTGACGCTGCGGCGCGACGCCCGGGAACGCGGGTGGCGCGCCGTCCATTCCCCGCGTAGAGAGCGGGCCTGGCCGCGCAGGAGGCAGCATGTTCACACTCGAAATCAACGGAACCCCGGTCGCCGTCATCCGGGCCACCGAGACCCAGGCCCGCGAGCTCCTCGACGTGGAGGGGTTCAAGGACGACCTGCGCACCATGACCACCGAGGGGCGCCCGCTCTGGTCGGGCGAGGATTCCGCGCTCAAGCTGCGTCCCTCGACCGAGGACGAGGTCGACACCTTCGACGAGGCGATGGAGGAGGACGAGGAGTTCGACGAGGAGCCGGACGATTCGGGCGCGACCGCGGCGTCGGGCACGTCCGACGAGGAGGAGCCGGACGACGTCGACATCCTGTTCCTCATCGACATCGACGACGAGGCCGAGCACTGAGCCGGGACGCCGGAGGGCCTTCCCTTACGGCGGGTTTTCGCGATACGGCCTCCCGGGCTCGGGCAAGCGGGGGGCTGGATGCGGATCGGTCGGTTGCGGGCGTGCGGCGGGATCGCCCTCGCGCTCCTGGGTCTGGCCGGGGCGCCGGCCCGGGCCAACGACAGCGCGGCGGAACTCGACGCGGGCGGCCTCGCCCTCGTCAAGGATCCGGCGGTCGCGCTCCTGAGCGAGGACCTGCGCCTCGGCCTCGACCGCATCGCGGTCGACTACGTGTTCCGCAACACGGGCGAGGCGCCGCGCCGGCTCCGGGTCGCCTTCCCGCTCCCCTCGGTCGACGGGGCGGCGCTGAGCTCCTCGCCGCTCTCGCTGCCCTTCGAGGACCGGGCGAATTTCGTCGGCTTCACCGTGACGGTGGACGGGGCGGCGATCCGTCCGGCCCTGGAGGAGCGGGCCTATCTCGGCGCGCGCGAGGTCACCGACCTCCTCAGGCGCCACGGCCTGCCCCTCAACCCGCTGCGCCGGGCCGACCTGGAGAAGGCCGTCAAGGCGCTCTCGCCCGAGGCGCGCCGGCGCCTCGCCGCGGAGGGCCTGCTGCCGGCCGAGGACGGCCCCGAATGGGGGCAGTGGCGGCTTGAGGCCAAGTTCCACTGGGAGCAGACCTTTCCTCCGGGCCGGGACGTCGCCGTGTCGCACGCCTACGTGCCCGTGAAGGGGACCTACCTCCTCGACGCCAAAGAGGCGTCGCGCCGGGAGTACCGAACCCGCTACTGCCTCGACGAGGCGGGGCTCGGCGGGATCCGGCGCCTGATCGGGCAGGGCAAGGAATTCGGGCGGCGTCGTCTCGTCGGCGGTGGTCCCCTACATCGTGACCACGGCGCGGAACTGGGCCGGCCGCATCGGCCGCTTCACCCTGACCATCGACAAGGGCCGCCCCGACACGCTGGTGAGCTTCTGCCGGAGCGGCGTGACGAAGACCGGCCCCACCACCTTCCGGTGGGAGGCCCGCGACTACGTGCCGGACGAGGACCTGCGGGTGCTGTTCGTGTCGCGCGACCCGGAGGCGCTCGGGATCAAGTGAGGGGGTGGGGGCGCCCCGCCCTCTCAACCCCCGATCTTGCGCCTGCGCTGCCCCAGCGTGCGCAGGCGCAGGGCGTTGAGCTTGATGAAGCCGGCCGCGTCGCGCTGGTCGTAGGCCACCGCGCCCTCCTCGAAGGTGACGAGGTCCTGGTCGTAGAGGGAGTTCGGGCTCTCGCGGCCGATCACGTAGACGCCGCCCTTGTAGAGCTTCAGGCGCACCGTGCCGGTCACCAGCTCCTGGCTCTTGTCGATCAGCGCCTGCAGCATCTCGCGCTCGGGCGAGAACCAGAAGCCGTTGTAGATCAGCTCGGCGTAGCGCGGCATCAGCTCGTCCTTGAGGTGGGCCGCGCCGCGGTCGAGGGTGATCGACTCGATCGCCCGGTGGGCCGGCAGCAGGATCGTGCCGCCGGGCGTCTCGTACATGCCGCGGCTCTTCATGCCGACGAAGCGGTTCTCGACGAGGTCGAGGCGGCCGATGCCGTTGGCCCGGCCGAGGTCGTTGAGCCGCGCGAGCAGCGTGGCGGGCGACAGGGGCTCCCCGTCGAGCGAGACCGCGTCGCCGCGCTCGAAGCCGATCGTGATCACGGTCGGGCTGTCGGGCGCCTCCTCGGGCGAGAGGGTGCGGGAATAGACGTAGTCCGGCACGTCCAGCGCCGGATCCTCCAGCACCTTGCCCTCCGAGGAGGCGTGCAGCAGGTTCGCGTCGACCGAGAAGGGCGCCTCGCCGCGCTTGTCCTTGGCGATCGGGATCTGGTGCTGCTCGGCGAAGGCGAGCAGCGCCTCGCGGCTCTTGAAATCCCACTCGCGCCAGGGGGCGATCACCGTCACGTCGGGCTTGAGGGCGTAGTAGCCGAGCTCGAACCGGACCTGGTCGTTGCCCTTGCCGGTGGCGCCGTGCGCGACCGCGTCGGCCCCGACCCGGTCGGCGATCTCGATCTGCTTCTTGGCGATCAGGGGCCGGGCGATCGAGGTGCCCAGGAGGTACACGCCCTCGTACTGGGCATTCGCCCGGAACATCGGGAAGACGTAGTCGCGGACGAATTCCTCGCGCAGGTCCTCGATGAAGATGTTCTCGGGCTTGATCCCGAGCAGCTCCGCCTTGCGCCGGGCCGGCTCCAGCTCCTCGCCCTGGCCGAGGTCGGCCGTGAACGTCACCACCTCGCAGCCGTAGGTGGTCTGGAGCCATTTGAGAATGATCGAGGTGTCGAGCCCGCCCGAATAGGCGAGCACGACCTTCTGCACGCGCTTCTGGGTTGGGTGTGCCATGGGAACGGGCCTCGGCTGCCGGCAGGAAGGGACGCGCGGCTCTATCAGCCGCGCCCGCCCGCGTGCAACCGCGGCGGCGCCCCGGCGCTTTCCCCGCGCGGCGCTCCCCGCCCGGCATCGGCCTCGGCTGCGGCCTTGGCTTCGGCCTTGGCTTCGGCCTTGGCGCTTGTGGCAGGGCGGGGGCGGAGCGAAGCTGCCTGGATGATGCGCAGGAGGAGCCTTGATGGCGCGCCGGCCCACCCTCGAATTCTGGTTCGAATTCGCGTCGACCTACTCCTACCTCGCGGCGATGCGGATCGAGGCGCTGGCGGAGGCGGCGGGGGTCTCCCTGCGCTGGCGGCCCTTCCTGCTCGGGCCGCTCTTCGCCGGCCAGGGCTGGTCCACCTCGCCCTTCAACCTCTACCCGGCCAAGGGCCGCGCCATGTGGCGCGACCTCGCCCGCGAGGCGGCGCGGCTCGGCCTGCCGCCGATCCGGCGGCCCGCCGAGTTCCCGCAGAACAGCCTCGCGGCGGCGCGGGTGGCGACCTACGGGGCCGAGGAGCCCTGGATCGGCGCCTTCACCCGCGCCGTCTTCGAGGCAGAATTCGCCCGAGGCCAGTCGATCGCCGAGCCCGGCAGCATCTCGGCCCTGCTGAACGGCCTCTCCCTCGACGGCCCGGGCATCGTCAAGGCGGCGACCGCCGAGCCGAACAAGAGCCGGCTGCGCGTCATCGGCGAGGAGGCGAAGTCGCGCGGCATCTTCGGCGCGCCCACCTTCCTCACCGAGGACGGCGAGCTGTTCTGGGGCAACGACAGGCTCGAACAGGCCCTGGCCTGGGCGGTGGGGGAGCGCCCGCCGGGCTTCACCTGATCCGGGGCCGGGAGCCGCAGGGAGCCCTCCGGGACGGGCGCGCGGCGCCTTGTTTCGGCCAAGCTGGGGCGGCACCCCTGCCGTCCTGGTCCGAACCGGTTCCCCCGATGCGTCTCTCCCGCCGCTCCTTCCTCGCCGCGCTCGCCGCCTCCGCCGCCCCGGCCCGGGCGCAGGAGGACCCCGCCGGCGAGGGCCAATGGTACCCGCTCACCGGGGATGACGGGCGCCCGGTCGCCAACCGCCGCCTGCCCGGGGAACTCGTCTCCGAGATCGAGGCCCTGCCCGGGATCGTGCTGGCCGGCAGCGCGACGCCCGACATCACCCTCTACGAGTTCTTCGACTTCAACTGCCCCTGGTGCCGGGCGGCCTCCCGCGACCTCGACTCCCTGCTCCGGGCCCGCCCGACCCTGCGGATCGGCCTCGTCCAGAACCCGATCCTGTCGCCGCGCTCGGCGCAGGCCGCCAAGGTCGCGCTCGCCCTGCAGCGGCGGGCCGGCCCGGCCGCGTCCTTCGCCCTCTACCGGGACCTCCTCGGCCGCCCCGGCGCGATCGACGGGCCGGCCTCCCTCAACGCCGCCCGCGCGCTCGGCCACGACCGCGCCGCCCTGGCGGAAGAGGCCGATTCGACCCTGGTCGGGCGGGCGCTCGCGACCCAGATGCGGCTGGCCGCCGACCTTGGCCTTTCGGCTACCCCGTCCTACGTGGTGGGGACGACCGCGCTCCTCGGCCATCCCGGCGGGCGGACCCTCGCCCGCATCCTGGCCAGCGTCGAGACCTGCGACACCGTTGTGTGCAACACGGAAAGTCCCGGCTGAGCGCCCCCGGCCGGCCCTCTCCAACCCGCTGAACCGGTTGCCGGAAGCGCCCCGGCCCGGCCCCAGGCGTCGCCTTGCGCCCCCCGTGAACCCATGCTAGGCCCGCGCCGCGCCGGGGAGGGGGGCTTCCGGTCCGGCGCCTTCCCATCATCGACGGGCCGCGCCGCCGAGCCGGCGAGGGGCGGAAGCGGGACCCGGCGGCCCAGGTAGAGAGAGAGCGCTGGTGGCTCAGAACGGATCGGAATCGGGTTCCACCCTGGGCGGCGTCGCGGGGCGCTACGCCTCGGCCCTGTTCGAACTGGCGCGCGACGAGCGCGCCGTGGACGCAGTCACCGAGGGGCTCGACCGGTTCGACGCGCTGCTGCGCGAGAGCGCCGACCTGCAGCGCCTGGTGCGCAGCCCCGTCTTCAGCACCGAGGAGCAGGTCAAGGCGGTCGAGGCGGTGCTGGCCCGCGCCGGCATCACCGGCCTGGCGGCCAATTTCATCCGCCTCGCGGCCGCCAACCGCCGGCTGTTCGTGCTCCCCGACATGATCCGGGCCTACCGGGTGCTGGTGCGCGAGGCCAAGGGCATCGTCCGGGCCGAGGTGCGGCTCGCCGAACCCCCCTCCGACGCCGTGCTGGAGGAGATCAAGGCCTCCCTGCGCGACGTCGCCCGCGCGGAGGTCGAGCTCGACCTGCGCGTCGACCCGAGCCTGATCGGCGGCATCGTGGTCAAGCTCGGCAGCCGCATGGTCGACGCCTCGCTGCGCACCAGGCTCAACAGCATCCGCCTCGCGATGCGGGACGCGCGCTGAGGGCACCGAGCCCCCGCGCGATCCGCCCCTGACACACACTCGAACGAGAGAAGGTCCGACGATGGACATCCGAGCCGCTGAGATCTCCGCGATCCTGAAGGAGCAGATCAAGAACTTCGGCCAGGAGGCCGAGGTCACCGAGGTCGGCCAGGTCCTGTCGGTCGGCGACGGCATCGCCCGCGTCTACGGCCTCGACAACGTCCAGGCCGGCGAGATGGTCGAGTTCGAGTCGGGCGTGCGCGGCATGGCCCTGAACCTCGAGCAGGACAATGTCGGCGTCGTCATCTTCGGCGTCGACCGCGACATCAAGGAAGGCCAGACCGTCAAGCGCACCGGCGCCATCGTGGACGTCCCGGTCGGCAAGGGCCTGCTCGGCCGCGTCGTCGACGCGCTCGGCAACCCGATCGACGGAAAGGGCCCGATCGTCTCGACCGAGCGCCGCCGCGTCGACGTCAAGGCTCCCGGCATCATCCCGCGCAAGTCGGTGCACGAGCCGATGGCCACCGGCCTGAAGTCGGTCGACGCGCTGATCCCGATCGGCCGCGGCCAGCGCGAGCTGATCATCGGCGACCGTCAGACCGGCAAGACCGCCATCGCGCTCGACACCATCCTCAACCAGAAGCCGGCCCACGAGGGCACCGACGAGAAGGCCAAGCTCTACTGCGTCTACGTCGCGGTGGGCCAGAAGCGCTCGACCGTCGCCCAGTTCGTCAAGGTGCTGGAGGATAACGGCGCGCTCGACTACTCGATCGTGATCGCCGCCACCGCCTCCGACCCGGCGCCGATGCAGTTCCTGGCGCCGTTCTCCGGCTGCGCCATGGGCGAGTTCTTCCGCGACAACGGCATGCACGCCGTGATCATCTACGACGACCTGTCCAAGCAGGCCGTCGCCTACCGCCAGATGTCGCTGCTGCTGCGCCGCCCGCCGGGCCGCGAGGCCTATCCGGGCGACGTGTTCTACCTGCATTCCCGGCTGCTAGAGCGCGCCGCCAAGATGGGCGACGCCGCCGGCGCCGGCTCGCTGACCGCCCTGCCGGTCATCGAGACGCAGGCCAACGACGTCTCGGCCTACATCCCGACCAACGTGATCTCGATCACCGACGGCCAGATCTTCCTGGAGACCGACCTGTTCTACCAGGGCGTGCGCCCGGCGGTGAATGTCGGCCTCTCGGTCTCGCGCGTCGGCTCGGCGGCCCAGACCAAGGCGATGAAGAAGGTCGCCGGCAAGATCAAGGGCGAGCTCGCGCAGTACCGCGAGATGGCGGCCTTCGCGCAGTTCGGCTCCGACCTCGACGCGGCGACCCAGCGCCTGCTGAACCGCGGCTCGCGCCTGACCGAGCTCCTGAAGCAGCCGCAATTCTCGCCGCTCAAGATGGAGGAGCAGGTCGCGGTGATCTACGCCGGCGTGAACGGCTACCTCGACGCGATCCCGGTCAACCGGGTGCGCGCCTTCGAGGACGGGCTGCTCTCGACCCTGCGCGGCCGGCACGCCGACCTCCTGGAGACGATCCGGACCTCCAAGGACCTCGGCGACGACGCGGCGGCCAAGCTGAAGGGCGTGGTCGAGTCCTTCGCCAAGTCCTTCTCGTAACCCGGCACGAGCCCTGAGGGACCCCCGATGCCGAGTCTGAAGGACCTGCGCAACCGCATCGCCTCGGTGAAGGCGACCCAGAAGATCACCAAGGCGATGCAGATGGTGGCGGCGGCCAAGCTCCGCCGCGCGCAGAATGCGGCGGAGAACGCCCGGCCCTACGCGGAGCGGATGGCCGCCGTCCTCGGCAACCTCGCCACGAACCTGACGCCCGGGGCGGAGACGCCCCGGCTCCTGTCGGGCACGGGCGCCGACCGGGTCCACCTGCTGCTCGTCTGCACCGCGGAGCGCGGCCTCTGCGGCGCCTTCAACTCCTCGATCGCGCGCCTCGCGCGCGATCACGCCCGCCGCCTCACCGCGGAGGGCCGGACGGTCAAGATCATCTGCGTCGGCAAGAAGGGCTACGACATCCTGCGCCGCGAGTTCCGCGACCAGATCGTCGAGCTGATCGAGCTGCGCGGCGTGCGCCAGCTCGGCTTCGACAATGCCGAGACGATCGCCCAGAACCTGCTCGGCCGCTTCGAGGCGGGCGAGTTCGACATCGCGACCCTGTTCTACTCGCGTTTCCGGTCGGTGATCGTGCAGATCCCGACCGCGCAGCAGATCATCCCGGCCGAGATCCCGCCGGCCGGCGAGGCCGCGCAGACCGACGCCGCCTACGAGTACGAGCCGGACGAGGGCGAGATCCTGGCGGCGCTGCTGCCGAAGAACCTCACCGTCCAGATCCTCCGGGCGCTCCTGGAGAACGCCGCCTCCGAGCAGGGCGCGCGCATGAGCGCCATGGACAACGCGACCCGCAACGCCGGCGAGATGATCAAGAAGCAGACGCTGGTCTACAACCGGACCCGTCAGGCCCAGATCACCAAGGAGCTGATCGAGATCATCTCCGGCGCCGAGGCGCTCTGACCGCTCATTCCAGGGAATTCATCAGATGGCGAACACTGCGACTCCCGGCGTCGGCTCGAACAAGGTCGGCCACATCACCCAGGTCATCGGCGCGGTCGTCGACGTGCAGTTCGAGGGTCACCTGCCCGAGATCCTGAACGCGCTCGAGACCAAGAACCAGGGCAACCGCCTCGTCCTCGAAGTGGCGATGCAGCTCGGCGAGAGCACCGTGCGCTGCATCGCCATGGACACGTCCGAGGGTCTGGTGCGCGGCCAGGAGGTCATCGACACCGGCGCCCCGATCAAGGTCCCGGTCGGCGCCAACACGCTCGGCCGCATCATGAACGTGATCGGCGAGCCGATCGACGAGGCCGGCGCGATCGAGGCCCAGAGCTTCCGCGCCATCCACCAGCCGGCCCCGAGCTACGCCGAGCAGTCGACCGAGGCGCAGATCCTGGTCACCGGCATCAAGGTCGTCGACCTGCTCGCGCCCTACGCCAAGGGCGGCAAGATCGGCCTGTTCGGCGGCGCCGGCGTCGGCAAGACCGTGCTGATCATGGAGCTCATCAACAACATCGCGAAGGCCCATTCGGGCTACTCGGTCTTCGCGGGCGTGGGCGAGCGGACCCGCGAGGGCAACGACCTCTACCACGAGATGATCGAGTCCAAGGTCAACATGGACCCGAAGGAGCACGGCTCCGCCGAGGGCTCCAAGTGCGCCCTGGTCTACGGCCAGATGAACGAGCCCCCGGGCGCCCGCGCCCGCGTCGCGCTGACCGGCCTCACCGTCGCGGAGCATTTCCGCGACGAGGGCCAGGACGTGCTGTTCTTCGTCGACAACATCTTCCGCTTCACGCAGGCGGGTTCCGAGGTGTCGGCGCTGCTCGGCCGCATCCCCTCGGCGGTGGGCTATCAGCCGACGCTCGCCACCGACATGGGCGCCCTGCAGGAGCGCATCACCACCACGACGAAGGGCTCGATCACCTCGGTCCAGGCGATCTACGTGCCGGCCGACGACCTGACCGACCCGGCCCCGGCCACCTCCTTCGCCCACCTCGACGCCACGACCGTGCTGTCGCGCTCGATCGCCGAGAAGGGCATCTACCCGGCGGTGGACCCGCTCGACTCGACCTCGCGCATGCTCTCGCCGACCATCCTGGGCGAGGAGCACTACGCCACCGCCCGCCGGGTGCAGCAGGTGCTGCAGCGCTACAAGGCGCTCCAGGACATCATCGCGATCCTGGGCATGGACGAGCTGTCCGAGGAGGACAAGCTGACGGTGGCCCGCGCCCGCAAGATCGAGCGCTTCCTCAGCCAGCCCTTCCACGTGGCCGAGGTCTTCACCGGCTCGCCCGGCAAGCTCGTGGCCCTCGAGGACACGATCAAGGGCTTCAAGGGCTTGGTCGAGGGTGAGTACGACCACCTGCCGGAGGCGGCCTTCTACATGGTGGGCACGATCGAGGAGGCGGTCGAGAAGGCCCAGCGCCTCGCCGCGGCCTGATCGCCACGGTTCGCCTGACCGAACGGGGATCGGGCTCGCGCCCGGTCCCCGTTCCGCGACCGAAACCCGGGCCCGCCCCAACCGGAACTGACCTCATCCCATGGCCACTTTCCAGTTCGATCTCGTCGGCCCCGAGCGGGTCATCTATTCGGGCGCGGTCGACGCCGTGCAGCTGCCCGGTTCCGAGGGCGAGATGACCGTCCTGCCGGGCCACGCCCCGGTCCTGACCACCCTCAAGACCGGCGTGCTGGTCATCACCGAGGGCCCTCAGCACGGCAAGCGCGTGCTGGTGCGCGGGGGCTTCGCGGAGATCAACGCGACCGGCCTGATCGTGATCGCCGAGCGCGCGACGCCGGTGGAGGAGCTCACGCCCGAGAGCATCGACGCGGAGATCGCCAACGTCGAGACCCTGCGCGACGCCACGGACGACCTCGACAAGCGCCGCGACTTCGACATGCAGATCGCGCAGCTGCGGGAGTCGAAGGAGACGCTGAAGTTCTGATCCGGGATCCGCTTGATCGACGCGGATCCCGCATCACCCCTCTCCCGCCCGGGCGAGGGGTTTTTCGTGCGCGGCCTCGGCCGCGAGCCGCGCCGCCACGGTCGCGGCCAGGGCCGCCGCCTGGCCGCGGATGTCGGGCACGGCGGTGCATTCCCAGAGCGTGCCGCGCAGGAGCGGTCCCAGGGTCCAGAGCGGTCGCCCGGCCGTGCCGTCGGCCCCGATGAGCGCGAGATCCTCCGCGGCGGCGAGGCCGAGGCCGTGCGCGTCGGGCCGGACGACGCCGCGCTGCATCAGGCGGCGCAGGAGCGGGTCGTCGCTGCGCGCCACGCTGGCGACGCCCGACGCGTCGAGGATCCGCTGCACAGCCAGGTCGCGCGGCGTCGGCGCGCCCCGCTCCCGAATCCGCACCAGCGCGAAGCCGGCCTGATCCGCCACCGCCTCGACCCGGCCCCGCAGGATCGACAGCCCGCCGGCTTCGCGCTCCCGCGCGATGATCTCGGCCGCGGGCGGCGCCATCCGGTGGCGATGCACGTCCCAGACGCTGCGCAGGTGGCGCAGGAAGCGCCGCTGCTCCGCCTCCGGCAGGCCGCGCCAGAGCGCGACGCTGCCGGCGCGCAGCCCGTCGATCACGCCGCGCCAGTCGCTGCCCGCGGCGGCCGCCCGCGCCGCCTCGGCGCGCAGGCGGCGGAGCAGGAGCCGCGCGGAGAGCCGCTCCGCCTCGCTCAGGGCGGGGGCCGGCCAGGGCGCGGCCGGCGCGTGGACCTGCGGCAGGTAGCCGTGGCGGGAGAGGGCGAGGACCGGCCCGGGGAAGCCGCGCCGCCGGAGCGCCGCCACCGCGTCCACCATGGTGAGCCCGGTGCCGACGACGAGCACCGGCATGTCCGCCCGCAGCCCGTCGAGGGGAGCCTCGTCCCAGGGATCGAGGCGGTAGCGCGTGGTCCAGTCGCGGCCGCCGCGGAGTTTGCCGCAGGCGAGGATGACCCCGCTCACGGCCCTCACCCGCCCGGCCGCCAGGGTCAGGCGGAAACCCTCGGGGGCGGGGGCGAGGTCGACTACCGCGTCGTTCTCCAGGAGCAGGCGCGGCGACGCCTCCCCGGTCAGCGCCCCGACGAGGAGCTCGGTCAGGTAGCGCCCGTAGAGGCCGCGCGCGGCGAACACCCCCGCCGGCGTCGCGCGGATGCAGGCGAGGTCGTCGAGGCCGCAGCGTTCGAGCCAGCGCGAGAAATCCTCCGGCGCGTCCGGGAAGGCGCTCATGTTGGCGGCGCGGACGTTGAGGAGGTGGTCCGGACAGCCCGTCGCGTAGGCGAGGCCGCGGGCGAAGACCGCCGACTGCTCGCAGAGCAGCACCTGCCGCCCCGGCGGCAGCAGCCGGCTCAGGTGCAGGGCCGCCATGGTGCCGCTGAAGCCGGCACCGATCACCGCCACGGGAAGCTGGGGCATCGCTCGGTCCTCCGCCGAAACGCTCTCGCGACACCTGGGAGCGGCCCGCCGCCGGGCAGCCCGCGCCGGCCAGCCCGCGCCGGCCAGCCCCCGCCGGCCAGCCCCCGCCGGCCAAGCATCGTCCGCCGAGGGGATCACCGGTCCGGCGGCAGGATTGAGGCGGGAACGCGAGCCTCAGCCAGATCCCCGCGAGCCGTTGCGCTCAGGCGCCGGTCTCCGTCTCCTGGCAGCGGATCAGCCGCGTCGGGCTCACCTCCGCCTCCGGCACCGCCAGCCGGAACGCGCCGGTCTCGGGGTCGCGCACCCGCAGCTGGCCGGTCGCGATGCCGAAATGCGCCCCGTGCAGCTGGAGCCGTCCCCGCTCGACCAGGATCTTCACGCAAGGGAAGGTCATCAGGTTCTTGAGGCTGTTCGCCACCGTGGCGTATTCGAGCCGCTCCAGGTAATCCCCCCCGTCGCCGGGACCGAGCCGCTCGGCGGCCGGGGCGATCAGCGACACCCAGCGGCCGATGAAGTCGCCCGGCGAGAGCGGCGCCGCGTCGTCCGCGAAGGCCCGCACGCCGCCGCAGCGGGCGTGCCCCAGCACCACGATGTGCTTCACCTTGAGGGCCTGGACGGCGTATTCGAGCGCCGCCGAGGTGCCGTGATACTCGCCGCCCGTCTCGAAGGGCGGCACGAGGTTGGCGACGTTGCGCACCACGAACAGCTCGCCCGGGCGCGCGTCGAAGACCACCTCGGGCGAGACCCGGCTGTCGCAGCAGCTGATCACCATGATCTCGGGGCTCTGGCCCTCCGCGAGGGATTCGTAGCGCCCCCGCTCCCGCGCGAAGCGGTCGTCCAGGAAGGCGCGGTAGCCTTGGGTGAGGATTTCGGGAAGCATGGGCGGGCTCGTCGTCGAAGAGGGGGATGCAAGTGGCACGCCTGCCCGGGGCGCCGCCCCGGGACCCGGCGGAGGGATCTCTCCCTGTCCAAACCCAACTAGGCGGCCCCCGGCCCCCAGGCGAGGTGGACTTCCGTCACCGCCTCGCCCGCCAGGATCCGGCGGGCCAGGGCCGCGAGGCCGGCGGGCTCCACGCGCTCGCGCGTCGTCTCCAGCGCGTCGAGGGACCACCAGCGGGTGCCGAGCACCGGGTTGTCCTCCGTCTCGGCGAGGCGCGCGGTGTCGATCGCGTCGCTCGGCAGCCGCACCACGAAGTAGCGCTCATGGGCGATGCGCGGCTTGGTGAACAGGGTGAAGGGCCCGTCGCAGCGCGCGACGAGGGGGCCGAGCGGGGCGTTCTCGACCCCGATCTCCTCGTGCAGCTCCCGCCGGCAGGCCTCCTCGGGCGTCTCGCCGGGCTCGATGCCGCCGCCCGGCATGAACCAGAAGCGGCGCTCCCCGGGCCGGGCGGGATCGACGTCCCGCACCGCCTGGTAGGCGATGAGCAGCAGGCGGTCCTGCGGGTCGAAGACCAGGGCGCGGGCGATGTCGCGGGTCGGCAGGGTCATGGCGAGGGCTCGTCGGGCAGGAGGGTCCAGATCGCGGCGGGCAGGCCGTGCGCGTCGCGCTCCGGCGGATCGGGATAGGACAGGGCGCGCCCGCGCGCGATCCCCCGCGCCACCACGAGCGCCGCCAGCGCGTCGAGGAGGTCGTCGGCCCTGGCGCCCCGCGGCGGCGGGCCGGCGATCGCCGCCTCCGGCAGCCCGGCGCGGGCGAGGAGGGCCCGCCGGAGGGCCGCGCCGCCCTTCGTGCGCTTCGCCTCCGGCAGGGGCGCGCCATTGAGCACCGCGAAGGCGAGTTCGGGATGCACCTCGCGGACGCGCTCGCGCAGCTCCGCCCGCGCCCGCAGCAGCGCGTCGACGGCGCGGATGCGCGGGAACAGGGCGTTGGCGGGCGGGGAGGGCGCGAAGGGCTGGCGATCCCCCTGCCGGGACAGGGCGATCGCCGCCGCGTAGTCCGGCGCCTGGACCACCGCGCGGGACGAGGTCGGGAAGACCGAGGCCCGGCGGGGCCCGAGCAGCGGCCGGACCAGCTGCTCGGCGAGGCGGCCGCCGGCGCCGACGCGCTCCGGCAGGCCGATCGGGATGTCGATGGCGACGATGGCGGGCGCCTCGGGCCCGTCGCAGAGCGACGCGAGATCCGGCAGCACGCGCAGGCGCACGGGGGCGCCGGCCGCCAGGGGCTGGAAGGCGGCGATCCAGCCGCCCGGGCAGCCGTCGACGCCCGCGACCCAGGCCGTCATCGCCGCGGGCGCGTCACCTCAGGAGGCGTACTTGACCGAGCAGCCGTAGGGCCGCGCGGACTTCACCGTGACCGGCTTGCCGGCCGCGATCTCGGTGAGCGCCGCGTCGACGAGGTTGTGCGCGGTCCCGAGATCGGCGGGGTTCACGGAGGGCTTGTCGTCGATGCCGCCCATGTAGGCCAGCTCGCCGTCGCCCCGGATGACGAACATGTGGGGCGTCGTCTGCGCCCCGTAGGCGCGCCCCATCCGCCCCTGCGGATCGAGCAGCACGGCGGTCGGGACGGCGCCGCGCTCCGCGTTCAGGCGCTTGGCGCCGGCACCGTCCAGCGCGCCCTGCTCGCCGGGGGCCGAGGAGATCACCGCGAGCCAGACCACGCCCTGGCCGGTCCACTTCCTCTGCAGGGCCTGCATCGCCTTCGCCCCGTAGTGCTTCTGCACGAAGGGGCATTCGTGGTTCGTCCATTCGAGGACGACCGTCCTGCCCTTGAAGTCGTCGAGGGAGACGGTGCGCCCGTCGGCATCGCTCGCCTGGAAGGCGGGGGCGGGCCTGTCCACCACCGGGGCGGCGGCGGCCGGGCCTGCCAGGGTCAGCAGGGCCGTCAGGGCGGCCGCCGCGAGAGCGGGCACCGCGGAAGCGGCCGGCGCGCAGGCGGCCAAGCGGGTCGTCGGCTGCATCGGTCGGGTCACTCCTTGGCGGGCGAGGCGGCGCCGAGGGCGGCGGCGCGCCGCGGCGGCGCGACCCCGTCGAGGGCCGCCAGCAAGCTGGATTCGGTCAGGATCTGCGGCAGCACCTGCGCGTCGCCGGGGCCGCGATAGAGCAGGTAGAGCGGCACGCCCGACCGGCCATGGGCCTCCAGCACGCGGGTGATCTCGGGGTTCTGGTTGGTCCAGTCGCCCTTCAGGTAGGCGATGTTCCGGGCCCGGAAGGCCTCCCGCACGGCGGCGGTGGCGAGCGAGGTGCGCTCGTTGACCTGGCAGGTGATGCACCACGCCGCCGTCACGTTGAGGAAGACCGGCCGTCCCTCGGCGAGGAGCCCGTCGAGCCGCGCCTGGGTGAAGGGCTCCGGCCCGCCGGCGACCGTCACCGGGGCGGCCACCGCCCGGTCCCGGTCGAGGGCGGCGGCGATCATGCCGAGGGCAACCACGCCGACGAGGGCCGCCGCCTGCGCCAGCCTCCGCCCGACCGGCCCGGCGGCGCGGGCGCGATCGAGGACGAAGGCGCAGAAGCCGATCAGCACGAAGCCGATGAGCGCGAGGAACAGCCCGGCCGGGCCGACCTGCTGGCTCAGCACCCAGACCAGCCACGCCACCGTCGCGTAGAGCGGGAAGGCGAGGAAGCCCTTGAGGGTCTCCATCCAGGCGCCGGGCCGCGGCAGGCGGCGCAGGCCGGCGGGCCACAGGGTGAGGAGCAGGAAGGGCAGGGCGAGGCCGAGGCCGAGCGCGGCGAAGATCGCGAGGCCGAGGGCGGCGCCCTGGGTCAGCGCGAAGCCGACCGCCGCCGCCATGAACGGCGCCGTGCAGGGCGTGGCGACGATCGTGGCGAGGACGCCGGTGAAGAACGAGCCTTCGAGCCCCGCCCGCCGGGTCAGCCCGTCGCCGAGCCCGACGATGCCGCCGCCGATCGGCAGCGCCCCCGACAGGCTCAGGCCCATCGCGAAGAGCAGGTAGGCGAGGCCCGCCACCACCAGGGGCGATTGCAGCTGGAAGCCCCAGCCGATCTGCGCGCCGCCGGCCCGCAGCGCGATCAGGAGCCCGGCGAGGCCCAGGAAGGCCCCGAGCACGCCCGCCGTGTAGGCGAGCCCGTGCCGGCGCAGCTGCGCGGCGCTCTCGCCCGATTGCCGCACGAGGCCGAGCACCTTGATCGACAGGACCGGGAAGACGCAGGGCATCAGGTTGAGGAGGAGGCCGCCGAGGAACGCGAGCAGGGCCGCCTGCCAGAGGCCGGCCGGCGCCTCCCCGGCGGGCCGCGGCGCCGCCTCGGGCGGGGCGGCGGGGGCGGGCCCGGCGCTTGCGGGCGCCGCGCTGACGGGCGCGGCGGGCGCCTCCCCGAGGGCGAAGGCGTGGCGGACCGGGCCGTCCGGCGCGTCCTCGGTCAGGGTCAGCACGCCGTCGAGGCGCCCGAGAGGCCCGGCGGGCGCGAGGTTGCTGCGCGTCAGCGCGACGTGGAGCCCGGCCGCGTCGACCGCGACCTTCTGGGGCGCGGCGTGCGTGATCGCGGCCTCCGCGTACGGGAAGAAGGCGAGGTCGCGGATCGAGCCCGGCTTCAGGCCGGGCGCGTCGAGGTGGAGGGTGAGGGCGTCGCCGTCCTCGGTCAGGCGGGAGGGCCAGGGCGAGGGTTTCGGCAGGGCGGCGCGGGCGGCCGCGAACCGGTCGCGCTGGCGCGGGTCGGGCCGCGGGCTGATGCCGGGCGGGGCCACCGGCAGGGTCGCGGCGACGAGCGCCTCGCCCGGGATGCATTCCCGCTCGCAGACGAGGTAGGAGACCTTCGCCCGCACCGTCACGCCGGCGCCGTCGAGGCGCGCGGGCGGGGTCAGGGTCGTGGTCAGGACGGTCTCGCCCTCGTAGCCGAAATTGACGAGGTCGCCGACCGGGATGCGGGACGGCGCCGGCCACGCGATCGGCCCGGCCTCGAAGCCCTCCGGCAGGGTCCAGGCGATCTCGGGGGCGAGGCCGGAATCCCCGGGATTGCGCCAGTAGACGTGCCAGTGCGGCTTCATGGTGAGCCGCACGCCCACCGTGAAGGGCTCTCCGGGCGCCACGGCGCTCGGCTCGGCCACGAGTTCGGCCCGCACGAGGTCGGCGTATCGCGGGTTCGCCCGCGGCGCCTGGGCGGCGGCGGGGAGGGTGAGGGCCGCGAGGGCGAGGAGCAGCGACGGGAGACGGTGCATCGGAACCTTCCGCGGTTCAGATAGCCGGACTCCGTGGCCGCGGCGAGGCGGCGGGGGGACGCGTTTGCGTGAGCGCGGGCTCCGCTCACGCCGGGACGAGGCCCGCGCCGGGAGGGCAAGCCCCCCGCGGCGCGCGGGCCGCCGCCTACTTGTGCGGGTTGCCCGAGGCGCTGCCCGGGCCGGTGCCCGGGGCACCGCTGCCGGTCGGGTGCTGGCTCACCGAGGTGCTGTTCGGCCCCATATTGCCGCCGCTCGCGCCCTGGGTGCCGGTCGAGCCCATGCTGCCCGGATTGTTGCCGCCGATGCCGCTGCCCGGCGGCTGGCTCGACATGCCCGAACCCGTGTGGCTCGGCGCCGCCGGGGCGGCGCCCGAGCCGTTGTTGATGCCCTGCGCCAGGACCGGCGCGGCGAGGAGGGGGAGGGCGGCGAGGGCAACGAGGATCGGCTTCGTCATCTGCGGGACTCCGTGAGGTCGTGACGGGCAACCGCAGGCGGGCGGCCCCGTTCCGGCCGCGGACCCGGCACCCATCCGCCGCACCCCGCGTTGTCGGGGCATTCCCCCGAACGCTCGGCAGGATCCATGACCCATTCGGCACTGGTGGTCGGCGCCAGCGGCATCGTCGGCAGCAACCTCGCGCGGCACCTCCTCGGCGAGGGCTGGTCGGTGGCGGGCCTCGCCCGCCATCCGCCGGGCGAGATCGCGGGGCTGCGCCCCGTCGCCGCCGACCTCCTCGACCCGCGCGGCCTCGCGGCGGCGGTGGCGGATCTGCGCCCGAGCCACGTCTTCTTCGCCACCTGGTTGCGGCAGGCGACCGAGGCCGAGAATATCCGGGTCAACGCCGCGATGATCCGCCACCTCCTCGACGCGCTGCGCCCCGCGGGGGGCCTGCGGCACGTCGCCCTCGTCACCGGCCTCAAGCACTATCTCGGCCCGTTCGAGTCCTACGGGACGGGCCGGCTGCCGCCAACGCCCTTCCGGGAGGAGCAGCCGCGGCTTCCCGTCGAGAATTTCTATTACGCGCAGGAGGACGAGGTCTTCGCCGCCGCCGCGCGGGACGGGTTCGGCTGGAGCGTGCACCGGCCGCACACGATCATCGGCTTCGCCCTCGGCAACGCCATGAACATGGGCGTGACGCTCGCGGTCACCGCCACGCTCTGCCGCGAGACCGGCCGCCCCTTCGTCTTCCCGGGCTCGGCCGCGCAGTGGAACGGGCTCACCGACGTGACCGACGCCCGGCTGCTCGCCCGTCACCTCGCCTGGGCCGCCACGAACCCGGCCGCCCGCGACCAAGCCTTCAACGTCGTGAACGGCGACGTCTTCCGCTGGAGCTGGATGTGGGAGCGCATCGCCGGCTGGTTCGGGATCGCGCCGGCGCCCTTCCCCGGCGAGGTCACGCCCCTCGCCCGCCAGCTCGCCGATGCGGGCCCGCTCTGGGCCGAGATCGCCCGCCGGCACGACCTCGTCGAGCCGGATCTCGGGCGGCTGGCCTCGGCCTGGCACACGGATGCCGATCTCGGCCGGCCGATCGAGGTCGTGACCGACATGGCGAAGAGCCGCCGCCTCGGCTTCCTCGACTACCAGCCGAGCGACGACTCCTTCTTCGACCTCTTCGCGGCCCTGCGGCGGGCGCGGGTGATCCCGTGATCCGAGATCCGACGGATTGCGTCGCCATGCGGATGTCGGCGTCGCTCACGCGCCGCGCGGATCAGCGCCGCCCGAACAAGCGCTCGATGTCGTGGAGCTTCAACTCCACGTAGGTCGGGCGGCCGTGGTTGCACTGGCCCGACAGGGGCGTCGCCTCCATCTCGCGCAGGAGCGCGTTCATCTCCTCGGGCCGCAGGCGCCGCCCGGCCCGGATCGAGCCGTGGCAGCTCATCCGCGACAGCACCGCGTCGAGGCGGCGCGCCAGCGGGTCGGCGCCGCCCTCCTGCAGCACGTCGACCACGTCGGTGAGCAGCGCCCGCACGCCGCCCCCGGCCAGAGCCGCCGGCACCTCGCGCACCAGCACCGCCCCGTGCCCGAAACCCTCGAGCACCAGGCCGAGCGCCGCGAGGTCCTCGGCCGCCTCGGCGAGGCGGTCGGCCTCGGCGGGGTCGAGTTCCACCACCTCGGGGATCAGCAGGAGCTGGCGGGCGATGCCGCCCGCTTCGCGCTCGCGCTTGAGGCGCTCGTACACGAGGCGCTCATGGGCCGCGTGCTGGTCGACGATGACGATGCCGTCCCTCGTCTGCGCCACGATGTAGGTCTCGTGCAGCTGCGCCCGGGCGGCCCCGAGGGGATGGGCGGGGGTCTCCGGCGCGGGCGGCCGGGCCTCGGCGGCGGGCGGCAGCGCCTCGGCGGCGAAGCTCGCCTGGGCGGCCTCCGCGAAGCCGGGCGGCGGCCCGGCCTGTGCGCCGAAGGGCTCCCGACCGTCGGGGCTCGGGCCCGGCCCGTCCTGGGCGAAGGGCCCGTCCTGGGCGAAGGGCTCGGCCCGGCCGCCGCGCGGCGGATCCGACCGGCGGGCGTCGGGGGACGCGCTGCGGGCCGCCAGCGGCGCTTGCATCGGCAGCGGCGTCTGGGCCGGCCGCAGGCTCTCCAGGGTCCTGGCCGCGACGCTGGCGGCGCTGCGCCCGCCCTCGCGGCGCAGCGCCTCGTGGATCGCGTTGACGATCAGGCCGCGCACCAGTCCCGGCTCGCGGAAGCGCACCTCGGTCTTGGCCGGGTGCACGTTCACGTCGACTTGCGTCGGGTCGCAGGTGAGGGCGAGCGCCAGCACCGGGTGGCGGTCGGAGGCCATCACGTCCGCGTAGGCGCCGCGCACGGCGCCGAGGAGCAGGCGGTCGCGCACGGGCCGGCCATTCACCACGAAATGCATGTGGGTCGCCGCCGCCCGGTGGAAGGTCGGCAGGCCGACATGGCCGTCGAGGGCGAAGCCCTCCCGCTCCAGGCTGAGCGGCGCGGAATTCTCGGCGAAGTCCGGGCCGAGCACGGCCGCGAGGCGCCGGAGCCAGGAGCCCGGCCCGGTCTCGGCCGGCAGCACGAAGCCGCCTCCGCCGCTCTCGCCCCGCAGGGTGAAGCGGATCTGCGGGTGGGCGACGGCGAGGCGCCGCAGGATCTCCGCCACGGCGCCGGCCTCGGCGCGGTCGGATTTCAGGAATTTCAGCCGCGCCGGCGTGGCGGCGAAGAGGTCCGTGACCTCGACCCGGGTGCCGCGCTCGGCCGCGACCGGCCGCACCGGCCCCCTGATCCCCGCATCGACCACCAGGCCGTGGCCGCTCGCGGCCTCCGCCGTGCGCGAGACCAGGGAGAGCCGCGCCACGGCGCCGATCGAGGGCAGGGCCTCGCCGCGGAAGCCGAGCGTGTCGATGCGGTCGAGGTCGCCGTCCGGCAGCTTCGAGGTGGCGTGGCGCTCGACCGCGAGGGCGAGATCCTCCGCGCTCATGCCGATGCCGTCGTCGACGACCCGGATCAGGCGGCGCCCCCCGGCCTGGATCGTGACCTCGATGCTGGTGGCGCCGGCATCGATGGCGTTCTCGACCAGTTCCTTGACGGCGGCAGCGGGCCGCTCGACCACCTCGCCGGCCGCGATGCGGTCGACGAGGACCGGATCGAGGCGGCGGACGACCGGGCGGGCGGGGGGCGCGACGAGCATGAGCGGAATATAGGCATGCGGGCGGCCGCGCGCGACCGCCGCCCGGCGGTCCGGCGACGGGGGGAGCCGCGATCGCCCGCCTCAGCTCGCCTCGTCGGGCTCCGGCCCGCGGGTCAGGTCGAGCGGCCCCTTGCGCAGCGGGCGCTCGGGCGGCTTCAGGGTCAGCGTCCCGCCGCTGCGGGCCGCCTCGTAGATCGCCTCCATCAGGAGGTGGTCCTGCAAACCCTCCTCCCCGGGCGTGTGCGGCGTGCGGTTCTCGCGCACGCAGGTCGCCATGTGGTCGATCTCGCGGGCGAACTGGTTGTGGACCGGCAGCGCGCGCTCCTCGCGGGCCTCCGCGCGGCCCTCGCGATGGTGGAGGATCAGGCGCTGGCCCTCATACGCGAAGGCGTTCTCGAGGGTGATCGCCCCGGTTTCGCCCTGGACCGAGAGGCGGCGGGTCTCGTGGGCGCCGTAGCTCGTCGTGCATTGCGCGATCACGCCCGACGGGAAGCGCAGGGTGAAGGCCACCGTCTCCTCGACCTCGCGGTAGAGGGGATCGTCCGGCGGCGAGTGGATCTGCGCCTGGACCGAGACCGGCTCCTCGCCGGTGAGCGCCCGCACCCCGTTGAGGCAGTAGAGGCCGATATCCGGCAGCGCCCCGCCGCCCGCCAGCGCCCGCCTGAGGCGCCACTGCTCGGGCAGGCTCATGGTCTGGGTGTTGATCGCCTCGATCAGCTTCGGCCGGCCGAGCGCGCCGCCGCGGGTGAGGCGCGTGACCTCGCGGTTGTGGGTCTCGTACTGGCAGCGATAGGCGATCATCAGCTTGACGCCGGCCGTGGCGCAGGCGTCGATCATGGTGCGGGCCTCGGCCGAGGAGGCCGCCATCGGCTTCTCGCACAGGACGTGCTTGCCGGCCGCGGCGGCGGCCAGCACGTGGTCGCGGTGGAGCCCGTTCGGCGTCACCACGTAGACCACCTGCACCTCGGGATTGGCCCGCAGCGCCGCGAACCCGTCATAGCCGTGGACGGCTTCGGGCCGGACGCCGTACTGGGCCGCGACGAGCTTGGCCTTGTCGGGGCTGCCCGAGACCAGCGCCACCAGCCGCGCCTTCCGGGTCTCGCCGAAGGCCGGCAGGATCTCCTCCAGGCTGAGTCGCCCGAGGCCGACCACCGCGAATCCGACCCGCTCGGCGGGCAGCAGCGGCGCGCGCGGCGGTGCGCCCGGCCGGTCGGAGGGCCCGCGCCAGTTCGGGAAGGTGACGCGGCCGTTCTCCACCCGCCCCGTATCGACGGGGGCTTCGGCGCCCTGCGCGCCGCCCATCGCGGCGAGCGTCGCGCCCCCGGCCAGCATCAGGGTTCGGCGCGAGAGGAGGGTCAGGTCGTCCGGCATGCGGCTCGCCATGGTGGTTGCGGGATCGGCGGCCAACGTCCCCCCGACGGGCGCGGTTCCGGCCGCGCGGAGCGCCGCTCCGGACGCGCGAAGGACCGCCCGGGGGCGGTCCTTCGGTCCTGAGCATCATGCGCCGGAGCGGTCACCTTTTCGGCGGCGAACCGAAGGACCGCGTCAGCAAAAATGTTGCAAGAACAAGAGCTGAGCGGAGTTGCCGGGCGCAACTCCGCTTCGCGGGCGGGCGGCCTACTCGCCGGCCATCATCTGGGGCGAGTAGTGGCCGCACCAGTCGGAGGCCGAGACGACCGGCCAGAGGCCGTGCCCCTGCGGCTCGGGCTGGCTCACCGGCGGGTTGAAGCGGCACAGGCCCTCGTCGCCCTGGGGCCGGCCCGCATTGAGCTTGCGGGTGTCGTAGTAGCGGCAGCTCTGGCAGGCCATGCCGGTCTCGGAACTCGCCATCTGCATCTCCGTGATTGGAATTCTTCCAGAGAACGGACGCCGCGGCCGGCCGGTTCCGCAGCGCCGCGCGACCGCGCCCGCGGCGCGGGCGCCAAAAGGTCGCCTTGAACAAACAGGGAACAGCGCGCAGTCTCGGCGCATGGACGACCGGCTCGCCAAGAAGCTCACCATCCTCGCCGACGCGGCGAAGTACGATGCCTCCTGCGCCTCCTCGGGGGCGCCGAAGCGCCGCGCCGCGGCCGGGGAACTCGGCTCGACGACGGGGGCGGGGATCTGCCACGCCTACACGCCGGACGGGCGCTGCGTCTCGCTGCTGAAGATCCTGCTCACCAATTACTGCCTGTTCGACTGCGCCTATTGCGTGAACCGGCGCTCCTCGAACGTGCGGCGGGCCGCCTTCACGGTGGAGGAGGTGATCACCCTCACGGTGGAGTTCTACAAGCGCAACATGATCGAGGGGCTGTTCCTGTCCTCGGGGATCGTCCGCTCGCCCGACCACACGATGGAGCAGCTGATCCGGGCGGCGAAGGGCCTGCGCCAGCGGCACGGATTCCGCGGCTACATCCATCTCAAGACGATCCCGGAGGCCAGCCCCTGGCTGATCGAGCAGGCGGGCCTCTACGCCGACCGGCTCTCGATCAACCTCGAACTCCCCACCGAGGCGAGCCTGGAGCGGCTCGCCCCCGAGAAGGACGGCGCCGCGATCGAGGCCGCGATGGGCCAGATGCGCGAGCGCATCGCGCAGGGCAGGGCGGAGAAGCGCCGCTACGCCCCGGCCGGGCAATCGACCCAGGTCATCGTCGGGGCCGATTCCTCGACCGACGCCGCCCTGATCCGCCGCAGCGCCGCCCTCTACGCCAGCCACGACCTGCGGCGCATCTACTACTCGGCCTTCAGCCCGATCCCGGACGCCTCCGCGATCCTGCCGCCGCAGGCGCCGCCCCTCGCCCGCGAGCACCGGCTCTACCAGGCGGATTGGCTCCTGCGGTACTACGCCTTCGCCCCCGAGGAGGTGGCGGACGCCACCGAGGCGGGCATGCTCGCCCTCGACATCGACCCCAAACTCGCCTGGGCGCTCAAGCACCGCGAGCGGTTCCCCGTCGACGTCAACCGGGCCGACCGGGACTTGCTGCTGCGGGTGCCGGGCCTGGGCGTGCGGGCGGTGGACCGGATCGTGGCGGCGCGCCGCCACACCCGGCTTCGCCTCGCGGACGTGGCGCGGCTGACCTCGGGCCTGAAGCGCGCGCGGCCCTTCCTGATCGCCGCCGACCATGCCCCGACCCGGCTGACCGACCGGTCCGACCTGCGGGCGCGCCTCGCCGAGCCGCCGCGCCAGCTCTCCCTGTTCGGGTGAGGCCGTGCGCAGCATCCCGCTGAGGCCCGGCGCCGACCTCGAAGGGTTCCGGGCCGCGGTGCGCCGCCTCGCGGCGGAGGAGTGCCCTCCCGAGGCGGTGACCTTCACGCAGGGCGGGGCCCCCGGCCTGTTCGGGCCCGAACCCGGCCTGTTCGGGGCCGAGCCCGGCCTGTTCGGGGCCGAGGCGGCGCGCGCGTCCGAGGAGGCCGGGCCGGCGCCCCCGCTCGCCCTGCCGCGGGCCGTGGCGGCGCTGGTGCCCGCGATCGTGCCCCACCGGGACGAGGCGCGCTACGCGCTGCTCTACCAGCTGATCTGGCGGGTGCGGCGGGGCGAGCGCCACCTCCCCGAGGTGGCGAGCGATCCCCTGGTCCACCGGCTGACGCGCATGCGCCGAGCGGTCGCGCGCGACCTGCACAAGATGCACGCCTTCCTGCGCTTCCGGCGCGTGCCCGGCGAGGGAGAGCGGGAGCGCTTCGCCGCGTGGT
Organism: Methylobacterium sp. CB376; assembly: GCF_029714205.1. Taxonomy (NCBI): domain Bacteria; kingdom Pseudomonadati; phylum Pseudomonadota; class Alphaproteobacteria; order Hyphomicrobiales; family Methylobacteriaceae; genus Methylobacterium; species Methylobacterium sp. CB376. The sequence goes on along the minus strand of NZ_CP121648.1, from coordinate 7,265,814 downwards.
TCGAGCCCGACCACCACATCCTGGAGGCGGCCGCGCCGTTCTTCGTGGCGCGTTTCCCGGGCTTCGACTGGTTGATCCTGACGCCCGAGGGCTCGGCCCACTGGGACGGCGCGCGCCTGCGCTTCGGCCCACCCGAGCGGCGCGAGGCGCTGCCCGCCGGCGACGCCTTCGAGGCCGGCTGGAGCGCCTATTACGCCAGCACCTTCAACCCGGCCCGGACCAACCTCGCGGCGATGCGGGCGGAGATGCCCAAGAAGTACTGGCGCAACCTGCCCGAGGCGGCGGCGATTCCCGACCTCGTGCGCAACGCGCGCCGCCGCGTCGCCGCGATGATCGAGAGGGAGCCCGCCATGCCGCGGAAACGCACGCCCACCCGCGCCCTCGACGCCATGGCGGCGCAGGGACCGGAGGATCTCGAGGCCCTGAACGCCCTGATCCGGCGCTCCGAACCGCTGGTGCCGGGGGCGACGCAGGCGGTGCTGGGCGAGGGACCGGTCGGCGCCGCGATCGCCTTCGTGGGCGAGCAGCCCGGGGACCAGGAGGACCGGCTGGGGCGGCCCTTCGTCGGCCCGGCGGGGCAGCTCCTCACCCGGGCGATGGAGGAGGCCGGCCTCGCGCGTGGTTCCTGCTATCTCACGAATGCGGTCAAGCACTTCAAGTTCGAGGAGCGCGGCAAGCGGCGCATCCACCAGAAGCCGACCGCCGGGGAGGTCGCGCATGGCCGCTGGTGGCTCGACCGGGAGCTCGGCTTCGTGCATCCGCGCCTCGTCGTCGCGCTCGGGGCGACGGCGGTGCTGGCGCTGACCGGCAAGGCGATCCCGATCACCCGGGCCCGCGGCCCGGCCCGGTTCGACGGCAAACCCTATGCGGGCTTCGTCACCGTGCACCCCTCCTACCTGCTGCGCCTGCCCGAGGAGGCGAAGGCCGAGGCCTATGCGGGTTTCGTGGACGATCTGCGCCGGGTGCGAATGCTGGCGCAGGAACTCGCCGGGGCGGCGTAGGGGCGGAGCGCGACGCGCCCGGGGACTTGAGCCAGGGACTTGGGCCAGGGACTTGCGCCAAGGACTTGCGCCGGTGTTCCGGCGCTGCGCGCGAAAGGGGCCGCGCACGCGACCGTCACGGGCCGGGATTGATCAAACGGATGCGGACCGCCCCCGAACCGGTTGCGGCCGCTCGCGATTCGCAGCGCGCCCTCGCGCCGCCCCGCTCAGGCCGCCTCGCGCGACAGCTTGAGCGTCTCGCGCTGGATCAGGTCGCGGTAGAAGCCGTCGAGATGGATCAGCCGCTCGGGCGAGCCGTCCTGGATCACCTGGCCCCCGTCGAGCACCACGATCCGGTCGAAATCCTTCAGGGTCGACAGGCGGTGCGCGATGGCGATCACCGTGCGGCCCTGCATCAGGTTGTGCAGCGCCTCGCGGATCGCCTCCTCCGACTCGGTGTCGAGGGCGGAGGTCGCCTCGTCGAGGAGGAGGATCGGCGAGTCCTTGAGGATGGCGCGGGCCACCGCGATGCGCTGGCGCTGGCCGCCCGAGAGCTTCACGCCGCGGTCGCCCACGATCGTGTCGAAGCCCTGCGGCAGGTCACTGATGAAATCCGTGCAGCGCGCGGCCTCGGCCGCCGCCCAGACCTCCTCGTCCGTCGCATCCGGCCGGCCGTAGCGGATGTTCTCGCGCAAGGAGCGGTGGAACAGCGAGATGTCCTGCGGCACCACGGTGATCGCCTCGCGCAGGCTCTCCTGCGTGACGCGGCCGATATTCTGGCCGTCGATCAGGATGCGCCCGCTCTGCGGGTCGTAGAAGCGCTGCAGCAGGGTGAAAAGCGTCGATTTGCCGCCCCCCGAGCGCCCGACCAGGCCGACCTTCTGCCCGGGCTCGATCGTGAGGTTGAAGTCGCTGAAGACCTCGCGCCCGTCCGGGTAGCTGAAGCCGACGTGCTCGAAATCCAGCCGCGCGCCCTCGCCGACGAGGGGCTTCGCCTCCGGGTGGTCGCGCAGGTCGTGGGGCTGCAGCAGGGTGGTGAGCGCCTCCGAGAGCCTCGCGGTGTGCTGCGTGACGTCGACCAGGGCGACCGCGAGGTCGCGGGTCGCGGCCAGGATCGTGATGCCGAGGGTGCAGACCAGCACCACCTGACCGGCGGTCGCCGAACCCACCTCCCACATCCGCACCGCCCAGTAGAGAAGGCCGAGCACCGCCACCACGGTGATGACCGCGTGCATGATGCGCAGCTTCTCCAGGTAGAGCAGGCTGCGGCGGCGCGCCCGCATCTCGGTGCCGATCGTGCCGTCGAAGCGCACGAATTCCCGCTTGAAGGCCGAGAAGGCGCGCACCAGCGGCATGTTGCTGACGAGGTCGACCATCTCGCCGTCGACGGCGGCCGCCTTCTCGGCGAATTCGTGGTGGAGCGGCTTGCCGGCGGCGGCGATGCGGAACATCAGCACCACGACGCCGCCGCAGATCACCAGGAGCCCCGCCGCCATCGGCAGCGAGACCGCGCCCACGTACAGGATCGCCCCGAAGGCGGCCGCGCAGGGCGGCATCACGTTCCAGACGAACATGTTCTCGGCGGTGAAGATCGCGTTCGAGGTCGCCGTGATGCGGCTCGCCAGCGTGCCGGGCTGCCGGTCGGCGAAGTAGGAGGGCGAGTGGCCGGTCAGGTGCCGGAACAGGTCGCGGCGGATGTCGCCGGTCACCGCCACGAAGGTGAAGCTCGCGATCAGGCTCGCCACCCGCCAGAGCATGTTGTCGGCGCCGATGAAGGCGATCAGGACGGCGAGCGCCCCCCAGATCTCGCCCGATTGCGGCCCCTTGCCGAGCGCATCGACCACGCCCTTGAGCCCGTACTGCGTGCTCACCGAGCAGGCGACGGCGGCGAGCACCGACACGACGATGGCCGCGTGGGGAACCACGCGGCGGCGAAGGTAGCGGGCCACGAAGGCCCAGGGCCGTTCAGCGTAGGCGCAGAGGTCATCCATCGTGACGATCGATCCCGGTTCTTCGCCCGCGTGCGGCCGGTCGTGAAACGGACGGGAATGGGCCGGGCGCTCCCGGCCATCCGCCAAAGCCGCAACGCGGAAGCGTCGCCTTATGTTGCAGGCAAAAAATATCGGCCGTCCGGTTTTATAGCGCGCCTACATGAACGGGAGTTGAGCGGGCTCGCCGCGATGCGGGAGGCGCTGCCGCAGGGCAGCGAACCGGGCTCTCCTGTGACGCGCGGGCCACGCAGCGGTCGGGCGACGCGGCGCCGGCGAGGCGCCCTCCGGCCGGAGACGCTCAGGCCCCGCGCCCGCGCCGGGTCTCCGGCATCACGAGGAGCAGCAGCAGCAGGGCCAGGACGGCCACGCCGGCGAGCCCCAGGAAGGCCGCATGGGTGCCGAGATGGTCCGCCATCGCACCCGACAGGGTCGTGCTGAGCGCCGCGCCGATCCCCATGCCGGTGCCGACCGCCCCGAGGGCGAGGTTGAAGCGCCCGGTGCCGCGGGTCACGTCCGCGACCACGAGCGGGACCATCACGCCGATCACCGCCGCCGAGACGCCGTCGAGCACCTGGATCAGCACCAGCACCTCGGGTTCCTGCGCGTAGGCGAACAGGATCCCGCGCAGGGGCAGGGCGGCGAAGCCCAGGACGAGGAGCGGGCGCCGCCCGTAGGTCTGGGCCGCCCGGCCGACCGCCGGGGCGATCAGCGCGAGGACGATCTGGGGCGCCATGATGCAGGCGGCGATCAGGATGGTGGCGGTCTGGCTCGCCCGCATGGTCAGCACGCTGCCGACCAGGGGCAGCATCGCCGCGTTGGCGACGTAGAACAGCAGGATGCAGGCGCCGAAGCAGAGCAGGGCCCGGTTGGTGAGGAGGAGCCGCAGGCCCGCCCATCCGCTCGGGGGCGGGGCACCGTCGCGCCCCTGCGGCCGCACCACCTCGATCTCGCCCGCGCGGATCGTGGAGAGCGCCACCAGCGTCGGCACGACCAGGGCCGCGGTCACGTAGAACACGGCGGCGTTCGACAGGTAGTAGCCGCAGGCCCCCATGCCGGCCGCCGCCAGGGCGTTGCCGATCGAGGAGAAGCGGGCGTTGCGGCCGAGGCGCTCGCCGAGCCGGGCATGGCCGGAGAGGCCGAGGCTGATCGCCGCGATGGCGGGCGTGAGCACGCAGCTGGCGAGCGAATGGGCCGCCATGGCGAGGGCCGCGACAAGGAAGGTCGGGTAGAGGCCGAGGCCCGCCGCGCTCGCCCCGATCACCCCCACCGCGAGGGCCGCCACGGCGCGCTTCGAGCGCACCCAATCGACGAAGCCGCCGCCGGGCACCTGCCCGAGCAGGCTGAACAGGCCGCCGATGGTGAGGACGAGGCCGATATCGGCCTGCGTCCACTGGTGGGCCGTGAAGTGCACGGCCACGAAGGGTCCGAAGCCGGTCTGGAGGTTGGCCACGAAGAACGTGAAGGCGTCGAGCCCGCGCGCGCTCGCCGCCGAGGGGGCGTGCTTCTCCCGCCGCGTGGCCGGGAGCGGCGCGGGCGAGGGCGCGCGCGCCGGCTCGCGGCCCGCCTCCGGCCGCGGCTCGTAGCGGGGCACCTCCCGGTGGCCGGCGGCCCGGCGCTGGGATCGTCGCGCCGCCGTCATTTCTCGGGGGGATTGCGTGCGGCGGCCTGGTCGGGGTCGGGCGCCGGCGAGGCCGGCCCCAGCACCACGATCGGATCGCCGGGCTTGTACTCGGGGGAGACGCGCACTTGGTTGCGGGTGAGCTGCAGCACCGCGCGGCCCGGCTTGTTGTCGGCCGCGAAGTGCAGGGCGCGCCAGTCGACCGCGATCTTGCGCGAGCCGACGCCGAGGAAGCCGCCGAAATCGATGATCGCCGCGCGGGGACGCCCGTCCTTGTCGACGATGATGTCGATGATGCGGCCCATGTCCTCGCCGGCGGCGCTGCGCACCGGCTTGCCCAGCACGCCGTCGTAATCCTTGGTATCGAGGACGGTCGCGGGCGTCCCGGCCGGAACCGGAGGCGGGGCCGGCACCGGCGCGGCGGGAGCCTGCGCGGCCGGAGCCGCGGGCGGCGCGGCCGGGGACGGCGCCCCGGGGCCGGCCTCCGGGGCCTTGGCCGGGGCGGGCGCCTCCTGGACCTGGGCGGCCGGAGGCGGAGAAGCCGGGGCAGGGGCCACCTGAGCAGGGGCCATCTGGGCAGGGGCCATCTGGGCAGGCGCCACCTGGGCAGGCGCCACCTGGGCAGGCGCCACCTGGGCAGGGGCAGCGGGCGCCGAGGGGAGCGGGGCCTGCGGCGCTGACCCGGTCTGTGCCGAAGCGGCCACGGCCCAGAGGGCCGCGAGCGCCGGGACGGCCATCCTCAGGATCGTGACCACGCGTGCTCCTCGTCTGGCTGCGGCCGCCGTTCGACCGGCAACCGCCACGGTTCCGTTCGGTTCCGCGGCGGTGCCGACGGATAGTGCGTAGCCGGTGATCGGGGCGAAGTTGTGGGGTCGGGGCAGCCGGGCATTCGGGCGACCGCCGCGGCCGGGCCGTCGAGCAAGCATGGTGATACCGTCTCCGGGGCGGGCATGCGGCCGGCCCAGCCTCATCGTGGCGTCTCGCGCGCGCCGAAGGAATCTCGGATGAGCCGTCCTCCCGCGCCGCCGCACGGCCATCCTTGGCGAGGCCCTCGCGAGGTGTCCAGGCGGCGCGCCCGGATTCGGGGGGCCGGGAGACGAAAGGCAGGGAGAGGAGCCCTGGCCCCGCCGCCCGCGCTCCGCTACACCGCGCCGATCCCGGGAGCCCGCGACCGATGTCCCCGTCCCCCCTTCGCCTCGGCGTCAACATCGACCACATCGCCACCCTGCGGAACGCCCGCGGCGGCGTGATCCCGGATCCCCTGCGCGCCGCCCACCTGGCGGTCGCGGCCGGGGCGGACGGGATCACCGCGCATCTGCGCGAGGACCGCCGCCACATCCGCGACGAGGACGTGGAACGCCTCAAGCGCGAGATCGACCGGCCGCTGAACCTGGAGATGGCGATCACCGAGGAGATGGTCGGGATCGCGGTCGGGCTTCGCCCCCACGCCGCCTGCCTCGTGCCCGAGCGGCGCGAGGAGCGCACCACCGAGGGCGGGCTCGACATCGTCGCGGCCCGCGAGCCGGTGCGCGCCGCGGTGGTGCGGCTCCGCGAGGCCGGCATCCGGGTCTCGCTCTTCGTCGAGCCGGACGTGCACATCATGGAGGCGGCGCGCGGCCTCGGGGCGCCGGTGGTCGAACTTCATACCGGCCGCTACTGCGAGGCGGTCGCGGCCGGGGATGCCGCGGAGGCCCGGCGCGAACTCGCCCGCCTCGCCCGCGCCGCGGCCCATGGCAGCGACCTCGGCCTGGAGGTCCATGCCGGGCACGGGCTCACCCTCGACAGCGTCGGGCCGGTCGCGGCGATCCCGCAGCTGCGCGAACTGAACATCGGCCATGCCATCGTGGCCGAATCCGTCTTTGTCGGCTTCGCCGAGGCGGTGCGGGCGATGCGGGCCGCCATGGACGCGGCCCGGGCCGGGGCGGCGGCGTGATCGTCGGCATCGGCTCCGACCTCTGCGACATCCGCCGCATCGAGCGCTCCCTGGAGCGGTTCGGCGAGCGCTTCACGCAACGGGTCTTCACGCCGGGCGAGCGGGCGCGCAGCGACCGCCGGGCGGCCCGCGCGCCCTCCTACGCGCGGCGCTTCGCCGCCAAGGAGGCCTGCGCCAAGGCCCTCGGCACCGGCCTGAGCCAGGGCGTGTTCTGGCGCGACATGGAGGTGGTCAACCTGCCCTCGGGGGCGCCCACGCTGCGGCTCACGGGCGGCGCGGCGGCGCGCCTCGCCGCCCTCGTCCCGCCGGGGCACCGGGCGCGGCTCCACGTCAGCCTGACCGACGACCCGCCCCTCGCCCAGGCCTTCGTGGTGATCGAGGCCCTGCGGGACGAATCGTGTTGAGGCGATTCACCCGCGGCGCGCGGCGCGTTGCGGGCGGTCGGGCGTTGGTCTAGACCCCGCGCACCGCGGCTAGCTCGCCCGCGTCTCGGCGGTCGCCACGGCGAGATGACGGACCGCCGGAGACGAGGAATATGGATCGCGTGCGCATCAACCCGGACCTGAAGCCCGCCAAGGAGGCGGGCCCCTGGGAGTCGGTCAAGGAGTTCGTGAAGGTCGGCCTCCAGGCGCTGCTGATCGCGGTCGTGGTGCGCACCCTGCTGTTCCAGCCCTTCAACATCCCCTCCGGCTCCCTCGTGCCGACCCTGCTGATCGGCGACTATCTCTTCGTCTCGAAATACTCTCTCGGCTACTCGAAGTACTCGCTGCCGCTGAGCGACTACCTGCCCTTCGAGATGCACGGCCGGATCTGGGGCGCCGAGCCGAAGCGCGGCGACATCGTGGTGTTCAAGCTGCCCAAGGACAACGCGACCGACTACATCAAGCGGGTGATCGGGCTGCCGGGCGACCGGATCCAGATGATCAACGGCCTCCTGAACATCAACGGCAAGCCGGTGAAGCGCGAGCAGGTTCAGGATTACGTCACCACCGACGCGTTCGGGCAGCCCACCCAGGTGCCGCAATACGTCGAGACCCTGCCGAACGGGGTGTCGCACCAGATCATCGAGCGCGACGGCGACCGCGGGCTGTGGGACAACACCAACGTCTACACGGTGCCGCCCGGCCACTTCTTCATGATGGGCGACAACCGCGACAATTCCACGGATTCGCGCGACCTCGGCAGCGTCGGCTACGTGCCCTTCGAGAACCTGGTCGGGCGGGCCGAGGTGATCTTCTTCTCGATCGACGAGGGCGCCTCGCCGCTCCAGATCTGGAACTGGCCCTGGACGGTGCGCTGGAGCCGCCTGTTCCACACGATCCACTGACCGCCGCCATGGGCGCGCTCCGCCGGGGCCGGCGCAGGGCCGAGCGGCCCGACCTCTCCGCCCTGGAGGGGCGGATCGGCCACGCCTTCGACGACAAGGACCTGCTGGCGCGGGCGCTCACCCACGTGAGCGCGGGGGCCGGGGAGGAGAGCTACCAGCGCCTCGAATTCCTGGGCGACCGGGTGCTCGGGCTGGCGGTGGCCGAGGGGCTCCTGCGCGCGCTGCCCGGGGCCGACGAGGGCGACCTGTCGCGCCGCCTCTCCGGCCTCGTGCGCCGGGAGAGCTGCGCGGCGGTGGCCCAGGCCTGGGAAGTCGGGCCGCACCTGCGGCTCGGGGCCGGCGAGGTGCATGGCGGCGGCCGACGCAACCCGGCGATCCTGGCCGACGTCTGCGAGGCGATCCTGGGGGCGATCTTCCTCGACGCGGGCTACGCCGCGGCCAAGGCCGTGATCGACCGCGCCTTCGCGGCGGCGGAGGAGGCCGAGGGCCCGCGCGGGCGCGACCCCAAATCCGCCCTGCAGGAATGGGCGCAGGGTCTCGGCCTGCCGACCCCGACCTACGCGGTGGTGGAGCGCGCGGGCCCCGACCACGCGCCGATCTTCCGCATCGAGGCGCGGGTCGCCGGCGTGGCGCCGAGCCTCGGCGTCGGCGGCTCCAAGCGCCTCGCCGAGCAGGAGGCCGCGCGCCTCCTCCTGAGGCGCGAGGGCGTCTGGCGCGAGGAGGGGACGCCGGCTACGGAGTGATCCCATGTCCGAGACCCACGCGCCTTCCCCCGCCCCCGACCCGTCCGGGGGCCCCGCCGAGACCCGGGCGGGCTTCGTCGCCCTGATCGGGGTGCCGAATGCCGGCAAGTCGACCCTCCTCAACAGCCTCGTCGGCAGCAAGGTCTCGATCGTCTCCCGCAAGGTGCAGACGACGCGGGCGCTGGTGCGCGGCATCGCCATCGAAGGGGCGGCCCAGATCGTGTTCGTGGACACGCCCGGGATCTTCGCGCCCAAGCGCCGCCTCGACCGGGCGATGGTGACCTCGGCCTGGAGCGGGGCGGCGGACGCGGACGCGGTCTGCCTGCTCGTCGATGCCCGCAAGGGCGTCGACCCGGAGGTGGAGGCGGTGCTGGGCCGGCTGCCCGAGCTGCGCCGGCCCAAGATCCTGGTGCTCAACAAGATCGACGTGATCGCCCGGGAGCGGCTGCTCGACCTCGCCGCCGCCCTGAACGGGCGGCTGCCCTTCGACCACACCTTCATGGTCTCGGCGCTAACCGGCGACGGGGTGGCGGACCTGCGGCGGGTGCTGGCCGGGCTGATGCCGCCGGGGCCCTGGCTCTACCCGGAGGATCAGGTCTCGGACGCGCCCCTGCGCATGCTCGCGGCCGAGATCACGCGGGAGAAGATCTACGACCGCCTGCACGAGGAACTGCCCTATTCCTCGACCGTCGAGACCGATCAGTGGCAGGTGCGGCCCGACGGCTCGGTGCGGATCGAGCAGACGATCTTCGTGGAGCGCGAGAGCCAGCGCAAGATCGTGCTCGGCAAGGGCGGCCAGACCATCAAGGCGATCGGGCAGGCGGCCCGGGTCGAGATCGCCGAGGCGGCGGAGGCGCCCGTGCACCTGTTCCTCTACGTGAAGGTGCGCGAGAACTGGGCCGACGATCCCGAGCGCTACCGCGAGATGGGGCTGGACTTCCCGCGCGGGTGAGCGGCGCCCGCCCCTCGACGAATCGTCGCGGCCGAGCCAACCCGAGGCGGGATCGGGACCGCGGATGGGTCATACGGCATCCGATTGATGGCGTCGCCGTCTCCCATTTCGGCCATGCGGATGTCGGCTTCGCTCAGGCGCCGCGCTCAGGCGCCGCGCAGGCTGGTGATCCGGGATCCGCTTCGATCGAGCGGATCCCGGATCAGCCCGGCTCCTCGACTCCCTCCCGAATTTCCTTCGGCGACATGGGTCCGGCCTCGCCCCCATCCCGCTCCCATCCGAGGGCCTGCTGCAGCGCGGCCGTGTCGACGAGGCGCCGGCCCTGCGCGGCGATGCGCGTCGGGGACGCGGAGGCGGCGCGCGTCTGGCTCAGCAGCAGGTCGGCATAGGTGACCGCGCCGGCCTCGTACTGCACCCGGGCGGCCGCGAGGGCGTCGCGGGCCAGCGCCTCGGCCTCCAGCACGGCGGTCAGGATCCCCGCATCGGCTTCGAGCGCGGCCAGCGCATCCGCGACGGTCTGGAGCGCCGCCAGCACCGTCGCCCGATAGGCGGCCGCCGCGGCGGCGTAGGCCTCGACCGCGGCCTGGCGGCGGGCGGCTTGGGCGCCTCCGTCGAGGAGCGGCTGCGCGAGGCCGAGCCCGGCCCCCCAGGCGCTCGACGCCGCCAGGGCCGCGATCGTCGCGGCGCTGGCGCCGAGATTCGCCGTCAGGGTGACGCGCGGCAGCATGTCCGCGGCCGCGACGCCGATCTCGGCCGAGGCGGCGTGCAGCTGGGCCGCGGCGGCGCGGATGTCCGGCCGCCGCGCGAGCAGCCGGGAGGGCAGGCTGAGCGGGACCCGCCGCGGCAGCGTCAGCTCGCCGAGGCGGAAGCTCGGCTCCGCATAGGCGCTCGGAGGCAGGCCGATCAGCACGGCGAGCCGGTGGCGCGCCTGCACCCGCGCCATCCGGCTCGCGATGAGAGCCGCCTCCTGCGAGCGGATCAGGCTCTCCTGGTTCAGGACGCTGACGATGCGCTCGGACCCGGCGGCGTGGCGGACCTTCACCAGGGCGAGCTGGTCCCGGTCCTGGCGCAGGATCGCCTCGGAGACGGCGATCTCCTCGGACAGGATCGCCTCCTGGATCGCGCCCGCCACGATGTTGCCGCTCAGGGCCAGGGCGGCGGCGTCGCGATGCGCGGCCGCCACCGCCTCGCGGGCCTCCTGGGCCTCGACGGCGCGGCGGATGCCGCCGAACAGGTCGGGCGTGTAGCTCGCCGCGACGCTGGCGCCGTAGAGCCCGTAGAGCGCGCCCCCCGCCGGGCCGATGCCCCCGCCGCCCCGGCGCGCGAGGTCGAGGGACAGGTTCGGCAGGAGGCTGGCCCGCGCGGCCTCGGTGTCGCTCCGGGCTTGGCGCAGGGCGGCCTCGGCCTGCTCGACCGTCGGGCTCGCCGCCAGCCCCCGGCGCACGAGCCGGTCGAGCCGGCGCGAGCCGAACGGGCGCCACCACGCATGCGGGCCGTCGGCCCCGGGCCGCAGGACCTGCGTCCCGTCCGGGCCCGGCGCGGGCAGGCGGCGCGGGGGCGCCCGCTCCCCGTACCGGAGGATGACGGGGGCGGCGGGCGGCACGAAATCGGGCCCCGCCACGCAGCCGCCGCAGAGGAGCAGGGCGGCCCAGCCACGGCCGTGCGCGCGCCGGGCGAGGCGGCGGGCCCGCGCGAGGATGCGGGCGAGGCCGGAACCGGCCCGGCTCATCGGGCCAGGGCCTCGACCGGGTCGATCCGCGCGGCGCGGCGCGCCGGCACGAGCCCGGCCACCAGGCCCGAGAGGCCGGCGCTCAGGATCGCGGCCGCGACGCTGCGCCAGCCGAAGACGAGGGAGAAGGGCAGCCCGAGGGCCTGGCCCGCCTCGCCGAGCCCGAGGGCGAGCGCGGCCCCGAGCGCCCCGCCCAGGGCGCAGAGCGTGAAAGCCTCGACGAAGAAGTGCAGCATCACGTCCGAGCGGCGTGCCCCGAGCGCCATGAGCAGGCCGATCTCGCGGGTGCGCTCGGTCACCGCGATCAGCATCATGTTCATCACGCCGACGCTCGCGATGACGAGGGCGATCCCCGCGATCGAGATGGTCACCAGCCCGAGGACCGTCCTGGCCCGCAGGATCGTCTCGCGCTGCGTCTCGTTGTCGAACAGGACGACGTCCGGGGTGCCGCGCCAGGCCGAGAGCAGCTTCTCCACGGCGGCCAGGGCGACGTCGCGATCCACGTCCTCGGCGAGTTGCAGCGTGACGCTCGCGAAGGAGGGCTGGCCGGAGATGCGCTGGCCGAAGGCCGCGTAGGATAGGGCCGCGAAGGGCCGGCGCCCGTACCGCGACGAATCGGCGACCCGGGCGACGCCGACGACCCGCGCCGGAACCGTCCCGATCAGGATGACGGCCCCGAGCGGATCCTGATCGGGCTCGAACAAGGCCGCGCGCACGGCCGCGTCGATGACGATCTCGACATCGGCCCCGCGCGCCGCCGCCTCCTCCAGAGGCCGACCGGAGGTGATCGGCAGCTGGTGGAGGCGAAAGAAGGCCGGCGCCACGCCGTAGACCGAGGCGTAGGCGCCGCGGCCGCGATGACGCAGGAGGATCGATGTCTGCGCGTCCGGGCTGACGCCCGTGACGAAGGGCAGAGCCGCGAGCCGCTCGACATCCTCCTGCCGCAGCCCTCCGCTCTGCGCGGCCGGCCCGGCGAGGAAGGCCGATTGCGACATCACCTCCGTGAGGTTGTTGCCGAGATCCCTCATCCGCGCCAGCACCTCCTGCTGCGCGCCCTGGCCGATCGCCACCGCGAGGATCACGGCGGCGATCCCGATCACGATCCCCAGCATGGTGAGGAGGTTGCGCAGGCGGTGGGCCATCAGCGTGGCGGCCGCGCTCGTCGCCGCGTCCCGGACCTGATCGGTCCGGCGGCGCGTTCCGCCCGAAGCCCGGGGGAGGGACGGACGGGCGTCCCGGCGGATCCGCTGCCGGCGATCGGAGCGGATCCGCCCGTCGGCGATCTCGACGACGCGGTCGGCCGTCGCGGCGACCTGCGGATCGTGCGTCACGATCACCACCGTATGGCCCTCGTCGCACAGGCCCCGGAGCAGGCCGAGGAGGTCCGCGCTCGTGCGGCTGTCGAGGGCGCCGGTCGGCTCGTCCGCCAGGATGATCCGCCCGCCATTCATGAGCGCGCGGGCGATGCCGACGCGCTGCTGCTGGCCGCCGGAGAGCTGGGCCGGGCGGTGGTCGAGGCGCTCGCCGAGCCCGAGCCCGGTCAGCAGGGCGGTGGCCCGCCTCCGGCGCTCCGCCGGGGCCTCCCCGGCGAAGACCGCGGGCAGCGCGACGTTGGCCACGGCCGAGAGGCGGGGCAGGAGGTTGTGGCTCTGGAAGACGAAGCCGAAGCTGTGGCGGCGCAGGGCCGCCAGCCCGTCCGGGTCGATCCCGGCCGTGTCGCGCCCGTCGATGCGGTAGTGGCCCAGGCTCGGCCGGTCGAGGCAGCCGAGAAGGTTGAGCAGGGTCGACTTGCCGGACCCGGATTGCCCGACGATGGCCACGAACTCGCCGGCCGCGATCGCGAGGTCGACGCCGTCGAGCGCCCGGACGACCTGGTCGCCCATCCGGTAGGTGCGGTGCGCGCCCCGCAGCTCGATCAGGGCCGAATCGCCCGGACCGTCGACGGTCTCGGCGCCGTGGCGGGAGCCGGCCCGGATCATCGCGCCCGGTCCCGCGACGCGGCGAAGCGCGCGCCATCCTCCGGCCCTGCGACGATCACCGCCTCGCCGGGGGCGACGCCGTCGAGGATCTGGATCTCGCCCGCGTTCGCGAGGCCGGTGCGGACCCGCCTCTCCTCGGGCCGGCCATCCGGGTTCAGGATCCTCAGGCGCCCCTGCTGCGCCCCGGCCCGCGTCACCGCGGCGGCCGGCACCAGGACGGCGTCCCGCGCCTCGTCCAGCACGATGCTGACGAGCGCCGTCATCAGGGGCTTGAGGGCGCCGTCCTCGTTCGCGACCGCGAGGCGCGCGTTGAAGGAGATGGCCGGGTTCTCGTTCGCGGCCGAGGCGCTGCCCAGGGCCTGACCGGCGCCGTTGGTCTCGACGGCGATCTGGTCCGGGGCCGGATCGACCGATTGCAGGATCGTCTCGTAGAGTCGCTCGGGTTGCGCCAGGGTGGTGAAACGGACCCGCATGCCGGGCCTGACGCGGCCGATATCCGCCTCCGAGATCCTGGCCTTGACCGACATCGTGCCGAGATCGGCGAGGCGGATGATCGTCGGCGCGGTCTGCGACGCGATCACGGTCTGTCCTTCCTTGGTCACGATCGCCACGACGGTGCCGTCGATCGGGGCGGTGATCCGCGTGTAGGCGAGGTTGGTGCGGGCGCTGCGGACGCTGACCGCCGCCCCCTCGATCTGCGCGTCGAGGGCCGCGAGGTCGGCCTGGGCGCTCCCGTAGGCGGCCTCGGCCGCCTCGTAATCCGCACGGGCTCCGGCCTTGCCCGCGGCGATCTCCCGCTGGCGGTGGAACGCGAGCTCGGCCTGGTGCAGCATCACCCCTGCGCGGTCGCGCTGGGCCCGCAGGGCGTTCAGGGCTGCCTCGCTACGCTGCAAGTCATTCATCTGGGGAAGGGAATCAATTTCTGCAATGATCTGGCCTCGGGCGATCTGCTGTCCGACCCGGACGTGGAGCGCCACGACACGGCCGGAGACCTGCGCGCCGACACTGACGATGCGCACGGGTTCGATTGAACCGCTTGCAGCAATGGTCTGCGCGATATTTCCGCGGCGCACCGGTGCCGATATATAAGGTGTCTTCTCACTAAAATTGGGGCGCACTGCGAACCACAGAGCCAAAACGGCAATAATAAGCGTTAGTAGCAATCCGAGCGATTTGATCATATCGCGCCATTCAGACAGCAGGATTTGTCGGCGGCATGTTCGAACTTCGGGAATCGCATAACCAACGATCTCCGTGAGAAGACATCTTGCCAAAAAAAGAGTCCTAAAAAACATCTTCCAGAAATACTCCTCGCTGCGGATTGCGAATGATTGTCGTGCGGCTCACTGACAACAGTTCACCCTGTCTTCAGAGATTGAAACGAGGAAATATGAAGTCGAACTTTGGCCATTTCCTGCGTTTGTTCATGATGAATTGGATGACAAGGCGTTTGCACCAACGTCCGCATAAACTCTGCCGAGAAACATAGAGAGTGATATGAAAAGTATCGATAATACAACCGCACAGCGAGCCAAGATGCACCCATGTCGCCCAAGATTTACAATGAGATATCCTGCTGTGATGGAGACCGTATAACCGAATTGTGGAGCGGCAAAGAAAAAAGCATACGTCCTCGAAAAATTCCATATACTCCACATATGTATCTGGCCAACACCCTGCTTTCAGACGCACTCACGATCGTCACCCGGAGCGTGGTGTCGCTGGTAGATCATCCACCAGGGCAACGGCCGGACCGGCTCGGTCAGAATTCTCGCCGATCAGGTCGGTGCTTTCCGTGGTCATGGAGCGGCGGCATCGCACCACCGACTTGTCGGTCCGCTCCTGCAGGAGCGCCCCCCGCGCGCCGCCGGATCGCCGCCTTGTCGGGGAAGTGCCGATCACCTCGGTGCGCCGCGGTATCTCGCCGTCGCGCCACTCCGGCGGGTCGGTCGCGTGCAGCCTGGCCCGGTGCGTGACCGGGAAGCCCGTGGAGGGCAACGCTGGGATTGCTCCTTTTCGCAGACCGGGCAATCGCACGGTCAGCGACACTGTTCCAAGGAACACGCCCTTGTATTCGCCCGTCCCGAAGCGGACCCGGTCGTTAACGCCCCTTTAACCAAGCCGGCGCGACTCCTCACCGGCCGGGCCGGGCGAGCCGGTCCGGCATCTCGCGCGGTTCGCCCGGGCCCGCCGGCCGCGAGCCGCCCCTCTCGCGGTGGGAGTCGTGAGGCGGCGATGAGCCTGAATCGGATCCGGAAGGCCTCGGCCGCGAAGGCCATGGCGACGACCCGCGCCCTCGCGGATCAGCGGGCGAGCGAGGTCGCCCCCGTCCTGGCGGCGATCCGGGCGGAGGGGATCACCAGCGTGGCGGGGATCGCCCGGGCGCTCACCGCCCGGGGGGTGCCGGGCCCGCGGGGCGGCGCGTGGCATCGCGGCGCCGTCGAGGCCGCCCTGCGCCGCACCCACCACTGACGGGCCGGCGCGGGAGGAGATTCAGGCCACCTCCGGCTCCCAGCCGATGGCGCGCCGCAGGAAGGCCGCCCCGAGCGCCGCGAAGGTCGCGGTCTCCTGGCTGTTCTTGCCGTAGGAATGCCCGCCCGCCTCCGGCTCGTAGAAGCGGGCCGGATAGCCCATGGCCTGCAGCTTCGCCGCCATCTTGCGGGCGTGGCCCGGATGGACGCGGTCGTCCCGCCGCGTCGTGGCGATCAGGATCGGCGGGTAGGGCCGCCCGGGCGCGGCGACGTGGTAGGCGGAGATGTGCCGGAGGAAGGCCCAATCCTCCGCCGCGTCCGGGTCGCCGTACTCGGCCACCCAGCTCGCCCCGGCGAGCAGCCGGTGGTAGCGGCGCATGTCGATGAGGGGGATCGTGCAGAGCAGCGCCCCGAACCGCTCCGGGTAGCGGGTCAGCATGTTGGCGACGAGCAGGCCGCCATTCGAGCCGCCCTCGGCGGCGATCCGGTCGGGCCGGGTCACGCCGCGGCGCACGAGGTCGGCCGCGACCGCGGCGAAATCGTCGTGCGAGCGCGCCTTGCCCTCGCGGCGGCCGGCCTCGTGCCAGGTCGTGCCGAACTCGCCGCCGCCGCGGATGTTGGCCACCACGCGGGTGCCGCCCTTCTCCAGCCAGAGCCGGCCGAGCACCGCCGAGTAGCCGGCGAGGTTCGAGACCTGGAAGCCGCCGTAGCCCGAGAGGTGGACCGGCGCCTCGCCGGTCTCGCCCGGCGGCCCCGCCTGCACGTAGGGAATGCGCTCGCCGTCGACCGAGACCGCCTCGTGCCGGGTCACCACCAGCCCCTCGGCCGAGAAGGTGGCGGGCGCCTGCCGCAGGATCGTCGGCCCGCCGGGGCCGGGCCGGGTCAGCATCAGGGTCGCCGGCGTGACCGGGTCGTTGGCGGCGGCGAGGAGGTCGCCGTTCGCCTCGTCCTCCTCGGCGTCGAGGGACCAGACGCCGACCATCCCGAGTTCCGGCAGGCCCCCGACCTCGCCGCGCGCCCAGTCCTCGTCCGGCCGGAAGACCGGGAACCGCGCCCGCAGGTCGTCGAGCACCGACAGGACGAGGAAGGGGCCGGACCAGAAGAAGCCCTGCAGCGCCCGCCGGGGACCGGGCTCGAACAGCACGCGGAGATCGCGCGCGCCGGCCAGGAAGGCGTCGAGGCCGATGCCGAGCAGGGTGTCGGGCGGGTGGGTCGTGCCGCCGAGGGTCCAGGGCGAGCGGGTCCGCACGACCAGGACGCCCCGGCTCCACTGCGCGTCGGCATCGGTCGGCAGGTCGAGGCGGATCTTGGCGCCGGACCGGTCGCCGAGATGGGTCACGCCGTCGAAGAAGCCGGTGCGCTCGACGAAGACGACGCGCTCGGGCGCCGCCTCCCGGTCGTGGCTGGCATGGACCGCCATGCTCTCGGGCGGCGCCTCGAAGATGACCGGCGCCGCCAGGGGATCGCCGCCGCGGGTCCAGAGCCGGACGGTGCGGGCGTAGCCCGACAGGGTCGCCATGCCCTCACCGAGGGGACTCGCCAGCAGCACCGTGTCGCGGTCGAGCCAGGCCGGATAGCTCTTGCCCTCCGGCAGCACGAAGCCGTCCGGCACGAAGGCGCGGGAGGGCAGGTCGAATTCGCGCACCACGGCGGCGTCGCCGCCGCCGCGGGAGAGCTTGAGCAGCGCCCGGTCGTGCGATCCCGGCAGGCTGATGGCCCCGGCCCAGACCCAGTCCTCGCCCTCCTCGCGGGCGAGGGCGTCGAGGTCGAGGAGGAGCTCCCACTCCGTGTCCGGCGCCCGGTAGGAGGCGAGGGTGGTGCGCCGCCACAGGCCGCGGGGATGGTCGGCATCCTGCCAGTGATTGTAGAGCAGCCCGCCCCGCCGCGTGACGCCCGGGATCTTGTCGGGCCGGTCGAGGGCGGCCTTGAGCCCGTCCCGGTCGGCGGCGAGGCGCCCGTCCGCGAGCGCCTCGAGGGTGGCGGCGTTCTGCGCCTCGACCCAGGCCAGGGCCCGCGCCCCGTCGATCTCCTCCAGCCACAGGTAGGGATCGTCGTCGGGCGCCGCGAGGGTCGGGCGGGGATCGGGCGTGGGGGTCATGGCGGGGTCCGGCAGAGGGCGTCGCGCCCGAGCCTAACCGCCCGCCGCGCGCCGTCCAGATCCCCGCAGTTGAGCGGGATGGCCCGGCGCCGCGGACCGCGGCCGGCCTGCAACCGATCCGCGCCGTCACACGGTTGAAACACGCCGGCGGTTTGAACGCGCTGCGTCCGGCTGCCGCCGCGCGCGGACCGGCCTTCGTGCCGACGGGACATCCATGACCGGCTCCTGGCTCGCCGCCCTCTGCCTCGCGCTGACGGCGATCAACCTCATCAGCCTGGCGATCGGCCTGTGGCGGATCGGCCGGGCCCGCCGCGGCGGGCGGGACGCGGCGGCGCCGGTCTCGATCGTGCGGCCGCTCTGCGGCCTGGAGCGCTTCAGCGAGGAGACCCTGGCCTCGGGCTTCCGGCTCGCGCATCCGTGCTACGAGCTGATCTTCTGCGTGGCGCGGGCGGGCGACCCGATCGTGCCGCTGGTGCGCCGGCTGATGGCGGCGCATCCCGCGATCCCGGCCCGGCTGATCCTCGGCGAGGAGCGGGTGAGCGAGAACCCGAAGCTCAACAACTGCGTGCGCGGCTGGGAGGCCGCCCGGCACGAATGGGTGATCCTGGCCGATTCGAACGTGCTGATGCCGGCCGATTACGTGCAGCGCCTCGTCGCCGCGTGGCGGCCCGAGACCGGCCTCGTCTGCTCGACCCCGGTCGGCGCCGCGCCGCTGGGCTTCTGGGCCGAGGTGGAATGCGCCTTCCTCAACACCCTGCAGGCGCGCTGGCAATATGTCGGCGAGAGCCTCGGGCTCGGCTTCGCGCAGGGCAAGAGCATGCTCTGGCACAAGCCGTTCCTGGAGGCGCATGGCGGGATCCGGGCGCTCGGCGCCGAGATCGCCGAGGACGCGGCGGCGACGAAGCTCGTGCGCGCGGCCGGCCGCCGGGTGCACCTCGTGGGCGCCCCCTTCCCGCAGCCGCTGGGGCGGCGCCGGGCGGCGGAGGTCTGGGCGCGCCAGCTGCGCTGGGCGCGGCTGCGCCGGGTGACATTCCCGCTCTTCTTCGCGCCGGAGGTCGGGATCGGCGCCCTGGTGCCGATGGCCTGCGCGGCCCCGGCGGCGGGGGGCGGCCTCGCCGGGCTCCTGGCCGTCCTCGGGACCGGCGCGCTCTGGTACGGAGGGGAGTGGATCCTGGCGGCCCGCAACGGCTGGCACCGCTCCTGGCGCTGGCCGGCGGTCTGCCTCGCCCGAGACGCGATGCAGCTCGGCGTCTGGCTGGCCGCCTGGGTCGCCCGCGACGTCGTCTGGCGCGGCAACGCCATGGTGGTCCGCGCCAAGCCCGCCGGCGCCTCGGCGCCGGTGCCGCCCCGGCCTGAGCGCGGGATTGACACCACCGGGCCGGCGCGGCACAGCGGGGGCGTGCCCGCATGGCGGAATTGGTAGACGCGGACGACTCAAAATCGTCAGCCGCAAGGCGTGGGGGTTCGATTCCCTCTGCGGGCACCAGCCAGATGCGCCGTCCGCCGCGCCGGCGGCCCCGGGCGCCGCCGCGCCCCGCGCGGGGGCGGGACGGCAACCGGCCCCGCCCGGGCGCGCCCTCAGGCCGCCTTCACCCGCGCGAGGAACCCCGCCACCTCCTGCGCCAGACCTTCGGAGTGGCGGGCCAGCTCCTGGGCCGCGCTCAGCACCTGCGAGGCGGCGGCGCTGGTCTGGCCGGCCCCCTCGCGGACACCCGCGATGGTGGCCGTCACCTGCTCGGTCCCCTGCGCCGCCTGCTGCACGTTGCGGGTGATTTCCTGGGTCGCCGCCCCCTGCTGCTCCATGGCCGCCGCCACGCTCGCCGCGTAGCTCGACATCTCGGCGATGACCCGGCCGATCTCCTGGATGTCGCGCACCGCCTCCTGGGTCGCGCCCTGGATCTCGCCGATGCGCCCCCCGATCTCGTCGGTCGCCTTGGCGGTCTGGCCGGCGAGGTCCTTCACCTCGCTCGCCACCACCGCGAAGCCGCGCCCCGCCGCGCCCGCCCGGGCGGCCTCGATCGTGGCGTTGAGCGCCAGCAGATTCGTCTGCGCGGCGATGCCCGAGATCATCGCCACCATCGTGCTGATTCCCTCGGCGGTGGCGTTCAGCCGCTGCACCGTCGCGTCCGTGTGCGCCGCCTTGGCCACCGCGACCTGCGCGATCTGCGCCGATTGGGTGACCTGATGCACGATCTCCTGCACGCAGGCCGCCAACTCCTCGCTCGCCGCCGCCACCGTCTGCACGTTGGCCGAGGTCTGGGTGGCGGCCCCGGCGACCGTGACGCTGCGCTGCGTGGTCTCGTCGGCGGTGCCGGCCATCGCCGCCGCCGTCGCCTCCATCTCGGTCGCCGCCGCCGAGAGACCCTGGGTGAGGGCCGAGACGCTGCGCTCGAAGCCGCGGGTCAGGTCGTCGAGCAGGGCGGCGCGGCGGATCTTGGCCAGGTTCTCCGCGTCCCGGGCCTGCGCCATCTCCCGCGCCGCGACGGCGTCGTCCTTGAACACCTGCAGCGAGCGGGCGAGCGAGCCGATCTCGTCGCGGCGCTCGGTGCCCCGCACCATCACGGCGAGGTCGCCCGTGGCCAGCCGGCCCATGGCGGCCGCCATGGCGCCGAGCGGGCGGGTGACGCCCAGGACCGCGATCGCCGCGAGCACGCCGATCGCCGCCAGCAATCCGCCGACCGCCACGACCGCGAGGGTCACGCCCGCGGAGGCCGCGACCCCGGCCGCCCGCGCCTTGGCCTCGTCGAGGTCGCGCAGGTTGACCTCGACGCGCTGGTTCGCCGCCTCGACCAGTTTGAGGCGCGCCTCGCGCCCCTCGCCGCCCGAGATCCGCTTCGCCTCCGCGTCCTCGTTCCTCAGGGCGTACCGGATCGTGCGGTCGGCGGTGGCGAAATACGCCTCCATCAGCGCCTTGACCCCCTGGTTGGCGGCCTGGCGCTCGGGCGTGTCGGCGAGGGCGATGAGCTGGTCGATGCGGTTTGCCGCGCGCTGCCGGTCCTCCTCGAACTGCCGGTTCAGGGCGGACATCAGCGCCGCGTCGCTCTCCAGGATGATGTTCTTCTCGCGGATGGTCGCCTCGTCCACCGCCAGCGCGGCCTGCAGCGCCAGGATGGCGCGCGCGGCGCGCAGGTCGACGATCTGCCGCGTGTTCTCCGCCAGGGTCGCGAGGCTGACCTGCGCCAGCAGCACCAAGCCGGCCGAGACGGCGATCAGCAGCGCGGCCGGTATGGCGAGTTTGGCGAGCAGTTTGAGGTTGTTGAACGCACGCATCGGTTTACCTGTCGGGACCTGCCAGGAGGGCCGAACGCCGCCCCTCCCGGCGCTGGTGGCCCATTCATCAGGCTCGCTTTCCGTTAACGGGACATGAGTCTGCAACCTCGCCGGACACGGCCGAGGCCGCCTCCGAGATCGCCGAGGGTCCCCCGATGATCGGCTACAACATTGACGAATCGACGTATTTTCGGCCCGACGTGGCGCAGCGGCAGCGCAACCCAAAGTGGCACAGAGGGCAGGCTACTCCTGACGGCCTAATCCGATTGCAGTGGCCCCGCGAGCCTCACCCAATCACGACGACCTGCGCCCCCACGGCGACGCGGGCGTAGAGGTCGATCACGTCCTGGTTGATCATCCGGATGCAGCCCGACGAGACGCTGCGCCCGATGCTCTCCGGCTCGGTGGTGCCGTGGATGCGGTAGAGCGTGTCCTTGTTGTTCTGCCACAGGTACATGGCCCGGGCGCCGAGCGGGTTGTGCGGGCCGCCCGGGACGCCGAGCCCGCTCTGGAGCTGGCTCACCTGCCGGGCCAGGGCCGGCTGGCGGGCGATCATCTCCTTGGGCGGGTACCAGTCCGGCCAGGCCTGTTTCGAGTTGATCGTGGCGTTGCCCGACCACGCGAAGCCCTGGCGCCCGACCCCGACGCCGTAGCGGCGCGCCCGCCCGCCCGGCTGCACGAGGTAGAGGTGGTGCGCCCGCGGGTCGATCACCACCGTGCCGGGCTCGTAGCGCCCGCCATAGGCCACGTCCTGGCGCAGGAAGGCGGGATTGGCCCGCTGCCAGCGGAAGGCCGGGATCGGGAACGGCTCGGTCGTCACCGCCGCGTAGGCGCGGGCGTAGTCGATCGGGCCGTCATCCACCACCTGGGCCGGCTCCTCCGGCGCCGGCGCCCGGCGCGGCGAGCCCCAGAACGGGTCCGGCTCCGGCTCCACCGGGCGGCGGCGCGGGCCGAACAGCCAGCCGTCCTCCGGCTCCGGGGCGGGAACCGGCGCGCGCTGCGGCCAAGCCGCCGCCGCCCCCGGCAGCGCGCCGCTGAGGAGCGCGGAGGCGAGGCCCGTGGCGGTGCACGCGACGAGGGAGCGGCGGGTCTGGTCGGTCATGGTCGCTCGGGAGGATCGTCGGGCGGCCGGGACGGACGCCTTTCGCGGGGTTTGCCGCAAGTCTTTGCAAGGGCTTGACGGCCGAAATGAGACCCCAAGCGGCTCCCGTCAAGGTGGGCGCGCGACGGCGGCTCGGACCAGCCCCGCGGCCGGCACATACCTGCTGCTTTGTCAGCCGATCGCGCACAATAGATTTGTGACGATGAAAACTATCAAATGCGCACGAAAACCCCTACATCAGGTCTAAGTTGACCTTCGGACAAAGTGATATACATCCTCTCATAGATCAACAATGTGGTGCCCCATGACAACCGACGACGCAGCCTCCCCGCTCGACCTGATCGGGCTCACGGCCGACATCGTGTCGGCCTACGTCTCCAACAACTCGGTGCCGGCGTCCGAGGTCGCCGGGCTGATCAGTTCCATCCACCACTCGCTCGGTCAGCTGGTGGCGCCGCCGGAGCCGGAGGCGGAGAAGCCGGTGCCGCCGATCCCGATCAGGAAGACGGTGACGCCGGACCACATCATCAGCCTGGAGGACGGCAAGCCCTACAAGACGCTCAAGCGTCACCTGGCGGGGCGCGGGCTCACCCCCGACCAGTACCGCCAGAAATGGGGCCTGCCGCCCGACTACCCGATGGTGGCGGCGAACTACGCCGCCCAGCGCTCCGAACTCGCCAAGACGAGCGGCCTCGGCCAGAGCCGGCGGGCCCACGGCGGCGCGCGCAGCGCCGCGCGCAGCGCCGCGCCGGACGCGACCGTCTCGGGACCCGGATCCGAGGGGGCGCCGCGTCGCGGCCGCCCGCGCAAGGGCGGCTGAGGGTGGGCCCGCACTTGAACGGCGGGCCGCGGCACCGCTCATCGGGCATTCAGCCCGCCGCGGATAGGCCGGGCGGGTAGCCTGGCCGGCCATTCGGCCGTCCAGGCCCTGTCTGG
The DNA here is from genome assembly GCF_029714205.1 of Methylobacterium sp. CB376. Lineage (NCBI taxonomy): Bacteria > Pseudomonadati > Pseudomonadota > Alphaproteobacteria > Hyphomicrobiales > Methylobacteriaceae > Methylobacterium > Methylobacterium sp. CB376. Next base: position 7,242,685 of record NZ_CP121648.1, on the reverse strand, counting down.
AGTGTCCACACGATGAGCTACGTCAAGCTGCTCGGCCTCGCCGCCCTCGTGGCGGGCGGGCTCGGACTGCTCGGTGCGGCGCAGGCCGCCCCGATCGGGCTCGGCGCGGCCGGCGCGGTGGCCGGCGAGCCGGTGACGATCCCGGTGCTCGGCGGCTGCGGCCCGGGCTTCGCCCCGAACCGCTTCGGCTATTGCCGACCGTTCTACGGGCCGCGCCCCTTCTACGGACCCCGTCCCTACTATTACGGCCCGCGCCCGTACTGGCGTCGCCCCTATTACGGGCCGCGGCGGTTCTACTACGGCTACTGATACCAAATCCGCTTGGTTCCTTCGGGATGGCGGATTTGGGGATGGCGGATTTGGGCTCCGCGCAGGCGCCTGAGCGACGCCGACATCCGCATTGCCGAAATCGGAGATGGCGAAGCCATCTACCGGATGGCGGATGAGCCCGCCGCGACGATCCGGAACCCGGTGCCCAGCGCCGGGTTCCCCGCCGGCGTCACGCCTCCGGGTCGGCCCGGCGGGAGAAGCGGTCGCGGGCGGTGAAGCGGTCCGCGGGCAGGCCGGGCAGGCTGCCGCCGTAGATCTCCCGCGACAGGAACGAGCGCTCGATCTCGATCTGCGCCTCGTCGAGGTCGATGTACCAGCAGCGGCGCCGGCTCGACCATCGGTAATTTCGGTCCTTCAGCCGGTTCTTGAGCGCGAAGGGCGCGTCGGAGGCCCAGAGCCGCACGGTCGGGCGGCGGGCCGCCTCCAGCAGCGCCGCGAGGGCGAGGCGCCCGGAGCGCCGCAGCGGCTGGGCGAGGAGCCAGAGCAGCGCCTCGCAATCGTCGATCGCCCGGTGGCCGTTGTGGAATCGGCCGTGATCGGCCAGCAGCCCGCCGAGCCGGGCCGCCTCGTGGCCCTCGTCGCGCCAGTCGATCTGGTGGCAGGAGCAGGCCCAGTTGAGCTCGGCGAAGAAGGGCCAGCGCACCTCGCACATCCGCCGGTCGAAGCGGGCATTGTGGGCGATCACCACCCGGGCCTTGGCGGCGAGCGCGGCGACGGCCGCGTCGTCGATGCGCTTGCCGGCCACGTCCGCGTCCGTGATGCCGGTGAGGCGCGTCACCGCCTCGGGGATCGGCTTGCCGGGCTGATGGAGCTGGTTGAAGCGGTGGCGCACCCGGTAGATCCGCCCGCTCTGCCCGTACGTGAAGGCGACGATGCCGAGTTCGATCACCTCGTCGCAGGCGGGGTCGAGCCCGGTCGTCTCGGTGTCGAGGACCAGCCCCAGATAGGTCGGCTCGTCCGGGGGCGCGGGGGCGGGCACGAGCGGATTCAGGCGCCGCAGCACCCGGTACTCCCCGGTCCGCTCCAGGACGGCGGCAATGTCATCGAGCGCGTCCGTCACGTCTCTACCCAACCGGACGTTGACCACGCTCCCGCTTAACGCCGCCCGGGCCGCCGTTCCAGGGCGGTCCGGGCGGGATCCACCGGCGGATGAGCCGCCGGTGCCCGATCAGCCGGAGACCGGCAATGCGGCGCCGAGGGTGGCCGGCCGGTCGGCGAGGCGGCCCGCCACCACGAGCCCGACCAGGGCGACCGCCGCGATGATGAGGCCGGGCGCCGCCGTCCAGCCGGTCGCGCCGATCAGGGCGTTGGCGGCGAGCGGGCCGAGGCCGCTCAGCAGCGTGAAGCCCAGATTGAGCGAGAGCGCGACGCCGCTGAACCGCACCCGGGTCGGGAACAGCCCGGCGAGCAGGTACGCGAAGGTGCCGTTCGCCCCCGCCACCGCGACCGTGAGGAGCGGCAGGACCAGGAACAGGTTGGCGTCGCCCCGCGCCAGCACCTGGTAGGCCGGCACGACGCCGAGCAGGAGCAGGAGGGCGGAGCCCTGCATCAGCCGCCGCGGCGCAACGCGGTCGGCGAAGGACGAGGCGAGCAGCAGCGAGGCCGACATGGCGAGGAGGGCGAGGTTCATCGCCAGCGCCACGGTCTTGGGCGGGTAGTGCAGCACCTGGATCAGGTAGGCCGGCATGTGGGCGAACAGGATGCCGTTGAAGCCCGCCGTGAGGGCGACGATGCCGATCCCGGCGAGGACGGCGCGGCGGTGCAGCCGCAGCACCTCGCCGACCGGGCTGCGCGCCGCGAGGTGCTGCAGGCGCAGGAATTCCGGCGTCTCCTCCAGGCTGCGCCGCAGCCAGAAGCTCACGAGGCCGAAGAGGCCGCCGATCAGGAAGGCGATGCGCCAGCCGTACTCCGCCATCACGGCGGGGGGCAGCCAGGATTGCAGGGCGAGGTTCGCCAGGGCGGCGAGCAGCACGCCGCCGTTCACGAGGCAGAACACGATGCCGCAGGCGAGGCCGGGCCGGCGCGAGGCGGTCTCGACCACGAAGGTGATGGCGCCGGGCAGCTCGCCGCCGATGCACAGACCCTGCACGAAGCGCAGGGCGACGAGGAGGAGCGTCGCCGCCACGCCCCAGCTGGCATAGGCGGGCACCAGCCCCATCCCGAGGGTGCAGGCCGACATGGTGAAGACCGTGACCACGAAGACGGTCTTGCGCCCGTAGCGGTCGCCGAAATGGCTCAGCACCATGCCGCCCAGCGGGCGGGCGAGGTAGCCCACCGCGAAGACCGCCAGGGAGAGCGAGAGGGCCGCGATCGGGTCGCTCTGCGGGAAGAACGCGGCGGCGATGTCCTTGGCGAAGATGCCGTAGACGATGAAGTCGTAATACTCGAGTCCGCCGCCCAGGCTCGCGAGCAGCGTCATTCTCCATTGGCGGCGGGTCAGGTCGCTCCCGCCGACGGCATCGGGTGTCATCATCCTCCTCCTGGGCCTCCTGGTCTCGGGCCTGCCGCGCTCTTGGACCTGCTGGTCTTGGACCTGCTGGTCTCGGGCCTGCTGGTCTCGGGCCTCTTGCTCCTGAGCCTCTCGCCGGGCCTCCCGTCGAGGGCCCGGCGCCCCATAGCCCGGTTCGGCGCGCGCGCCTACATCACCGCGCCGATCTGCCAGGGCACGAACTCGGCATCGCCGTAGCCGAGGGCCTCCGACTTCGAGCGCTCGCCCGAGGCGACCGCCAGGATCTTGGCGAAGATCTCATCGCCCTTGCGCTGGATCGGGACGCCGTCGAGGACATCGCCGCAATCGATGTCCATGTCCTCCTCCATGCGGCGGTAGATCTCGCTGTTGGTGGCGAGCTTGATCGAGGGCGTCGGCTTGCAGCCATAGGCCGAGCCGCGGCCGGTGGTGAAGCAGAGGATGTTGGCCCCCCCCGCCACCTGGCCGGTGGCCGAGACCGGGTCGAAGCCGGGCGTGTCCATGTAGACGAAGCCCCGCGCGGTCACCGGCTCGGCGTAGCGGAAGACGCCGTTGAGCCGCGTCGTGCCGCCCTTGGCGGCGGCGCCGAGGGATTTCTCCAGGATGGTGGTGAGCCCGCCCGCCTTGTTGCCGGGGGAGGGATTGTTGTTCATCTCGCCGCCGTTGCGGGCCGTGTAGGCCTCCCACCAGCGGATCATGCCGACGAGTGTCTCGCCGATCTCGCGGGTCGCCGCGCGGCGGGTGAGGAGGTGCTCGGCGCCGTAGATCTCGGGGGTCTCGGACAGGATCGCGGTGCCGCCCTCGGCGACGAGCCGGTCGACCGCGGCGCCCAGCGCCGGGTTGGCCGTGATGCCCGAATAGCCGTCCGAGCCGCCGCATTGCAGGGCGAGCACGAGTTCGGAGGCCGGCACGGTCTCGCGCCGCGCCGCCGCGACGGCGGGCAGCATCTCGCGGATCGCCGCGACCCCGGCCTCGACGCTGCGGCGGGTGCCGCCGGTCTCCTGGATGGTGAAGCTGCGGAACGTGTCGCTCTCGGCGATCCCGTAGGCGCGCTTCCAGCGGTCGATCTGGAAGCCCTCGCAGCCGAGGCCGACCATGATGATCCCGCCCATGTTGGGATTCGCCGCGTAGCCCCACTGCGTGCGCTTGAGGATCTCGGCACCCTCGCCCTGGAGGTCGTAGCCGCAGCCGGTGCCGTGAACGAGGGGGATGATGCCGTCGATGCTCGGATAGGCGTCGAGGAGGCCGGCGCGGCGCACCTCCTCGGCGATGAAGCGGGCGACCGAGGCCGAGCAATTCACCGAGGTGAGCACGCCGAGGTAGTTGCGGGTGCCGACGCGGCCGTCCGCCCGGCGGTAGCCCTGGAAGCTCGCCCGCTCGGCGAGCGGCCGCATCGGGGTCTCGCGGGCCTCCTCGGCGAACCGGTAGTCGCGGGCGAAGTCGCCCTTGGCCTCGCCGAGGCCGACATTGTGCTCGTGGACCCACTCGCCGGGCGCGATCGGGCGGCTCGCGAAGCCGATCACTTGGCCGAACTTGCGGATCGGCTGGCCCTCCGGGATCGGGGCGGTGGCGATCTTGTGGCCCCGGGGCACGCGCCCGCCCGCCGCGACGCCCTCGACCCGGTCGCCCGCCGCGATGGCGTCGACCGCGACCACGACGTTGTCCTCGGGGCTCAGGCGCACGGTGCGGGGAGAGGCGGGCAGGGCGGCGGCGGCGGACATGGGGCGGCTCCGGGGAGGCGGGGACGGGAGTGCGATAAGACGGGAGGTCCGGTTGCCGCCCGGTGCGGGCGGCGGATCCCAAGCCGGACGGCGTGCGGCCATTCCGCTTGGTCTCTTGGTGTCGCATCATCGGTCGCCGCCGAACCGGCGACCGCTTCGGCGCGTGATGCGGGGGCCTCCCGGCGCGGCCTGCGGCGCTACTTGATGCGCTCCAGCACGCTCACGTAATTGGCGACCGCGACGCCGCCCATGTTGAACACGCCGGCCAGCGTCGCGCCCGGGATCTGCATCCCGCCGGCCTCGCCGCAAAGCTGCATGGCCGAGAGGGCGTGCATCGAGACGCCGGTCGCGCCGATCGGATGGCCCTTGGCCTTGAGGCCGCCGGAGGGGTTCACCGGGAGCTTGCCGTCCTTCAGGGTCCAGCCCTCGCGGATCGCGTCGGCGCCGCGGCCCTCGGGGGTGAGGCCCATCGCCTCGTACTCGATGAGTTCCGCCACCGTGAAGCAATCGTGGGTCTCGACGAGCGAGAGGTCGTCGAGGGTAACGCCCGCCCGGGAGAGCGCGCGCGCCCAGGCGGTCGCGCAGCCCTCGAAGCGCAGCACGTCGCGCTTCGACATCGGCAGGAAATCCTGGGCGTGGGCGGTTGCCCGGAAGGCCACGGCCCGGCGCAGGCGCAAAGCCGTCTCCGTGTCGGCGAGGACCAGGGCGGCGGCCCCGTCCGAGACCAGCGAGCAATCGGTGCGCTTGAGCGGGCCGGCGACGATCGGGTTCCTGTCGGAGGGCGTGCGGCAGAACTCGAAGCCGAGATCCTTGCGCAGCTGCGCGTAGGGATTGGCGACGCCGTTGCGGTGGTTCTTGGCGGCGATCATGGCAAGCGCGTCGGATTGGTCGCCGTGGCGCTGGAAGTAGCGGGCCGCGATGCCGCCGAACACGCCCGCGAAACCCGCCGGCGTGTCGCCGTCCTCCGGCAGGTAGGAGGCCTTGAGCAGGTTGGTGCCGATCTCGGCGGCGGGGGTGCGGGTCATCTGCTCGACGCCGACCACCAGCACGATGCGGGCGTGGCGCGCCTCGATGCTCTTGATGCCCTGGTGCACCGCCGCCGAACCGGTGGCGCAGGCATTCTCGACCCGCGTCGCCGGCTTGAAGCGCAGGGCGTCGTCCGCCTGCAGCACCAGGGAGGCGGTGAAGTCCTGCGGCGAGAAGCCGGCGTTGAAATGGCCGAGGACGATCTCGTCCACCTCCTGCGCGGCGAGCCCCGCATGGGCGAGCGCCTCCTCGGCGGCGCGCACGACGAGGCTCTCGACGGTCTCGGTGTCGTGCTTGCCGAAGGGCGTGTGGCTCCAGCCGACGATGCAGGCGGTCATGGCGTGTCTCCTCCCGGGGCCGGTCCGCGGCCCGGGGGCCGGTTCGGCGCTGTTCCGCCCCTTTTGCGTGAGGTCACGGCCCCGCACAAGCGCGCGCCGGGAAGCCCTGGCGCGCGCCTCAGGCCGCCCTGAACCGCGCGTAGCCCGCCTCCCGCAGGCGGCAGGCCGGGCAGGTGCCGCAGCCGCGGCCCCAGGCGTGGCGCGCGCCGCGCTCGCCGAGGTAGCAGGTGTGGCTGTCCTCGACGATCAGGTCGACCAGCGCCTCGCCGCCGAGGTCCCGCGCGAGGCGCCAGGTCTCGGCCTTGTCGATCCACATCAGCGGCGTGTGCAGCACGAAGCGCCGCTCCATGCCGAGGTTGAGCGCCACCTGGAGCGCCTTGATGGTGTCGTCGCGGCAATCGGGATAGCCCGAGTAATCGGTCTCGCACATGCCGCCGATGAGGTGGCGCAGGCCCCGGCGATAGGCCAGCGCGGCCGCGAAGGTGAGGAAGACGAGGTTGCGGCCCGGCACGAAGGTGTTGGGCAGCCCGCTCTCCGCCAGCGCGATGGCGCCGTCGCGGGTGAGCGCCGTCTCGGAGATGTCCCCGAGGACGCCGAGGGGCAGGGTGTGGTCCTCGCCGAGGCGCCGCGCCCATTCGGGCTTCAGCGCCGCGAGGCCCGCCCGCAGGCGGTCCCGGCAATCGAGTTCGACCCGGTGGCGCTGGCCGTAATCGAATCCGAGGGTCTCGACCCGCGCGAAGCGGTCGAGGGCCCAGGCGAGGCAGGTGGTGGAATCCTGCCCGCCGGAGAACAGCACCAGCGCGCCTTCGTCGACCGTCATCGTCTCGTCTCCCGGGACCAGGTTTCAGTGGACCGGGACGCGCGGCGCCGCAAGCGGGCGTGCCATCACGGCGCGCGATGCGCCCGATCACGAAGTGTCGTCGGTCGCGTCATTGATGCCGGGCTGCAACCGTGCGACGAGACGGGTCGTCTCCAGGATCGCCGCCGATGTACCAGCCGCCCCATTTCCGCGAGGACCGCCTCGGCGTCCAGCACGACCTCATCCGCGCCCATCCGCTCGGGCTCCTCGTGACGGCCGGGCCCGGCGGGCTGATGGCGAACCCGATCCCGTTCCTGATCGACGGGCAGGCCTCGGAGCGCGGGACCTTGCGCGCGCATCTGGCCCGCGCCAACCCGCAATGGCGGGATCTCGGCGCGGTCGCGGAATGCCTCGTGGTCTTCCAGGGCCCGCAGGATTACGTGACGCCCTCCTGGTACGAGACCAAGCGCGAGACCGGCAAGGTCGTCCCGACCTGGAACTACGCCACGGTCCATGCCTGGGGCGCCCCGCGGGTGATCGAGGAGGCGGGCTGGCTGCGCCGGCAGATCGAGGATCTGACGCGCCTGCGCGAGGCCGGGCGCCCGGCGCCCTGGGCCGTGGGCGACGCGCCCGAGCCCTTCATCGCGGCCCAGATCCGCGGCATCGTCGGGATCGAGATCCCGATCACCCGGATCGAGGGCAAGTGGAAGATGAGCCAGAACCGGCCCGAGGCCGACCGGGCGGGCGTGCTCGCCGGCTACCGGGCGATGGGCGGGGAGGGGGCCGCGATGGCGGCGGCGGTGGCCGAGCGCAACGGGCTGTAGCGGCCGGGCGCGAGGCGGCCGCGGCCGGAACGCCTACGCCCCGTCATACTCCGCCCAGGACATCGGCGTCTCGAACACCTTGACCGAGGCGAGCGCCGGCAGGGCCGGGCGGGCGCGCCGCCAGATCCAGATCGCGATGTGCTCGGCGGTCGGGTTCTCCAGGCCCGGCACCTCGTTCAGGCAATGGTGGTCGAGCTCGGCGAGGAGGGGCGCGAAGGCCGATTCCACGTCGAAGAAGTCCACCACCCAGCCGGTGCGCGGGTCGACCGGCCCGTCGAGGGTCAGTTCCACCCGGTAGGAATGGCCGTGCATGCGGCGGCAGCGATGGGTCTCGGGGACGTTCGGCAGCCAGTGCGCGGCCTCGAAGGTGAAGGCCTGGGTGATCTTCATGGGTGTTCGTCGGGACGATGGGGCGCTCGGCGCAAGCGCGGATGGGCCCCCATAGCACCGGCCGGCCGGGGACCCAAACCCGTGGAACCGGGGCCGGTCAGGGAATGCCGATCAGCTTGTGGGTCTGGAGGCTGAGCCGCCAGCGGGCGTCGCGCCGGCAATGCGCGACCGCGGCGGCCAGGTGGGCGGCCCGGTCCGGCCCGTCCATCGGCTGCAGGAAGAAGTGGCGGAAGTCGAGCCCGGCCACGTCCTCGGGCGCCAGGCCGGCCTGCGGGTAGACGAGCTTGAGCTCGTCGCCGCGGGTCAGGCGCAGGGGGGCGCCCGCCTTGGGGCTCACGCAGATCCAGTCGAGGCCCTCGGGCGCCTCCTGCGTGCCGTTGGTCTCCACCGCGGCCGCGAAGCCGCGGGCGCGCACGGCCGCGAGCAGGGCGGCATCGAGCTGCAGCAGGGGCTCGCCGCCGGTGAAGACCACGAAGTGGTTGCGCGGCCCGCCCTCCCAGGCCGCCGCGATGGCGGCGGCGAGCGCCTCCGCGTCCGGAAAGCGCCCGCCGCCCGCGCCGTCCGTGCCGACGAAATCCGTGTCGCAGAAGTGGCAGACGGCCTCGGCCCGGTCGGCCTCGCGCCCGCTCCACAGGTTGCAGCCGGCGAAGCGGCAGAACACGGCGGCGCGGCCGGCCTGGGCGCCCTCGCCCTGCAGGGTGTGGAAGATCTCCTTGACGGCGTAGCTCATCGGATCCCCGCGCCCGGCTCCGCCCGGGCTCTCCAGCCCCTGCCAGATGGGAGGGGGCCGCGCAACCGCATCCCCGGCGCGCCGCGGCACGGCCGACGGGCGGGCTGCTGTGGAGTATCGGGATGACGGGGACGCCGCCATGCTGCCGCCACGGATGGCGCGTTGATGCGAGCGGAGCGGCGCTGTCAAAGGAGCCGCCCTTGCCTTACATTCTGGGTCCACCGGCCACGGGATGTCTGAACGGGGGCGCGGCCGGTCCCGGGCCGCGCGGGCTTCGCGTGGCGGGATCGGTCCGACGGGGATGCGACTGATGATGAAACCTGCCCCGCTCGCGCGGCTGCTCGGGCGTCTCGTGGGGATCGCCGGCCTCCTGGCCGCGGGCGCGGCCGGCGCCGTGACGCAGCCGATGCTGGTGGTCGACGTCGATTCCGGCAAGGTGCTCTACAGCCAGGCGGCGACCGACCCCTGGTATCCGGCCTCGATCACCAAGCTGATGACCACCTACGTGGCCCTCGACCTCGTGCGCCAGGGCCGGGCCTCGATGGACCAGCTCCTCACCATCTCGGCCGAGGCCGCCGCCGAGCCGCCCTCCAAGATGGGCTTCAGGCCCGGCACCCAGCTCACCCTCGACAACGCCCTCAAGATCATCATGGTGAAGTCGGCCAACGACGTCGCCTGGGCGATCGGCGAGAATCTCGGCGGCTCGATCGACAATTTCGCCGCCCTGATGAACGAGACCGCCCAGCGGCTCGGCATGCGCGACAGCCACTGGTACAATCCGAACGGCCTGCCCGACCCGCGGCAATGGACCTCGGCGCGCGACATGGCGATCCTCGGCCGGGCGCTCCTGCGCGACTTCCCCGAGAACCGCGACCTGTTCTCGATCTCGGCGATCCAGTTCGGCCGCGCCGTGATGGCGAACCACAACGGCCTGCTGGGGCGCTACGCGGGCGTCGACGGGATGAAGACCGGGTTCATCTGCGCGGGCGGCTTCAACGTGGTGGCGAGCGCGACCCGCAACGGCCGGCGGATCATCACCGTGGTGATGGGCCAGCCCACCGCCCGGGAGCGCGACCTCAAGGCCGCCGACCTGTTCGATTACGGCTTCGGCCAGAGCAGCTGGGGCGGAAGCGGCCTCGCCGACCTGCCCGCCTCCGCGATGCCGGCCCCGCCGGACCTGCGCCCCTACGTCTGCGACCGGCGCAAGCCGATGCCGACGGATTCCGACTCGACGGCGGTGTCGGCGAGTTCGACCAACGACACGACGGCGGCGCAGCTCCTGGGCGCCACCGCGCCGCCCTCCGCGGCCCTGGCCTTCGCCACGATGAGCAGCGCGGCCCTGAAGGGGCGGACCCTGCCGCCCCGCGCGCCCCTGCAACCGGTCCTGGTCTGGACCGGCCGCGACCCGGCCGAGAGCGCCGTCGCGGCGGTGGACGAGAGCGAGGCGAAGCCGCCGCGGCCCGCCGCGCGGATCCGTGCGGCGCGGGCGAAGCCCGGCCCGGCGCCGAGCCGCGCCATCGCGGCGACGGGCGCGACGGTGCCCCAACCGAAGCTCCTGGCCCGCGCGCGCGCCGCCGCCCCGGCCGCCGCCTCGGCCTACGCGCCGGCGCCCCGCACCACGCCGGTGATCGCCGAGGGCAAGGGCGGCAGGCCGGCCGCGGCGAAGCCGGTGGCCAAGCCTGCCGGCAAGCCAGCCGCCAAGGCGGCGGCCAAGGCGGCGGCCAAGGCGGCCGCCAAGCCGGGGAAGGCCGAGACGCCCAAGGCGGTGGCCGTCGCCGCCAAGGCCGGCCCCGCCAAGGCGGGGGCCGGCAAGCCGAAGAGCACCAACTGACCGCCGGCCCGCCCCGCGGCGGCGCCCTCAGCGCACCCGCACCCCGTTCAGGAACAGGCGGACGGCGGCCTGCCGCCGGCGCTCCTGCGTCTCCGGGTCCGTCCGGATGCCGTAGAGCGCGAGGCGCGACTGGCGGCCCAGGACGAGGTTGAGGAAGAGGTCCGCGGCGATCTCCGGGTCCTCCAGCACGATCTGGCCGCGATCCGCGAAGCCGGCGAGCAGCGCCGCCACCGCGCGCACGCCGCGCAGCCAGCCCTCCTCATGGGCGAGCCGCGCGATCTCGGGGAAGTCCATCGCCTGCGCGACGATGCAGCGCTTGAGCGCCTCGGCGCCCGGCAGCGTCGCCTCGGCGAGCAGCGCCCGGCTCAGGTCGTGCAGCACCCCCTCCACGTCGGCGGGCCCGGCCCGCCGCGCCTGCGCCTCCGCCGCGGCGGAGAGGGGCGCGAGCCAGGCCGCGACGCGCTCGCGCAGCACCGCCGTGAACAGGGCCCGCTTGTCCCGGTAGCGGCCGTAGAGCGTCGGCTTGCTCACGCCCGCCGCCTCCGCCACCGCGTCCATGGAGGTGCCCTCGAAGCCGCGCTCCATGAACAGCCGCGTCGCCGCCTCGACGAGCCGCGCGTCGCGCCGCGCCGCCTCCTCGCGGGTCGGGCGTCCGCCGCGGCCGCGCCGCACGCCGTCGGGCCGCTCCGTCACCGCGCTCGTCATCCCACGGCCTCCTTGCCACCGCGCCTCGGCCCGATTAATAAAACGATACAGTATGGTTTTGATTCTGGCCAGGGTCATGGACGCACGGCGCACCGACAGTTTCGAGACCGCCACGCCGGTTGAGCCGCCGACGCCGCGCCGCCGGGGCCATCGGCAGCTGGCGGTGCCGCTCCTCGCCCTGCTGATCCTGGCGGGCGGCGGCACCTATGGCTGGCACTGGTGGACGGTCGGGCGCTTCCGCGAGACCACCGACGACGCCTACCTGCAGGCCGACAAGGTGACGGTGGCGCCGCGCGTCGCCGGCTACGTGGAAGGGGTGAGCGTGGGCGACAACCAGGCCGTGCGGGCCGGGGACGTCCTGGCCCGGCTCGACGATCGCGAATTCCGCGTCGCGCTGAAGCAGGCGGAGGCCGAGGTCGAGAAGGGCCGGGCGCAGCTCGTGGGCGTCTCGGCCGCGATCCTGCAGCAGCAGGCGCAGGTCGCCTCCGCGCGGGCCGACCTCGTCAACGCCGAGGCGGCGCTGACCTTCTCGCAGCAGGAATATGCCCGCACCCAGGACCTCGTGAAGAGCGGCTCCGGCACGGTGCAGCGCCAGCAGCAGGCCGACGCGGACCTGCGCCAGCGCCGGGCCGCGCGCGACAAGGCGGCGGCCGCCCTCGACGCGGCGCAGCGGCAGGTCGAGAGCTTCCGGGCCCTGGAGACGAGCGCCCGGGCGAGCCTGGAGGGGGGCGAGGCCAAGGTCGAGCAGGCGCGGCTGACCCTGTCCTACGCCACGATCACGGCCCCGATCGACGGCGTGGTCGGCGACCGGGCCCTGCGGGTCGGGCAGTTCGTCCCGGCCGGGACCGGGCTCCTCACGATCGTGCCGATGGGGCGCGACATCTACCTGGTGGCGAATTTCAAGGAGACGCAGGTCGGCGCCATGGCGGAGGGCCAGCGGGTGAGCTTCACGGTCGACGCCTACGGGGGACACGCCTTCGAGGGCCGGATCGCGAGCTTCGCGCCGGGCACCGGCTCGCAATTCGCGCTGCTGCCGCCCGAGAACGCCACCGGCAACTTCACCAAGGTCGTGCAGCGGGTGCCGGTGCGGGTCGCCCTCGACGGCGACGACCCGCTCCTCGCGCGCCTGCGGCCGGGCCTCTCGGTGGAGGCCACGGTGCACACGGAGGCGGCGGCCCCGGCCCGCCCCGCGCGGCAGGCGCTCGCCCGGTGAGCGGGGCGGCGGCGACCGCGGCCGGGCGGGCGAGCGCCCGCGACTGGCTGGCGGTGTTCGGGGCGATCCTCGGCGCCTTCACGGCGATCCTCGACATCCAGATCACCAACGCGTCGCTCGCGGACATCCAGGGCGCGCTCGGCGCCTCGGCCGAGGAGGGGAGCTGGATCTCCACCGCCTACCTGATGGCGGAGATCATCGTGATCCCGCTCACCGGCTGGCTTTCCTCGGTGATCGGGCTGCGGCGCTACCTCGCCGCCAACACGCTGCTCTTCATCGGCTTCTCGGTCGCCTGCGCGCTCTCGACGAGCCTGCCGCAGATGATCGTCTTCCGTGCCGGGCAGGGCTTCACCGGCGGCGTGCTGATCCCGACCGCCATCGTGATCGTGCGCACCCGGCTGCCGCGGGCGCAGCAGGCGGTGGGCATCGCGCTGTTCGGGCTCACCGCCACCTTCGCGCCGGCGATCGGCCCGACCGTGGGCGGCTGGCTCACCGACCACCTGTCCTGGCACTACATCTTCTACCTCAACCTGCTGTTCGGGCCGGCGGCGGTGGTAATCCAGCTCGCCGCCTTCGACCCGGTCCCCGCCCGCTGGGGCGAGCTGCTCAGGGGCGACTGGATCGGCATCGGCTTCATGGCGACGGGCCTGCCGGCCCTGACCTTCGTGCTGGAGGAGGGGCAGCGCAAGGACTGGTTCGGCTCGCCGGTGATCGTCGAGGCCGCGCTGCTGGCGGCGGGCGGCATCGCCGGCTTCATCATCCGCGAACTCACGGCGGAGCGACCCTTCATCAACCTGCGCGTGCTGGCCCACCGCTCGGTCGGCGGCGCCTGCCTGCTGATGACCGTGCTCGGCGCCGTCTCGTTCGGCTCGATCTACATCATCCCGCTCTACTGCGCGCAGATCCAGGGCTACAACGCGCAGCAGATCGGCACCGTCGTGATGTGGTCGGGCCTGCCGCAGCTGCTCCTGTTCCCCGCGATGCCGCTGATCATGCGGGCCGTCGACGCCCGGCTTCTCGTCATCGCCGGCACGCTGTTCTTTGTCGCGAGCTGCTGGATCAATGTCGGGCTGAGCCACGACGTCGGGATGGACCAGCTGATCCTGCCGCAGCTGCTGCGGGCGATCGGCCAGCCGCTGTTCACGATCCCGCTCTCGCAGCTCTCGACGGCCGGCCTCGCCCCGCGCGACACGGCGGACGCCTCCGCCCTGTCGAACATGATGCGCAACCTCGGCGGCTCGATCGGCATCGCGATGCTCTCGACGGTGATCGACCGGCGCGAGCACCTGCACTTCTCGGTGCTGGCCGAGGCGATCACCCGCAACGGGACGCGCACGCAGGAGCGCCTCGCGGCTTTGGCGGCGGGGCTGCACGCTCACATGCCCGACCCGACGGCCGCCAAGGGGGCGGCGCTGGCGATGCTGGCCCGGCAGGTGCGCCGCGAGGCCACCGTGATGGCCTACGCGGACGGGTTCTGGCTGGTGGGCGCGAGCTTGGTGCTGAGCCTCGCGGTGGTGGCCGTGCTGCGCAAGCCGGCGCGGGCCGGCGGACCGGTGGAGGCGCATTGACGCGCCCGCGGCGCCCCGGGCGGGCGGCGCCCCGGGAAGGGGACCGTCCGGGCCGACCCGCCGAGCGCCGTCAGGCCGCCCGCACCGTCGACAGGAAGTGCGCGACCTCCTGCCCGAGATGCTCCGCCTGCTGCGACAGGGCGGAGGCCGCAGTCAGGACCTCCTTCGCCGCAGTGCCGGTCTCCCCGGCCGCCCCCGCCACCCCGGCGATGTTCACCGTCACCTCCGAGGTGCCCGCCGCGGCCTGCGCCACGTTGCGCACGATCTCCCGCGTCGCCGCCCCCTGCTCCTCCACCGCCGCCGCGATCCCGGCGCCGACCTCGTTGATCTCCCGGATCCGATCGGTGATCGTGCCGATCGCCGACACCGCCTGGCCCGTCGCCGCCTGAATCTGGCCGATCTGGGCCGAGATCTCCTCGGTGGCCTTCGCGGTCTGACTGGCGAGCTCCTTCACCTCGGCGGCCACCACCGCGAAGCCGCGCCCCGCCGCACCGGCGCGCGCCGCCTCGATGGTCGCGTTCAGGGCAAGAAGGTTGGTCTGGCTGGCGATCGAGGTGATCAGCCCGACCATGTCGCCGATCCGGCTCGCCGCCTGGCTCAGGGCCTGCACCAGCTGCGTGGTCAGGTCGGCCTCCTGCACCGCCGCCCGCGCCAGATGCGTCGCGCCCTGGACCTGCCGGCCGATCTCCTCGACCGAGGTGCCCAGTTCCTCGGCGGCGGCCGCCACCGTGTTCACGTTCGAGGCCGCCTGCTCGGCCGCCACCGCCACGTTGCTCGACTGGCTGGCGGTCACGCCCGCCGTCGCTGTCATCGCGTCGGCGGTGGTCTGCAGCGTCGCGGCGGAGCCGGAGAGCTGCGCGACGATGCCGCCCACCGCCGCCTCGAACCCGTCCGCCATCTGGCGCATGCCGGCGCGGCGCTGCTCCTCGGCCGAGGCGCGGGCGAGGGCAGTCTCCTCCTCGAGCGCGCGGCTGCGGATCAGGTTGTCGCGGAACACCTGCAGGGCCCCCGCCATGGCGCCGATCTCGTCGCGGCGGTGCCGGTAGGGAACCTCGGTCGCGGCGTCGCCGGCGGCGAGGCGGCCCATGGCGGCCGTCATGCGCTCGATCGGGCGCGACACGCCCAGGAACGAGAACGCCATCGCGCCGCAGGCCAGGAGGACGCTGACCGCCGAGACGGCCATCATGGTGCGCGCCGCGCTGGTCTGCGCCTCCCGCACGGCCTGGCCTGCCGCCACCCCGACGTGGTTGTTCAACTCCACGAGCTTGCGCACGACAGCCGCGGCGTCCTGGAAGTTCTCGAAGCCTTGGCCGCGAAAATAGGCCAACGCCGCGCTCTGTTCATCGAGCTTGTAGGAGCGCAGCCGCTCCCAGTCCTGGCGCACGATCGCGATCTTCTCGGCCATGAGGTCGTACTCCGCCCGCTCGCGCTGGCCGGCGATCAGCGGCTTGTACTCCTCGATCGCCTTATCCCGCTCCGCGGAGAGCTGCCTGTGCAGCGCGAGGTCGACCTCCCGCGCGGTCTCATTGTCGGCGACGACGAAACGAAGTTCGGTCGTTCTTACACGAAGGAGTAGAGTATTAATATCATTGGCTTTGCTCATCGACGGCATCGAGTCTATGAGCAAAGTGTCCATCTTGGCGCCGATCGTGTCGAGAGTGAGCTGGGTCGTCACGCCAGCCACGACCGCGCAGAGCAGAGAGATCCCGAACAAACCAGCCAGGACGACCTTGAGCGTGAGCCGCATCGTCTTCCCCTTGAGTCAATCGAGTGCGTGCCAATAAAGGCATCAATTATCTTAAGAGATCGTATACGATTACCGAGACAGGAATTTTCGGCAACGATAAGATGACACATCGAATACTTTAAATCTTGCACCGCACAGCAACAAGACAACTTATCGCACAGTCAATCGACAGTGCCTGAATTCAAGCTCAGGCGCGGCCGGCCGCGCCGTCCCGGCGTCGATCGGCGGACCAAACAAAGAAGGGGCCGGATCGCTCCGGCCCCTCGATCAACCCGATCCCTGGCGGATCAGAGCGAGTAGTAGTGCACGAACTCGATCGGATGCGGCGTCATCTCGAAGCGCAGCACCTCGGTCATCTTCAGCTCGATGAAGGAGTCGATGAAGTCGTCGTTGAAGACACCGCCGGCCTTGAGGAACTCGCGGTCGGCATCGAGCGAGGTCAGCGCCTCGCGCAGCGAGCCGCAGACGGTCGGGATCTCCTTGAGCTCCGCCGGGGGCAGGTCGTAGAGGTCCTTGTCCATGGCCGGACCGGGATCGATCTTGTTGATGATCCCGTCGAGCCCCGCCATCAGCATGGCCGCGAAGGCGAGGTAGGGATTCGCCATCGGGTCGGGGAAGCGCACCTCGACGCGCTTGGCCTTCGGCGAGGTCGTCCACGGGATGCGGCAGGAGGCGGAGCGGTTGCGGGCCGAGTAGGCCAGCAGCACCGGCGCCTCGTAGCCCGGCACCAGCCGCTTGTACGAGTTCGTCGACGGGTTGGTGAAGGCGTTGAGCGCCTTGGCGTGCTTGATGATGCCGCCGATGTAGTACAGGCACTCCTGCGACAGGTCGGCATACTTGTTGCCGGCGAAGACCGGCTTGCCTTCCCGCCAGATCGACTGGTGGACGTGCATGCCCGAACCGTTGTCGCCGTAGACCGGCTTGGGCATGAAGGTAGCGGTCTTGCCGTAGCTCTGGGCGACGTTGTGGATGCAGTACTTGTAGATCTGCATCTGGTCGGCCATCAGCGTCAGCGTGTCGAATTTCATCCCGAGTTCGTGCTGCGCGCTCGCCACCTCGTGGTGATGCTTCTCGACCTTGACGCCCATCGACTGCATGGCGGCCAGCATCTCGCCGCGCATGTCCTGGGCCGAATCCTGCGGCGGAACCGGGAAGTAGCCGCCCTTGGTCTGGACCCGGTGACCGAGGTTGCCGCCCTCGTACTCGGTCTGGCCGTTGATCGGCAGCTCGATCGAGTCGAGCTTGAAGCCGGTATTGTAGGGATCTGCCGAGAAGCGGACGTCGTCGAAGACGAAGAACTCGGCCTCGGGCCCGACGAAGATGGTGTCGCCGATCCCGCTCGCCTTCACGAAGGCCTCGGCCTTCTTGGCGATGCTGCGGGGATCGCGGCCGTAGGGCTCGCCGGTGGACGGCTCCAGCACGTCGCAGACGATCGACATCGTCGCGGCCGAGAAGAACGGGTCCATGCAGGCGGTCGCCGGGTCGGGCATCAGCAGCATGTCGGATTCGTTGATCGCCTTCCAGCCGGCGATCGACGAGCCGTCGAACATCGTGCCTTCCGCAAAGATGTCCTCGTCCACGAGCGACACGTCGAAGGTGACGTGCTGCCACTTGCCGCGCGGATCGGTGAAGCGGAAGTCGACGTACTTGACGTCGTTGTCCTTGATTTCCTTAAGGACTTCCGTGGCGGTCTTGGCCATTCCGTTTGGACCCCTTCCTAGTGCCGGCACGCGGCCGTCGCAACGCCGCGGACCGCACGCGCGGCCGCGCCATCTCATTCCGGGAGGAGGTCAGACGGTCAAGGGAAATCAGATCGCGTCGGCGCCCGTTTCACCCGTGCGGATCCGGATGGCCTCCTCGATCGACGACACGAAGATCTTCCCGTCGCCGATGCGGCCGGTCTGCGCGGATTTGCGGATGGCGTCAACCGCCCCGTCCACGAGGTGGTCGGGCAGCACGATCTCGAGCTTCACCTTGGGGAGGAAATCGACCACGTACTCCGCGCCGCGGTAGAGTTCGGTGTGGCCCTTCTGGCGGCCGAATCCCTTCGCCTCGATCACCGTAATCCCCTGGAGGCCGACCTCCTGGAGGGCTTCCTTCACCTCGTCGAGCTTGAAGGGCTTGATGATCGCTTCGATCTTCTTCATGCCGGGCGGGCCTGATTCTGCAACGGTTCCGGCCGCATTCCTACCATCGCGCCGCGACGACCGCCACGAGGATTTCCAGGGCGTGCCGTGAGAAGTGCTCAACGAAAAGGCGCATCCTGCGCGATTGTTGTGCAGCTGCTGCGTCCTGAGACCTGCCTGGATGTCGGGGGAAGGCCGGTATGGCGATGACCGAGCTGCTGACCAATGCGGAGATGCGTCGGGCCGACGCGGCGACGATCGCGGCGGGGACCGAGGGCTTCGCGCTGATGCGCCGGGCCGGGGAGGCGGTGGCCGCGCGGGCGCTGGCGCGGACGCCGCCCGGCACCCGGATCCTGGTCCTGTGCGGGCCGGGCAACAACGGCGGCGACGGTTTCGTGGCGGCCGCGCGGCTGGCGGCGGCGGGGCGCGGCGTCGCGGTGGCGCTGCTCGGCAGCCGCGACGCGCTCTCGGGCGACGCGGCCCGGGCGGCGGCGGAGTGGGGCGGGGCGGTCGGGGAGGCCGCGGCGGCGGATCCGGCCGGGTTCGACCTCGTGATCGACGCCCTGTTCGGCGCCGGCCTGTCGCGACCGGTCGACGGGGAGGCGAGGGCCCTGATCGAGCGGGTGAACGGCGCGGGCGTGCCGGTGCTGGCGGTCGACGTGCCCTCCGGCCTCGACGGCGACAGCGGCGCGCCGCGCGGCGTCGCCGTCCAGGCGAGCGAGACCGTGACCTTCGCGCGGCTCAAGCCGGGGCACCTGCTGCTGCCGGGCCGCGCCCTGTGCGGGCCGGTGACGCTCGCCGAGATCGGCATCCCGGACGCGGTCGTGGCGGGGCTCGGGGCCCGGACCTTCGCGAACGGGCCGGACCTCTGGCGCGCCCAGCTGCCGCGGCTGACCGAGGCCAGCCACAAATACACGCGGGGCCACGCCGTCGTGGTCTCGGGACCGGCGACCCGCACGGGCGCGGCGCGGCTGGCGGCGCGCGGCGCGCTGCGGATCGGGGCCGGGCTCGTCACGCTGGTCTCGCCCCAGGCGGCGCTGGCCGAGAACGCGGCCCAGCTCACCGCGGTGATGCTGCGGGTCTGCAACGGGGCGGATGACCTCGAGGACCTGCTCGTGGACGAGCGCCTCAACGCCATCGCGGCGGGGCCGGGCCTCGGCACCGGGGGCGCCACGCGCAACATCGTGCGGGTGGCCGCGGAGGCGGGCCGCGCCCTGGTGCTCGACGCGGACGCGCTCACGAGCTTCAAGGGCCGCGCCGGGGACCTCGCCCGGCACCTGCGCGACGGCGGCGCCCGGGCGGTGCTGACCCCGCACGCGGGGGAGTTCGGGCGCCTGTTCGACGACGTCGCGGCGGTGCCGCCGGGCTCCAAGCTGGAGCGCGCGCGGGCGGCCTCTTCCTTCCTCGGCGCGGTCCTGGTCTTCAAGGGCGCCGACACGGTGATCGCCGCGCCGGACGGACGGGCGGCGATCAACCGCAACGGCACGCCCTACCTGGGCACGGCCGGCTCGGGCGACGTGCTCACCGGGCTGGTGACGGGGCTCCTCGCCCAGGGGATGCCGGCCTTCGAGGCGGCCTGCGCGGCGGTCTGGATGCATGCCGAGGCGGGGCGGCGGCACGGGCCGGGGCTGATCGCCGAGGACCTGCCGGAGCTGATGCCCCGGGTGCTGGCCGGGCTGCTGGGCTGGGAGCCTCCGGGGGCGTGATCCGGGATCCGCTTGATCAAAGCGGATCCCGGATCACAAGCCTGCGCGGCGCGCCCGCACCCGTTCAAGCGGAAGGGCCCCGGACGTCACCGTCCGGGGCCCTTCTCATCCGCTCAGATCGGCGCCGCGGCCGTCAGTGGGCGACCAGCCCCGAGGCGTCGTCCTCGCCCCGGGCCGGCGTGGCGGGGAGCGTCTCGTCCCACTCGATCGCCTCCGGCAGCCGCACCAGGGCCTTCTGCAGCACCTGGTCCATGCGCGAGACCGGCACGATCTCCAGCCCGTTCTTCACGCTCGCCGGGATGTCGGCGAGGTCCTTGGCGTTCTCCTCGGGGATCAGCACCGTCTTGATGCCGCCCCGCAGCGCCGCCAGGAGCTTCTCCTTCAGCCCGCCGATCGGGAGCACGCGGCCCCGCAGCGTGACCTCGCCGGTCATGGCGATGTCGCGGCGCACCGGGATGCCGGTGATGACCGAGACGATCGCCGTCGCCATGGCGATGCCGGCCGAGGGCCCGTCCTTCGGGGTCGCCCCCTCCGGCACGTGGACGTGGATGTCCCGGCGCTCGAACAGCGGCGGCTCGACGCCGAAATCGACGGCCCGCGAGCGGACGTAGGACGCCGCCGCCGAGATCGATTCCTTCATCACGTCGCGCAGGTTGCCGGTGACCGTCATCTTGCCCTTGCCGGGCATCATGACGCCCTCGATCGTGAGCAGCTCGCCCCCGACCTCGGTCCAGGCCAGGCCCGTGACCACGCCGACCTGATCGTCCGTCTCCACCTCGCCGTAGCGGAAGCGCGCCGGGCCCAGGAACGTGTCGAGGTTCTCGTCCGTCACCGCCACCCGGACGACCTTGGAGATCAGGATCTCCTTGACCGCCTTGCGGATCAGGTTCGAGAGCTCGCGCTCCAGGTTGCGCACGCCCGCCTCGCGGGTGTAGCGGCGGATCAGCAGCAGCAGCCCGTCATCGTCGATCGACCATTCCTTCTCAGCCAGACCGTGCTTCTTGAGCGCGTTCGGGATCAGGTGGCGGCGGGCGATCTCGAGCTTCTCCTCCTCGGTGTAGCCGGCGATGCGGATCACCTCCATGCGGTCGAGCAGGGCCGGCGGGATGTTGAGCGTGTTCGCCGTCGTCACGAACATCACGTTCGAGAGGTCGTAATCGACCTCCAGGTAATGGTCGTTGAAGCTGGCGTTCTGCTCCGGATCCAGCACCTCGAGCAGCGCCGCGGACGGGTCGCCGCGGAAGTCCATGCCCATCTTGTCGATCTCGTCGAGCAGGATGAGCGGGTTCGAGGTCTTGGCCTTGCGCATCGACTGGACGATCTTGCCGGGCATCGAGCCGATATAGGTCCGGCGGTGACCGCGGATCTCGGCCTCGTCACGCACGCCGCCGAGCGACATGCGCACGAACTCGCGCCCCGTGGCCTTGGCGATCGACTTGCCGAGCGAGGTCTTGCCGACGCCGGGCGGTCCGACGAGGCACAGGATCGGGCCGGTCAGCTTGTTGGCGCGCTGCTGGACCGCGAGGTACTCGACGATGCGCTCCTTGACCTTGTCGAGCCCGAAGTGATCGGAATCGAGCAGATTCTGCGCGCCGACGAGGTCCTTCTTGATCTTCGAGCGCTTGCCCCACGGGATGCCCAGCATCCAGTCGAGGTAGTTGCGCACCACCGTCGCCTCGGCCGACATCGGCGACATCTGGCGCAGCTTCTTCAGCTCCGCCATCGCCTTGTCGCGGGCCTCCTTCGACAGCTTGGTCTTCTCGATCTTGTCCTCGAGCTCGGCCAGCTCGTCGCGGCCGTCCTCGTCGCCGAGTTCCTTCTGAATGGCCTTCATCTGCTCATTCAGGTAGTACTCGCGCTGGGTCTTCTCCATCTGCCGCTTGACGCGGGTGCGGATGCGCTTCTCGACCTGGAGCACCGAGATCTCGCTCTCCATGAGCGAGAGCACGCGCTCCAGCCGCTCGGCGACGGTCGGGATCTCGAGGATCGCCTGCTTGTCGGAGATCTTGACCGCGAGGTGCGAGGCGACCGTGTCGGCGAGCTTGGAGGGCTCGTCGATCTGGATCACCGCCGAGACCACCTCGGGGGAGATCTTCTTGTTCAGCTTGACGTAGTTCTCGAATTCCGAGATCACCGAGCGGGCCAGGGCCTCGGCCTCGATGCGGTCGCCGAGGTCGTTCGGCAGGGCCTCGGCCTCCGCGGCGTAGTACTCGTCGGAGCGCACGAAGCTGCGGATCTTGGCCCGGCCCGCGCCCTCCACCAGCACCTTCACGGTGCCGTCCGGGAGCTTGAGCAGCTGGAGCACCGAGGCGAGGGTGCCGATCGTGTAGATCGCGTCCGTCGCCGGGTCGTCGTCGGTGGCGTTGACCTGGGTGGCGAGCAGGATGTGCCGGTCGGCGCGCACGGCCTCTTCGAGCGCCCGGATCGACTTCTCGCGTCCCACGAAGAGCGGGACGATCATGTGCGGGAAGACCACGATGTCGCGCAGCGGCAGGACCGCGTAGGTCCCGGTCGACCCGGGAACGACGGGCTGGCGCGATTTCGGCTGGGTCATTGACTGACTTCCTTGATGGTGACTCCCGACGCTCCGCGCCTTCGAGGATCAGGGGAAAGCACGCGGAACGGGGGGCCGACCGGGCCGCAGGGGTCGGAGGGAGTGGCGGCCGGGCCGCGGCACCGCACCTCCGAGTGAGCATGCGGCCGCCGCGTTCTGCTCTCAGGTGGTTTCCGGCGCTGCGACTTTCAAGCGCCGTGCCACCCCGGCCGCATGGGAACTCGACATGGGAACTCGAGACGCGCAAGGCCGCCGCGGCGCGGCGGCCTTCGGAGGGCTCAGGCGCTGACGCTCGCCGGGGCGTCCTTGGCGCGGTCCCCGTGGATGTAGAGGGGCCTCGCCTTGCCCTCGACCACCTCGGGGCCGATGACCACCTGCTCGACCGAGTCGAGGCCCGGCAGGTCGTACATCGTCTCCAGCAGGATGCTCTCCAGGATCGAGCGCAGCCCGCGGGCGCCGGTCTTGCGCTCGATTGCCTTGCGGGCGACGAGCGTCAGCGCCTCCTCCTGGAAGGTGAGGTCGACGTTCTCCATCTCGAACAGCCGCTGGTACTGCTTGACCAGGGCGTTCTTGGGCTCCTGCAGGATCCGCTTGAGGGCGGTCTCGTCGAGGTCCTCCAGGGTGGCGAGCACCGGCAGGCGGCCGACGAATTCGGGAATGAGCCCGAACTTCAGCAGGTCCTCGGGCTCGACGGCCCGGAAGATCTCGCCGGTGCGGCGGTCGTCCGGGGCCTGGACGGTGGCGCCGAAGCCGATCGAGGTGCCCTTGCCCCGGGCCGAGATGATCCGCTCCAGCCCCGCGAAGGCGCCGCCGCAGATGAACAGGATGTTGGTGGTGTCGACCTGCAGGAATTCCTGCTGCGGGTGCTTGCGTCCGCCCTGGGGCGGCACGCTCGCCACCGTGCCCTCCATGATCTTCAGCAGGGCCTGCTGCACGCCCTCGCCCGACACGTCGCGGGTGATCGACGGATTGTCGGACTTGCGCGAGATCTTGTCGATCTCGTCGATGTAGACGATGCCGCGCTGGGCCCTCTCCACGTTGTAGTCGGAGGCCTGGAGCAACTTAAGGATGATATTCTCGACGTCCTCGCCAACGTAGCCGGCCTCGGTCAGCGTCGTCGCATCCGCCATCGTGAAGGGCACGTCGAGGATCCGGGCGAGCGTCTGCGCCAGCAGCGTCTTGCCGGAACCGGTCGGCCCGATCAGCAGGATGTTGGACTTCGCGAGCTCGACGTCGTTGTGCTTCGCCGCGTGCGCCAGCCGCTTGTAGTGATTATGCACCGCGACCGACAGCACCTTCTTGGCGAAATCCTGCCCGATCACGTAATCGTCGAGGACGCGACGGATTTCCTTCGGGGTCGGTACGCCGTCCCGCGACTTCACCAGCGAGGACTTCGATTCCTCGCGGATGATGTCCATGCACAGCTCGACGCACTCATCGCAGATGAAGACGGTCGGTCCCGCGATCAGCTTGCGGACTTCGTGCTGGCTCTTGCCGCAGAACGAGCAGTACAGCGTGCTCTTCGAGTCGTTGCCGCCAGCCTTGCTCATATGGGTCTCCAAGTCCCCGACGGGCCCACGCCGCGAGGGCGAGGCCGCGTCCCTCTAGATAGTGACACCCGACTAAAGAAACAGTCACCGCCTTCGCCGCACGTGCGTCGGGTGTCCGACGCAGAACGCTGATGCAAACACGCAGCCACCTCCGGATCAATCCCGCGAAAGCGACGCGGCCTCGCCAAAAGGCCGCATCGCCCGCGGGGTGGTTAATCCGCCAGGGCCCCGGCCCGTTCCGGGCGGGCCCCCGGATGGGCGGTCGGCGTCCCGGCTCAGGCGGCGGGCGTCTCCGCCCGCTTCTGCAGCACCTCGTCGATGAGGCCCCACTCCTTGGCGGCGTCGGCTGTCATGAAATTGTCGCGCTCCAGCCCCTGCTCGATCGCGTCGTAGTCGCGGCCGGTGTGCTTCACGTAGATCTCGTTGAGGCGGCGCTTCAGCGCCTCGATCTCGCGGGCGTGGATCAGGATGTCGGTGGCCTGGCCCTGGAAGCCGCCGGAGGGCTGGTGGACCATGATGCGCGCGTTCGGCAGCGCGAAGCGGTGGCCCGGCTCGCCCGCGGCGAGGAGCAGCGAGCCCATCGAGGCCGCCTGCCCGACGCAGAGCGTCGCCACCGGGCAGCGGATGAACTGCATCGTGTCGTAGATCGACAGGCCCGACGTGACCACGCCGCCCGGCGAGTTGATGTAGAAGGAGATCTCCTTCTTCGGGTTCTCGGCTTCGAGGAACAGCAGCTGCGCCACGATGAGCGAGGCGGAGTAGTCCTCGACCGGCCCGGTCAGGAAGATGATGCGCTCGCGCAACAGGCGCGAGTAAATGTCGAAGGCGCGCTCGCCGCGGCTCGACTGCTCGACCACCATGGGGACGAGCGCGCTGTTGTAGAATTCGACGGGGTCTCTCATCGGGTGGCCCTGGTTCTGGTAGGCCCGGCCGCGCCGCTGCGGCCGGGGTCACGGCGAATCGGTGAGCCCGCGGGTCGTCCGGTCCGCCGCCCCTGTCAGGGCCGCGGGCCGGATCAGGCCGCGCCGGTCTCGTGGCTGGGCGCGGAGCCCTCGGAGATCACCCCCTCGGAGATCACCCCCTTGGAGGCCCCGGCCTCGGACGCGGGCGCGGCGGCCTCGGCCGCCTCGTCCTCGTCGTCGGCGAAGAGCGCCTCCTTGGAGACGGGCTCCTCGACGAGTTTGACCTGACCGAGGACGTGGTCAACCACCTTCTCCTCGAACAGGGGAGCGCGCAGTTCGGCCATCGCCTGCGGGTTCTTGCGGTAGAAGTCGTAGACCTCGCGCTCCTGCCCGGGGAACTGGCGCAGCCGGGCGATCAGCGCCTGATTCACCTCTTCGTCCGGCACCTTGATATCGGCCGTCTCACCCACCTGCGCAAGGACCAGGCCGAGGCGCACCCGGCGCTCGGCGATGCGGCGGTACTCGCCCTGCGCCTTCTCCTCGGTGGTGCCCTCGTCCTCGAAGGTCTTGCCGCGGGACTTCAGGTCGGCCTCGACCTGCGCCCAGACCGCGGCGAATTCCTGGTGCACCAGGGTCGGGGGCAGGTCGAAGGCGTAGCGGGCGTCGAGCGCGTCGAGGAGCGCCTTCTTGACCCGGCGGCGCGACTGCGCGTCGAGCTCGTTGGCGAGCGACTTGCGCACGGCGTCCTTGAGCGCGTCGAGGTTCTCCAGCCCGAAGGTCTTGGCGAGCTCGTCGTCGATCTGGGCCTCGCCGGGCGCCTTCACGGCCTTCACGGTAACGTCGAACACCGCCTCCTTGCCGGCGAGGTGCTCGGCCGGGTAGCCCTCCGGGAAGGTCACCGTGACGGTGCGGGCCTCGCCCGCCTTGGCGCCGAGGAGCTGGTCCTCGAAGCCCGGGATGAAGGTGTTCGAGCCGAGGTCGAGGTCGGCATCCTCGGCGCTGCCGCCCTCGAAGGTCTCGCCGCCGATGCGGCCGACGAAGTCGATGACGACGCGGTCGCCGGTCTCGGCGGCGCTGCCCTCGGGGCGGTCGGCGTAGGAGCGGCTCTGCTCGGCCATGCGCTTGAGCGCGGTCTCGACCTCCTCGTCGGAGACCGTGGCGACCGGCTTCGTCACCGTGATGTCGGAATGGTCCTGCAGCTCGAAGGTCGGCATCACCTCGAGGGCGACCTGGAAGGCGAGGTCGGCCTTGGCGTCGAGGGCCTTCTCGATCTCGGCCTTGTCCTCCGGCATCTTGATCTGCGGCTCGAGGGCGAGCTTGAGCTTGTTCTCCTCGAGGATCTTCTGGTTGGCCTCGTTGACGGCGTTCTGGACGACGTCGGCCATGATCGAGCGGCCGTAGACCCGGCGCAGATGGGCGACCGGCACCTTGCCGGGGCGGAAGCCCTTCAGCTGGACCTTGTCCTTCATGCCGGCGAGTTCGGTCGTCAGCCGATCCTCGAGTTCGGCCGCGGCGAGCACCACCTGGAACTCGCGCTTCAGCCCCTCGGACTTGGTCTCGGTCACCTGCATCGTCGTCGTTCCGCCTCTTTCGAATCCGGTCCGCCCGCGGGTTCCGGACGGCGTCGAGAGGCACCGTGCGACGGAAACCGTCAGTCTGGCGGGCCGGCCCTGATGTGAAAAGCCAAACCGTCGTGTCGCCTTGCGGCGGATGTCCCCCGCGGCGCCGAAAGCCCGGCGGAATGGTGCGGGCGGAGGGGCTCGAACCCCCACGACTCTCGTCACTGGAACCTAAATCCAGCGCGTCTACCAGTTCCGCCACGCCCGCAACGCGCGCGCCCGGGATCGCCGCGGCGCTCGGGCGGCGCTCTATAGCATGGTCTCGCGGGCGCGCAGCAAGAATTTTGGGCCGCCGCCGGAACCGCCCGGGGGCCGCGCCGGGGGCGATTTTCGGGGGCGCTCGCCTGCCCGGGCGGCGCCCGCTACAAGGCCAGCGCCGCGCCGGCCCGCAACCGCAACCTGCCGAGGTGTCATGACGCCGTCCTCCCCGCCCACGCGCCGGGCGCTCCTCGCGGGCGCCGCCCTCGCCCTGGTGCCCGCCCGTCCCCGCGCGCAGGCGCCCCAGCCGGCCGGGCCGGGGGCCGCGCCGGGAGGCCCGGCTCCGGCGCCGGAACCCCGGATCCTGACGGCGGCGCCGGCCACCGCCCGGCTGCGGCCCGACGCGCCCGCGGAGACGCCGGTCTGGGCCTTCGACGGCCGATCGGTGCCGCCGGTGCTGCGGGTGAAGCGCGGCGAGGCCGTGCGGCTGCGCCTCGACAACCGCACCGACAAGCCGCTCTCGCTGCACTGGCACGGGGTGCGCAACGCCAACGCCATGGACGGGGTCGGCGGCGTCACGCAGGCGCCGGTCGCCCCGGGGGCGAGCTTCCTCTACGCCTTCACGCCGCCGGACGCGGGCACTGCGCTGATCCGGCCGCTGGTCGTGGGCGGCGCGAGCGAGCCGGCCGGGCGCGGCCTCGCCGGGCTGCTGGTGGTGGAGGAGGCCAAGCCCCCCGTCGTCGACCGGGACGTGCCGCTCGTCCTGCAGGACTGGCGGCTCGAGCCGGACGGGACGCTCGCGGGTTTCGGGCCGCTGCCCTTCGCGGCGAGTTCCGGGCGGCTCGGCAACACGCTCACGGTGAACGGGCGGCCGGGGCCGGAGGCGATCGCGGCGCCGCCGGGGGCGCGGCTGCGGCTGCGGCTCGCCAATGCCTGCAACGCGCGGGCGACGCGCCTGCGCTTCGACAAGCTCAAGGTCTGGGTGGCCGCGGTGGACGGCCAGCCCACCGACACGTTCGAGCCCCTGCGCGCGACGCTGCCCTTCCCGCCGGGCACGCGCTACGACGTGCTCCTCGACGTGCCCTCCGGGAAGGAGGGCGGGGGCACGGTGACGGCGCTGATCGGGCCGGGAATCCCGCTCGCCGTGGTGACGCCGGAGGGGGAGGCGCTGCCGGCCCGCCCGCCCGTCGCGGCGATCGGCGAGAACCCGCTGCTGCCGCCGGAGATCAAGCTCCAGAACGCGGTGCGGCGCGACCTGACCCTCGCGGGGGGCGCCACCCTCGACAAGGCGAGGCCCGAGGCGCCGCCGGCCTACGCGGGCGACCCGGCCCGGATCTGGACGGTGAACGGGGCGGCCGGGACGGCCGGCGCGGCGCCGCTCTTCTCGGTGAAGCGGGGCTCGGTGGTGGTGCTGGCGCTGACCAACCAGACCGCCTTCCCGCAGTCGCTCCACCTGCACGGCCACGTCTTCCGGCTGCTGCACCCGCTCGACGACGGCTGGGAGCCCTACTGGCTCGACACGTTCCAGCTCCTGGAGGGACGCACGGCCCGGATCGCCTTCCTGGCGGACAATCCCGGCCGCTGGCTCGTGAGCGCGACGGCGCTGGAGCGGTTCGACACCGGGCTGTGGACCTCGTTCGAGGTGACCTGAGGGGGGCGGCGCCCGGGGCGCGCCCCGGGAAGGCCGCTCCCTCCTCGCCGCCGGGGAGGGAGCGCCCCGGCTCAGGCCCGGCGACGGCCGAGCCCGCTCGACTTGGCGAGTTCCGACCGCTGCGCGGCGTAGTTCGCCGCCACCATCGGGTAGTCCGGCGGCAGGCCCCACTTCTGCCGGTACTGCTCGGGCGTCAGCCCCCGGGTCGAGAGGTGACGCTTCAGCGACTTGTACTGGCGCCCGTCCTCCAGGCTGATCAGGAAGTCCGGCGTGATCGTCTTCTTGATCGGCATCAGCGGGACCGGCTTCTCCGGCTCGGCCGGGGCGGGGTTGCGGAGCCGCACGAGCGAGGTGTGGACGGCGCTGATCAGGCTCGGCAGGTCCGCCACGGGCACGGAGTTGTTCGACACGTAGGCCGCGACGATGTCCGTGGCCTGCTCGATCAGACCGATTTCTTGATCTTGGTCCTGCATTCATATGCTCCGGTTCGCAGAGTGCCAGCCCCATGCGTTCCCGAGATGCAGACGTCAATATTCATTTTAGCGAATGCGACAGTCTTACACCACGGAAACGCTTCAGCCACACTCCGATACGGAGACATAGGGCGGCGCGGCGGAGCCGGAACGGTGTTGTTCGGCCATGCGCTGAGGTAATACAGCCATTGCAGCGGAAGCCCGGGGCGCCGGGATCCGGGCGGGCCGGATTCGACCGGCCCGCGCGGGCGCCCGATTGTGCTTTCGCGGGCAGCCCCTCTATAACGCGGTCCCGTTTCACCGAGGGCCCGGCGTCGAGCGCTTCCGCTGCGGAGGTTCCGCCAGGCCCGTCGCCCCGGGGAGTGCCATGGCCGGACATTCGCAGTTCAAGAACATCATGCACCGCAAGGGCCGCGTCGACGCGGTCCGCTCCAAGGTCTTCGGCAAGCTCGCGCGCGAGATCACGGTGGCCGCCAAGCTCGGCGTGCCGGACCCGGCCATGAACCCGCGCCTGCGCGCCGCGATGCTGGCGGCCCGGGCCGAGAACATGCCCAAGGACAACATCGAGCGCGCGATCAAGAAGGCGACCGGCGGGGAAGGGGAGAATTACGAGGAGATCCGCTACGAGGGCTACGGCCCGGGCGGGGCGGCGCTGATCGTCGAGGCGCAGACCGACAACCGCAACCGCACGGCCTCGGACGTGCGCTCGGCCTTCACCAAGGCCGGCGGCAGCCTCGCCGAGACGGGCGCGGTCTCGTTCATGTTCGACCGGGTCGGGCTCGTCGCCTTCGACGCGAAGGTGGCGGACGCCGACGCGATGCTGGAGGCCGCCATCGAGGCGGGCGCCGACGACGTCAAGTCGGACGAGAGCGGCCACGAGGTCACCTGCGAGCACGGCGCCCTCGGGGAGGTCGCCAAGGCCCTCGAGGCCCGCTTCGGCGAGCCCCGCCGCACCGCCCTGGTCTGGCGCCCGCAGAACACCGTCGAGGTCGACGACGAGACCGGCGAGAAGCTGATCCGCCTCGTCGAGATGATCGAGGACCAGGACGACGTCCAGAACGTCTTCGTGAACTTCGCGGTCTCGGACGCGCTGATGGCCCGGATGCAGGACTGAGCGGCGCGCCGGGACGGAGGGTCGCGGGCCGAGATCCCCGCCCAAGATCGCGGGCCGAGATCCCGGGCCGAGATCCCCGGCCAAGGTAACGGGCCGAGATCCCGGGCAGGACCGTCGCCCGCCCGCGACCACGCATCCGTGATCGCGTCCGCCGCGCGGCCGCCCGAATCGGGTGGTCTCGTGCCGGGCATGACGGACTGGACGGCACCGGTACAACTCCTGTTCTGGCCCGGGGAGGCCGACGGACCCGACGAGCGCCCGTGCGTGACCCTGCGGGAGGCGGTGCTGGCCGCCCGCGCGACGACGGGCGAGCGCCGCGCCTGGATCATCACGGCGAGCGGCCACATCCTGCGGCCCGGGGAGGTCGCCTCCCTGGTCGCGGCCCTCGCGGTCGCGGAGCCGGCGGGCTGAGAGGGGCGCCCTTGTCCCGGCCCGCCCGATGCGGCAAAGCGTCGGGCCTCACGCAGGGACGGCGGGCCGCCCGCCGTCGGAGACGGTTCTGCCGATGCACGACATCCGGGTCATCCGCGACAATCCCGCCGCCTTCGACGCCGGGCTGCGCCGGCGCGGGCTGGAACCGCTCGCCGCCGAGCTCGTCGCCCTCGACGATGCCCGCAAGGCGGCGATCTCGGCCGCGCAGGTCGCCCAGGAGCGGCGCAACGCCCTCTCGAAGGAGATCGGCGCGGCCAAGAAGGCGCGGGACGAGGAGCGGGCCCGGGCGCTGATGGCGGAGGTCGCGCGGCTCAAGGAGCAGGCGCCGGGCCTCGACGCCGCGGCCGACGCCGCCGCGAGGGCCCTCGACGCCCGCCTCGCGGCGATCCCGAACACCCCCGGGCCCGAGGTGCCGGAGGGGAGGGACGAGCACGACAACGTCGAGCTTCGCCGCTTCGAGGGGCGCGGCCGGGCCGAGAGCGGGCGCCAGCACTTCGAACTCGGCGAGGCCGCGGGCCTGATGGATTTCGAGGCCGCCGCCCGGCTGTCGGGCTCGCGCTTCGTCGTGCTGAAGGGCCGCCTCGCCCGGCTGGAGCGGGCGCTGGGCCAGTTCATGCTCGACCTGCACACCGCCGAGCACGGCTACACCGAGGTCGCGCCGCCGCTCCTGGTGCGCGACGAGGCGATGTTCGGCACCGCCCAATTGCCGAAATTCCGCGACGACCAGTTCGCCGCGCAGCCCGGCGCGGTCGAGCCCGGGGCGCCGGGGCGCTGGCTCATCCCCACCGCCGAGGTGCCGCTCACCAACCTCGTGCGCGAGAGCATCCTGTCCGAGGACGAGCTGCCCCTGCGCTTCACCGCGCTGACGCCCTGCTTCCGGGCCGAGGCCGGGGCGGCGGGGCGCGACACCCGCGGCATGCTGCGCCAGCACCAGTTCACCAAGGTCGAACTCGTCTCGATCACGGCGCCCGAGCAATCCGCCGAGGAGCACGAGCGCATGCTCGCCTGCGCGGAGGCCGTGCTGCGCCGGCTCGACCTGCCCTACAGGGTGATGACGCTGTGCACCGGCGACATGGGCTTCGCCTCGCAGAAGACCTACGACATCGAGGTCTGGCTGCCGGGGCAGGGGACCTACCGGGAGATCTCGTCCTGCTCGGTCTGCGGCGATTTCCAGGCCCGGCGCATGGAGGCCCGCTTCCGCCGCCGGGAGGATCGCGGCCTCGGCTACGTGCACAGCCTCAACGGGTCGGGGGTGGCGGTCGGCCGCGCCCTCATCGCCGTGATGGAGAATTACCAGAACCCGGACGGCAGCGTCACGGTGCCGTCCGCGCTCGCGCCCTACATGGGGGGCGTCACGCGAATCGAGGGACCACACGCCTGATGCGCATTCTCGTCACCAACGACGACGGCATCCACGCGCCGGGCCTGAAGGTCCTGGAGGAGATCGCCCGGGGGCTGTCCGACGACGTCTGGGTCGTCGCGCCCGAGACCGACCAGAGCGGGGTGTCGCACTCGCTCTCGCTCAACGATCCCCTGCGCCTGCGCAAGGTCGCCGAGACGCGCTTCGCCGTGAAGGGCACCCCGTCGGATTGCGTGATCATGGGGGTGCGCCACATCCTCAAGGAGCGCGGGCCGGACCTCGTGCTCTCGGGCGTCAACCGCGGCCAGAACGTCGCCGAGGACGTGACCTATTCGGGCACGGTCGCGGGCGCCATGGAGGGGACGATCCTGGGCGTGCGCTCGATCGCGCTGAGCCAGGCCTACGGGGCGGGCGGGCGGGCCCACGTGAAGTGGCAGACCGCCTCCCATCACGGGGCGCGCACGATCCGGCGCATCCTCGAGGCGGGGATCGAGCCCGGCATCCTCGTCAACGTGAACTTCCCCGATTGCGAGCCGGAGGCGGTCGAGGGGATCGCGGTCGTGGCCCAGGGCATGCGCAACCAGCAGCTCCTCGCCATCGACGAGCGCGTGGACGGGCGCGGCAACCCCTATTTCTGGCTCGCCTTCGCGAAGGCGCGGTTCGAGCCCGGCCACGGCACCGACCTCAAGGCCATCGCGGAGAACCGCATCGCGGTGACGCCGCTGCGCCTCGACCTCACGGATGAGCCGACGCTGACGCGCTTCGCCCAGGCCCTCGGCTGAGCCGGTGGACGAGGATCCCGAGGGGCGCGGGGCCGTCGAGGCGGCGAGCTTCGCGCTCGCCCTGCGGGCGCGGGGCGTGCGCGACGCGGCGGTGCTCGGCGCCATGGAGCGGGTCCCGCGCGACCGGTTCGCGCCGGAGGCCCTGCGCGACCTCGCGCGGCGCGACGTCGCCCTGCCGCTGGCCTGCGGCCAGACCATGACGGCGCCGAGCGTGGTCGCCGCCATGCTGACGGCCCTGGAACCGCGGCCCGGCAGCCGCGCCCTCGAGATCGGGACCGGCTCGGGCTACGCCACGGCCCTGCTGCTGCGCCTCGGCTGCGCGATGGTCGAGAGCCTGGAGCGCTACGCCACCCTGGCCTCCGACGCGCAGGCCCGCCTCGACGCGGCCGGACTCGGCGGCGCGGTGCGCCTGCGGATCGCGGATGGCTGCGCCCGGGAGAAGGACGTCACCCCCTTCGACCGCATCCTGGTCAACGGGGTCCTGCCCGCCATCCCGGATCACCTCGGCCAGCGCCTCGCGCCGGGGGGCCGCCTCGTCGGGGCGGTCGTCACCGAGGCGGGCCCGCGCCTCGCGGTGATCGAGCGCGGCCCGGAAGGGCTCGCCCGCCGCCTGCTCGACGGGGCGACGCGGATCGCGCCGCTGACGGCGGGCCGGGCGGCGGTGCTGTAGCCGGACACGGCGCAGCGCCCCGGCAGGCGGGCGGTTCCCGGGACCGCTCGACTCCCGCGCGGGCATCCCGGCCGCGCTCCCCGCAACGGAAGCTTAACCTGAATGGGATTTGAATCTCGCCTATCGGGTTGCGTGGATGTGTGGGTGCGTCGATGCGGGATCGCGGGGCTGGCTACGGGATGCGGACGCTGTCGCGCGTCGCTCTCATCGGGCTGATCGGAGGTGCATCCGCCGCCTGCAGTTCCGATACGATGCGGTTCGGGGATCCGTTCTCGAACCCCTTCTCGTCGAGCGGCACGGAGCCGGGCGCGACCGGCAGCCTGCCGGAGGAGCCGACTGCGCCGGTGCGGACCGCGCCGATCCGCTCGCAGGCCCTCGCGGCGCCGCAGGGCGCGGCCTCCCAGCCGGGGCCGCTGCCCCTGTCGAGCCGGGCCGCGCCGGCCGCCGCGCAGAGCACGCGGGCCGTCGCGGCGGCCCCGGCCACCGGCGGGGCGGCGGGCTGGACCGCCCAGGGCGGCACCACCGTCACGGTCGGCCAGGGTGACACGCTGAACCAGATGTCGACGCGCTTCGGGGTGCCGGCCGCCGCGATCCTGTCGGCGAACGGCCTGTCGAGCGCCAAGGAGGTCACGCCGGGCCGCCAGATCGTGATCCCGGTCTATCACGCGGGCGGCTCCGCCGCGGTGACGCCGCGGGTGACGCCTGCGGCCGCGCCGCGCGAGGTGGCGCAGGCGGCCCGGCCGGCGGAGCCGCCGCGCAAGGTCGCGGAGCTGCGCGAGGAGCCCGCGCCCGCCCCCAAGCCGCATCCGCGGCCGGGCCAGGCCGCCGCGGCGCCGGCGAAGCCCGCGGCTGTCGAGCGGGCGGCCAAGCTGAACGCCCGCCCGGCCGAGCCGGTCAGGACCGCCAAGGTCGAGCCGAAGCCCGAGCCGAAGCAGGCGGCCAAGCCGGAGCCGCGGAAGGCGGAGGCGAAGCACGAGGGGAAGGCGGAGTCCCGGCAGGAGGCCAAGCGCGACGCCAAGGAGACGAAGGCGGCGGCGAAGCCGGCGCCGAAGCCCGAGCCCAAAGTCGCGGCCAAGCCGGAGCCGAAGCCCGAGCCCAAGGTCGCCGCGAAGCCCGAGCCCAAGGTCGCGGCCAAGCCGGAGCCGAAGCCCGAGCCCAAGGTCGCGGCCAAGCCGGAGCCGAAGCCCGAGCCCAAGGTCGCGGCCAAGCCGGAGCCGAAGAAGCCCGCGGAGGCGCCCAAGCAGGTGGCCAAGGCCGAGATCCCCAAGCCGGAGCCGAAGCCCGAGCCCGTCAAGCCCAAGGCGGCCGAGCCCAAGGCGGCCGAGCCCAAGGCGG
Organism: Methylobacterium sp. CB376; assembly: GCF_029714205.1. NCBI lineage: Bacteria > Pseudomonadati > Pseudomonadota > Alphaproteobacteria > Hyphomicrobiales > Methylobacteriaceae > Methylobacterium > Methylobacterium sp. CB376. The sequence continues at coordinate 7,208,524 of NZ_CP121648.1, read as the reverse complement.
CCGAGAAGCCGGCCGAGCCGGCCCCGGCTCCTGCCCCGGCCCCGGCCGAGGATGCCTCGGCCTTCCGCTGGCCGGCCCGCGGCCGGGTCATCGCGGGCTACGGATCGAGCGGCAACGAGGGCATCAACATCGCGCTGCCCGAGGGCACGCCGGTCAAGGCCGCCGAGGAGGGCACGGTGGCCTACGCGGGCAGCGACGTGAAGGGCTACGGCAAGCTCGTGCTGGTGCGCCACGCCAACGGCTACGTCTCGGCCTACGCGCATAACGGCGAGATCGACGTGCGCCCGGGCGACAAGGTCAAGCGCGGGCAGGTGATCGCGAAGTCCGGCGCCTCGGGCAACGTGACCTCGCCGCAGCTGCACTTCGAGATCCGCAAGGGCGCGACCCCGGTCGACCCGATCCCGAAGCTCGCCAGCAACTGAACGGTCGCGCCGCGGCATCGCGAGGGCGGTTCCGGCGGGACCGCCCTCGCGAGCGTTACGGGTCCTTGTTCCGCCATCACCCGCCGCGGCGCGCCTCCCGCCTCGCGGCGGCCGACCGTGAGGCGACGGCGTCGGCCCTGGTCCAGCGGCCAGAACCACCCCGGACGGTTCGGCCGCGGGCGGGAGCCGCCGCGCTCCCCGGGCCGAGCCATGGTGCGGCGGCCGGGCGGGTCGCGCCGAGGCGGCGTCGCGCGACGGAAGCCGCCCGCCCGGCCGCGGGCGCCGCGCTCACCCCTCGGCGGCCTCCAATTCCCCGCTGAGGGCCAGCCAATCCTCCTCGGCGGCGGCGAGGGCGGCGGCGGCCTCGGCCCGCATCCGGGCGAGGTCCCCGGCCTTGGCCGGATCGGTCCGGAAGGCGCTGCCGTCCTCCAGCGCCGCATCGATCTTGGCGATGGCCTCGGAGAGCTTGGTCATCCGCGCCTCGACCGCCTCCAGCCGCTTGCGCAAGGGCGCCAGGGCCGCCCGACGCTCGGCGTTGCTGCGCCGCTCGACCGCCTTGGCCCCGCCGGCCGATTCGCTGGTCCGCGGCGCCTCGGGCTCCGGTCCCGCCAGCACGAGGCGGCGGTAATCGTCCATGTCGCCGTCGAAGGGCTTCACGCTGCCGTTCCGCACCAGCCAGAGCCGGTCGGCGCAGGCCTCGACCAGGAAGCGGTCGTGGCTCACCAGGATCACGGCGCCCTCGTAGTCGTTGATCGCCTCCACCAGCGCCTGACGGCTCTCGATGTCGAGGTGGTTGGTCGGCTCGTCGAGGATCAGCAGGTGGGGACCCGCGAAGGCCGCCAGCCCCATCAGCAGCCGGGCCTTCTCGCCGCCCGAGAGCTGCGCCACCGGCGTGTCCGCCTTCTGGCCCGGGAAGCCGAGCCGGGCGGCGGCGGCCCGCACCTTCGATTCGGGCACCTCCGGCATCAGGTCGCGGACATGCGCGTAGGCGCTCTCGGCCGGGCGCAGCTCGTCGAGCTGGTGCTGGGCGAAATACGCCACCTCGATCTTGGTCGAGCGCCGGACCTCGCCCGAGAGCGGATCGAGCCGCCCGCCGATCAGCTTGCAGAAGGTCGACTTGCCGTTGCCGTTGGCGCCGAGCAGCGCGACGCGGTCGTCGGGCGCGAGCGTCAGGGTGAGGCCCGAGAGCACGGTGCGCTCGCCGTAGCCCGCCGCCACCCGCTCCATGGCGACGAGGGGCGGGGAGAGCGGCCGGGGCGGGCTCGGCAGGTGGATCACCGGGACGTCGTCCTCGATCAGCGCGGCGATCGGCTCCATCTTGGCGAGCCGCTTCATGCGCGACTGGGCCTGGCGCGCCTTGGTGGCCTTGGCCCTGAAGCGGTCGACGAAGCTCTGGAGATGGGCGCGCTCGGCCTCCTGCTTCGCCCGCGCCTTGGCCTGCAGGCTGCGCTTCTCGGCGAGCTGGCGGGCGAAGGAGGTGTAGCCGCCCCGGTAGAGGGTGAGCTGGCCGCGGTCGAGGTGGAGGATGTGGTCGACGCTCGTGTCGAGCAGGTCGCGGTCGTGGCTGATGATGATCGCGGTGCGGGGATAGCGCTCCAGGTAATCGTAGAGCCAGAGCGTCCCCTCGATGTCGAGGTAGTTGGTGGGCTCGTCGAGGAGGAGCAGGTCGGGCTCGGAGAAGAGCACGGCGGCGAGCGCCACGCGCATGCGCCAGCCGCCGGAGAAATCCGCGCAGGGGCGGGCCTGCGCCGCCGCGTCGAAGCCGAGGCCGTGCAGGATCGCGGCCGCCCGGGCCGGGGCCGAGTGGGCGTCGATGTCGACGAGGCGCGTCTCGATCTCGGCCCGGCGCAGGCCGTCGGCGGTCTCGGCCTCCCGCAGCAGGCGCGTGCGCTCGACGTCGGCGGCGAGCACGACCTCGTGCAGGGTCTCGGGACCGGCGGGAGCCTCCTGGGCCACGCCGCCGATCCGGGTGCCCTTCGGCAGCGAGACGGTGCCGCCCTCGGTGGCGATCTCGCCCTGGATCAGGCGGAACAGGGTGGTCTTGCCCGCCCCGTTGCGGCCGACGAGGCCGACCCGCGCGCGGTCGGGGATCGCGAAGCCGGCGCGGTCGAGGATCAGCCGTTCGCCGATCCGGTAGGTGAGGTCGTTGACGCGGAGCATGGCCGGTCTTGTGGGGGGCGGGTCGGGCGGAGGCAAGAGGAGGCGAGGATCCCGCCGCGCCCGCATCCCGTGCCGATCGCGCCGGCGCGAAATCCGGGGCTGCCGGCACCGGAAATGCGATCACAGGTAGAATTCGCAAAACCTCCATGCTACATAAAGTCGTGCCGGCTCGTCCTCAAAGGATGTCACCGTCATGCAGCTTCCCCTCTTCGAAGAGAGCAAGAGTCTCGACGACCTCACGCGGGCGATGGCCGCAAATCGCCTGCTCGCCCTAGTTGGAGCAGGCGCCAGCGTCGCTTCCGGCTATCCTTCATGGCCGGACTTGATGACGATGATGAATGAAATCCTGTCGAGAGACGATAAGATACCTCCGAAATACGCTGCCATTCTGCGCAGCATCGATGACCCCGCCTGGCAAGCGGAGGAGATGTACGTCAGAATGTCGCCTGAGGAATTTGCGACATTCATCTCGGGGAAGTTCCAGGAGCCGCGGACGCCGCATGCCCTGAGCGAGCCCCACCTGCGGATCGCCGGCCTCGGCTTCCGGCACATCATCACGACGAATTACGATCCCTGCATCGAACTGGCGATGCGGCGGGCCGGGAGGTCGTTCACCCCCATCCACTGGAGCGACGCGGCCGACGTCCGCACCTTCTTCCGCGCCCTGTCCGACCGCTCCGCGCCGCCCTGCATCGTCTATCTGCACGGGCGCTTCGACCGGCCGGCCGACATCGTGCTGACCGAGACGTCCTACGCGCGCCTCTACCTCAACGACGTCTTCCAGCGGCGGATCGTCGCCGTGTTCATGACACAGCCCGTCGTGTTCCTCGGCTTCTCGATGCGCGATCCCGATCTGGGGCAGATCATGCGCAGCGTGCGGGCGAATCTGGGTGTGGAGGACAGCCAGCATTTCGGGATCTTCGGCTACCGGACCGAGGACGAGAGGGCGCTGATCGAGAGGCGCATGCGGGACAAGTTCGGCCTGCGGGCCGTGTTCTACCGGATCCAGAGCGCGCCGGGAGACGCGGAGGACCATTCCGGCCTGCTGGCCCTCCTCGACCGGATCGGGGCGGGCGGACTCGCGTCCGCGGCGGGCGCGCCGACCGCGCCCGCCCTGGCGCCCGAGCTCCACGTCGCGAAGGAGCCGGCGGACGAGGTCGATCCGAACAAGGGCCTGTTCGGCGGCACCGCCGAGACGGCACGCCGGCGGCTCCTCGTCCGCGACGTCAGGCTGGATCAGGACGAAGGATTCGCCGCCTTCACGCTCGTCGTGGAGAGCAGGCCGGGTGCCGGACCTCCGCTCGCCGGTCCGGTGCGGTTCCACCTGCACCCGACCTTCCCTCGGGAGCAGGTCGTGGTGCCGGCGCGGAACGGCACGGCCGAACTCCCGATCGATTTCGCCTACGGCGCCTTCACGGTCGGCGCGGTCGTCGAGAACGACCCCCCGGACGAGAACAGGCTGGAACTCGACCTGAGCGCCGCGACGGAATTTCCCGCCTGGTTCCGGGAGCGGTGAGCGCGGGCCCGGCACCGCCCCGCGAGGGCGCCGCCGGTTGACAGGCCGACACCGGGCCGGGCTATGCGGGCGCGGCAGAGGTGAGGCGGGACGGGATATGATGCCGCGCGTTGAGGAACTGGAGCGTCGCCTGAGCGGCGGCGACGCCCTCGTCGGCATCGTCGGGCTCGGCTATGTCGGGCTGCCCCTCGCCCTCGCGGCCCTGCGGGCGGGCTTCTCCGTCCTGGGCTTCGACACCAACCCGGAGCGGGTCGCCGCGCTCAACCGCGGGGAGGGGGCGTTCCACCACATCCCCGGGGATGCGCTGGCCGAGGCGGCGCGCGCCGGCACCTTCGCGGCGACCGGCGACATGGCCCGGCTCGCCGAGCCCGACGCGATCCTGATCTGCGTGCCGACGCCGCTCACGCGGCACCGGGAGCCCGATCTCGGCTTCGTCGTGGCGAGCGCCCGGGCCGTAGCGGCCTCCCTGCGGCCGGGTCAGCTCGTGGTGCTCGAATCGACCACCTATCCGGGCACCACGGACGAGGTGGTGCGGCCGCTCTTGGAGGCCGGCGGGTTGCGGGTCGGGGCCGAGATCTTCCTCGCCTACTCGCCCGAGCGGGAGGATCCCGGCAACGCCGCCTTCTCGACCGCGCAGATCCCCAAGGTAGTGGGTGCGGACGACCCCGCCTCGCGGCGCCTCGCCGCCGCCCTCTACGGGGCCCTCACGGTCGCCACCGTGCCGGTGTCGAGCGCGGCCTGCGCGGAGGCCGTGAAGCTCACCGAGAACATCTTCCGCGCGGTCAACATCGCCCTCGTGAACGAGCTGAAGCTCGTCTACGACGCGATGGGCATCGACGTCTGGGAGGTGATCGAGGCCGCCGCCACCAAGCCGTTCGGGTTCATGCCGTTCTATCCGGGGCCCGGGCTCGGCGGGCACTGCATCCCGATCGATCCGTTCTACCTCGCCTGGAAGGCGCGGGAATTCGAGGTGCCGGCCCGCTTCATCGAACTCGCCGGCGAGGTCAACACCCGCATGCCCGCCCACGTGGTCGAGCGCCTCGCGGCGGCGGTCGACCGGACGGGGCGCCCCTTCTCGGGATCGCGCATCCTGCTGCTCGGCCTCGCCTACAAGCGCAACATCGACGATACCCGCGAGAGCCCCGCCCTGCGGCTGATGCGGCTGATCGAGGCGCGCGGCGCGACCTGCCTCTACCACGATCCGCTGGTGCCGGTGCTGCCGCCGACGCGCGAGTACGCCTCCCTCGCGGGACGCCGCTCGACCCCCCTCGATGCCGGGACGCTGCGCGCGGTCGACGCGGTGCTGATCGCCACCGATCACGACGGGGTCGATTACGCGCTGGTCGCGGCGGAGGCCCGCCTCGTCGTCGACACGCGCAACGCCATGGCCCGGCGCGGCCTGTCCGGGCCGACGATCCTGAAGGCGTGAGGCGCGCCGGTCGCGGCGCAAGATCCGGGACGCGCCGGGCAATCCCCCGGTGCCATCACGGGGGCCGCCGAAGGCCAGCCAGGGGACCCGCCATGCCGCCCGCCGTGAACCGTCCGATGAGCCTGTCCGACTGGGGCCTGATCCTGCTCCTGTCGGTGCTCTGGGGCGGCTCGTTCTTCTTCGTGCGGGTCGCCCTCGACGCGCTGCCCCCGCTCACCGTCGTCGCCCTGCGCCTCGCGCTGGCGGCCCTGATCCTCAACGCCCTCGCGCCGCTCCTCGGCGCGCGCATGCCCCGCGACCGCGCGACCTGGGCCGCCTTCCTGGGCATGGGGATCCTCAACAACGCGATCCCGTTCTGCCTGATCGCCTGGGGGCAGACGCAGATCGCCTCCGGCCTCGCCGCGCTGCTCAACGCGACGACGCCGCTCACCACGGTGGTCGTCGCCCACTTCCTCACCCGCGACGAGCGGATGACCGGCCGGCGCCTCGCCGGGGTCGGGCTCGGCCTCGCGGGCGTCGCCGTGATGGTCGGCCCGGCGGTGCTGGGCGGGCTCGGGGCGGCGGCGCTCGCGCAGGGGGCGGTGCTCGCCGCGGCCTGGTCCTACGCCCTCGCGGGCGTCTACGGCCGGCGCTTCGGCCGGATGGGCCTGCCGCCGCTCGTCACCGCCGCCGGCCAGGTGACCTGCTCGGCGCTCCTCCTCGGGCCGCTCGCCCTCGCGCTCAACCGGCCCTGGACGCTGCCGCCGCCGGGCCCGGGGGCCTGGGGCGCGGTGCTCGGCCTCGCCTGCCTCTCGACCGCGCTCGCCTATCTGATCTTCTTCCGCATCCTGGCGCGGGCCGGGGCGACCAACATCGCCCTCGTCACCTTCCTGATCCCGGTCTCGGCGATCGGCCTGGGCGTGCTCGTCCTCGGGGAGCGGCTCGACGCGCGGCAGATCGCCGGGATGGGGCTGATCGGGGCGGGCCTCGCCGCCATCGACGGACGGCTCCTCGACCGGCTGCGCCCGCGCGGCGCCCCGCGGCGCGGGCCCGGGGAGGCGTGAGACGCCCGAGCCGGGACGGCACCGCCCGCCGGAGCAGCGCGATGCTCCTCTAATCCACCGTGCGGGCCGTCCAGGTGGCGTGGCGCACGCCGGGCGCGCGTTCGAGGCTCACCACCACCGCGTCGAGCTCCGCCGGATCGACCGCGGTGCTGACCAGGGTCGCGACGAGTTCGACCTCGCCCTCGGCCGGCTCCTCGACCGTGACCTCGCTCACCGGGTAGTTCGCCCCCTCCAGCCGCTCGGTGAGGAGGTCGCGGGTGCGGCCCAGGGCGTCGCCCTCGGTCGTCAGGCGCACCTCGTAGGTCGCCTCGGTGGAGCGCTCGTCGATCGGGATGCGGTTGATCGCGTTGACCAGGGGGCGCAGCAGGGTGTTGCCGGCGAGCACCGCGCCGGCGACCAGCACGGCCTCGCCGAGAAGATCCGCCCCCGAATAGGCCCCGACCGCGGCCGAGCCCCACAGGGTCGCCGCCGTGTTGAGGCCGCGGACGTTCATGCCCTCCTTCATGATCACCATGCCGAGATCGACGAAGGCCGCCGCGCCGACCGCGACCAGCACGTTGGTGCGCAGGCCCGCGGTCCGCTGCCGGTACTGCCGCTCCGCCCCGATCAGGGTTCCGAGCAGGAAGGCGACGAGGAGGCTGAGGGCGGAATCGACGAAGGCCCCGGGCTGGAACGCCTGAAAAGCCGCCATGCCTGCATCATCCGCGTCGTCGAGGGAGCCGGGCGCTCATAGCCCGACCGCGCGGCCGGCGGAAGCCGGGCGCCGGCCCGGGAGCCGCTCCGCGACGGCGCCCGCCGCAAAGTTATCCCCAACCCTGGCAAGCCCGGCCGCATCGTGGCAAGAACAACAAGGTGCGGGGGTTGCGGGGCGTCGTCATGGGTCGTCTGGGGGTATTTCCGTTCTTCAAGGACGCGGGGGTCGACCTCGCCCCCTACGAGACCCGCTGCATCTGGAGACGCTTCGAGCCGAACGAGGTCCTGGTGGACTTCGACGACGCCTCGACGGACGTGTATTTCCTGGCCGCGGGCGAGGTGCGCATCCTCAACCGCACGCAATCGGGCAAGGAGGTGATCCTCGGGGAGATGCGCGGCGGCGAGTTCTTCGGGGAACTCGCGGCGATCGACGGGGTGAGCCGCTCGGCCAACGTCACGGCGCTGACGCGCGGCGAACTCTGCGTCGTGCCGGCGCCGGTCTTCCGCCAGATCGTCTTCGCGGCGCCGCCGATCGGGGACCGCCTGCTGCGCCTCCTCGCCAAGCGGGTGCGCTCGCTCAACGGCCGCCTGATGGAGCACGCGGTCCTCGACCTGCGCCACCGGCTCTACGCGGAGCTGCTGCGGCTCTCCTCGCCGCGGGCGGGCTCGGACGGCGAGCGGGTCGTGACCCCGCCGCCCTACCACCACGTGCTCGCCGCCCGGATCGGCTGCCGCCGCGAGCAGGTGACGCGGGAATTCACCGTGATGGCCCAGGAGGGCCTCGTGGACCGCACCCGCGGCGCCCTGATCCTGCGCCGGCCCGACCTGCTGGAAGCCCGGGTCGCCGAGGCGCTGCGGGAGGACGGCTGAGCGCCGCCGGCGGCCGGCGCCGGTCGCCGAAAGGACCACCGGTTCGGCGGCGAAACCGACGTGAGGGCCGAAGCAGACTGGCCTCGCGCGCTCCTGCTTCGACGGAGCGGCGCAGGGCGGTTCCGCCCAGCGACGTCGTCCTGGGCAGGCTTCGCCAGCGGACTCCGGCGCGGGTTGCCTAGGCCAACCAGTCGGGGGTGCGCGTGCACGCCGTGCATGCTACCGTTAGGTCATGTTCGGTTGCGTCTGCGGCCGGCGGCCGCGCCCGGTGGATCGGCGACGACATCTCGGCCCTGCCTCCTCGTCGGCGACACCCCGACCGGGCCGCTGAGCGCGCGCCGGTTTCCGAACCGGGCGGGCGCGACGTGCAGCTCCTGCGCCGCGGCGCATTCCCGGCGCGCGGCTAGGGGGGAGTGGCGGTGGGCAGACTCGGACAGATCCTGTCGGCGCAACACGAGCAGGTGCTCGAGGCGTGGCTCCGCCGCCTCGACGCGCCCGGGGAGACCAAGCCCGGCCGGACGACCTCGCCCGGGCTGCTGCGGGTCGAACTCGCGGCCTTGCTGCGAGCCCTGACCGACGCCTTCCTCGCCGGCGAGGGCGGGGTGAGCGGCGAGCCCTTCGCGGCGATCGAGGCGCAGGCGACCGCCATGAGCGCGGCGCGGGCCCGGGACGGCTTCACCCCGATGGAGACGGCGAGCCTGCTGATGTCCCTCAAGGACGCGGCCGCCGAGGTGGTGCGGCGCGAGGCGGCTGCGGGGCCCGAGCATCCGGCCGAGATCCTCGCTCCCTTCGGCGCCGCCGTGGACCGGCTGGCCCTCGTGACCTTCGCGGCCTTCGTGGAGACGCGGGAGCGGCTGATCGAGCGGCAGAGCCGGGCGCTCCTCGACCTCGCCACCCCGGCGCTGCCGATCTGGCAGCGCATCGTGCTGATGCCGCTCGTGGGGATCATCGACACGCAGCGCGCGCGGCAGATCATGGAGAGGCTCCTCGACGCCCTCGGGCGGGAGGAGGCCTCGATCGCGATCCTCGACGTCACCGGGGTGCCGGTCATCGACAGCCGCGTCGCCCTGCACCTGACCAGGACCGTCGAGGCGGCGCGCCTGCTCGGCGCCCGGGTCGTGGTCACGGGCATCAGCCCGGACGCGGCCCAGACCCTCGTGAAGCTCGACGTGACCCTCACCAGCATGATCACCCGGGGGACGCTGCGGGCCGGCCTCGCCGAGGCGTTCCGGCTCCTGCGCGAGGAGGTGCGGCCGAATCCGACCGAGGCGGGACTCTGATGCGCGTGCCGATCCTGCGCTACGGCCGCGTCCTGCTGACGTCGCTGCCCGCCGACCTCACCGACCAGCAGGTGATGGACCTGCAGATCGACGCCCTGGCGCGGCTGCGGGACGGCCAGGCGGACGGGCTCGTCATCGACATCACGGCGGTGGACGTGGTCGATTCCTACATGGCGCGCATCCTGTCGGAGACCGCCCGGATGGTGGGCATCATGGGCGGCGTCGCGGTGCTGGCCGGGATGCGCCCCGCCGTGGCGCTGACGCTGGTGGAGATGGGGCAGAACCTGATCCGGATGGAGACGGCCTTCGACCTGGAAGGCGGCGTCGCCAAGGTCAGGCGCGCGATGGCCGCCCGCGGAGGTCGGAATGACGACCCGCCCGCACCCTGACGCCTTCGCCCAGCCTCTGCGCGGCGGCGCGGCCGGCCGCGAGGGGGAACTGGCCGTCCGCGTCGCCGTCCGGATCCAGGAGGATATCCTGGCGGCGCGCCACGCCGCCCGCGACGCGGCCCGGCTGGTCGGGCTCGGCACCGTCGACGAGACGAGGCTCGCCACCGCGGTCTCCGAACTGGCCCGCAACGCGCTCCGCTACGCCGGGGCGGGCGAGTGCCGCATCCTCGCCCGAACCAACGCCCTCGCCGTCACGGTCGCCGTCGAGGTCGAGGATCACGGCCCGGGGATCGACGACGTGGCCGCCGCCCTCACGCCGGGCTTCTCGACCGGGGGCGGGCTGGGGCTCGGGCTTCCCGCCGTGCAGCGGCTGATGGACGAGATCTCCTTCGACACGCGGCCGGGCGGCACCCTGGTCCGCGCCAGCATGGTGCGCCGGCCGTGAGCGAGGTGATCGAGTCCCTCGGCTTCCGGATCCGGGCCGAGATCGACGCCGTGGAGGCGTGGCAGGAGGCCCGGCGCCTGGCCGAGCGCCACGGCTTCGGGACGGCCCGGGCGCACGACCTCGCCACGGCCGTGTCGGAACTGGCGACCAACCTGGTGCTGCACGCCCGCCGCGGCGGGACCCTCCGGCTCGCGGTGCGCCGCGAGGCGGACCAGCCGGTGATCGAGATCACGGCCGAGGATGACGGTCCGGGCATCGCCGACCTCGGCAGGGCCCTGGAGGACGGATACTCGACCGGCGGCGGCCTCGGCTGCGGCCTGCCCGGGACGCGCCGGCTCGTCGACCGCTTCGCGATCAGCTCGGCCCCGGGAATCGGGACCCGCGTCGCCTGCGCGGTGCGTCGGGCATGAGGATCGGCGCCGCGTCCCGGACCTATCCGGGCGAGAGCCTGTGCGGCGACGGGGCGGCCTGGTGGGGCGAGGGGAGCGCGACGCTGGTCTGCCTCGCGGACGGGCTCGGGCACGGCGCCGAGGCCCACCTCGCGGCGCGCGCCATCCTGGCCGTGGCGCGGGACTGCGCCGGGCTCGATCCGGCGCCGCGGCTCGCCGCCATCGACCGGGCGGTGCGACGCACCCGCGGCGGGGCCGCGCTCCTCGCGCGGATCGACCCCGCCGCCATGCGGCTCTCCCTCGCGGGGGTCGGCAACGTGCGGGCGGGCCTGTTCGGGCAAGAGACCCGGCGCTTCGACGGCACGCCCGGCATCGTCGGGGCGGGCCCGCGCGAGCTCCGCCCCCTCGATCTCGCCTTCGCGGCGGGGGACGCGCTGGTGCTGTGGACGGACGGCCTCGCCCCCGTCGAACTCGACGCGGACGAGCGGCGCCTGCGCGGCGACCCGCAGCGCCTCGCCGGCCGGCTGCTGGCCCGGTTCGGGCGGGCGGAGGACGACGCCACGGTGATCTGCGTGGGGCTCCCGGGCGATCAGGACCGCGCCGGCCCGTAGGCCGCGAAGAACACCCGCACCGCCTCGCCGATCAGGTAGGCCGCTTCCGCCGGGGTCGGCGGATCGCCCACCGCGAAGAGCAGGCGCCGCATCGTCGCCGCCGCGCAGAGGTCGAGGAAGTGGCGCGCGGCCAGCGCCGTGTCGGTCGGGCGCAGGCGCCCCGCCGCCACCTGCCGGTCGAGATAGGCCCGCAGCCGCTGCGCGCCCTGGACCGGACCCGCCTCGTAGAAGGCGCGGCCGAGCCGCGGGAACTTCTCCGAGGCGCCGATCACCGTGCGGATCGAGGCCACGTGGTCGGGCCGGCACATCTCGTCGAGGAAGCTCAGGCCGAGCCGCCGCAGCACCGCCGGCACGTCGGGGTCGTCGACGTCGAGGCGGAAGAGGTTCTCGGCGAGGGTGCGCTTCTCCTCGACGGTCAGCGCCTCGAACAGCGCCTCCTTGCTGTCGAAGTAGACGTAGAGCGTGCCCTTCGAGACCCCCGCCGCCTTGGCGATGCTGCCCATGCTCGCCCCGTCGAAGCCGCAGGCGAGGAAGACCTCGCGCGCGCCGTCGAGGATCTGACGGCGCTTGTCGCTCTCCGCCGCGTCGAGGGTGGTGGGACCATCGGCCATCCGAGAACCATTTCGTCCTTCGCGAAGCAGGTCAAGCCGGCCCGTCGATCTAGGGTTGCGCCCGGGATGGGAAACTGCCCCGTCGGGACCCGCGGCGCCAGCTCGGCCCGCGCCCCTTGGGAGCCCCCCGACCAGGCCGCCGTTGACCGAACCGTTCGGTCAATCTATATCGGGGCGCGCCGGCGGCGGTCAACCGCGTCGGGACGGTCGGGGATCGGGCAATGGCCTATCGGGACGAGTACGCGCAGGGTCAGGGCGTGCAGGGTGAAGCGGCGCGCGACCGGGCTGCGCCGGACGCCGCGCCGGGAACGCCGCGGCGTCGCCTGCGCCGAGTCCTGCTGCCGCTCGCCCTGCTCGCCGCCCTCGGAGCGGGCGGCCGCGAGGGCTATTTCTGGTACACGACCGGCCGCTTCCTCGTGTCGACCGACGACGCCTACGTGCAGGCCGACATCGCGACGCTCGCCGCCAAGGTCTCGGGCTACCTCGCTTCCGTCCCGGTGGTGAACGGGCAGACGGTGCGGGCGGGCGACGTCATCGCGCGCATCGACGACGGCGATTACCGGCTCGCCCTGCGGGCGGCCGAGGACAAGCTGGCGACGCAGCGCAGCACCATCGCGCGCATCGCCCGCCAGGTCGAGGCGGCCCGCGCCCAGGTGGCGCAGGGCGAGGCGCAGGTCGAGGCGGCCCGCGCCGACCAGGTGCGCGCGGCGGCCGATTACCAGCGCCAGACGCAGCTCGCCCAGTCCGAATTCGCCGCCCGCGCCCGCCTGGAGCAGGCCAAGGCCGATCGCGACCGCTCGGACGCCAACGTCAAGGCCGCCGAGGCGGCCCTGCTCGCCGCCAAGGCCAACGTGGCGGTGCTGGAGGCGCAGGGCCGCGAGGCCGAGAGCCTCGCGGCCGAGCTCAGGACCGGGGTGGACCGCGCCGCCCGCGACCTCTCCTTCACGGAGCTGCGGGCGCCCTTCGACGGGGTGATCGGCAACAAGGCCGTGGAGGCGGGCGCCTACGTGCAGCCCGGCTCGCGCGTCGCCGCCCTGGTGCCCCTCGACAGCGTGCGCGTCGACGCGAACTTCAAGGAGACGCAGCTCGCCCGCATGCGGGTCGGGCAGCCCGTTCATATCCGGGTCGATGCCTGGCCCGACCGCGACATCCTCGGCACGGTCGAGAGCTTCTCGCCGGCCTCCGGCTCCGTCTTCAGCCTGCTGCCGCCCGACAACGCCACCGGCAACTTCACGAAGATCGTCCAGCGCCTGCCGGTGCGGGTGAAGGTGCCGGCCGAGATCGCCCGGGAGGGCCTGCTGCGCCCCGGCCTCTCGGTGGTGGCGAAGGTCGACACGCGCGGCCTCGGCGCGGAGGCCCCGGAGCCGCGCGCGGTCTCGCACGCCGCCGCGCAGCGGCATGCCGCCCGGGAGTGAGGCCGTGGCCGCCGCGCCGATCGCCGCCGGGCCCTCGGCCGCCGCGCCGCCGGCCGCCGAGCCGCCCCTCGACCGCCGCCGCATGGTGGCGTTCGTCTGCATGGTGTTCGGGATGTTCATGGCGATCCTGGACATCCAGATCGTCTCGGCCTCCCTCGCCGAGATCCAGGCCGGCCTCTCGGCCTCGGCCGACGAGATCCCCTGGGTGCAGACGAGCTACCTCATCGCCGAGGTGATCTCGATCCCGCTCTCGGGCATGCTCTCGCGGGTGCTCTCGACCCGCTGGATGTTCGTGATCTCGGCGGGCGGCTTCACGCTGATGAGCCTGATGTGCGCGACCTCGTCCTCGATCGGCGAGATGATCCTGTGGCGCGCCCTCCAGGGCTTCATCGGCGGCGGCATGATCCCGACCGTCTTCGCCTCGGCCTTCACGATCTTCCCGCCCTCGAAGCGGGGCATCGTCTCGCCGATGATCGGCCTCGTGGCGACGCTCGCCCCCACCATCGGCCCGACGGTCGGCGGCTACCTCACCGACCTGTTCGACTGGCACTGGCTCTTCCTGGTCAACATCCTGCCGGGCCTGTGCGTCACCGTCTCGACCTGGGCGCTCGTCGATTTCGACGAGCCGAACCTCGCGCTCCTGCGCCGCTTCGACTGGGCCGGGCTCGCCTTCATGGCGGGCTTCCTGGGCTGCCTGGAATACGTGCTGGAGGAGGGCCCGCTGCACGACTGGTTCCAGGAGGAGCCGGTGTTCGTGGCCGCGCTCGTCTGCGCGGTCTCGGGGGTGCTGTTCTTCTGGCGGGCGCTGCGCGCGGAGCAGCCGATCGTGGACCTGCGCGCCTTCTCGGACCGCAACTTCGCGGCCGGCTGCGCGGCGAGCTTCGTGCTCGGGATCGGGCTCTACGGGCTCACCTACCTCTACCCGGTCTATCTCGGGCGGGTGCGGGGCTACTCCGCCCTGCAGATCGGCGAGACGATGTTCGTCTCGGGGCTGTGCATGTTCGTCACCGCCCCGATCGCCGGACGGCTCTCCGGCCGGGTCGATCCGCGGATCATGATGGCGCTCGGCTTCACCGGCTTCGCGGTGGGCACCTTCCTGGTCACGGGCCTGACCAAGGATTGGGATTTCGGGGAGCTGCTGCTGCCGCAGGTGCTGCGCGGCTGCTCGCTCATGCTCTGCATGATCCCGATCAACAACATCGCCCTCGGCACGCTGCCGCCAGCCCGGATGAAGAACGCCTCCGGCCTCTACAACCTCACCCGCAACCTCGGCGGCGCGGTCGGGCTGGCGCTGATCAACACGGCGCTGAACGACCGCTGGGACCTCCACCTCGCGCGCCTGCACGAGCGCTTCACCTGGACGAACCCGCTGGTGCTGGAGCGGCTCGACGCGATGGCGCGCGGCTTCTCGGGGCTCGCCGGGGATCCGGACGCCATGGCGCTCAAGGCCATGATGGGCACCGTGCGCATCCAGGGCCTTCTGATGAGCTTCTCGGACGTGTTCCTGATGCTGACCGGGCTCTTCCTGGCCATGGCCTGCGCGACGCCGCTGATCCGGCGCCCCCGGGCGGGGGCGGGCGGCGGCGGCCATTGACGACGGGGGCGGGAGGGCGCCGCGGCGCCCTCCCGCTTCGCCGGCGCCAAGTTCGCCGGTGCCAGGAGGTCGCTGCGGCGCCAGGATCGGCGGCGCCCTCAGCCCTTCATCGCGTCCGCCTTCTCGATCAGCGCCTCGGCCATGCGGATCGACGCGATGTCGATGAGGCGGCCGTCGAGGGAGACGGCGCCGCGGCCGGCCCGGGCGGCCTCCTCCATCGCCTGCAGGATGCGGCGGGCCTTGGTCACCTCGGCCTCGGTGGGGGTGAAGACCTCGTTGGCGAGCTCGATCTGCGAGGGGTGGATCGCCCACTTGCCCTCGAAGCCGAGCACCGCGCAGCGCTTGGCCGCCGCCTTGAACCCGTCCGGATCGCTGAAATCGCCGAACGGCCCGTCGATCGGGCGCAGCCCGTAGGCCCGGCAGGCGACCAGCATGCGGTTCTGGGCGAACAGCCACGGGTCCTGCCAGTGGGTCTGGCGGCCGCCCTCGGCGTCCTTGTCGGTCAGCACCGCGTAATCCGGGTTGACGCCGCCGATCACCGTCGAGCGGGCCCGCGTCGAGGCCGCGTAATCGGCCACCCCGAACGACATCGCCTCCAGGCGCTTCGAGGATTGCGCGATCGCCTCGACGTTGGCCATGCCGAGCGCCGTCTCGATCAGCACCTCGAAGCCGATCCGCTTGTCGCGCTTCTTGGCCTGCTCGATCTGGGTGACCAGCACGTCGATCGCGTAGACGTCCGCCGGCACGCCGACCTTCGGGATCAGGATCATGTCGAGGCGCGGGCAGGCCTCCACGATGTCGACCACGTCCCGGTACATGTAGTGGGTGTCGAGACCGTTGATGCGGATCATCATGGTCTTGCTGCCCCAATCCAGGTCGTTGAGGGCCTGGATGATGTTGCGGCGGGCCTGCTCCTTGTCGTCGGGCGCGACCGCGTCCTCGAGATCGAGGAAGATGACGTCCGCCGCCGACTTCGCCGACTTCTCCATGAAGGTCGGATTCGAGCCCGGCACCGCGAGTTCGGAGCGGTGCAGGCGGGCCTTGGCCTGCGGGATCAGGGTGAAGCTCATACGGTGGTACTCCTTCGGGGAAACGGGCGGGGGAACGGAGCGATCAGCCGGTCGCGCCGAACCCGACCGCGATGCAGTTGATGGAGAGCAGGAGCGCCGACTTGAAGGTCTCCCGCCTCACCTCGTCGGTCTCGCCGCGGAAGCGGCGCAGCAGCTCCACCTGCTCGCGGCTGACCTGGTTGATCACCGGCAGGCGCTCGGTCAGCCGGCCGCGATATTGCGGGAAGCGCTCCGCCACCTCGGCGTCGCCGCTCACCCGCACCACCATGCGCCGCGTCAGGTGGTACTCCTCGGCGATCATGGAGAAGATCTCCTCGCGCACCCGCGCGTCCGGCACCAGGCCGGCGAAGTCGCGGGCGATGTCGAGGTCGACCGTGAGCAGCGTCTTCTCGACCTCGTCGAGGACGAGGCGGAAGAGCCGCGACTCCGCGAACATCCGGCGCAGCAGCGCCTCGCCGGCCTCGCCGCGCACGTCGAGGAAGCTCATGAGGCCGCTGCCGACCCCGTACCAGCCGGTGATGACGTGCCGGTTCTGCGACCATGCGAAGACCCAGGGGATCGCCCGCAGGTCGGCGAGGCTGCGCGCGCCGAAGCGCCGGGCCGGGCGCGAGCCGATGTTGAGCAGCGCGATCTCGTCGAGGGGGCTCGCGGCGCCGAAATAGGTGACGAGGTCCGGGTGCGAGACCAGCTTGACGTAGGCCGCCCGCGAGGCGCCCGAGAGCGCCTCCATGGCGTCGTCGAAGTCCGGCCGCGGCGCGAAGGAGGGGTCGCGCTCCGCGTTGAGGGCGTGCGCGAAGACCGAGGAGGCGAGCAGCTCCATCTGGTAGGCGGCGGTGCCGCGGTTGGCGTACTTGAACGAGACCACCTCGCCCTGCTCGGTGGTGCGGAAGCGCCCCCGGATCGAGCCCGGCGGCTGGGCCGCGATGGCCCGGCCGGTCGGGGCGCCGCCGCGGCTCACCGAGCCGCCGCGGCCGTGGAAGAACGCGATCGGCACGCCCGCCTGCTTGCCGACCTCGGTCAGCTTGGCCTGGGCCTTGGCCAGTTCCCAGTTCGACGACACGAAGCCGCCGTCCTTGTTGGAATCGGAGTAGCCGATCATCACCTCCTGCACCCCGCCCTGCCAGCGGGTCGAGCGGCGCACCAGGGGGATCTGGAGGAGTTCCCGCATGATCGCCGGCGCGGCGCGCAGGTCGTCGATCGTCTCGAAGAGCGGCACGATCGGCAGCGGGCAGATCTCGATCCCGGCCGCGTCGAGGAACAGCCCCGCCTCCTTGGCGAGGAGGTAGACGCCGAGGATGTCGGGCACCGAGTGGGTCATCGACAGGACGAAGCTGCCGAAGGCCTCGCGGTCGAGCTCCTTGCGCATCTCGCCGACGAGCCGGAAGGTCTCCAGCGTCTCGCGGGCCTCCTCGGGCAGGGACTGGAACGAGCGCTGGCCCTCCAGGGGCCGGGCGAGTTCCGCCGTGAGCCACGCCGTCCAGGCGGGCTGGTCCACCTCCGGCGGCGCGGCCTCGTCGCCGCGTCCCTGACGCCAGAGGGCCTGCAGCGCCCGCGTCGTGCGGGTGGTGTTCTCGCGGATGTCGAGGCGCACGGTCGAGAAGCGGAAGATCTCCACCATGCGGCGCACCGGCCGCACCAGGTCGACGGCCAGGGACGGGCACTTGGCGTCGGTGAGGCCCGCCTCCAGCACCCGCAGGTCGTTGATGAGGTCGTCCGCGTCCGAGTAGTCGGGCGCGCCGGTGATCGCGTCGCCCTCGTTGCGGGCGATCGTGGCTTCGAGCTTGCGCAGGATGCAGGTCAGGTACTGGCGGTAGAGTTCGCCGGGATTGCGCCGCGCGATGCCGCGGGCATCCCCGCTCGCCGCGAGCTGGCGGGCGAGTTCGGTCTTGAACGAGGCGGGGGCGGGCAGGGAGCGCTCGCTGATCGAGAGCATCCGCCCGAGATGGATCACCCCGTCCCGGTAGCGGCGCATGCTGGCGAGCGCGTTGCGGCGCAGGGTCGAGCGGGTGACCGCGGCCGTGACGAAGGGGTTGCCGTCGCGGTCGCCGCCGATCCAGGAGCCGAACTGGAAGAAGGCCGGTACCTCGAACGTCTCGTCCGGGTAGTATTCCCGCAGGCTCTCCTCCAGCGAGACCATCACCTCGGGCAGCATCTCGAACAGGGTCTCGTCGAAGAAGTGCAGGCCCCAGGCCACCTCCTGCTCGACGGTCGGCTTCTCGAGGTGGAGTTCGCCCGTCATCCAGACGAGCTCGATCTGGTCGCGCAGGTCGGCCATCAGGCCGGTGCGCTCGCGCTCGGTCCAGCGGGGGAGTTCGAGTTCGCGCAGGAGCAGGTAGATGCGCCGGAACTTCTCCAGCACGGTAACGCGCTTGCCCTCGGTCGGGTGCGCGGTCAGCGTCGGGCGGATGCGCAAATCCTTCAGGAGCGCGTGGATCTCGCGCGCCGGGACGCGGTTGTGCACCGCCTCGGCCAGGACCGCGCTGAAGGAGCCGCGCAGGGCGTGGCGCCCGCGCGTGCGCTCCACG
Source organism: Methylobacterium sp. CB376 (assembly GCF_029714205.1). Lineage (NCBI taxonomy): Bacteria > Pseudomonadati > Pseudomonadota > Alphaproteobacteria > Hyphomicrobiales > Methylobacteriaceae > Methylobacterium > Methylobacterium sp. CB376. The sequence continues at coordinate 7,190,062 of NZ_CP121648.1, read as the reverse complement.
TGGCGGCGGCGGCGCATCGCGGTGTTCTGCTCGGCGATCGAGATGAGCTGGAACCAGATGCCCTGGACCTGGAGCGCGCGGGCCATCAGGTCCGGCGAGAAATCCGAGATGTTGGCGTTGCCGTGCAGCACGGATTCGAGTTCCGGCTCGTGGCGGCGGCAGACGTCCAGCAGGGAGTGGAACAGGATGTCGGTCGCCTCGCGGGACGAGGTGCCGGTGATCACGGGGGGCGCGAACGAAGGATCGGGAGCGCCCGCGGGGACGGAAAGCGCGAGGGTCATCGTCGGCCTCTCGGGACAGGGGGGCCGGGGCCGCCCCGCCTGCGGCGAGGGGGCGGCCCCGAAAGGTCGCTCGGCGACCCCGAAAGGTCGCTCGGCGACCCCGAAAGGTCGCGCGGCGACCCGGGACGGTCGCTGGCGACCCGGGAAGGTCGCTGGCGACCCGGGAAGGTCGCTGGCGACCCGGGAGGGTTGCGGGCCGGGCCGCGCGGACTTCCTCAGGCCGCCTTGCGGCGGGTCTCCATGACCTTGGCCATGGTGGAGCCGAACTCGCCCGGGCTCGGGGCGACGGTGAGCCCGTAGGAGCGCATGATCTCGGCCTTCTCGGCGGCGCTGTCGCCGACCGCCGAGATGATCGCGCCGGCATGGCCCATGCGGCGGCCCTTCGGGGCGGTGAGGCCCGCCACGAAGCCGACCACCGGCTTCGACATGTTATCCTTGATCCAGGCCGCGGCCTCGGCCTCCTGCGGGCCGCCGATCTCGCCGATCATCAGCACCGCGTCGGTCTCCGGATCCTCCTCGAACAGGGCGAGGTGGTCGAGGAAGGAGGAGCCGTTGATCGGGTCGCCGCCGATCCCGACCGAGGTCGAGATGCCGAGGCCCACCGCCTTCATCTGCGAGGCCGCCTCGTAGCCGAGGGTGCCGGAGCGGGAGATCACCCCGACATTGCCCTTCAGGTAGATGTGGCCGGGCATGATGCCGAGCATCGACTTGCCGGGCGAGATGATGCCGGCGCAGTTCGGCCCCACCACCATCGAGCGGCGCTCCTTGGGGTAGCGCTTCAGGTAGCGCTTCACCCGCATCATGTCCTGGGCCGGGATGCCGTCGGTGATCGAGCAGATCAGCCGGATGCCCGCATCGGCCGCCTCCATGATGGCGTCCGCCGCGAAGGGCGGGGCCACGAAGGTGATGCTGGTGGTGGCGCCCGTCTGCCTCACCGCCTCCTTGACGGTGTCGAAGACAGGAATGCCGAGGTGGCTGCGCCCGCCCTTGCCGGGGGTGACGCCGCCGACGACGTTCGAGCCGTACTCGATCATCTCCTTGGCGTGGAAGCTGCCCTTGTCCCCGGTGATGCCCTGGATGAGGATCGGGGTCTTCTCGTCGATCAGGATGCTCATGACACGTCTCCGGGATCTCGGGGTCAGGCCGCCGCGCGGGTGCCCTTGACGGCCTGCACGGCCTTCTGGGCGGCTTCCGTCAGGGTGTCGGCGGTGATGAGGTCGAGCCCGCTCTTCTCCAGGATGGCCTTGCCGGCCTCGACGTTGGTGCCGGCGAGCCGGACCACCAGCGGGACGCCGATCTGGACCTCCTGGGCGGCCTGGATGACGCCCTGGGCGATCCAGTCGCAGCGGTTGATGCCCGCGAAGATGTTGACCAGGATCGCCTTCACGTTCGGGTCCGAGAGGACGAGGCGGAAGGCGGTGGCGACGCGCTGGGGGCTCGCGCCGCCGCCGACGTCGAGGAAGTTCGCCGGCTCGCCGCCCGCGTGCTTGATCATGTCCATCGTCGCCATGGCGAGGCCCGCCCCGTTGACGATGCAGCCGATCTCCCCCTCGAGGCCAATGTAGTTGAGGTTGTGCTCCGCGGCCTGCGCCTCGCGCGGGTCGCTCTGCGAGGGGTCGTACATGTCCGCGATGGTGCGGCGCCGGAACAGCGCGTTGTCGTCGAACGACATCTTGGCGTCGAGGGCCAGCACCCGGTCGTCCTTGGTGACGACGAGCGGGTTGATCTCCAGCATGGTGGCGTCGCAGTCGCGGAAGGCGCGGTAGGCGCTCATGATGGTCTTCACCGCCCCGCCGACCTGCTTGATGTTGAGGCCGAGCTGGAAGGCGAGTTCGCGGGCCTCGAATTGCTGCAGGCCGACCGCCGGCTCGACCACGACCTGGAGCAGGGCCTCGGGATCGGTGGCGGCGATCTCCTCGATGTCCATGCCGCCGCGCTGCGAGGCGATGACGCGCACGCGCTCGGCCTTCCGGTCGAGGACGAAGCCGAGATAGAGCTCGCGCTCGAACGGATCGGCGGTCTCGATGTAGACGCGCTGGACCGGCTTGCCCTCGGGGCCGGTCTGGTGGGTGACGAGGCGCTTGCCGAGCAGGTCCTTGGCCGCGTCCCGGACCTCGTTGTAGGTCTTGCACAGGCGGATGCCGCCGGCCTTGCCGCGGGCGCCCGCGTGGATCTGGGCCTTCACGGCCCAGTGCCAGCCGCCGAGTTCGGTGGCGGCGTAGACCGCCTGGTCGGGGCTGAAGGCGACCGCGCCCTTCGGGATCGGCACGCCGAAGCTCGCCAGCAATTCCTTGGCCTGGTATTCGTGGACGTCCATGGTTGCCTCCTCGGGTCCGTGTGCGGGCGCGAGCGCCCGTTCCGGGAGCGGACCGCGCCCCGGTTGAAGCAGATTTCGGTTTTCCCTAAGGGAGCGGCTCCCGGCCCGCGGCCGGGAGCGGCCCTTCAGCTCAGCTTCGCCTTGACGACGCCGTAGGTCTTCTCGGTCAGGGCGTCGGCCCCGGAGAGAAGATCGTCCAGTTCGCGCAGGCGCCCCTCCGCGAAGTCGCGGTCGGTGATGGCCTTGGCGTTGACGAAGACGTTGAGGGCGGCGCTGCGCAGGCCCGCCTGGGCCGACAGGACCGCGACGCCCGCGTCGCTGATCACGTTGAGGTTGCCCTTCTCGGCGGTCACCGCCGCGAGGTCGATGACCTGCCGGCAGGCGCGGCAGCAGGCGAGGGGCACGTCGGTGGCCTGGCGCAGGGCGACCTGGATCGCCTCGGCCCGGGCCGCCTTCTCCTCGTCCGTGGCCTTGGGCAGGCCGTAGGCGCCCATCACCGCGTCGAAGGCGGCGACGTCGTCCGCGATCATGCCGGTGAGGCTGGCGCGCAGGGCCTCCGCCTTCTCGCGGACGCCCTTCAGCTCCTCCTCCACCTCGGCGTACTTCTTCTTGCCGATGGTGAGGTTGCAGACCATGGAGACGAGGGCCGCCCCCATGGCGCCGGAGATCGCCGCCGCCCCGCCGCCGCCGGGCGTCGGCTGCTCGCTCGCCAGCCCGTCGAGGAAATGGGCGATCGTCTCGTGCTCGGCCATCACGCCATCTCTTTCGCCAGGGCGTAGATCTGCTCGGCGTCGAGCAGCGACTCGGTGCTCTCGAACAGCTTGGCCACGCAGGAGCGGTGCAGCTTGAGCTTCAGCCCGCCGATCCCGAGCGCGCCGAAGGCCCTCTTGCCGTGGCGCTCCTTGCCCTTGTCCATGGCGTCGATGCCGCCGAAGCCGAGCGGCGGCTGGGCGTTGTAATCGGCGAGGAAGCGGATGCTCGCCTCGTTCGCCCAGGCCTCCTCGGGCAGGAGTTCGAGGCCGATCGCCCCGGCCGAGAACACCACCTGGGCGCCCTTCACGACGGCGGCGCGCGAGGCCGCGTCCGGGGTCTCCAGCGCCTCGACGGCGACGCCGAAGCGCTTCTCGATCGCGCGGGCGGCCTCCTCGGCCTTGGCCCGGGAGCGGCCGGTCAGCACCACGGAGGCGCCCTCGCGGGCGAGCAGCGCCGCCGAGCGCATGCCGACCGGGCCGGTCCCGGCGAGCACCACCGCGCGGCTGTCCCTGAGCGAGCCCGCCGCCTTGGCGACGAGGGCGACGCCCGCCGCCGCCGTGGTGTTGGAGCCGTTCGAGTCCAGCATCGCCGAGACCCGGAACGGGCCGAAGAAGCGCTTCTTGACCGCCTCGAACACCGCCTCGCCGGCCGCCATGCTGCCGCCGCCGACGAAGATCGCCGTCGACTTCTTCTCCGACCCGCCGCGGGTGTAGATCGTGCCGTCGACGAGGGCGCCGACGCTCTCCGGCGTCACGCCGCCGTAGCCCGTGATGTTGTCGGCGCCGCCGTCATAGCCGACCACCGTGTCGAACACGCTCGGCATCGGGTCGGTGTCGAACTGGAACAGGAGCTTCTTCATCATCCAACCTCTGGCCGCTGGCGCGGCTTGACGATTCTGGCCGCTCGCGCGGCTACTCTGGCGGCCGGACGCGCCACGCGCCCGGCGCCCCGGCCGCCCCGTTGTAGCGCGCCACGGGGCGCGCCGCGCGTCACTCGACCACGTTCTGCGGCCTGCCCGCCACGAAGGCCTCGATGTTGTCGACGAGCTGGTCGGAGAGGATCTGCATCGCCTCCTTGCTGGCCCAGGCCACGTGGGGCGTGACGATCAGGTTCGGCAGGTCGAGGTCGAGCAGGATGTTGCCCTCGACCGGCGGCTCGGTGGTGAGCACGTCGAAGCCCGCCCCCGCGATCGTGCCGTTCCTGAGCGCCTCGGCGAGGGCCGCCTCCTCCACCAGCCCGCCGCGGGCCGTGTTGATGAGGATGGCGTCGCGCTTCATCTTGGCGAACTCGTCCCGCCCGATCATGTTGCGGGTCTCGGGCGTCAGCGGCACGTGCAGCGTGATGACGTCGCTCTCGCGCAGGATCGTCTCGAAATCGACCAGGCCCTCCTGCGGGAAGACGTCGGTGGCGATGACCTTCATGCCGAGGGCCTCGGCCCGCCTGGCGATCGACTTGCCGAGCGCGCCGTAGCCGACGATGCCGAGCGTCGAGCCGGCGATGTCGCGGATCGGATAATCGAAGTAGCAGAACTGCCGCGACTTGTTCCAATCACCCCGACGGGTCGAATTCGCGTAAGGCACGATGGCGCGGCGCAGCGCGAAGATCAGCGCGACGACGTGCTCCGGCACCGTGTTGAAGGCGTAGTTGCGGATGTTGACGACGGTGATGCCCTGCTGCTTGGCGACGGCCTTGTCGACGATGTCGGTGCCGGTCGCCGCGACCGCGATCAGCTTGAGCTTGGGCAATTGGCGCAGGGTCTCGGCCCGCATCGGCACCTTGTTGACGATCGCGATCTCGGCATCGGCCAAGCGCGCGACGATCTGGTCCGGCGCAGTGACGTCATATTCCTTGTAGCTGTGCGGGAAGCTGAATTCGCGCACGCGGGCATCGAGCGTCTCGCGGTCGAGGAAGACGATCGTGTGGGACATCGCGGGAATCTCCGGCTGGCCTTGCGCGGGGGAGCGGGGCCGCGGGCCTGGCATACCAGACCCGCGGCTTATTCCTCACACCCGGACGACGCCGTCGGAGTGGTTGCGGTCGAAGATGCCCGCCTCGCTCGGGCGCTTGTCCTTGGCCAGGATGGTCTCGCGGAAGTGCTTCTGGGCCGCGCCGACGCCGCTGCCCGGCTCGATCCGGATGCCGGCGTCGAGCATCGCCATCTCGGCGCCCGCCAGCGCGCCGAGCAGCATCAGGTCGTTGAGGTCGCCGAGATGGCCGATCCGGAAGAGCTTGCCGGCGACCTTGGACAGGCCGGCGCCCAGCGCGAGGTTGTAGCGCCGGAAGGCGACGTCGATCACGTCGGCGCCGTTGACGCCGTCCGGCACCATGATGGCGCTCACCGTGTCGGAGTACCACTTGGGCTCCTTGGCGCAGAGCGTCAGGCCCCAGGCCTTCACGGCGGCGCGGCAGCCGTCGGCGAGCACGCGGTGGCGCTCGAAGACGCGCTCCAGCCCCTCCTCGAACAGGCAGGCCATGGCCTCGCGCAGGCCGTAGAGCAGGGGCAGGGCCGGCGTGTAGGGGAAGTAGCCGGTGGCGTTCGCCTTCGACATGTCGCCGAAGTCGAAGTAGACGCGGCGGCACTCGGCCGTCTTGTAGGCGGCGAGCGCCTTGGGGCTGACGCAGACGATGCCGAGGCCGGCGGGCAGCATCAGGCCCTTCTGCGAGCCGGTGATGGCGCAGTCGACGCCCCACTCGGTGGCGCGGAAGTCGATGCTGCCGATCGAGGACACGCCGTCCACGTAGAGCATCGCCGGGTGGTTGGCGGCGTCGATGGCCCGGCGCACGGCGCCGACGTCGCTGGTCACGCCGGTGGCGGTCTCGTTGTGGACGACGAGGACGGCCTTGATGCGGTGCTCGCGGTCGGCCCGCAGGGCCTCCTCGATCCGCTCCGGATTGGCGCCGGTGCCCCATTCCTCGTCCTGGATGACGACGTCGAGGCCGACGCGCTGGGCGAGGTCGATCCAGAGCGTGCTGAACTGGCCGAAGCGCGAGGCGAGCACGCGGTCGCCGGGCGACAGGGTGTTGGTGAGCGCGGCCTCCCAGGCGCCGGTGCCGCTCGACGGGAAGATGAAGACCTGCCCGTCCTTCGACTTGAACACCTTCTTCAGGTTCTCGAACAGGGGCAGCGTCAGGTCCGGGAACGACGACGAGCGATGGTCCTCCATCGGCACGATCATCGCGCGCTGGACGCGCTCCGGCACGTTGGTCGGACCCGGCACGAAGAGAAAGTTGCGACCCGGCCGTCTCGATCCTGCCATGTTGTCCTCCAGTTTCCTTGACCGTCGTCGGTCGAGACCCGGTCGGGCTCGTTGGGGAGCCCTCGTTGGGCCCGCGGGGGAAAGCCTCAGGCGCGGATGACGCGCCGACCCGGACGGGGGAGGGGCTGGCTCTGGAGTGCCCTGAGGGCGGAGCGTCGGAACCCGAACTCCATGGTGCGCCTTCCCATCCGGTTCTTCGTTGTTCACGGGGCGGGGCGCGTCCGACCGCGGGCCCCGCTTCCGTGTCGGGGCGGACTATGGGTCGGACCGGACTAGAAGGAAAACTGAAAAAACTTTCCATCTCGTTCAAAAATTTGGAATTTGTACTTTTGACCGGGACCTGCGGCGGCCCCGGGCCGGCCTCGCGCGCCCGGCTCGCGCCTCACCCGCAATGTCGCGCGCGGGAGCGCAGTATTGCATCAGCACAGGCCGAGAACCGAATCGCGCCTCGCGCGTTGTTAAGCTGGGGATAGGCATCCGGCGGAGGATTGGCCATGGTGACGAAATCTCTGGTGATCGCGGGTCTCTTGGTGGCCGGGATGGGCGCGGCGCGCGCCGCGGATGACGGCCTGGCGGCGGCCGGCCTCGCGCCGATCGCGGTGGTGGGCTTCTCCGACAGCGTCCCGCGGGGCATGCCGCTGTTCGCGGCGCTGCCGCGGCTGGCGCCCGGCGCCGAGGCGGACCTCCGCGACGTCGGCGCGAGCGGCCTGGTGGCCTTCCGCGACGGGCTGCCGACGGCCCTCGACCCGAACGCCGACATCGCGACGGCCTCGACGGGCCGCTGACGGCGGGGCGCCGACCGGATCGACGGTTGCGCGGCCGCACCCTCATCGGTACGGCCGCGGCCCCGCCCGAGTCCCACGCCGAGCCCAGCAGCGGGAGCGCGTGGCGGAGCGTCGCGGCACCCGCCTCGTCATCCCGCCTTCGCGGCAGAGCCACGCCGGTCGGGAGTCGAGAGACCTGACGAGGGCGCCCGGCCCGCGACGGAGCGGGCGGATCCTACGAGGGGAAGTGGACGCGAAGGGGGTGGTGGAGCCAGGCGGAATCGAACCGCCGACCTCTTGAATGCCATTCAAGCGCTCTCCCAACTGAGCTATGGCCCCGTTCCATCCACGGCGCATGGGGGCACCGCGGGTCTCGCATCATCGACGGTCCCGCGCTGCGCGGCCCCGCTCGACCCGGTCATCCCGGAAGATTTCTGGTGGAGCCAGGCGGAATCGAACCGCCGACCTCTTGAATGCCATTCAAGCGCTCTCCCAACTGAGCTATGGCCCCACGCTCAAGACCGCGGCGGTTGGGTCGCCCGCGGTGCCGCCCGACCGGCCCGTCGGGGCGGTCGCGTTCGGTGGCGGCTGTATATGAGGGCGCCGCGGCGGAGACAAGCCCCCGCGGCGCCGTCTTGCGAAGTTTTCGTGACCGCGCCGGATTCGCGAGGCGCGGCCGCGACTTAGCCGATCACGATTCCTCGTCGGTCTCGATGTCGCCGTCGATCAGGTCGGCGACGTCGTCGCCGCTCTCCTCGTCCTCCTCCAGGAAGGTGTCGTCGTCGCCGCCGGCACCGCCCACGTCGGCGTCGTCGTCCACGACGGCGTCGGCCCCCTCCTCGGCGGCCTCGACCTCGTCGAGGGAGATCATCTCGGGCGTGCCCGCCTCGTCGTCGGGCTCCTCGTCGGCGGCGCGGCTGGCGATCGCCGGGGGCGGCACGCGCGTCGTCGTGAGGGCCGCGATCTGGTAGACCGTGCCGCATTTCGGGCAGGTGGCGGGGTCCCTGTTGAGGTCGTAGAACTTGGCGCCGCAGCTCATGCACTGGCGCTTCAAGCCGAGTTCCGGTCTGGCCACGGTTCGAAAGCCTTCGAGATATCGTCGGGAAAGGGCCCGTTAGTCGGGGGCGTTGGCCGTGTCAAATCGGGCGGCGGCGGGCCGGCGCGGCCCTGCCGACCGACGGAGCGCTCCCGGCGTCGTCCGCCCGGAGCCGGCCGGCGGATGACGCGGGAGCGCCCGCGTGGTAACGACCCGCCGCTCCCGACACTCCCTCGACCAGGCAAGAGTCCGTGTCCCACGATTCCGTTCCCTCGCCGATCACCGCCCGGGCCGGGACGCCCCTGCGGGGGCGGCTGCGCCCGCCCGGCGACAAGTCCATCTCGCACCGGGCGATGATCCTCGGCCTGCTCAGCCTCGGCGAGACCCGGGTCGAGGGCCTGCTGGAGGGCGACGACGTGCTGCGCACCGCCGCCGCCGCCCGGGCGCTCGGCGCCGGGATCGACCGCGACGGGCCGGGCCGCTGGCGGGTGCGCGGCGTCGGCATCGGCGGCCTGTCGGATCCCGAGGGCGTGCTCGATTTCGGCAATGCCGGCACCGGCTCGCGGCTGATGATGGGCGTCGTCGGCGGCCAGCCCGTCACCGCGACCTTCGACGGCGACGCCTCGCTGCGCAAGCGGCCGATGCGGCGGATCCTCGACCCGCTGGTGCAGATGGGCGCGCAGATCCTGTCCGAGCAGGCGGGCGGGCGCGTGCCGCTGACGCTGCGCGGCCCGGAGGAGGCGATCCCGATCACCTACGCGACGCCGGTCGCCTCCGCGCAGGTGAAGTCGGCGGTGCTGCTCGCCGGCCTCAACGCGCCCGGCACCACCACGGTGATCGAGGCCGCCGCGACCCGCGACCACACCGAGCGGATGCTGCGCCTGTTCGGCGCCGAGGTCACGGTCGCGGCGCACGGGCCCGCGGGCCACGGCCGCGCCATCGCGCTCACGGGCCAGCCGACCCTGCGGGCGGCCGAGGTGATCGTGCCGGCCGACCCGTCCTCGGCCGCCTTCCCGATCGTCGCGGCGCTGATCGTGCCGGGCTCGGACGTGGTGATCGAGGGGGTGATGATGAACCCGCTGCGGACCGGGCTCATCACCACGCTGATCGAGATGGGCGCCGACATCGCGCGGCTGAACGAGCGCGACGAGGGCGGCGAGACGGTGGCCGACCTGCGGGTGCGGGCGAGCCGCCTCGCCGGGGTGACGGTGCCGCCCGAGCGCGCGCCCGCGATGATCGACGAGTACCCGGTCCTCGCCGTGGCGGCGGCCTTCGCGGAGGGCACGACGCGGATGCAGGGCCTGCACGAATTGCGGGTGAAGGAATCGGACCGCCTCGCCGCGGTGGCGGACGGCCTCAGGGCCAACGGCGTCGCCCACGCGGTCGAGGGCGACGACCTGATCGTGCACGGGGACGGCCGGCCGGCCCCCGGCGGCGGCACCGTGGCGACGCACCTCGACCACCGCATCGCCATGGCGTTCCTGGTGATGGGGCTGGCCGCCGGGGAGCCGGTGACGGTCGACGACGGCGCCATGATCGCGACGAGCTATCCGGCCTTCCTGGCCGATCTGCGGGGCCTCGGCGCCGCCTTCGCCGAGTGAGTGCGGGTGAGCGCGGGGACGACGGGATGGTGATCGCGATCGACGGGCCGGCGGCGTCGGGCAAGGGCACGCTCGCGCGGCGGCTCGCCCAGCATTACGGCCTGCCGCATCTCGACACCGGCCTCCTCTACCGGGCGGTGGCGCTGGCGCTCCTCGACGCGGAGCGCGACCTGCGGGACGAGGCGGCGGCGGAGGCGGCGGCCCGCACGCTGCGCGCCGAGTCGCTCGGCGACGCCCGCCTGCGCGAGCGCGCCATGGGGGAGGCGGCCTCCCTGGTCTCGGCGCTCCCGGCGGTGCGGGCGGCGCTCCTCGACTGGCAGCGCCGCTTCGCCGCCGCGCCGGGCGGGGCGGTGCTCGACGGGCGCGACATCGGCACGGTGGTCTGCCCGGACGCGCCCGTGAAGCTCTTCATCACGGCCTCGCCCGAGGAGCGGGCGCATCGCCGCCACCGGGAGCTCGGGGGGCGGGGCGAGCCGGTGGCCTTCGAGGCGGTGCTCGCCGACATCGTGCGCCGCGACGCCCGCGACGCCGACCGGGCCGCGGCGCCCCTGCGCGTCGCCGACGACGCGGTGGTGATCGACACGACGGCGCTCGACGCCGAGGCGGCCTTCCGGGCCGCGGCGGCCGTGGTCGAGGCGCGCTGGCCCGGGCGGGGCTGAGCGACGCGCCCGGGCCTCGGGAGCCCTGCAGGCCGCCCCTTCCTCAGGTGCCCCTGGGCTTCGCCCGCCGGGTCGGTGGCGCGCCGAGCGGGTCTTCCGGCCAGGGATGCCGCGGGTACTGGCCGCGCATGTCGGCGCGCACCGCCGCCCAGGAGCCGCGCCAGAAGCCCGGCAGGTCGCGGGTGATCTGGATCGGGCGCTGGGCCGGGGAGAGCAGGTGCAGCACCAGCGGCACCCGCCCGCCGCCGATCGTCGGATGTGCGGCGAGCCCGAACAGCTCCTGCACCCGCACCGCCAGGACCGGCTCCTCGGCCCCGTAATCGATCGGGAGGCGCGAGCCGGTCGGCACCTCGACGTGGGTCGGGGCCTCCGCGTCGAGGCGCGCCCGCAGGGTCCAGGGCAGGAGCGCGTGCAGCGCCTCGGCGAGGCGCTCCGGCCCGATCTCGTCGAGGCGGGTGAGGCCGAGGAGGTGCGGCGCGAGCCAGTCCTCGGCCGCCGCCGCGAGCGCCGCGTCGGAGACGTCGGGCCAGGGCTCGCCCTCGGCCCGGCGCAGGAAGGAGACCCGCTCGCGCCACTGCGCCGCCGCCCTCGACCAGGGCAGGGCCGCGAGCCCGAGGCCGGCGATCCCGCGGGCGAGGAGCCGCGCGCTCGCCTCGTCGGCCGGGACCGGCAGGACGCGCTCGCCGAGCGTGACCGCGCCGAGGCGCCGCTGGGCCCGGGCGCGCAGGGCGCGGGCGGCGGGGTCGAAGGCGACGCTCTCGCGCGCCTCGATCCGGTCGGCGAAGCGCGCCTCGATCGCCTCGAGCCCGATCGGCGCCGCCGCCAGGATGCGCGCGGCGGCGGCCTTGCCGACGATCTCGGCCACCGCCAGGAAGGGCGCGCGGGCGAGCGCCAGGGCGGGGTCGAGGGCGGCGCCGCGGCCGTTCGCCAGCACGAACTCGCCGGGCCTGCCCCGGGCGCGGGCGATCCGGTCCGGATAGGCGAGGGCGAGGAGCGCGCCGAGGGGCGGGGCCTCGCCCTCGGCCGGGCCCGCCCCGGCGGCGCGGGCCCAGCCGGAGGCGAGCCGGCGCATGTCCTCAGCCCGGCCCGAGCGGTCGCGGCGGAAGCGCTCGACCCGCTCGGCGAGGTCGACCGCGTCGCCGCCGAGGCCGCGCTCGACCAGCACGGCGGCGAGGTCGGCCGCCTCCCGCGCCGCCGCCCGTCCCTCGGCCGCCGCCGCCACCACCATGCGGGCGAGCCGCGGCGGCAGCGGCAGGGCGCGCAGGCGGCGCCCCTCGGGCGTCAGCCGGCCCCCGGCGTCGAGGGCGCCGAGCCCGGCGAGCAGCGCCTTCGCCTCCGCGAGCGCCGGGCCGGGGGGCGGGTCGAGGAAGGGCAGGGTGGCGGGATCGGCCACGCCCCAGGCGGCGCAGTCGAGGACGAGGCCCGCGAGGTCGGCCGAGAGGATCTCCGGCCGGGTGAAGGGCTCCAGCGCCCCGGTCGCCGCCTCCGCCCAGAGCCGGTAGCAGATTCCCGGCTCCGTGCGCCCGGCGCGGCCGCGGCGCTGGTCGACCGAGGCCCGCGAGGCCCGGACCGTCGCGAGGCGGGTGAGGCCGAGATCCGGCTCGTAGACCGGCACGCGGGCGAGCCCGGAATCCACCACCACCCGCACGCCCTCGATGGTGAGCGACGTCTCGGCGATGGAGGTGGCGAGCACCACCTTGCGCCGGCCCGGCGGGCTCGGGCGCACGGCCCGGTCCTGCTCGCCGCGGTCGAGGGCCCCGTAGAGCGGGGCGAGGTCGACCTCCGGATGGGCGGCGAGGCGCGGGGCGAGCAGCTCCGCGACCCGGCGGATCTCGCCCTGGCCGGGCAGGAAGGCCAGGACCGAGCCCGGCTCGGCCCGCAGCGCCCGCTCGATCGCCTCGGCCGTCGCCTCCTCGACGCGCCGGTTCGGGTCGCGGTCGAGGTAGCGCGTCTCGACCGGGAAGGCGCGGCCCTCCGAGGCGATCACCGGCGCCCCGCCCATCAGGCGCGCGACCCGGGCCCCGTCGAGCGTCGCCGACATGGCGAGCAGGCGCAGGTCCTCGCGCAGGCCGCCCTGCGCGTCGAGGGCCAGCGCGAGGCCGAGATCGGCGTCGAGGGAGCGCTCGTGGAACTCGTCGAACAGCACCGCGGCGATCCCGGTCAGTTCCGGGTCGTCGAGGATCATGCGGGCGAAGACGCCCTCGGTGACGACCTCGATCCGGGTGCGGGCGGAGACCTTCGAGCCGAGCCGCACCCGCAGGCCGACCGTGTCGCCGACCCGCTCGCCGCGGGTCTCGGCCATGCGCTCGGCCGCCGCCCGGGCCGCGAGGCGGCGGGGCTCCAGCACGATGATCCGCCCGTCGCCCCGCCAGGGCGCGTCGAGGAGCGCGAGGGGCACCCGGGTGGTCTTGCCGGCGCCGGGCGGCGCGACCAGCACGGCGTTCGGGCGTCCGGCGAGGGCGGCCTGGAGGTCGGCGAGGACGGCGTCGATCGGCAGGGCGGGGAGCGCGGGCATGCGGCCCGCATGGCCGCGCGGCGCGCGGGATGCAAGTCCGGGGTCGAGGCGGCCGTCCCGACCTGAAACGGCCGCCTCCGGCGGGGCGTCCTCAGCCCCCGATGTTGAAGGCCGCCAGCGCCGCCATGTTGACGAGGTCGGTGTCGGTGGCGCCGAGCGAGACGATCTGCACCGGCTTGTCGAGGCCGACGATCAGCGGGCCGAGCACCTGCGCGCCGCCGAGCTCCTGCAGCATCTTGGTCGAGATCGAGGCGGAGTGGAAGGCCGGCATCACCAGCACGTTCGCCGGCTGCTTGAGGCGGCTGAACGGGTACTGCGCCAGCACCTCCCTGTTCAGGGCCACGTCGGCGGCCATCTCGCCGTCGTACTCGAAATCGACCCGCATGCCGTCGAGGATCTTGACCGCCTCCTGCACCTTCTCGGCGCGCTCGGCCTTGGGATGGCCGAAGGTCGAGAAGGACAGGAGCGCCACCCGCGGCTCGTAGCCGAGGCGGCGCGCGACGCCGGCCGCCTCGATCGCGATCCCGGCGATCTCCTGGGCCGAGGGCATCTCGTGGATCGCCGTGTCGGCGACGAGCACGATGCGCCCGCGCGCGAGGCAGAGCGAGACGCCGATCACCCGGTGCCCGGGCTTGGGATCGATGACGTGGCGCACGTCGTCGAGCGCGACCGAGTAGTTGCGGGTGGCGCCGGTCACCATCGCGTCGGCGTCGCCGAGCGCCACCATCGAGGCCGCGAAGTGGTTGCGGTCCTGGTTGATCAGCCGCTGGCAGTCGCGGAACAGCATGCCCTTGCGCTGCATGCGCGCGTAGAGGAACTGCGCGTAGACCGTGTTGCGGTCGGATTTCGCGGCGTTGTGGATCTCGATGTGGTCGCGCCCGGCGAGATCGATGCCGGCCGCCTCGGCCTTGGCCAGCACCCGCTCCTCGCGCCCGACCAGGATGGCGGTGCCGAGCCCCTGGTTGACGAAGGAGATGGCCGCCCGGATGACGACCTCCTCCTCGCCCTCCGCGAAGACGACGCGCTTGGGGAACTTGCGCACCCGCTCGAAGATGCGGTTCAGCGTGCCGGCGACCGGGTCCCGCCGGGCCGAGAGCTGGGCCCGGTAGGCGTCCATCGAGGGGATCGGCTTGCGGGCGACGCCGGTGTCCATGGCGGCCTTGGCCACCGCCGGCGGGATCGTGTGGATCAGGCGCGGGTCGAAGGGCACCGGGATGATGTAGTCGCGCCCGAAGCGCGGCCGCGCGCCCTGATAGGCCGCCGCCACCTCGTCGGGCACGTCCTCGCGGGCGAGCGCCGCCAGCGCCTGCGCGGCCGCGATCTTCATCTCCATGTTGATCGTGGTCGCGCGCACGTCGAGGGCACCCCGGAAGATGTAGGGGAAGCCCAGCACGTTGTTGACCTGGTTGGGGTAGTCGGAGCGCCCGGTCGCCATGATGGCATCGTCGCGCACCCGCGCCACCTCCTCGGCCGTGATCTCGGGGTCGGGATTGGCCATCGCGAAGATGATCGGCTGGGCCGCCATCGCGCGGATCATCTCGGGCGTGAAGGCGCCCTTGACCGAGAGGCCGAACACGATGTCGGCGCCCTCGATCGCCTCCGCGAGGCTGCGCCGGCTGGTCTCGACCGCGTGGGCCGACTTCCACTGGTTCATGCCCTCGGTGCGGCCGGCATAGACCACGCCCTTGGTGTCGCAGAGGATCACGTTGCGGTCGGAGAAGCCCATTGCCTTGAGGAGCTCGATGCAGGCGATGCCGGCCGCCCCGGCGCCGTTCACCACGAGCTTGGCCTCGCCGATGTCGCGGCCGGTGAGGTGCAGCGCGTTGATCACGCCCGCCGCCGCGATGATCGCGGTGCCGTGCTGGTCGTCGTGGAAGACCGGGATGTCCATCAACTCCCGCAGGCGCTCCTCGATGATGAAGCACTCGGGGGCCTTGATGTCTTCGAGGTTGATGCCGCCGAAGGTCGGGCCGAGGTAGCGCACGCAGTTGATCACCGCCTCGGGATCCTCGGTCCCGACCTCGAGGTCGAAGGCGTCGATGTCGGCGAAGCGCTTGAACAGGACGGCCTTGCCCTCCATGACCGGCTTCGAGGCGAGCGCCCCGCGGTTGCCGAGCCCGAGGATGGCGGTGCCGTTCGAGACCACCGCCACGAGGTTGCCCTTGGCCGTGTAGTCGAAGGCGAGCGCCGGATCCTCCGCGATGGCGAGGACCGGCACGGCGACGCCGGGCGAGTAGGCCAGCGACAGGTCGCGCTGCGTCGCCATCGGCTTGGTGGCGACGACCTCCAGCTTGCCCGGGCGCCCCTGGGCGTGGAACTGCAGCGCCTCCTGATCGGTGAAGGTCGGACGCGCGCGGCGGGTGACGGGACGGGACTCGCTCATGCCGGGACCTTCTTCGCCTTTAGTCTGAGAGGGTGACTGCGGGAGATGGTCCATAGGGCCGGGCGAGGCGCGGCTCAAGGGCGGGATCGCGACCGGCGGGCGCGGCGGCCCGGCCGGCGCCGCCGCGCCCGGGCGCCGCCGGCCGCTCGGGAACTTTGCGGAAGGTCGCCCGCTTGTCAGGCGTTTGCCGGTCGAATCCGGCCGGCCCGCCCGTTTCGGAGCCCTCGAATGCCTCGTCTCGCCCTCGCCGCCGCGCTCCTCGTCGCGGGCGCACTCTGCGCCGCCGCGCAGGACGCCAAGACCCCGTCCCCCGCCGACCAGCCCCCGCCCGCGCCGGCCTCCGCCGCGCCCGCCCGCGAGCCTACGGCCGTGCCCGCCGCCCCGGCCACCCTCGACAACGCCCTGCGACCGACCTTCGTGGCCCAGCAGCCGGACGAGATGGTGGCCTCCAAGCTCATCGGCCTGTCGATCCGCAACCGCGCCGACGAGACGATCGGCTCCGTCGCCGACCTCGTCCTCGCCCCCGACCTCTCGGTGAAGTCCTACGTGGTCGGCGTCGGCGGCTTCCTGGGCATCGGCACCAAGTACGTCTCGATCGCCCGCAGCGCGGTCGAGATCAGCCGCGTCGACGACACCACCCTCAAGGCCGTGATCGACACCGACCGCGACCAGCTCCGCGCCGCCCCCGAATACGTCTACCTCGCCAAGGCCGATGCCCGAAAGGGCGAGGCCAAGCCCTGAGCCAAGGCCGGTGCCCGGAAGGGCGAGGCCAAGCCCTGAGCCAAGGCCGGTGCCCGGAAGGGCGAGGCCAAGCCCTGAGCCAAGGCCGGTGCCCGGAAGGGCGAGGCCAAGACCTGAACCAAGCCCTGGCGGCCGGGCGGGGGCGGCGCGCCGCCCCCGCGGCTTGCGCCGCCCGTGCTAGCATGCTAGCAAATTGCGATGAGCGGACGGAACGACGGCCGCGGCACGCCGGAAGGCCGCACCAAGCAGCAATTCAACGTGTACCTGCCGCCCGACCTCGTCCGGCGGGTCAAGTACCGCGCCCTCGACGCGCAGATGTCCCTCTCGGACCTCGTCGCGGCCGCGCTGGAATCGTACTTGCAGCGAGGAGGACGGGATGGGTGACGGGGCAGCGGACCGGTTCGGTCTGCAGGTCCCGCCGATGGTGCACGTGGCGGAGCTCGCGCCCGCCATCGGCTTCTACGAGCGGCTCGGCGGGTCCCTGGTGTATGGCAGCCGGGACGGGGATTGGGCGCTGGTGCGCTTCGGCGGCTCGCTCCTCAGCCTGCTGGCGCATCCGCCCGGTCCCGGGGCGGGAGCGGTCGAGCTGCACTTCGCCAGCGCCACTTCGCCAGCGCCACTTCGCTAGCGCGGAGCCGCTGGAGCGGCTGGAGGCGCATCTGCGGCTGCGGGCGCCCGACCGCATCGCCCGGGGCGTTGCCGACGAGGCGTTCGGCCGTATGCTGACGCTGCGCGGGCCGGACGGGCTGCGGATCAAGGTGCTCGAACTGGACCGCGGCCTGATCGCCTGAGGGGCGCGGTCCCGGGCGTCGCCGCGCCGCCCGCGCGGATGACGGGCGGCGGCACGGAGGCGGCGATGGACGGTGCGGCGCGGGTGCGGGAGGCCTTCGCGGTCCGGCCGGGGCGCGAGCGCCGGGGCGGGGGATGATGCCCCTCGACCTCTACCTCGCCTTCGTGGCCGCGAGCGTCGTCCTGGTGCTGATCCCGGGGCCGAACGTGGCGCTGATCGTGGCGAACAGCCTCGCGCACGGCGCGCGGGCCGGCCTCGCCACGGTGGCGGGGACGAGCGCCGCGATGGCGGTGCAGCTCGCGCTGACGGCGCTCGGCGCGACGACGCTCCTCGCCGCCCTGGCGGGCTGGTTCGGCTGGCTGCGCCTCCTCGGCGCGGCCTACCTGGTCTGGCTCGGCCTGCGCGCGTGGCGCGCGCCGCCCCTCGACCTCGCGGCGGCCCGCCCCGCCCCCGGCGGCGCCCGCGCGATGATCGGGCGCGGGTTCCTCGTCGCGCTGGTCAATCCGAAGACGCTGCTGTTCTACGCGGCCTTCCTGCCGCAATTCCTGACCCCGGACGGCGACGCCCCGGGCCAGCTCCTGCTCCTCTGCGCCACCTTCCTGGCCATCGCGGCCGGCCTCGACAGTCTCTGGGCCGTCCTCGCGGGGCGGTTGCGCGGGGCGCTGCGCCTGCCCGGGCGCTGGCGCAACCGCCTCTCCGGCCTCGGCCTGATCGGGGCCGGGCTCGGCCTCGCGCTCGCCCGCCGGCCCGCCGGCTGAGCGGGCGGCGATCCGGCCGGACCGATCGGCACCCGGGGAGGGACCGGGCGTCATCGTCGCGTCGAGCAGCACGCTCGGTCAGTCCGACCCTCGGTCAATCTATCGAAGCAGAACCTCAGGACCGCAGACTATTTCGAGCGCGCATCAATCCTGCCTTAACGGTGGAGGGCCGATCGTGCCCTTAGAGCAGGCCGAGGGATGGATTGCCCCTCGCGGGGCTCATGGTGGGGGCGGAACGGCTGGCGATGGTGCGCTCCGGGAGAATTCGTTCCGACCGCGTGGCCGCGCTCCTCGACGCGCTCGGCGCGGAGGAGCAACGCCTCCTGCTTCAGGAGGCCGACGAGGCCCTGCGCCGCCGCATGGGCGCCGTCATCCTCCGCGGCCGCTTGGCGCGGCTGTTCGCCGAGAGTTCGCGGCGGGCCCGCGGCCGCATCGCGCGGGCGTGGCTGGCCGGGGTGGTGACGATCAGCCTGGTCACGATCGGGCTCGACATCCTGTTCAATCCCGGCCTGCTCGGCCCGTCGCTGGCGATGCGCGGCCTCGTCATCCCGACCCTCTACGGGGCGCTGATCGGGGTCTGGCGGCGCCCGCGGCCGGCCTGGATCGAGGGGCTGACCCTGCCTCTCGCGGTGGCCGCCATGATGGTGACGGCCGGCCTGCTCGGCCCGCTGACGCGGCTGGGCAGCCACGACTACCTGCTCTGCGGCCTGTTCGGCATCGCGACCGGGCTGGTGATCGTGCCGGTCCAGCTGCGCTGGACGGTGGCGGCGGCCGTCGTGGCGATCGGGATGTTCCTCGGCTTCGGGCTGGCGGGGCCGGAACCCTGGTCGCGGACCGCCGGGGTGACGCTCTACTGCGCCTGCGTGACCTACGGCATGATCGTGGCCCGGCACGCGATCAACAGCCTGCTCCAGCACGCCTTCCTGCTGCGGCTGAAGAGCGCCATCCAGGGCCGGCAGATCGCCGCCGCCAACGCGCGCCTCGCCGTGCAGGCCGACACCGACCCGCTCACCGGGCTGCTGAACCGCCGGGGCTTCGACGCGGCCTTCGCCGGGCTGTGGCGGGAGCCGGGGCGGGGCCGGCCCGTCGGCATCCTCCTCGCCGACATCGACGCGTTCAAGCGCCTGAACGACAGCGCCGGCCACGCCGCCGGCGACCGCTGCCTGGAGGCGGTCGCGGCGGCGATCCGGGCGAGCCTGCCGGAGGCGGCGCTCGTGGCGCGCTACGGCGGCGAGGAATTCGTCGCCCTGCTGGCCGACCCGGCGCCCGGCGAGCTCCTGCGCGCCGCCGAGGCGACGCGGGCCGCCGTGGCCGGGCTCGACCGGCCGCACCCGCTCGCCCCGGAGGGGATCGTCACGGTGAGCATCGGCGTCGCCGAGAGCGCCGGAGCGGTCGACCGCGACGCCCTCGACCGGCTGATCGCCGAGGCCGACCTGGCCCTCTACCGCGCCAAGGCGGAGGGCCGGAACCGGGTCAGCGCGGCCCGCCCGCCGCGACCGCCCGAGGCCGAGGCGGCGTGAGGGCGCGGCGGGCGGGACCGTGGCCACGGCCCCGGGCCGCCGACACTCTCGACGCATCGACGCAAGCCAGCGGCTTGGCGAAGGGCCGAGCCCGGAACCGGCGCTCATCGGGCATGAGCGTCGGGATCAGGCGGCGCAATCGCGGATGAGGCCGCGCAGGAAGGCCTCGCCCGCCTCGAAGGCCGCGACCGTGATGTACTCGTCGGGCTGGTGGGCTTGGTCGATCGAGCCCGGGCCGCAGACGATGGTCGGCAGGCCCTCGCGCTGGAAGCGGCCCGCCTCGGTGGCGTAGGGCACCGAGATCGTGCGGTTGCGCCCGGCGAGCCGCAGGCCCAGCCGCTCCGCGGCCGAGCCCGGATCCGGCGACAGCCCCGGCACGGAGGCGTCCCGCACCGTCTCGATGCGCCCGTAGGGGCCGAAGCGGTTCAGGCGCTCGCGCGCCACCGTCTCGGCGGCGGCCGCGAAGCGGCGCGGGACCTCGTCGAGGTCGAGGTCGGGCAGGCCGCGGAACTCCCACTCGAAGGTGCAGCGCCCCGGCAGGATGTTGCGCACGGTGCCGCCGCCGATCACCCCCACATGCACCGTCGAGTAGGGCGGATCGAAGCGGCCGCTCGGGTCGCCGCGGGCGATGAGCTCGTCGGCGATCCGGTTGAGCTCGGCCACGAGTTCGGCCGCCGCCATCACCGCGTTCGCCCCGAGGGCGGGCTTCGACGAGTGGGCCTCGTGGCCCAGCACCGTGGTCACGAAGGTGGCGACGCTCTTGTGCGCGTCCGCCACTTCGAGCCCGGTCGGCTCGCCGACGATCACGGCGCCCGGGCGCGGCAGGTCGATGCCGAACCGGGCGATCGCGTCCACGACGCCGAGGCAGGTGGTCTCCTCGTCGTAGGAGAGGAGCAGGTGGATCGGCCGGGCGAGGTCGGCGGCGAGCATCTCCGGCACGAGGCCGAGGCAGAGCGCGCAGAAGCCCTTCATGTCGACGGCGCCGCGGCCGTGGAGACGCCCCTCCGCCAGCCGCAGCCGGAAGGGGTCGCTCGTCCAGTCCTGCCCGGCGGGGGAGACCACGTCGGTGTGGCCGGAGAGCACGACGCCGCCGTCCCGCATCGGGCCGATCGTGGCGAAGAGCGCGGCCTTGTCGCCGGCGCGGTTGGGCACGCGGACGAACGGCACGCCGAGCCCCGCGAGGTACTCCTCCACGAAGGCGATCAGGGGAAGGTTCGACTTCTCGCTGCTCGTGTCGAAGGCAACGAGCCGCTCGAGCAGGGCGAGCGGCGTCAGGGTCGGGCCGGCATGGGTCATCGGGATCCGGAAGACGTGAACGAGGGCGCTGCGCAGCCTACGCGGCTCCGGGCCCCCGTCCAGCGGCGCGGCGATGCGCTCAGTGCATGACCCGGCGCACGTGCGGCACGTCGAGGGAGAAGGCCGGGATCGCTGCCTCGAAGCTCTCGCCGTCCGCCGTCGCCATCGTGTAGGTGCCCTCCATGGTGCCGTTCGGCGTCGGCAGCGGGCAGCCGCTCGTGTAGCTGAACGATTCACCCGGCCCGAGCACCGGCTGCTTGCCGACGACCCCGGCCCCGCGCACCTCCTGGAGGGCGCCCCGCCCGTCGACGATGCGCCAGTGCCGCGAGCGCAACTGCACCTTGTCACGCCCGTTATTGGTGATCTCGACCGTGTAGGCGAAGAAGTAGCGGCTCTCGTCCGGCGAGGATTCCTCCTCCACGAAACGGGGCGTGACGGTCACGCTGATGCCGCGGGTCTCGGCCTTGTACATCCGGGAGCCTCCGGGGTCGCGGCCGCCCCGAAAACCGGAGCCGCCGCCCAGCCGCGCCGTGGTACGGTCCGCCGCCACCCGCGTCAATCGGCAGCGCGGCGCGTGCGCATTCCGCCGGGACCTTCACGCATCCGAAAGGCCCGTCTACGACATTCGCCCGGAGAGGACCGGTCATGGTGGCGTTGCGCGACGGAATACAGGCGGCGGAGAGCATCGTGGGCCTGCGCGCGGCCGGGGTGATCCGCACCGAGGCGCCCTTCGCGGACGACCAGGTCCAGCCCGCGAGCCTCGACCTGCGCCTGGGGCGGAAGGCCTACCGGGTCCGCGCCAGCTTCCTGCCCGGCCGCACCCGGGACGTCGCCGCCTGCCTCGCCAAGCTCAAGCTGCACGAGATCGACCTGCGCCAGGGCGCCGTGCTGGAGACGGGCTGCGTCTACATCGCCGAATTGCAGGAGGGCCTCGCCCTGCCGCCCGACCTCGCGGCGAGCGCCAATCCCAAGAGCTCCACCGGCCGCATCGACGTCTTCACCCGGGTGATCACCGACCAGGCGCGCGAGTTCGACATGGTCGAGCCCGGCTATGCCGGGCCGCTCTTCGCCGAGATCTCGCCGCGCACCTTCCCGGTCCTGGTGCGCACCGGCTCGCGCCTGTCCCAGATCCGCTTCCGGAAGGGGTCCGTGCGCCTCGGCGACGAGGCGCTGGCGCGGCTGCACGCGCAGAGCCCGCTCGTCAGCGCGCCCGATCCCTCCTTCCAGGGCGGGGTGGCGGTGTCGGTGGACCTCGCGGGCTTCGACGGGCTGATCGGCTACAGGGCCAAGCGCCATACCGGCCTCGTCGACGTCGACCGGCCGCGCGCCTACCCGGTCGGGGAGTTCTGGGAGCCCCTGCGGGCGGACGGCTCGGGCACGCTGATCCTCGATCCCGGCCAGTTCTACATCCTGGCCTCGAAGGAATGCGTGCAAGTGCCGCCGGACTTCGCCGCCGAGATGGTGCCCTTCGACCCCCTGGTGGGCGAGTTCCGCGTCCACTACGCGGGCTTCTTCGATCCGGGCTTCGGCCATGCCGAGGCGGGCGGGGCGGGGGCGCGGGCGGTGCTGGAAGTGCGCTCCCGCGACGTGCCCTTCATGCTGGAGGACGGCCAGATCGTCGGGCGGCTGGTCTACGAGCGCATGGCCGAGCGGCCGGCCGCCCTCTACGGCGAGCAGGCCGGCTCGAACTACCAGGCCCAGGGCCTCAAACTCTCGAAGCACTTCGTGTAGGGGCGGGCCCCGTCAGGCCCGGAAGCCCTCGAACACCATCTGGTCGGCGTGGAGCCGCGCCCGCGCGACCTGCGCGGGCGTGCGCACGGTCCAGGTCATGACCGGGCGCCCGCCCAGCAGCCGGGCGAGGTGGGTGGCCGCGTTGGGCAGGTCGTCGACCCGCCAGGACAGGAAGTCCGGCCGGCTCTCGGCGAAGTGCAGGAGGTGGGCGAGGCTCGCCCGCGCCTCCGGGCTCATCCCCGCATAGGCGCCCTCCTCGGCATCGTTCTCCCGGCGGCTCTCGGCGACGATGCCGCGCGGCAGACCGGGCGCGAGGTCGGCAAGGGCCGCCACCACCGCCGGATCGAAGGATTTCAGCGCCACCGGCCCCGCATAGGCCGCCACCACCTCGGCGGTGCGGCGGGCGAGCGCGAGGTCGCCGTCGAAGCGCGACTTCACCTCGACGACGAGGGGCGTGCGCCCGGCGATGCGGGAGAGGAAGGCGGGCAGGGTCGGAACGCGCTCCGGGCCGCCCAGCAGGGAGAGCCCGGCGAGGTCGGCGGCGTCCCGCTCGCGCACCAGGCCGGGCGCGCCGCAGAGGCGCCCGAGCGCCTCGTCGTGGAACACCATCGCCTCGCCGTCCCGGCTCAGCTGGACGTCGCACTCGATCGCGTAGCCGAGGGCGATCGCCGCCTCGGCCGCCGCGAGCGAGTTCTCGGGCAGGCCGGCGGCGCGGTCGTGCAGGCCGCGATGCGCGATCGGCCGCGCGGTCAGCCAGGCGGGGGCGAGGGCCGGGGTCATCGGACTTCGAACATGCCCTCGACCTCGACCACCGCGTCGAGGGGCAGTTCGGCGACGCCGACCGTCGAGCGGGCGTGGCGCCCGCGCTCGCCGAGCACCTGCACCATCAGGTCCGAGGCGCCGTTCATCACCCCGGCGACGGCCGAGAAGCCCGGCGCCGTGTTGATGAAGCCGCCGAGGCGGATGCAGCTCACCACCGCGTCGTCGAGGTTCCCGACCGCCGCCTGGAGCTGGGCGAGCACGTTGAGGGCGCAGAAGCGGGCGGCCTCGGTGGCCGCCTCGGGGCTCACCTCGGCCCCGACCTTGCCCTTGTGGCGGGAATCGAGCTGGCCGTCCGGCCCGAAGCAGAGCTGGCCGGAGACCACCACGAGGTTGCCGGCCCGCTTGAACGGGACGTAGTTCGCCACCGGGGCGGCGGCCGGGGGCAGGACGAGGCCGAGATCCTTCAGGCGGTCGAACGTGGCGCTCATGCGGGTCTCCCAATGTGCGTCGAATCGGTGGCGGCTGTCTCGCCCGAGGAGGGCCCTCATGGCAAGCCTGCCACAGGCAAGCGGCGGGGCGCCGCCGCCGCGCGGGCCCCGGCGTTGACAGGCCGGCCCCGATCCCTAGTATTCGCGCGCGTGCCGCCCTTCGAGGCGGCGCTTTCTTTTTGGCCGCCTTTCTGCGGGGGCGGCCGCGACGGAGACGGAATCGTGACGTCCGCCCTCTTGCCGACCTATGCCAGGGCCAAGGTATCGTTCGAACGCGGGGAGGGCGCGTGGCTCGTCGCCCGAGACGGCTCGCGATACCTCGACTTCGGCGCCGGCATCGCCGTCAACGCGCTCGGCCACGCCCACCCGCACCTCGTCGAGGCGCTGACCGAGCAGGCGCGCAAGGTCTGGCACGTCTCCAACCTGTTCGAAATCCCGGAAGGCGAGCGCCTCGCGCAGCGCCTGATCGACGCGACCTTCGCGGACGTGGTGTTCTTCTCGAATTCCGGCGCGGAGGCGAACGAGGCCGCCATCAAGATGGCGCGCAAGTACCACGCGGCGGGCGGGCACCCGGAGAGGTTCCGGATCGTCACCTTCGAGGGCGCCTTCCACGGCCGCACCCTGGCCACCATCGCGGCGGGCGGGCAGCAGAAGTACATCGAGGGCTTCGGGCCGAAGGTCGAGGGCTTCGACCAGGTGCCCTACGGCGACCTCGACGCGCTCGCGCACGCCATCACGCCCGAGACCGCCGCCCTGATGATCGAGCCGATCCAGGGCGAGGGCGGCCTGCGGGTCGTGTCGCCCGAATTCCTGCGCACCCTGCGCGGCCTCTGCGACCGGCACGGGCTCCTCCTGATCATGGACGAGGTCCAGACCGGGATGGGGCGCACCGGCAAGCTCTTCGCGCACGAATGGTCGGGCGTGACCCCCGACATCCTGTCGGCCGCCAAGGGCATCGGCGGCGGCTTCCCGATGGGCGCCTGCCTCGCGACGCGCGAGGCGGCGCGCGGCATGGTGGTGGGCAGCCACGGCACCACCTTCGGCGGCAACCCGCTCGCCATGGCGGTGGGCAACGCCGTCCTCGACGTGGTGCTGGCGCCGGGCTTCCTGGAGCAGGTGCGCCGGACCGGGCTGCTGCTCAAGCAGCGCCTCGCGGCGCTCAAGGACCGGCATCCCGGCGTGATCGCGGAGGTGCGCGGCGAGGGCCTGATGACGGGCCTGCGCTGCGTGGTCCCCAACACCGAGTTCGCCGCGGCGGCGCGGGCCGAGCACCTGCTGGTGATCCCGGCCGGCGACAACGTGGTGCGGCTCCTGCCGCCGCTGATCATCGGCGAGGCCGAGGTCGCCGAGGCGGTGAACCGCCTCGAGGCCGCGTCCTCCTCCCTCGAAGCCACGATGCGGGGAGCCGCCGAGTGATGAACGGCCCCTTCACGACCGGTCCGCGGCACTTCCTCGACCTGACGGACCTCTCCGCCGGCCAGCTGCGCGGCGTGCTCGACGCCTGCGCCGACCTGAAGAGCCGCCGCCGCAAGGGCCAGCCGCCGGCCGAGCGCCCGCTCGCCGGCAAGATCCTGGCGATGGTGTTCGACCGCCCCTCGACCCGCACCCGCGTCTCCTTCGACGTCGCCATGCGGGAACTCGGCGGCGAGACGCTGATGCTCACCGGCAAGGAGATGCAGCTCGGCCGCGGCGAGACCATCGCCGACACGGCGCGCGTCCTGTCGCGCTACGTCGACGCGATCATGATCCGCATCCTCGACCACGACATGATGCGGGAACTCGCCCGCCACGCCGAGGTCCCGGTGATCAACGGGCTGACCAAGCTCTCGCATCCCTGCCAGATCATGGCGGACGTGCTGACCTTCGAGGAGCATCGCGGGCCGATCCGGGGCCGGACCGTGGCGTGGTCGGGGGATGCCAACAACGTCCTCGCCTCCTGGGCGCATGCGGCGGCGCGCTTCGAGTTCCGCCTGCGGATCGCGACCCCGCCGGAGCTCCCGGTCAAGCCCGAACTCCTCGATTGGGCGCGGGCCGAGGGCGCCCAGGTCACCGTCACGGCCGATCCCTTCGAGGCGGCCGCCGGGGCGGACGCGGTCGTGACCGATTGCTGGGTCTCGATGGGCGACGAGGACGAGGCGCACCGCCACAACCTGCTGATGCCCTACCAGGTCAACGGGGAACTGATGCGGGCCGCCGCCAAGGACGCGGTCTTCATGCATTGCCTGCCGGCCCATCGCGGCGAGGAGGTCACCGCGGAGGTGATCGACGGGCCGCAATCGGTGGTGTTCGACGAGGCCGAGAACCGCCTCCACGCCCAGAAGGGCATCCTCGCCTGGTGCCTCGGCGCCGTGGAGGCGTGAAAAGCGGCGGGCGGCTCCCCATATCGGGTGGACAGGCCGGTCTCTCGACGCGGCGGTTCCACCCCGAGCGCTTCCCGCGACCCCGCCGTCCCCGGCGGGCGCGGAGCCGTGGAGCCGCGCCGCCGGGAGACCATCGATCCGTTCGAGCGCGCCGGCGCGGCGTCCCGCCCCCGGCCCCGGAGAGGACATGAGCTCCGACACCCCCCACGACACCGATCTCCCGGCCGAGGGCCGCGACGACGTGGTGCTGCCCTTCGCGGTCGAGCCCCTGGACGTGCGCGGCCGCATCGTGCGGCTCGGCCCCGCGGTCGACACGATCCTGCGCCGCCACGGCTATCCCGACCCGGTCGCCCGGGCGCTCGGCGAGGCGGCGGCGCTCACCGTGCTGCTGGGCGCCTCGCTCAAGTTCGAGGGCCGCTTCCAGCTCCAAACCAAGACCGACGGCGCGGTCGACATGGTGGTGGTGGATTTCGAGGCGCCCGACCGCCTGCGCGCCACCGCCCGCTTCGACGCGGAGCGCCTCGCGGCGCTGGGCGGCCGCCAGGGCACCGCGGACCTCCTCGGCCAGGGCCACCTCGCGCTCACCATCGACCAGGGCTCGGCCCAGAGCCGCTACCAGGGCGTGGTCGCCCTCGACGGCCAGGGCTTCGAGGAGGCGGCGCACCAGTATTTCCGCCAGTCCGAGCAGATCCCGACCCGGGTGCGCCTCGCGGTGGCCGAGCGGCTGGAGGAGGGGACGCGCAGCTGGCGGGCCGGCGGGCTGCTGGTGCAGTTCCTGCCGCAATCCCCCGAGCGGGCCCGCGCCGCCGACCTGCCGCCCGGCGACGTCCCGGAGGGCCACGCGCGCCTCGACGAGCGCGGGGTGCCGGAGGACGATGCCTGGGTCGAGGCGAAGTCCCTGGTGGCCACCACCGAGGACCACGAACTCGTCGACCCGACCGTGTCGAGCGAGCGCCTGCTCTACCGCCTCTTCCACGAGCGCGGCGTGCGGGTCTTCGGGGCCCAGGGCGTGCACGAGGCCTGCCGCTGCTCGCGCGAGCGGGTGATGACCATGATCCGCCGGTTCTCGGACGAGGACCGGCGCGACATGGTCGGCGAGAACGGCCGCATCGGCATCACCTGCGAGTTCTGCTCGCGCCACTACGACCTCGATCCGGCGGAGGTGGAGGCCGAGATCGCGGGCGGCGCCCGGCACTGAGGCGGACCCGATGATCCCCGGGGAGAACTCGGGCCTCGCCTGGAAGGACCGGGACCGTCTGCTAGAGTCCGGGCCGATGACGATGGACAGCGATTTCGGCCGGCGCCCGACCCGCGACGAGCCCCACGAGCCGGCGCAGGACGCCCCGCCCCCGCGCGGGCGGCGCGGCGCGCCGCCGCCCGCCGAGGCGGTGGCCTCGCCCATGATGGCGCAGTACATCGAGATCAAGTCGGCCAATCCGGGCTTGCTCCTGTTCTACCGGATGGGGGATTTCTACGAGCTGTTCTTCGAGGACGCGGAGATCGCCTCGCGGGCGCTCGGGATCGTGCTGACCCGGCGCGGCAAGCACGCGGGGGCGGACATCCCGATGTGCGGGGTGCCGATTGACCGGGCGGACGATTACCTGCAGCGGCTGATCGCGCTCGGCCACCGGGTCGCGGTCTGCGAGCAGACCGAGGACCCTGCCGAGGCGAAGAAGCGCGGCGCGAAATCGGTGGTGCGGCGCGAGGTCGTGCGCCTCGTCACCCCCGGCACGATCACCGAGGAGCGGCTGCTCGACCCGGCCCGCGCCAACCTGCTGGTGGCGCTGGCCCGGCGGCGCGCCTCCGAGACCGGCTGGACCTACGGCATCGCGGCGGTCGACATCTCGACCGGCCGCTTCACCCTCTCGGAGGTGGACGGCGCCGGGCTCGCCGCCGAACTCGCCCGGCTCGACCCCCGCGAGATCGTGGTGGCGGAGGCGATCCACGCCGATCCCGACCTCGCGCGGCTGTGGCGCGACACCTCCGCCTCGGTGACGCCCCTCGGGCGCGGCGAGGCCGACCCGGCCTCGGCCGAGCGGGCGCTCAGGGAGCAGTTCGGCGTCGCCACCCTGGACGGGTTCGGCGCCTTCGGCCGCGCCGAGGTGGCGGCGGCCGGGACCGTGCTGCACTACATCGCCCGCACGCAGCTCGGCGCCAAGGTGCCGCTCGGCCCGCCCGCGCGCCACGCCGCGGGCGGCACCCTGCTGATCGACGCGGCGACCCGGGCCAATCTCGAACTCACCCGCACGCTCTCGGGCGAGCGCGCCGGCAGCCTGCTGGCGGCCATCGACCGCACGGTCGGGGCGGCCGGCGCCCGGCTCCTCGCCGAGCGCCTCGCCAGCCCCTCGACCGACCTCGCGCTGATCCGGCGCCGCCAGGACGCGGTGGCCTTCCTGGTCGCCGAGGGCGGCCTGCGCGCCGAATTGCGCGCCGACCTCGCCCGGGCGCCCGACATGGCGCGGGCGCTGTCCCGGGTCGGGGTCGGGCGGGCGGGGCCGCGCGACCTCGCCGCCCTGCGCGACGGGCTCGACGCGGCGCGCAGCATCGCGACGCGCCTCGCCGGGGCGGGCGCGCTGCCGGCCGAGATCGGCAAGGCGGCGCGGCTCCTCGCCAGCGTCGGCGACGGGCTCGTCGAGACCCTGCAGGGGGCGCTCGCCGACGACTTGCCCCTGTCCAAGCGCGACGGCAACTTCGTGCGCGAGGGGCACTCGCCCGAACTCGACGAGGCGCGGGCGCTGCAGAGCGATTCCCGCCGCTTCGTCGCCGGGCTGCAGACCCGCTACGCCGAGGAGACCGGCTGCCGCACCCTGCGCATCAAGCACAACAACCTGCTGGGCTTCTTCATCGAGGTGCCGCAGGCGGTCGGCGAGACCCTGCTCAAGGATCCCTGGCGCGGCACCTTCGTGCACCGCCAGACCATGGTCGACGCGATGCGCTTCACCAGCGTGGAGCTCGGGGAGCTGGAATCGCGGATCGCCAACGCGGCGGGCCGGGGGCTGGCCCTGGAACTCGCGGCCTTCGAGGCGCTCGCGGCCGCCGTGATGGGGCGGGCGGAGGCGATCACCGCCGCGGCGACCGCGCTCGCGGCGCTGGACGTGGCGGCCTCGCAGGCGGAGCTCGCGGTCGAACTCGGCTGGGTCCGGCCCGTCCTCGACGAGAGCCTGACCTTCCGGGTCGAGGGCGCCCGCCACCCGGTGGTGGAGGCGGCCCTGCGCCAGGCGGGCGAACCCTTCATCGCCAATTCCTGCGATCTGTCGGGGGAGAGGGCCGGCCCCGGCCGCGAGGCCGGCTCCGGCCGCGAGGCCGGCTCCGGCCGGGAGGCCGGCAGGATCCTGGTCGTCACCGGCCCGAACATGGGCGGCAAATCGACCTTCCTGCGCCAGAACGCGCTGATCGCGGTGCTGGCCCAGATGGGGGCCTTCGTGCCGGCGCGCGCGGCCCATCTCGGGCTGGTGGACCGGCTGTTCTCGCGGGTCGGCGCGGCCGACGACCTCGCGCGGGGCCACTCGACCTTCATGGTCGAGATGGTGGAGACCGCCGCGATCCTGAATCAGGCGACGCGGCGCTCCCTCGTGGTTCTCGACGAGATCGGGCGCGGCACCGCGACCTTCGACGGGCTGTCGATCGCCTGGGCCTGCCTGGAGCACCTGCACGAGGTGACGGGCTGCCGGGCGCTGTTCGCGACCCATTTCCACGAGCTCACGGGCCTCGCCAAGCGCCTGGAGCGGCTGTCGAACGCGACCCTCAAGGTCACCGAGTGGGAGGGCGACGTGGTCTTCCTGCACGAGGTGGTGCCGGGTGCCGCGGACCGCTCCTACGGCCTGCAGGTGGCGCGGCTCGCGGGGCTGCCAGCCTCGGTGATCGCCCGCGCCAAGGTCATCCTGGCCGACCTGGAGAAGGGGGAGGGTGGGCGCGGGCGGCGGCCCCCGGCCGAGCTGCCGCTGTTTTCCGCGCTGCCGCCGGCACCGCCCGCGCCGCCCCCTGCCCCGAAGGCCGATCCCCTGCGCGACCTCCTCGACAGCCTGGATCCGGACGGGCTCACCCCGCGCGAAGCGCTCGACGCCCTCTACCGGCTGAAGGCGGCGCGGAAGGCGTGATCCGGCATCCGCCTGATCCGTTCAGACTTGCGCCGCGCTTGGGCACGATCTCGGCCTCCGGCGTCTTGTTTCGATGTGCGCGGGGTGGGCGTCGGACGGAGAGCTGGCAATCGGTCCGGCATGGCATCCGGCCAGGGCCGGCCACGATTTCGGCTGCGCTGATCGGATCGCCAGAACATAGTCTTTAAATCGGATTGATCCCTTCGGGATGACGGATGTGGGCGTCGCTCAAGCGCCGCGCGGGCGATGCGCTTCGAACCCGCGCGGCGATCCAGGGTCAGCTATCCGCCGTCCGGCAGCACGATCCGGGCCCGCGTGCCCCCCGGCATCGCATCCCAGGTGAGCGTGCCGCGCAGCTGGCGCACCAGCATGGCGACGAGGCTGAGCCCGAAGCCCTCCCGCCCGTCGCCCTCGGGCGAGAAGCCGATCCCGTCATCGGCGACCTCCAGCACCAGCCCGTCCGCCTCGCGGGCGGCGCGGATCCGCACCCGGCCGGGCCGGCCGTCCGGGAAGGCGTGGCGGGCGGCGTTGCTCGCCAGTTCGTGCAGGAGGAGCCCGACCGGCACGGCCTGGACGGCGGGGACCAGCACCGGCGCGACCTCCGCGGCGACCGTCACGCGGTCCCGCTCGACGCCCGCCGCGACCTCGCCCGCCAATTCCTCGGCGAGGGCCCCGAGGTCGAGGCGGCGGTCCTCGTCCCGGCCGGCGAGGTGGCGCTGCACCGCGGCCAGGGCGCCGATCCGCTCCGCCATCCGGTCGAGGACGGCCCGCGAGGCGGCATCCGGCGCCCGGCGGGCGCGCAGCAGCACCAGCGAGGCGACGACCTGCAGGGTGTTCTTGGCCCGGTGGTCGAGTTCGTGCAGCAGGGCGGTGCGCCGCTCCAGGGCCGCCTCGAGATCGGCGAGCCGCTCGGCCGGGACCGGGGCGGCGAGTTCGCTCACCACCGCGAAGGCGTGGCGCGCCCCCGCCGCGTTCCGCACCGGGCTCACCGCCACCGACAGGCGCAGCCGCGCGCCGTCCTTGCGCAGGCCCTCCACCTCCGCCCGCGCACGCACGCCGCGCGTCGCCGCCGAGCGCAGCCGCGCCGCGGCGAGCCGCCCGGTGCCCGGGCCGCGCAGCAGCCCGCAGCCGCGCCCCAGCAGCTCGTCGGGCGCGTAGCCGGTCAGCTGGCAGAAGGCCTCGTTCACGAAGGCGATCGGGTGGCCGGGCGTCGTCGCCTCGACGAGCGCCATCGGCACGCCGCTCGCGCGGATCGCCGCCGCGAACGCGTCGTCGAGCCCGGGCGCCTCGGCCCCGGGCCGCTTCTCCGCACCCCTGGTCGATCGTCGGGCCGCCCCGGCCATCGCCTCGCTCCGCCCGCGCTGCCCGGCGCCGCGGCGCCCCGCCATCCGGAGCGGGCCGCCTCCGGAAACACGACTGTTCCATGAGCGAACCACCCGGACAACCTTCGGTTCCAGGGCCACGCGGCCTCTTCCCAACGGTTTTTCGCCAACGGTTTTTCGCCGACGGCCTCTCGGGCCGGATGGTCCCGCCGCCCCCGGTCCGCGTTAACGGCGCAGCAACCATCATGCAGCCTCACTCCTCTGGCGGAGTGCGGCGCGAAGGCTGAGGACGAGGTTGCGATGACCACCGGCTGGCTCGAGGGCACCCGCCAGACCCTGCGCGACGTCGTGCGCGACCGCCGCATGGCCCTGATGCTGCTCCTCGGCTTCGGGGCGGGGCTGCCGATCCTGCTCGTCTTCGCGACCCTGTCGGCGTGGCTGCGCAGCACCGGGATCGAGCGCTCCAGCATCGGCCTGCTCAGCTACGTCTCGCTCGCCTACACCCTGAAATTCCTGTGGGCGCCGGTCATCGACCGCTTCGACCTGCCGGTCCTGGCGCGGCTGCTCGGGCGGCGGCGGGGCTGGATGCTGGCCGCGCAGCTCGCCGTGGCGGGCGCGCTCCTCGCGATGAGCCAGGGCGATCCCACGCGCTCCCTCGGCTACATGGTGGTCTGCGCCCTGACCATCGCCTTCGCGTCGGCGACGCAGGACATCGTGGTCGACGGCTGGCGGATCGATTCGGCGCCGCCCGAGCGCCAGGGCATGATGCTCGCCGCCTACCAGCTCGGCTACAGCCTCGCGCGGATCTGCGCGGGGGCGGGCGCGCTCTACCTCGCCGACGCGTTCGGCTGGAAGCCGGCCTACGGCACCATGGCGCTCCTGATGCTGATCGCGATCGCCGGCTGCCTCGCCGCGCCGAAGGTCCAGGCGGCCGACCCGCCCGCCGGGCGCGGCTGGCGCGCGGCGCTGCGCGAGGCGGTGGTCGAGCCCTTCGCCGACCTCGCCGCCCGCAAGGGCGCGGGGCTCGCCCTGATCCTGCTCCTGATCACCCTCTACCGCCTGCCCGACATCGTGTCGGGGATCATGGCCAACCCGCTCTACATCGACATGAAGTACTCGCTCAGCGAGATCGCCACGGTGTCGAAGGTCTACGGCGTGTGGATCGGCATCGCCGGGGCCTTCGCGGGCGGGATCGCGGTGAGCCGGCTCGGGCTCCTCAACGCGCTCCTGATCGGGGGGATCGCGGCGGCGAGTTCGAACCTGATGTATGCCTGGGTGGCGGTGGCCGGGCACAACCTGCCGCTCCTCATCGGCAGCATCAGCGTCGAGAACTTCGCGGGCGCCTTCGCGGGCACGGCGCTGATCGCCTACATGTCGAGCCTGACCTCGCCGGCCTTCGCGGCGACGCAGTACGCGCTGCTCTCCTCGCTCTACGCGCTGCCGGGCAAGTGGGTGGGCGGCCTCTCGGGCTTCGCCGTCGACGCCGTCGGCTACCCGACCTTCTTCATCCTCACCTCGGCGACCGGCATCCCGGTCGTGGCCCTGTGCCTCGCGCTCCGCTTCCTGCCCGAGGAGCCGTCCGCCGCACCCGAGGCGGATCTCGGGGGCGGGGGCGTCACCTTGCGCGCCTGAGCGGGGTGAGCGAAGCCGACATCCGCATGGCGACGCCATCCGGCGGATGTCGGATCAGACCGACCACGGGCCGAAGCTGCCGTCATCGGCGGGGGCGGGCGGCTCGGGCGGCACCGGCCGCGACCGGCGGCTCTCGTCGATGGCCACGAAGGTGAAGAGGGCCTGCGTGACCTTGATCGTCTCCTCGCTCTCGCGGGCGCGGCGCCACGCCTCGATCTGGATGCGGATCGAGGAGCGGCCCACCGCGACGATGCGGGCGTAGAGGCTGACCTCGTCGCCCACCAGGACCGGCTGCAGGAAGGTCATGCCCTCGACCGCGATGGTGGCGCAGCGCCCCCGCGCCCGGCGGGCCGCCACGTTGCCGGCGGCGAGGTCCATCTGGGCCATCAGCCAGCCGCCGAAGATGTCTCCGGCCGGGTTGGTGTCCGCCGGCATGGCGATGGTGCGGATGACCGGGGCGCCCCAATCGGGCACGCTGGCGGGCGGGTCGGTGGCCATGGGGACCGCGTCTCTCGGCTGCGTGAGGAGCCCCTTCGTAACCGACCTCGGCCGCGAGGGCGACCGCCCCGGCGTCCGAGGGGGGTGCGGGGCGGCCGTCGGGCCCTTGCGGAACCGGCCCCGGCATCGCCAGCTTTCATCCGTCCTGGTCCCATCCCGAGGTTCGCGCCGTGACCGAGATCGTCGCCGTCGAGACCGCCCCGCTGCCGGCCCCCCCTCCCGCGCCCGAACCGCTCAGCGACGCGGACCGCGCGGCGCTGCGGGCGGCGGTGGCGGTGCTGGAGCGTCCGAGCTTCGCGGCCCGGCTCTCGGCCATGGCGGGCGCCCCCCTCGACATGCTGGGCCGGGCCCTGCCCGAGGCGGTGACCGAGACCATCACGCAGGCCACCGAGGGCGCCATGCGGGGCGCGCTGAGGGTGGCGGTCGCGACCCTGCCGCGGGCGGGGGAGGCGCAGGCCGTGGTGCCGGCCGAGGCGGCCGAGCGGCCCTCCCTGCGCAGCCGCGCCCTCGACCTGCTGGAGCGCTACCCGCCGGGGGATTTCGGCCACAAGGCGCTGGCGGCGGTATCGGGCGCGGTCGGCGGCGCCTTCGGGCTGGCGACGATCCCCGTGGAACTGCCGCTCACCACGACCCTGATGCTGCGCTCCATCGCGGAGATCGCCCAGCGCGAGGGCGAGGACCTGCGCGAGCCCGAGGCGGCGCTGGCCTGCCTGCAGGTCTTCGCGCTCGGCGGCCGCGGCGGACCGGAGCCGAGCCCCACCGACAGCGGCTACTTCGCGGTGCGCGGCATGCTGGCCAAGACGATGTCGGAGGTGGCGCGCTACGCGGCGGGCCGCGGGCTCCTCGACGAGAGCGCCCCGGCGGTGATGCGCTTCGTGGCGCAGGTCGCCGCACGCTTCGGCCTCGTCGTGTCGCAGAAGGCCGCCGCCCAGGCGGTGCCGGTGGTGGGCGCCCTCGGCGGCGCGGCGGTGAACGCGGCCTTCATGGACCATTTCCAGGCCATCGCCCGGGCCCACTTCACCGTGCGGCGGCTGGAGCGGCGCTACGGCAAGGAGCGGGTGCGGGAGGCCTACGAGGCGGAGCGGGCGGCGCTGGCGGGGTGAGGCGGGCCGCGCGCCGCCGCGCCGTCACCCGTCGAGCTCCGGATAGCGGCGGAAGATCCCGTCCTCGTTGAAGGGCACCCGGCGGTCGCTCGCCCGGTAGGCGGCGATCCGCGGGCGCTCGCCCACGGCCCGGTGCAGGGCCGCCAGCTTGGGCGCCCCGGCGAGCCCCCGCGCGGCGGCCTGCGGGAAGGCGTAGAGCAGGCCCTCGACCAGCTGGAACAGCGAGAGGTCGGCGTAGCTGAGCCGCCCGCCCACCAGCTGCGCGGGGCCCCGCGGGTTGCGGGCGAGCACCTGCTCGAAGAAGCCGAGATAGGCCGGCAGGCGCGCCTCGCGGAAGATCCGGGCGGCGCGCGCGGCCTCGGGCTTCTGGTCCTCGTAGAACAGGCTGCTGGCGATCGGGTGATGGGTGTCGTGCACCTCGCTCACCGCGTCCGCCACGGTCAGCTGCAGCTGGTGGGTGCGGATCCGCTCGGCCTCACCCTCGCCGACGAGGCCGAGGCGCGGGCCGAGATAGAGCAGGATCGCGGCGGTCTGGCCGATCATCAGGTCGCCGTCGCGCAGGATCGGGCAGGCGAAGGAGGGGCGCGGCCCGTCCTCCGCCAGGAGGTCGTGCAGCGCGCCGAAGCCCCGCGTCCGGGCGACGTCGCGGTAGGCGGCCCCCGCCTCCTCCAGGGCAAGGCGCACGAACTCGCCCCGGCCCTGAATGCCCGGCCAGTAGAACAGCTCGTAGGCCACCGCCTACCAGCTCCGCATCTCGTCACGGCTCGGCGGGCGGCCCCCGGGGGTGAGCCCGTCGATCACCCCGGGCAGCACGGCGGCGAGCTGGGTCAGGAGGGTGTCGCGCTCGAGGCCGGTCTCGCGGCTCAGCGTCTCGACCGTGTCGGGGCCGAGCGCCTGGGCGAGCTGCTGGGGCGCGATCCCGCGATTCTGCCCGGGGCCGATCCAGGACTCGATCACCTCGCCGAGCCCACCGCGGCGGAAGCGGTCGATCAGCTGGTCGAGCCCGGCCGGGCCGGCATTGTCCGGGATCTCGCGGTCGAGGCCGGAATACTGGTCGGCGCGCTGGTCGAAGGGGTTGGGCACGCTGCCGCCCGCCTGCGGGCCCGGGCCGCCCGGCCCGTCGAGCATGCCGGAGAAGTCGGAGAAGGGGTTGTTCGGATCGGCGGCGGGGCCGGGGCGCGGCGCGAAGCCCTCGTCGCCGCGCGGGCGCGGCGCCGGGCGGGCGCCGCCGCCGAGGATGTCGCCGAAGCCGCCCTGCAGCGCCCGCGAGGCGAGCAGCATCAGCAGCGCCTTGACGAGGGGCGACATGGCCGAGGCGCCGCCCCCCGCCCGGCCCTGGCCCCCGAGCACGTTGCCGAGCACCGAACCGATCACCTGATCGAGCAGACCCATCACGCTCCTCCCGCGCCCCGCGGACTCTTCCGGTGCGTTAACCCGGCCGGAGGGGCGCGGTTGCGTCGCGGCGCGGTCAGGCGGTGCTGCCGGCGTCGATCGTCATCACCGTGCCGGTGATGTTGCGCCCGCTCTCGCCCATCAGGAAGGCGACGGCGTTCGCCACGTCCTGCGCCTCGGCGAGCCGGCGCAGGGCGGCGCGGCCGGTGATCTTGCGGCGCTCCGCCTCGCCGAGGCCCGCGGTCATCTCGGTGTCGATGAAACCCGGCGCCACCGCGTTCACCGTGATGCCGAGCGGGCCGACCTCCCGGGCGAGGGAGCGCGTGAAGCCGATCATCGACGCCTTGGTGGCGGCGTAGACCGAGAGCGCGTTGTAGCCCGTCGAGGCGATGATCGAGCTGACATTGACGACGCGCCCGGCCCCCTCGGCCATCATGGCGCGCACCGCGTGCTTGGTGAGCACGATCGGCGCGAGCGTGTTGAGCCGCACCAGCGCCTCGATGTCGGCGAGCGGCATCATCGCCAGGAGCCCCTCGGTGCCGAGACCGGCATTGTTGACGAGGCCGTAGAGCGGCCCGTGCGCCTCGCGCAGGCGCCGCACCAGGTCGGGCAGGGCCCCGATCTCCGCGAGGTCGGCGGCCGCGAAGTGGAGCTCGCCCGGCCCGGCCGCGCGCATCGCCGCCTCGAGCGCCTCGCTCGGGCGGCGGGCCACCGCCGCGACCCGGAAGCCGGCGCCGGCGAGGGTGACGGCGATCGCGAGGCCGAGGCCCCGGCTCGCCCCGGTGACGAGGACGTTACGCATGACGGCTCTCCGGCGGCGTCTCGGCAAGGGGCGTCTCGGCAAGGGGAGCCTGGGCAAGCGGGGCCTGGGCGCCCGGACCGCGTCCCCGGGCGAGCTTGCCGGCCCCGGTCACCGGCAGCGCCTCGGCGACGCGCAGGACGGCCGGGACCTTGTGGGCGGGCAGGGCCGCCCGGCAGGCGGCCAGGATCTCGGCCTTGACCGCCTCGACGGAGGCCTCCCCGGGATCGAGCACCAGGGTGGCGGTGACGAGCGCGCCCGTGATCGGGTTGCGGCGGCCCTCGACCAGGGACATCCGCACCCGCGGATGCCGGTTGATCACCGCCTCGACCTCCTCCGGGTGCACCTTGAGGCCCCCGACATTGATGATGCCGCCGCGCCGCCCGACGAAGGCGCAGCGCCCGTCGCGGATCTCGATCATGTCGCCGGTATCGACGAAGCCCTCCGCGTCGAGCAGGATCGGCGCGCCCTCGCCGAGGTAGCGGCGGGCCGTGCGGCCGGAGCGGATCCGCAGGGCGCCCTCGACCACGCGCAGCTCCACGCCGCCCGCGCGGGGGCCGAGGAAGCTCTCGGGGAAACCCTCGCGCCCATCCGTCACCTCGAACCCCACCCCCGCCTCGGTGGAGGCGTAGGCGTGGCCGATCGAGGCCTGCGGGAAGGCGGCGCGCAGGGCGTCGAGCACCGCTTGGTCGGCGATCTCGCCGGAGAGCCGGACGTAGGAGGGGCGGAAGGCGCCGAGCCCCGCGCTCATCAGCGCCCGGCGCCAGTGCGAGGGCGTGCCCGAGACGTGGCTCGCCCCGTGGCGCCCGAGGCGCGCGAGGAACTCCGCCACCGGCTCGTCCTTGGCCGAGAGGACCAGCGAGGCGCCGCCGAGGACCGCGCGCAGGAAGATCTGGAGCCCGCCGTAGCGGCGGATGTCGTAGAAGGTCGACCAGACCGGCGCCGGCTCCCCGGGGGGACGCGGGCGGATCGCGCCGGCGAGCCCCTCCAGGTCGTGCACCACCATCTTGGGCACGCCCGTGGTGCCGGAGGTGAGGAGCACCCATTCGGTGGCGAGCCGGGGCGCGGCCGGGGCCGCGGCGGGGCGCGGCGCGCCGATCGCGTGGACCGGGCGGCCGCCGACATCCGGCCGCGCCGCGGGCGCGAGGTCCGTTACCACGGCCTCGATCCCGGCGCGGTCCAGCAGGGTCGGCAGGTGGGCGGGGTCGAGGTCGGGCGGGGCGAGGAGGAGCCGGCGGGCGAGCCCGTCGAGGTCGATCAGCGCCAGGGCGGCCGCGAACTGGTCCGCGGTCGCGACCAGCACGGCGCGCCCGGCGAGCCCGTCGCGGGCCGGTCCCAGCGCGCTCGCGCGGGTGAGCGCCGCGAAGTCGATCGCGGCCTCGCGCCCGAGGAGGCGGCCGCCGGTCTCGCCGGCACCCGCCAGCGCCTCGCGCAGGGAGCCCGGGTCAGGCCGCGGCATCGACGGCGGCGCCCTCGTAGAGCGCGATGAACTCGCCGACCGTCACCGGGAAGGTGATCTCGTCCGACATCGTGAATGGATCGACGTTCAGTTCGCCCTCCAGCCGCGCCACCAGGATCGCGAAGCACAGCGAATCCAGCCCGGTCTCGACCAGAGCCGTGTTGTCCGACAGTGGAGCCAGCTTGCGCTGCTGCTCTTCGGCGATCTTCTTCATTTGATCGAGAATCGTTAACCTTACGGACATGCGGGCGTATCTCCTGTTCTCTTCATCCGCTATACCAGCCGCCGTGAAAGCCCAGCAAGGTTTTCGCCTCCGTAGGGTGAACGGAATGGTTACAGATGTCCGCGGCCCGGTGCGCCGGCGGCAGATCACGGAAGCGGACCTCGACGCCGTGGCCGGGCTGCTGAGCCGCGGCTTCCGGTTCCGGCCGAAGAGCTACTGGCGGCGCGGCCTCGCCCGGCAGGCGGCGCGGCCGGTGCCGGAGAGCTATCCGCGCTTCGGCTACCTGCTGGAGGCCGGGGGGCGGCCGGTCGCGGTGCTGCTGACGATCTTCTCCGAAGCGGTGCGGGACGGGCGCCGGGTCGTGCGCTGCAACCTGTCGAGCTGGTCGTCCGAGCCCGCCTTCGCGGGCCACGCCGCGCTGCTCGTCGGCGCGGTCCTGCGCGACCCCACCGTCACCTACCTCAATCTCTCGCCGGCCCCGCACACCCAGCCGATCATCGAGCGGCAGGGCTTCCAGCCGTTCGGCCGCGGGCTGTTCCTCAGCCTGCCCTGGCTCGCCGACCCGCACGAGCGCGTGCGCATCCACCGGGTGGGCGAGCGGGCGCCGGAATGCCTGGCGGACCTGCCCGAGCGCGACCTGCTGGAGGCCCATGCCGGCTACGGCTGCACCTGCCTGGTGGCGGAGGCGCAGGACGGGCTGCACCCCTTCGTCTTCGCCCCCCGGCGCATCCTCAAGCGGCTGGTGCCGACGCGCCACCTGATCTACTGCCGCGACCTCGCCGAGTTCGCGCGCTTCGCCGGGCCGCTCGGGCGCCACCTCCTCGGGCGCGGCCATCCGACCGTGCTGATCGACGCCGACGGGCCGCTGCCGGGCCTCGTCGGCCTGTCGCTCGCCCGGCAGCAGACCCGGTACTTCCGCGGCCCGAACCCGCCCCGGCCGGGGGAGATCCCCTACACGGAGGGCGCGATCTTCGGCCCCTGACGAGGCCTTCGGCCCTGACCGGGCCGGGATCCGCCCGCCCGCGCCGCCGCACGGGCCCCGCCCGGGCGCGGAGCGCCCACACGACGCAACCGCATGGAGCCGCACGATGGACGAGGCGAGGCCGGGGCGCACAGCCGCCCGGGTGCTGGTGGATCAGCTGGTGGCGAACGGGGTGCGCCACGTCTTCACGGTGCCGGGCGAGAGCTTCCTGCCCGTCCTCGACGCGCTGCGGGATTCCGGCATCGCGGTGACGACCTGCCGCCAGGAGGGGGCGGCCGCCATGATGGCGGAGGCCCACGGCAAGGCGACCGGGATGCCCGGGATCTGCTTCGTCACCCGCGGCCCGGGCGCCACCAACGCCTCGGCGGGCCTGCACGTCGCCCAGCAGGACTCGACCCCGATGATCCTGTTCGTCGGCCAGATCGAGCGGCGCTTCCGCGAGCGCGAGGCGTTCCAGGAGCTCGATTACCGGGCGGTGTTCGGCCCGATGGCGAAGTGGGCGACCGAGATCGACGACCCCGACCGGGTGCCGGAATTCGTGGCCCGCGCCTTCGCGACGGCGACGGCCGGGCGGCCCGGCCCGGTCGTGGTGGCGCTGCCCAAGGACATGCTGAGCGAGGCGACGGCGGCCCCGCTCGCGCCGCCCTTCCGGCCGGTCGAGGCGGCGCCGGGGGAGGAGGACGTGGCGCGGCTCGCCGACCTCGTCGCCTCGGCGGAGCGGCCCCTCCTGCTGCTCGGGGGCAGCCGCTGGAGCGAGGGCGCCTGCGCGGCCATCGCCCGCTTCGCCGAGGCCTTCGACCTGCCGGTCGCCACCAGCTACCGGCGCAGCCCCCTGTTCGACGCGCTGCATCCGAACTACGCGGGCGATCTCGGCCTCGCCCCCAACCCGAAGCTGGTGGCGCGCGCCAGGGCCGCCGACCTGCTCGTGCTGCTCGGCGGGCGCCTCGGCGAGATCCCCTCGCAGGGCTACAGCCTGCTCGACGTGCCCGGGCCGCGGACCCGCCTCGTCCACATCCATGCCGGCCCGGAGGAGCTGGGCCGCGTCTACCAGCCCTTCCTCGCCATCAACGCCTCGCCCGCGCGCACCGCCGCCGCCCTGGCGCGGCTGCCGGCCCCGGCCCGCATCCCGTGGCGGGAGGAGACCCGGGCCGCCCACGCGGAGTTCCTCGCCTGGGGCGAGCGGGCGACGCCGCAGCCGGGCGGGGTCAATCTCGGCGAGGTGATCATCCACCTGCGCGAGGTGCTGCCGCGCGACGCGGTCCTGTGCAACGGCGCGGGCAATTACGCGGCCTGGATCCACCGCTTCTACCGGTTCCGCGGCCTCGCCTCCCACATCGCCCCGACCTCGGCCTCGATGGGCTACGGCGTGCCGGCCGCGGTGGCGATGAAGCGCCTGTGGCCGCAGCGCACCGTGGTGTCGATCAACGGCGACGGCGATTTCCTGATGAACGGCCAGGAATTCGCGACCGCCGTGCAGTACCGGCTGCCGCTCGTGGTGATCGTGGCCGACAATGCCAGCTACGGCACGATCCGGATGCATCAGGAGCGCGAATTCCCCGACCGCGTCGTCGCCACCGACCTCGTCAACCCGGATTTCGCCGCCTATGCGCGGGCCTTCGGCGGGCTCGGCTGGACGGTCGAGCGCACCGAGGACTTCCCGGCGGCGTTCCGGGAGGCGAGCGCCTGCGGCCGGCCCGCGATCATCCACCTCAAGATCGCCACCGACGCGATCACGCCCGGCCAGACCCTGACCCAGATCCGCGACCGGGCGGTGGCGGGGCGCGCGGCCTGACGGGAGGGCGGCGCCGGCTTGACAGGCCGGCGGCCCAGCCGGCAGGTGCGGTCTCCCGTCCCCAGGACGCCCGCCCGCCTCCACCCGCCCGCGAGCATGCCCGCCGCGCCCCGTTTCCTGCCCGTCTCGGTGAGCTATGCCGGCGGCGCCGCGGCCGGCGCCCGCCCGGACGAGCACGTCGTGGCGGCCAACAACCGCTTCGCCCGGGCGGTGCTCGCCTTCTCCGACCTCCGGCCCGAGACCTGGGTGGAATTCGCCTTCCTGCTCGCCTGGGACGAGGCCGAGACCGCCGGCGCCAGCCTCGACTTCGCGCTGGTCGGGGTGGATTTCCTGGCGGAGGACAGGTCGAGCCTCGACTTCGAGCACGTGCCGGGCCTGTCGCGCACGCTCCTCGATCCGCAGAGCGCCTGGATCGCCGGGCCGGCCTACCTCGATGCCGGGGAGGGCACCCGCGCCGCGATGGTGCGCCTCGGCTTCCTGGTGCCCGATCCCGCCCGCCACGCCACGGTGAGCGTGCGCTCCTGGCGCAACGCCGCCCCCTTCGGCGTGATCCGGCCGGAGCTGCGCCAGGGCGGGCCGGCCCGCATCCCGCGGCGGCGGCGGCGCCTGGGCCTCGAACCGGACTGGCTCGACCTCGCCCTGGTGCCGGGCCGGCCGCTCGTGCTGCGCGGGCAGATCCACGCCGCGCGGACCGGCCGGGAGGGGGCGCTGGCGCGGGTCGCCTACAGGAACGCGGCCGGGGAGGCGATCCCGCCGCCCTATCCGGACACGGTCTCGACGCCCGATTTCGGGGCCGGCATCAACCTGCCGGCCCACCGGCAGGCCCGGCGCTTCACCCTCGACCTGACCCCGCCGCCGAAGGCCGCCGCCGTGCGGGTCGGCTTCGCCACCTGGGAGGCGGGGGCCGAGGTGGAACTGACCGGCCCGGTCGAGATCGGGCTGGAGGACGGGCTGCGCCTGGAGGCCCTGTGCGGCGACGAGGTCATCGACGCCGGCACCTTCCTCGACCGGGTCGACGCGGCGCTGGGCCTGCGCGGCTCGCCCGCCCCCGCCGAGGGGGTGCCGCTCCTCCTCGACCGGCTGCGCCGGCTGCAATCCGGGCCCGCCGGGCCGGGCGAGGCCGGCCCGGACGCGGCGCCGGACCCGGCCGGGACCGCGCTCCGCCTCGGCCGGGCCCCCGCCTGGGACCTGCCGCCCGAGCCGAGCTGGAGCGAGGACCCGTTCCAGTCGCCCGCGTGGCGGCTCGAGTACCAATCCCTCGGCTGGCTCCTGCCCCTCGCCGCGGCGGATGCCGCAAGGGCGACCGAGATCGCCCTGTCGTGGTCGCGGGCCAATCCCTGGGGCAATCCGGCCGACGGGCTCAGCCTGCATCCGGCGGCGCTCGCCGCCCGGGCCGAGGTGTTCGTGGCCCTGCTCGCGCCGTTCAGCATCGGCTCGATGCGGGTCGAACCCCTGCGCACCCTGGCGGGCGAGGCGGTGCGGCACGGCTTCGCCCTCGCGGAGATCATCGGCCAGAATGCCGTGGCGCGCACGCTGCACCACGTCCAGGCCGCGGTGGCGCTGCGGGCGGTCGCCCTCGCCCTGCCGCGCCTGCCGCTCTCGCCGTTCTGGCTCTCGCTCGCCCGGCACGCCCTGGAGGAGGGGTTCGCGGCGCTCAGCGCCCCGGACGGCACCTTCTCGGACCCGTCCCTGCACCAGCGGCTGGAACTGGCGAGCCTCGGGCGGCTGCTGGCCGAGGCGCTCGGCGAGGAGGCGCCCGGGCCGACGATCGGCCGGCGGGTGGGGCCCGCCCTGCGCATGCTCGCGGGGCTCCTCGATCCGGGCGGGCGGCTGCCGCCCTTCGGCGACGCGCCGCACGGCATCGACCACCGGGCCTGGATCGGGCGCCTCCTCGGCCCCGGCGAGCGGGCGACGGCCGCGCGCGGCAGCCTCGTGCCGGCCCGGGGCGGGCCGGGCCTGATCGCCGCGCGGGCGGAGGGGCCGGGGGCGAGCCGGGCGCACCTCGCCTGCGCCTTCGGCGAGCAGCGCCACGCCCACGGCCACGCGGATTGCACCTCCTTCGTCTTCGCGGCGGAGGGGGTGCGCTGGATCGTCGAGGCCGGCGGCTCGGGCCAGGTCGAGAGCGGGCTGGTGCGCCACTACCTGACCTCGGCGCGCGCCCACAACGTGGCTTGGCCGGACGGCCGCGAGCCCGGCGCGGGCACCGGCTGGCTCGCCGAGGTGGAGCGCCTCGACGGGGCCACCGCCTACGCGATCGGCACCAGCGTGCACGGGCCGGATTACCGCCACCGCCGGGTGATCGTGACCCTCGACGACCTGACCGCGCTGGCGGTGTTCGACCGCTTCGAGACCGAGGAGCGGCCGCTCTCGGTCGAGGGGCTCCTGCACTTCCCGCCCGACGTGCTGGTGGCGCTCGCCGGGCCGCGCCTCGTGCTGGCGAGCCGCGAGGCGCAGCGCCTGCGGGTCGTGCCGCGCCTCGTGGACGGCAAGCGCGGCGGCCTCGCCCTGGTCAGCGGCCGCAGCGACCGCCCGGGCGGCCTGCAGGGCTACCTCTCGCTCAAGCCCGGCGTGCTGCACCCGTCGAGCACGCTGCGCTACGTCTTCCACGGGCAGGGCGCGGTCTGCGGCGGGGTCGCCATCGCGCTCGACGAGGGGCGCGAGAGGGCGCTGGCGGGGCGGCTGACCCTCGACGCCGTGAAGCGGCTGCTCGGTGAGGCGTGAACCGGCCCGGGTCGGGTCTCGCGGATCCGGGCTTCGCTCATGCGCCGCGCGGGCGCGTGATCCGCGATCCGCTGCGATCAACCGGATCCCGGATCAGCCCGCCCGCCTCACGAGCGCAGGTCCTTGCGCGGCACGAAGTTGAAGTCCTCCACCAGCACGTCCTTGACCACCTCGGCGCCCAGCCGCTCGTTGACCTTGGCGCGGATCTCGTCGAGGCGCTTGCTGATGTTGTACTTGGCCATCCTGCGGAAATCGAGGCTCGGATCGCCGTAGATCTGGCGGAAGGCCTCGTCGATGACGAAGGAATTGGGCGGCACCGCGACCGTGTGCATCAGCTTGGCATCCGCGGTGAAGACCAGGACCGTGACGATGTAGCCCTGGAGCGCGCCGTCCGCGATGACCGGCACGTTGATGGCGCGCAGCTTCTGGTACTGGAGCCCTTCGAGGTAGGGCTCGGTCCTCTGCGCGAACAGGCCGGCGCCCCAGGTGACGACGCCGTAGCACGAGAGCAGGGTGACGACGCAGATCCAGATGCCCGTGACGACGATGCGCATGCGCGAAGCCTCAGCGGTGGTCGGGGCCGTAGGTGCCGTCGGAGTCCGCCGCG
The DNA here is from genome assembly GCF_029714205.1 of Methylobacterium sp. CB376. Taxonomy (NCBI): domain Bacteria; kingdom Pseudomonadati; phylum Pseudomonadota; class Alphaproteobacteria; order Hyphomicrobiales; family Methylobacteriaceae; genus Methylobacterium; species Methylobacterium sp. CB376. Next base: position 7,145,423 of record NZ_CP121648.1, on the reverse strand, counting down.
CGCAGGGCGCCGGCGATCACCTCGGACACCTCCTCCACCGCCCGCAGGTTCAGGGCGACGACCTCCTGGTTGCGGGCGAGCTTGTCGCGCAGGCGGGTCAGGCAGGCGGCGAGATCGGGATCCGCCGGCTCGTCCCGGTGGCGGGCGAGGCGGGTGAGTTCGAGCAGGCTCTGGCTCTTGCGCCGGTTGACCTCGTCCTGGTCGATCGGCCGGCGCGTCAGCAGCGCCTCCGTCTCCTCGTCGATCGTGGCTTCGAGCCGGGTCAGGGATGCGATCAGCATGGGGGCGCCTCGGGCGGTCAGAGTTGGGACTTCTTGGTCTCGCCGGTCTGGACCGGGTGGGCGTTGGCGAGCAGCCGGGCGATGCCGAGGCCGCCGGCCTTGGCGATCTGGCCGCCGATCTGCTCGGCGAGCATCGACTTCCAGTAGCCGCCCGCCATGCCCTTGCCGTAGACGGAACTCGCCTTCGACGGCAGCATCGTCTCGACGAAGTGCTGCAGCACGAAGGACTCGAACTGCCGGTAGGGGCCGGCCGCCTTCTTGGCCGAGAGCGCGGTGTCGGACTTGGCCGCGGTGAGCGCGCCCTGCGCGTCGAGGGGCATGTGCGTCGAGAGGCCGGCCGAGGCCATCGCGTCCGCGAAGGCGGAGGGGTCCACCGCCCCGCCGGCGGTGCCGAGCTTGGCGGCGGCCTCCTGCAGGCGGGTCGGGTCGGCGGCCCGCGCGACGTCGAGCACGATGTCGGAGGGAGGCTTGATGCTCATGGCGACTGCCGGGGATCCTGCCGTTGCGGGAGAGGATGCGCGAGCGATAGCCCCGCTGGCTTACGGGAGGCTTGCGTCACCGCGGGCAACCGGTCCTTGGGCGACCGGTCCTTGGGCGACCAGCCCCTCGATGCGCTCGGCGAGGTCGCGCCGCTCCGCCTCGCGCCGGGCCTCGGCGTCGAGCCGGGCGACCTGGCGCTCGCTGCGCTTCTGCGCCAGCGCGCGCTCGCGCAGGGTCTCCTGCTCGGCTCCGGCGCGCGCGGCGAGGGCGGCCTTCTCGCCCGCCAGCGCCTTCACGCGGCGCGCGGCGGCTTCGAGGAAGAGGCCCGCGGCGGCGTCCTGGCCGAGGGCGGCGAGGAGGGCGGCCTCGGAGGCGCCGACCGCCTCGGTCCGGCGCCGGGTCTCGGCGAGGTCCCGCTCGGCGGCGCGCCGCATCTGCTCCTGCAGGGCCATCAGGCGCTTGGCGCGGGCGAGGCGGTCGGGCGCGCGCACGCCTCAGCCCTGCCGCAGCCAGATCGCGTAGGAGCCGAGGAACTGCATCAGCACCTCCCCGGAGATCAGGTAGAGCATCAGGATTCCTCCCACCATCACGAAGGGCGTGGCGATGAAGTAGACCGGGATCGTCGGCGTCAGCTTGTTGGCGAAACCGACGGCGAGGTTCACCACGATCGAGTAGACGATGAAGGGCGAGGTGATGCGCAGGCCGAGCACGAACACGCTGGTGATCTGATCGACGATCTGCACCAGCGCCGCCTGGGAGCCGAGCCCCTCGCCGGGCGGCAGGCGGGCGTAGGAGTCGACGAGGCCGCGGAACAGCTCCCAGTGCAGGCCGGCGGAGAAGAGCAGGGCCGTCGCCGCCACCATCACCAGGGAGACGAGGGCGCCCTGGGGCTCGTTGCCCTCCATCGGCGTGCCCGGGATGGTCCCGAACCCCACCGCCATGGTCACGGCGGTCATCACGGTCTCCAGCACGAACAGGAAGACCCGGCCCAGGAGCCCGATCAGGAAGCCCGTCAGGCTCTCCGAGAGGATCCACAGGAAGGTGACGGCCGGCTCCTGCGCGGCGAGCCGGCCCCTGAACAGGGGCAGGATCAGGGGGCTGAGCGCGAAGGTGACCGAGAGCGCGAGGAACAGGCGCACCTGGACGGGGATGCGGGCGCTGGAGACGCCGGGGACCACCAGGAGGCAGCCGCCGATGCGGCAGAACATCAGGAAGATCCCGAGGAAGAGGTCGGGCCCGGGCAGGAAGGGGCCCGGCCCGCTCACGAGATCGTCCCGAGGGAGCGGATCTCGACCCCGCGGGCGATCTCCAGGTGCGACAGGACGGGCAGGGTCGGGAAGAGCCGCTCGATGATCATGCGCACGTAGGGCCGGGCATCCGGGGCGGTGACCAGGGCGAAGACGTGCGCCTCCTTCTGCCGCGCCCGGATCGCCTCGGAGGCCTCGGTGCCGAACTGCTCGACGAGGCGCGGGTCGACGTCGAACTCGATCACCTCGCCCTTGGCGTCGCGCTTGAGGCTCTGGTGGAAGGACAGGTCCCAGCGGCTGCCCAGGCGCAGCACCGCCAGCACCCCGTCCTCGGCGAGGTCGCCGCAGATCTGCTGGGCGATGCGCATCCGCACGTGCTCGGCGATCTGCTCGGACCGGCGCGCGTGGGGGGAGATTTCGGCGATCGCCTCCAGGATCAGGTGCAGGTTGCGGATCGACACGCGCTCCGCCAGCAGCAGCTTCAGCACCGCCTGCAGCCCCGAATAGGAGATCTGGGAGGGGCAGATCTCCTCCAGGAGCCGCTTGTACTCGGGGTCGAGCCGGTCGAGGAGGTTGCGCATGTCCTTGTAGGAGAGGAGATGCGGCAGGTTGTTGCGGATCACCTCGGACAGGTGGGTCAGCAGCACCGAGGTGCCGTCCACCGGCTCGAAGCCGCCGCGGCGCACCTCGGCCGCGTAGGCGTCGAGCACCCAGATCGCCCTCATGCCGAAGGCGGGCTCGCGCACCTCCTCGCCGGGCACGTCGGGCCGCGGCCCGTCGCCCACCACCACGAGCGACTCGCCGGGGCGGATCTCCTGGCTCGCCGAGAGGGTGCCGTGGATGCGGATCTGGTAGGTCTTGGGCGGCAGCGAGGGGCTGTCGGTCAGCTTGATGTCGGGAACCACGAACCCGTACTGCAGCGCGAACTTGCGGCGCATCTTCGATACCCGGTGGCCGAGCTCGATCCGGGCGGTGTTGGCCTGGGCCGAGAGGTGGCGGCCGAGGCAGAGCTCGATCTCGGGGGTTTTCAAGGATTCCTTGACCGAATCCTTGGCGGCCGCGGCCTTGCGCTCCTCCTCGAGGGCGCGCTGCGCGGCCTCCGCGGCCTTCTTCTCGGCGAGGCGGCGCGGGATCGCGTAGGCGACGAAGCCCATCAGGGCGGCGAGGGCCATGAAGGGGACGAAGGGCAGGCCCGGGACCAGGGCGAACAGGCCCATCAGGGCGGCCGCGACGGTGAGCGCGCGCGGATAGGCGCCGAGCTGGCCGAGCACCGCCTGCTCGGCGGTGCCCCGGGTGCCGCCCTTGGAGACGAGCAGGCCCGCGGCGAGCGAGACGATCAGGGCCGGGATCTGCGAGACGAGGCCGTCGCCGACCGAGAGCTTGGTGAAGACGTCGGCCGCGGTGGCGAGCGGCATGCCGTGGCGGGTCGTGCCGATGATGATGCCGCCGAAGATGTTGACCGCGATGGTGATCAGGCTCGCCACCGCCTCGCCGCGGACGAATTTGGAGGCGCCGTCCATCGAGCCGAAGAAGGCGCTCTCCTCCTCCAGCTCGCGGCGGCGGCGCTGCGCCTCCTTGTCGTCGATGAGCCCGGCATTGAGGTCGGCGTCGATCGCCATCTGCTTGCCGGGGATGGCGTCGAGGGTGAAGCGGGCGCCGACCTCGGCGATGCGGGTCGCGCCCTTGGTGATGACCAGGAAGTTGACCGTGATCAGGATCGCGAAGACCACGATCCCGATCACGAAGTCGCCGCTCATCACGAATTGCGAGAAGCCCTGGATGACGTGGCCGGCGGCGTTCACGCCGGACTGGCCGTTGGCCAGGATCAGCCGGGTCGTAGCGATGCCGAGCGCGAGGCGCAGGAGCGTCGCGATGAGCAGGACGGTCGGGAAGGCGGAGAATTCGAGCGGCTTCTGGATCCAGAGCGCCACCATCAGGATCAGGACCGAGAGCGCGATCGAGAAGGCGAGGCCGACATCGATCAGGACCGCCGGGATCGGCAGGAAAAGGACGGCCAGGATGGCGACGATGCCGGCCGCGAAGCCGAAATCCCGCTGCGTCCTGCGCTCCAGCCCGATTGCCTCGACCAACGCCATCGCGGCTCCCCGCTCTCCGGTGACGCCGGTCCTTGTCGGCGCGGAAGCTTGCGCGAGGGTGGCGGGGCCTTGCCGGCGGTGCGGGCGGGGGTGAGGCCCGCACCCCGGATCGGCCCGGGGGTACGGACCCGGCCGGGGCGGCGGGTCGTCCCGGGACGGGCGGCGCCGCGTCCGGTGCGATCGTCGCCTGCCGGGAGGGCCTGGGAACCGTCCGGCTCGGACGGGCAGGCGGGGCGGCGGCCCCGCGCCGTGACCTTCGCTCCGCGGTCGGATCAGCGCGTCGCGGCATCCAGTTGGGCAAAGGCCTCGTCGACCGAATACGCCCGAGTCTCGGCCTTCGGAGGTTGCAATTCTCCCGATTTCAACTTCTTCCCCAGACCCGAATGCATAAATTCTTCGATTTCGTTGCGCGATTTCTCAAGTGATCTTAGAAACTTAACCCAATCGAATTTCTTGTCTTTAGCAATTTCAGGGCTTTTATCAACATAATCGACAGCCTCATCGAATGTATCGAAAGAGCCAAGATCCGCGATGGTGATCATCTTCGTCGCATAGATGACCTTGCCGTCGCTGAGCGCAGCGGCCATCGCGAGACCCGCTGCCGCGGACGCGGCCTGCCTCGTCGCGTAACTCGGCTTGTTGGATATACCGGTCGCGGTCTTGATGAGATCATCGGCCGGTGATGAGGGAGAACTTGCTGCGGCTCCGGTCCCGCGCAGCAAAGCGAGCACCGGAGTTTTGCTGGTGAGAGAAACGGTCGTCATGGCATGAACACCTGTTTGGCCGCGGGTGAGGTCTTGCGGAGCACGCGCGTTGGGCTCGCCCATGGCTGCGAGGAAAGCCCCTGTTACGCTCGGGCAAGATGATTAAGATTATGTCAATCTGCATACTTCTGCCCAGTACAAATCTCCTCGTTCCACCGAGAGATCCGATCTTTGTGCTGAATTCAAATATATTTCCAGTATACTATCATTTCTGTACGACATTCTTAGCGCCGAAATTCAACGATGCTTGCATTTTTGATACTCAGCAAGCCAGAAAGGTTTGTGTAAAACAAAGAAAAATATCAGCACGAACTTTGTATATATGGAAATCACTTATCTTGTTTCTGCGTACAAATTCGATCTGTAGCACTGAAATTGCTATAGGTGAATATTTTATATATTCCTGAATTATTGCTACAGAGCGAACTGGAAACGAATTACAGGAATTACCAAAGCGGCCTTAAACAACCTTCGGTCGGTAGTTGGATCGATATGTTCCCGCTAGGGTTAGTCGCTGACTCAAAGGAGTTGGCGCTGCGGCGTGGAGAGGACGCCGCATCGAAGGCCGCTAGGCCTGCTTCGCAGGTGAGAATCTGCAGCTTTCCAATGAGGAGATCCGAGATGGCGAATGTCGTTGGAACTGACGGGCGCGACGTTCTTTGGGGGCACCTCTGGACCTGATCTCATCCAGGGAAAAGGTGGCGATGACACCATCTACGGTGGATACGGTGACGATGTCCTGCAAGGCGACGACGGGGACGACGTGTTCCTCCTGAATGGATCGGAGGGTAACGATTTCTACGAGGGCGGCAGCGGATCCGATAGTATTTTTCTCAAAGGCGTCAGCTATGTATGGAATTACGTCGAGATCGGCATCAGCTCGATGACTTCGATCGAGGCGATCATTAATCTCACGAGCGTCCCGACAACAATCAAAACCAAATTTGTCACTTGATCTCACAGGAGTCAAACTGGTCGATATCGATGCGCTGAATGGCAGCGCAGGCAACAATTATCTGACCGGGGAACGCGTGTACCACCAGGCGACCGGCACGTGGACGGGCATCACGATCAACGGATACGGCGGCAACGATGAACTCACCGGCTCCGATCTCAGCGACAGGCTCGACGGCGGCGAGGGCAACGACACCTTGATCGGCGGCAGCGGGATTTATCAATTCCGCTTCGAGGCCGGTCAAGGCATCGACCTGATCATGGATTGGCAGGACGGCACCGACAAGATCGTCGTCGGACCCTCGCTCTCATCCGTCGACGTGCTCAACTATAATGGAAACGCGCTGCTCAGGTTCGATGGGGGCTCGACCTACGCGCTCCTGGCCGGGGTGACGCCGACCGCGATGGACGCGAGCGATTTCATCTTCGCGTAGAACCTGGCGGTGAAGTGGTGGCGATCGCCGCGCGCGGTCGCCCTTCCCCTCGCGGCCCCGGTTCGGCCCGCCCCCGAGGGTCTCGCCGGCGCGAGACCGCGCCGCCAGGGCCGGGCCGGCCCTCGCGCGACGGCCATCCGGGCCCTCTCCGCGTTCCTCAGAAGCCCGAGGTGATCCGCCCGTAGGCGTTCTCGGTGAACATGTAGAGCTGGGTGCCGACGAAGGAGCCGGTCATCAGCATCACGAGCAGGATCACGACGATCTTCGGCACGAAGGTGAGGGTCACCTCCTGGATCTGCGTGAGCGCCTGGAGCAGGGCGACCGCGATGCCGACCGCCATGGCGGCCGCGACCGCGGGCCCGGCCCCGATCAGGATGGTCCAGATCGCGGCGCGCACCAGTTCGAGGGCGTCGACCTCGTTCACGACAGAGACACGCCGTTGCCGAGGAGCAGCTGCCGGCCGTCCTTCAGGGTGGCGAGCGGACCGTCCGTGGTGATCTTCACGGAGGCGACCACGCCGGTGATCTTGCCGTCGTCCGAGGTCGCGGTGCGCCCGATCGCGCTCTCGGCCTGCGACAGGTAGTTCGAGGACAGGAGCGCGTCGAGCTTGTTGTTCATCTTGGTGCTCTGCTCGACCTCCGAGAAGGTGGCGAGCTCGCCCATATAGGCCGTCGAATCCATCGGCTTGGTCGGATCCTGGTTCTTGAGCTGCGTGAGCAGCAGCTGCAGGAAGGCGTCCGTGTTGAGCGAGGTCGCGGTCTTCGAGGTGGTGGGCGCGGCGCTGCCGCCCGTCGCGGTCGCGCCGCTCGACGCCCCCGCCGTGGACGAACTGATGCCGGTGATGCTCATCGCTGGTCTCTCCTCTGGCGCCGCGGCGCCGCTGCCGCGCCGGCGGCGCGGTGTCGCTTGGATCCGGGCCGGTTGGCTCTCGTGCCGGTTGGATCTCGGGCCGCTCGGGCCTCAGGCCGCGCGGCCCGCGCTCCGGACGACCCGGCGCGGCGGGGGCAGCTCGGCCTGGGCCGCGCCGCCGTCGAGGACGGCCGCCTCGGCGGCGTAGAGATTCCGGATGAGCTTCAAGGCCTCGTAGGGCCGCCCGGCCGCGATCTGGGCGGAGGCGGCCATCAGGCCCTCCCGGATCTCCGCGTTGGTGAGCGCCGCCATCAGGCCGGCATGCAACTCGTCATAGAGTTTGCGGGCCGGCTCGGCCCCGGCCGGGTCCATCAGCAGCACCTGGGCGGCGAAGTAGAGCTGCCGCAGGGGAGTCGTCGCCTGTTCGGGCTGGAGCACGTGCTGCTCCAGCAGGAAGGTGGCCTCGTTCAGGAGCTCGAGCGAGACCCGACGGTCGACGCGCAGGACCGCGCCGTTCACGTAGACCCGCTCGCCGGCCCGCAGGGACAGCCGCATGCGCCGGCTCATCGCAGACCGTCGCGGATCGCCGTGTTCACGTCGATCAGCGGCGCGAGGCTGCGCTCGGGCAGGCGCAGGGCCTCGCTCGCCTCGCGCATGCTCCACAGCCCGATCGAGACGAGGTCGGTGCGCAACGGCTCCGGCAGCCCGTTCTCCGGGTTGAGGAGGTCCTCGATGAGGACGTCCCAGAGTCGCTGCAGGAAGCTCACCGCCTCGCCGCGATCCTCGAACTTCGCGTCCGCCGCATCGGCCTTCCGCAGCAGGGCGAGCGCCCTGTCGAAGGCCGCGCGCTCCCGCTCGCGGCAGAGGTCCGGCGCGTCTTCCAGGATCTCGTTGTAGGAAAAACGGTACATCGTCGCTGATGCCTCGTGTGACTCGGGCCCGGTCAGCCGGACCGTCGAACCGGCCGCCCGCCGGTCGGAGGGGCCCCGGGAGCCCCATCCGCGCCGGGTCGGGCGGCCGTCGCGAAGTATCTCAGGAGAGTTTGTGCTTAAGGTTAACACCGACAAACTCCTGAGCGGCCTTTCTTGGGAGCCCATGACGCGCGCGGGACCTGGCCTGCGCCCGTGAAAACCTTCCCATGCAAGGAGAACCAAGCTGAGTGCAGCTGCGGAAGATGATCCGCAACCGGCGATCACTACAGATAATTGACGAGGCTGAGCTGCCGAAGTTGCGACGTGAGCGAGTAGGACATCTGGATCTGAGCGTTGAGCCGGTCGAGCCGGGTCTTGGCCTCGGCGGGATCGACCCCTTCGAGATCGTCGATCCGGCTGGCGATCAGGCTCTTCTGGGCGTCCATGCGGGTGTTCGCGTCCTTGATGCGCGCCTGCACCGTGCCGAGATCGGCCTGGAGGCCGACGAGGCCCTGGCTCCCCTGGCTGAGCAGCGACGTGATCTTGTCGGCGATGACGGTCTGCGTGGCCGCCGACATGGTGTCTGCCTTCAGGGCGGAGGCGAGGACGTAGGCCATGGCGAGGCTGCGGATCGGCTCCGCATTGGCGCTGACGGAGGTCCGGGCGGTCTCGTCCGGGGCGATCCGGCTCGTCAGCGCGTCGCTCGACGCGCTCGACCAGGTCGCGGTCCAGTGCGCCTCGTCGAACAGCTGGGCCAGGGGCCCATTCAGGAACGCGGTCATCTGGGCCGGCGTGATCGTGGCGGGATCCGCGCTGCCGAAGGCCGCCTGGAAGGCTTGGTCGACCGCCGCCTTGGCGGGCGAGGTCGGGCTGCCCGCATAGGCGGTGAGCGGCGCCTTGTCGGTGTTGAGCCCGGCGAACAGGTACTGGCCGTTGGCGGCGCCGTTCAGGGCCGAGGTCAGGGCGGCGAGCTGGGTGGCGGCCAGCGTCGAGATGGTCGAGACCTTCTTGTCGATCGAGGCGCCGAGCAGCTGCTTGAGGGTGTCGTCGGCCGCGGCCTGGAGCTGCTTGAGCGTCGCCTGGGTCTGGTCCAGGCGCAGGGCGGTGAGGCCGTTGTCCTGCTTCAGCGCGGCGAGCTGGTCCTGCTGCCCGCGCAGCGCGAGGGAGACGCTCACGCGCGACCCGAGTTCGAGGCCGACATCCGCGTAGCGGCCGGACGCGACCTCCTGGGTCGCCTTGGCGCTCTCGGCCTGGAGCCGGGCGGTGGCGCTGCGCGGCGCGTTCCAGAGGCTTTGCGTCGAGATGTAGCTCGTCTGCATGGTGTCTAGACCGCGTTCATGAGGGTTTTGAACAGCTCGTCGATCAGCGTGACCAGCTTGGCGGAGGCCTGGTACGACCTCTCCAACTGCAGCGTCAGCGCCGTCTCGTCGTCGGTATTGACGCCGGTGACGTTCGAGAGGGCGTCGGAGGCGCGCCCGAGCAGCGTCGTCTGCTGGTCGACGGTGCTGGAGGCGACCTTGCGCTGGGATTCGAGCCAGCCCGCCGAGGCGCCCGCGTACTCGGCCAGCGCCATCGACCCGGTCGGGCCCGGGGCGCTGCCCAGGCTCTGCTTGGCGGACAGGGCCGCGACCAGGGCGGTGAGCCGGCCCGCATAGGCGGTGCCGCTGCCGGCGGCGGCCGGGTTGGAGCGGTAGGCGGCGCCGTTCATGCCGCCGTCGCGCAGGAGCGCCGGGTCGCCGCCCCTCTGCGGATCGACCGCGGCGTTCAGGGTGATCGCGGCGGCGAGCCCCGCCTTGGAACTCGGCAGGGCGGAGGTGCTGCCGTTTCGGAACAGGCCGGCGAGGTCGGCCCCGCCCGAGGACGAGGTCTCCCGGAAGGTCGCGATCAGCGCGGAGGCGATCTCGTCGAGCTGCGCCGCGTAGGCCGGGGCGGCCACGTCGCGCAGCTGGCTCAGGCCCGCGAGCGTGCCCGAGCGCAGGGGCATCGGCGAGTTCGGCCCGGTGACCGCCACGCCGTCGATGATCACGGCATTGCCGGTCGTGCCGGATTGGTAGGTCGGCGTCGCCGCGAAGCTGACCTTGCGCGGGATGCGGTCGTAGAGGGGCACGCCGCTGTCGGTGTAGAGCGCGACGTCGCCGCCCTCGCGGGGCACCACGGTGACGCCGAGTTCCTCCGAGAGCTTGGCGATGATCTGGTCGCGGGAATCGAGCGCGTCGGTGACGTCGGCGCCGAGGGCGGTGCCGCGCATCACCGCCTTGTTGGCGAGGTCGAACTGCGACAGCAGATCGCTGATCCGCGTCACGGACTCGCCCATGGCCGCGTCCGCGTCGGCCTGGGTCCTCGCGACGGCGCCGGCGGCCTGGTTGAGGCTCGCGGCGAGGTCCCGGGCCTTGTCGAGCGCCGCGCGGGCGAGCGTGGCGTCGTCGGGCCTGTTCGCCGCCGATTGGAGCGCGGCGGCCAGGGCGGAGAGGCGGGCGGCGGCCGAGGTCGTGCTCTGCGGGTCGCCGACCGTCTGCTGGAGGGACTGCAGGCCCCTGAGCAGCTGCTGCGACCCCGCGAGGTCCGAGGTGGCGGAGATCATGCGCGCGTAGAGCGCCGCGTCGCTCGCCCGCGTGATCGAGACCGTGACGCCGCCGGTGCCCGGCACGAGGGTGGCGATCTTGCGGGAATAGCCCGCGCTCGACGCGCCCGCGACGTTGCGGGACGACACCGCGATCTGGGTCGAGGAGGCGAGGAGCGAGGAGCGCGCCGTGGCAAGCGCGAGGGAGAGGCCCATCGGGAGGCTCCGGAGGAGACGCGCGGGACGCGACGCCCGCGCCGGGAGAGGCGATGGCGGCGCTGGCGCAAGGACCGGCCGGTGGGCCGGGGCGTGGTCGAGCCCGCGCCGGGATCGGGAACCGGGCGCCGCCGCCCCCCGCCGGGAGCGGCCGCGCCCCTGTCGGCTCAGCGCTTGAGCTGCATCAGCGTGTCGAGCATCTCGTTGCTGGTCATGAACACCTTCGAATTTGCCGTGTAGACGGTCTGCGAGGCGATCATCGAGGTGAGTTCGGTGCTGACGTCGACGTTGGATTGTTCGAGGGCGCCCGACACGATTCCGCCGCGCCCGCCCTGGTTGGCGAAGCCGACCTGCAGCGCGCCGGATTCGAGGGTCGTCTCGTAGACGTTGCCGGCGCGCGGCTTGAGGTTGTCCGGGCTGTCGACGTCGGCGATCGGGATCTTGAAGGCGGCGACCTTCGAGTTGTCCTCGTAGACCGCGTAGACCGTGCCGTCCGCGGCGAATTCGGCCCCCGTCACGGCGCTGGCCTTGCTGCCGTCCGCGCTGCCCTTGATGTCGGTGGCCGAGGCGAGCTGGGTCATGCCGGTGAGGTCGAGGGAGACGGGCTGCCCGTTCGGGACCGTCACGCTGCCCGTCCCGCCCGAGGTGACCTTGCCGTTCACGAAGCCGAGCGGGATCGTGGTGAGCGGCGAGGCCGGGAAGCTCGCGCTGTTGCTCGCGTCGTAGACCGAGGCCGACCACGCGTTGTCGCCGGTCTTGGTCAGGTAGATGTCGAGGGTGACCGCCTTGCCGAGATTGTCGTAGGTGACGAGCGAGGTCTTCTTGGAGTAGTTCGACCCGGCCGGCACCGCGCCGGAGGTCACCGCGGCGGCGGTCGAATCGAGGTTCCCGGTCAGGGCGCCCTTGGTCGAGGCGCTCGCCTTCATGCCGAGCGCCGAGATGTTGACCGGCACCATGCCGTCGAGGCTGTTGAGCGTCGGGCTGGCCTGGCCGTTCTTGAGGCTGTAGCCCATCAGGGTGAAGCCGGCGGCGTTCTTGAAGGTGCCGGTCGAGCCGTCGGGCACGAAGTTGCCGGCCCGGGTCAGGTAGGAGGCGCCGCTCGCGTCCTTGACCACGAAGAAGCCGTTGCCGGCGATCGCGAGGTCGGATTTCGAGGAGGTGCTGACGCGCGCGCCCTCGTCGCTGACCGCGCGCCGCTGCACCGTCTCGACCGAGCCCGAATTGTAGTCGCCGGTCGCGCTCGAGGACAGCAGCAGCGATGAGAACTCCGTCGAGACCCGCTTGTACCCGGTCGTGCCGGCATTCTGCACGTTCTCGGCAACGGTGCTGATCCGGTTGGACTGGGCATTCATGCCGGACATGCCGGTGCGCAGGGCGCCAAGGAGACTCATCGTGTGACCTCGAAGATTCCGGTTGCGGGGTACTAGACGCGGGCACGCTTGCGCGGGGCTGGGCTGTGGGTCACCCGCGCAAGGATTGGGCGAGTTCCAGGAAGGCGTCCTCGCTCGGAGGCTGGCCGGGTTCCTGCCGGAGGGACTCGTAGATGCGCGGGACCAGACCGACGGCCTGATCGAGCTCCGCGTCGGAGCCCGCGCGGTAGCCGCCCATCAGCCGCAGGTCGCGGGTCTCCTCGAAGCGGGCGATCATGCCCTTGAGCCGGCGCACGACGTCGCGCTGCTCGGGCGTCCAGACCTGGTCGGAAAGCCGCGAGATCGAGCCGAGGAGGTCGATCGCCGGGTAGCGGCCCTGGTCGGCGATGCCCCGATCGAGCACGACGTGCCCGTCGAGGGTGCCGCGGATGCTGTCGGCGACCGGGTCGTTGTGGTCGTCGCCGTCGACCAGGACCGAGAAGATCCCGGTGATGCTGCCGCGCCCGTCCTGCCCGGGCCCGGCCCTCTCGAGCAGGCGGGGCAGGTCCGAGAAGACGCTCGGCGGGAAGCCGCGGGCGACGGCCGGCTCCCCCGCCGCCAGCGCCACGTCCCGGGCCGCGTGGGCGTAGCGCGTCACCGAATCGACGATCAGCAGCACCGCCTCGCCCCGGTCGCGCAGGCTCTCGGCGACCGCCATGGCGAGGCGGGGCGCCTGGCGGCGCATCATCGGGCTCTCGTCGCCGGTCGAGACCACGATCGCGGCGCGCCCGCGGCTCGCCGCGAGCGGGCCTTCAAGGAATTCCCGCACCTCGCGGCCGCGCTCGCCGACCAGCGCCACCACCACGCTGTCGAAGCCCCGCGCCCCGGCCAGCATGGCGAGCAGGGTCGACTTGCCGACGCCCGATCCCGCGAAGATGCCGATGCGCTGGCCCGCGCAGAGGGGCGTGAACAGGTCGATCGCCCGCACCCCCGTGCGCAGGGGCGCGCGCAGCCGCGCCCGGCCGAGGGCCGCCGGCGGGTCGGCGTCGAGGGGAACGAGGTCGGGGCCGGGCGGCAGCGGGCCGAGCCCGTCGAGGGGGCGCCCGAGCGCGTCGAGGACGCGCCCCTTCCAGGACGGGGCGGGCCGCACCCGCGCCGGGCCGATCCGGAAGGCGCGGGTGCCGATCCCGGCCTCGATCCGCGCCTCGAAGGGCTTGAGGGTGGCGCCGGCGGCGTCGACCCGCACCACCTCGGCGATCTGCACGCGCCCGTCCGCCTCGATCCCCATCCGGTCGCCGAGGCGGACGAAGGGGGCGACGCCCGCGACCCGGCAGGCGCTCGCCGTCACCTCGCGGACCGGCCCGCCGACCCGTACCACCGGCAGCGATTCGAGCCCCGCCGCGAGGGCCGCGTCGAGCCGCGCGAGCGCGTCCGTCATCGCTCAGCCCGTCGGCCCGAGCGTGCGGATCGCGCTCTGCAGCGAGGAATCCGCCTCGCTCGCCGTCGCGACCGCGTTGTCGAAGGCGCGCTGGATCGCGATGAGCTTCGTCATCTCCAGGATCGGGTTGACGTTCGCGCCCTCGAGATGGCCCTGCACGACGCCGATCTTGGTGAAGTCCTGGACCGGGCGGGCGGGCAGGTTCGACGTCACGGCGCCGGGCCCGGCCCGCGTGATGCGGGACTTGGCATCGAGGGTGAACACCCCGAGGGAGCCGACGAGGCTGCCGTTCTGCTGGATGCTGCCGTCGCGCCCGATCGTCGGCGGCCCGGCATTCGGGTCGAGGAGGATGGGCGCCCCGCCGGGATCGAGGATCGGCTGGCCGGACACGCTGCGCAGCTGCCCGCTCGCGTCCATCGTCATGCGCCCGTCGCGGGTGTAGACCGGGGCGCCCCCGGGGCCCTGCACCGAGAGCCAGGCATCGCCCTGCACCGCCACGTCGAGGGGCGCGTCGGTCTTGATCGTCGGCCCGGCGAGCCGCGAGATGTAGGTGTCGCCGGTGCTGGCGAAGGCCACCGGCCCCGTCCTGGCCTTGTCGAACACCGCCTCGAACTTCGTCTCCTCGGCCCGGTAGCCGACCGTGGCGAGGTTGGCGATGTTGTTGGCGACCGTGTCGAGGCGCTTCTGCAGCGCGACCTGGGCCGAGAGGGAGACGTAGAGGCCGTTCTGCATGGTGCGTCAGCTGCTCGCGTTCGTTGGGTAGAGGCTGCCGAGCGGGTCGGCGCCGCCGCCGCCGGCCGTCGTGAACAGGGCCAGGATGGGGGAGTCGCCGCTCGAATTCTGCGCGTCCCAGATCGCCGCGAAGCGCCTGACGAAGGCCTGGACCTTGGCCGGGTCCTGGAAGCCCGCGATGTCGATCTTCGCGGCGAGGAACGCCGCGCGGGCGTCCAGGGCCTCGCTCGTCGCCGCCCCGCTCGTCGCCGGCAGGCCCGCGACCGTGTTGGCGACCTTGGACAGGGCCGCGTCGCCGAGGATGTCGTAGGCGCTCGTGAGGGTGGGCGCCATGCGGGCGAAGTAGAGGGCGAGGCGCAGGCCCGTATCCTCCTCGCCCGCGTCGGATTCCAGCGTCTGCTCCAGGTAGGCGTCCGTGACGGTCCTGACCTGCGCGTCGGGGGGCAGCGCGGTGCCGAAGCCGATGCCGACCGCCTTGCGGTCCGCGGCGGAGGGGGCGGCGTTCTCGACCGAGAGGGTGCGGCCGGTTCCCCCGGCCTCCACCGCGGTGCCGAATCCGTCGGGCGCGCTCGCGGTGGTCTCGAAGTAGAGCTCGTTCCGCGCGCCCAGGCCGACCTGCACCCTGTCCTCGAGGCCGTCCTCGCCCGAGGCGGCGATCTGCGCGTTGATCGCCGCGACGATCTCGGCGCCCGTGACCCGGGTGAGATCCGCCGCCGACCCCGCCAGCGTCGCGGCGTTGAGGGTGATCGTGACCGAGCGGGTCGTCGTCGCGTCGAGCCGGCTCGTCAGGGTGAAGCGCGCCTCGTTGGCGCCCGAGAAGTCGGTGGAATCGGGCAGGGCGGCCGGCGCGGTGAGCTGCGCCGGCTGGGGGGCACGACGCCGCTCTCGGAGATGGAGCCGTCGGCCCCGCTCGCCGAGGCCGCGCCCGCCGCGAAGTCGAAGGCCCGGGCGAAGGCGACGTAGCGCGGGTCGGCGAGGCGGTTGGCGAAGCTCGACGCATCCGCGACGCCGCCTTCCAGCACCTTGCGCATGAACGCCTTGGCGTAGGTCATGTCCTCCAGCCCGTACGCCTTCATCGCGTAGGCGTAGAGGCGCTGGTCGGCCATGAGGTCGTCCACCGACTTCACCTTGCCGATATTGGCCTCGTAATAGGCCGTGTCGCGGGCGACGACGGGATCGGCGGCCTTGCGCTGGAGGGCCTTGGGCAGGTCGCGGGCGACGAGCTGGTAGTTCGTGAAGGTCGAGGTCACGGCGCGGTCTCCTGCGTCGGGCGCAGGGCGGCGCGGTCCGCCTGGATGGCCTCGACGTGTCATGGTGTGAGCCCGCTCGACCCTATGATGTGGCGGTTGAAGGACTGGTAACGGTGCACGCTTGCCCCTGGCTTGCGGCCTCCTGGCTCGCGGCTTCCTGGCGCGCGGCCCCCTGGCGCGCGGCCCCGCCCCGCGTCAGAACTTCGCGCGCGAGCGCTGCAGCCTGCCGAGGTTCTCCGCCTGCGAGTTCGGACTCGTCGGGAACAGCCCCAGCACCGGCGAGGATTCCGCGTCCGCGTTGGTGGCGTCCCAGATCGCCGCGAAGCGCTTGACGAAGGCCTGGACCTTGGCCGGGTCCTGGAAGCTCGCGATGTCGATCTTCTGCTTGATGAGCGCGGCGCGGCGCACGAGCGCGTCGCTCGTCGCGGCGCCGCTCGTCGCCGGGAGCCCGAGCACCACGTTGGCGACCTTGGTCAGGGCCGGGTCACTCAGGATGTCGTAGGGGCTGCTGAGGGTCGGGGCCATGCGCGTGAAGTAGAGCGCGAGGCGCACGCCCGTGTCCTTCTCGCCCTCGTCGCGCTCGATCGCTTGGTTCAGGTAGGCCAGCGTGACCCGCTGCGCCCGGGCGCTCATCGGCAGGGCGGAGCCGAAGCCGACATCCGCCAACTGCCGCCCCTCCGCCGGGGCCAGATTCTGGATCGTGATGGTGCGGACCTGCCCGCCCCCCTCGTAGAGGACGTCCGCGTAGGCCCCCGTGCCGCCGGGCTTGCCGTCGGGCCCGAGCGAGGCGAAGGCGGTCGTCTCGAGGAACAGCTCGCCCTTGGCGCCGAGGCTGGCCGACACCTTGCCGGCGAGGTTCGCCTCGCCCGAGGCGGCGATCTGGCTGTTGATCGCCGCGACCAGCTCGGCGGGCGTGACGCGCGCGAGGTCGGACACCGCGTCCCTGAGCGTGGACTTGTTGAGGACGATGGTGGCGCTCTTGGTGGTCGTGGCATCGACCCGCGAACTGATCGTGAAGCGGGCCTCGACCTTGTCCGAGAAGTCCATCGCCTGGCCGAGCGGGAAAGCTCCGCTCAGCCGGGCCGGAATCGCCGGTCCGAGCCTGTAATCAGCGTAGGTCTTGCCGGTCATCACCGGGTCGGCGCCCTGCGCCGTGACATCCGTAGCGAATTGGAACTGGCGCGCGAACTCGACGTAGCGCTGGTCGGCGAGGCGGTTGGCGAAGCTCGAAGGCGACGCCACGCCTTCGGTCAGCACCCGCCGCATGAACGCCTTGGCGTAGATCATCTCCTCAAGTCCGTGCGCCCTCATGGCGTAGGCGTACAGGCGGTCATCCTTCATGAAGTCATCGACCGACTTCACCTTGCCGATATTGGCGGTGAAATAGTCGGTGTCGCGCCTGACCGTCTTCTCGTTGGCCTTGCGCGTGAGGGTCTTGGTGATGTCGCGCGTGAGGAGCTGATAGCTCGTGAAGGTCGAGGTCACGACGTCGTCTCCGGCTGCGGATGCGGGAGGGCACCGCCGGGTCCTGCCCGGCCTGCCCCGACCTTACGTCATGCATCCTCTGGAACCGGTAAACCGCTTTCCTTGCGTCAGGCTCGACGACCCGGGCTACCGGCGCGCGACCGACCCGCCCGGGGGGATGATCGTCTCGGAGGTGACGACGATCCAGCCGCCGCCGGAGGGCAGGATCGACAGGACGCGCCCGGCGCCGGGCAGCTCGGTGCCGGGCTCCACCCGGCGCAGGCCGCTCGGCCCCTCGATCAGGGCGACGCCCTCCTGCACGCCCCGCACCGTGTAGCCCCGCCCGGCCGGCTCGGTCCTGGCGCCGCCCTGGCCGGGCGCCGTCGGCGTCCGCGGGTCGGGCAGCGAGCCGGTCACCAGCGGGTCGAGATCCTGCGGCGGCGTGGCGGTGATGCCGCGCTTCCAGGCCATCGGCCCGGCGGTCGGCGGCACGATCGGGCGGAGCTCGACCGGCATCGGTCCTCCGACGAAGGTGTAGGCGGCGAACCCGGTCGTCGCGATGCCGAGCCCGATCACCGCCGCGAAGGTCGCCCGCTCCAGGGCGGCCGCGCGCACCCGGCGCCGGATCTCGGCGGTGGTCAGGCCGGACTCGAAGATGAGGGACGCGCGCCCGCTCGTCCCGGTCGGGGCCGGGGGTCTGGAGGGCTGGGGCCCGGATGCCGGCAGCTTGGCGGCGCGCGGCGGCTGGCGGGGAGGGCGGGAAGCGACGGGCATGACCGGCTCGGCGAGGATCAGTTGCCAAGACTTGAAAGGATTTGGTTAAGGTCGCGTTAACCTTCGGTCGCCGGGCCTCGCCCGGGAGGGGCTTTGCCCCGGCGCGGCCTCGCCCTAGGCTCGGGAGGAGCGGCGTTCCGGCGCGCAGCGGGACCGGGGGGACAGGTCGGAATGGACGACGCGAAGGAGCACTCGGCGGGCCGGAACCGGGATCCGGGCGCGGGCCGCCGGCACCGGGTGCTGCAGCAGGGCCGCATCGTCCTGGGCAGCGACCAGCTCGTCCCCTGCACGGTGCGGGACCTGTCGCGCAGCGGCGCCAAGATCCGGATCGACCGCGCGGTCGCGCTGCCCGAGCGCTTCGCGCTCTATATCGCCGGACACAACCTGCGCAGCGTGACGGTGGTCCTGCGCTGGCGGCGCGGCGACTTCGCCGGCCTCGCCTTCCTGTCGGATCCGCGAGGATCCGTGTCGGATCCGCGAGGATCCGTGTCGGATCCGCGAGGATCCGAGGCCGATCCTCGCGGATCCGGGGCGGACCCTGGCGGATCCTCGCGGATCCGAGGCGGGTCCGCGCCGGATCCTTCGGGAGCCCGGCGCGATCCGGCGGATCAGCCGACGAAGCTGTAGCCGACCATCCGCTTGGCCTCGATCGGGTCGCGCCCGATGCGCTGCCGCAGCTTCTTGCGCAGCTTGCTGATGTGCCCCTCGACGACGCTCTCCTCGACGTCGCTGGCGTGATCGCCGTAGACCGCGTCGAAGATCTGGGTCTTGGTGAGCCAGCGACCGCGGTTGCGGGCGAGGTATTCGAGGATGTGGCGCTCGCGGCGCGGCAGCATCAGGCTCTCGCCGTCGATCTCGGGATCCCGGCCGTCGAAGTGCACGACGAGCCGCTCGGCCTGCTGGGGCGCCGCGCTGCGCGGCTCGCCCCTGTTCATCCGGCGGCGGATCGCGTCGGCCCGGGCCAGGATCTCCCGGACGTGGACGGGCCGGCGGACCACGTCGTCGATGCCGGCAGTGAAGAGGTCCAGGGTCTGCGCCAGGGACCGCGTCTCGCTGAGCGCGATGATCGGTGCCCGCGACAGCCTGCGCAGAATGGCGGTGTCGGCGGCGCGGTGCTGGTAGTCGCCGATCAGGAAACCCTCGACGCGGTCGAGGTCATCGCGCGACCGAGCGTCGAGCCAGGTCCGCAGGGTGTCCGCGTCGAGGCTCCGGGAGGGCACTCCATGCTCGTTGAAGCCCGCCACGTACTCGGCCGCGACGCCCTGCCGCTCATCGATCACGATATACACTGCCCTTGCCCCCAAAAGACATTGGCCAGTTTTGCAAGGTCAGGACCGAAGCCTGTTGCTCGGCGCTTCTCGATCCCGGCCGGTTCACACGCATTCGCTGCACGCGTTGCTGATCAGCCTCGGATATCGAGGCTGGAAAGCGATTGCGGCAAGGCGCTTGCGATGGGCCGATGTTTGAGAGGGCGCGGTTAATTAATGGTTAACAGGGTTTAGCAATTTTTAACCTCGAAACGCGGACACGGCCCGCCAATCACCAAGCGCGCGCGCGGCGAGGTGTTGCGGCCGCCGTGACGCGACGGCACCCCTGTCAATGCCCGGTCGATGACCTGCGGGGCACCGGCGGATGTGCTGGCAAAGATCTTGGGATTGTCGCGCCCGGGCCACGGGCGACCGGCATAGATCGCGCGGCTTAATTCAGGGCGTGGGGAATGGCGGCGGCCGCCCCGGTGCCGCAGTGGACCGCAGCGGGCCGCGCCGCAGGGCCGGCAGCGGTCGGCCAGCGCGGCGTCCCGGGCGGGGCGGCCGTCAGTCCGGCTTGCGGGTCGCGCGGCGCGCCCGCAGCGCGATTCCGGCCGGATCCAGGGTCTTCTGCCAGCCGCTGCGCCCCTCGGCGAGGCCGTGCATGCGGTAATGCACCAGGGGGTTGATGCCCGCCTCGGCCACGTCGGGATTCGCCGAGAGATAGCCCGACGTGCTGAACTGCGCGGAGGGATCGCGGCCCTCCTTCCACCCGAAGGTCAGGTAATGCTCCAGGGGATCGCAGCCGTGCTCGGCCACGTCCGGATAGGTGGCGAGGTAGAAGACCGGGTCGAAGCCGCCCATCGACCAGGTGGCGCGGGAGGGAGCACGGGACGCGGCGCGGGACTTGGGGCTGCGGCGACTGGTCATCGATACCACCGGTCCATCTCCGTCCTACAACGCAAGGCTGAGCGATCTGCTCGGCCCCGCGTGACCCTCACCTTGAGGAATGCGTCCGCCGCGCCGGGAGCCCGGCGCGTGCGCCGACCATAGCGCCGCGGCCGGCGGCGGGCCAGGACCCGATCGCCCGCCGTTCGGACGAGGTCATCCTCGCGCCGATCCGCGCCCGGCGCAATCGCCCGGATCGCCGCCGCGGGCGTCAGCGCCGCTGCCCGGCCCGCCGCGGCGGGGCGTCCCCGCCCTCGTCGAACAGCTCCGCCAGCTTCTCGGTCATCACGCCGCCGAGTTCCTCCGCGTCGATGATGGTGACGGCGCGCCGGTAGTAGCGGGTCACGTCGTGCCCGATGCCGATGGCGAGGAGTTCCACCGGCGAGCGGGTCTCGATCTCCTCGATCACGTAGCGCAGGTGGCGCTCCAGGTAGTTGCCCGGGTTCACCGACAGGGTCGAATCGTCGACCGGGGCGCCGTCCGAGATCACCATCAGGATGCGCCGCTGCTCGGGCCGCCCGAGCAGGCGCTTGTGCGCCCAGTCGAGGGCCTCCCCGTCGATGTTCTCCTTGAGCAGCCCCTCGCGCATCATCAGGCCGAGATTCTTGCGCGCCCGGCGCCAGGGCGCGTCGGCGGCCTTGTAGACGATGTGGCGCAGGTCGTTGAGGCGGCCGGGCGAGGGCGGCTTGCCCGCCTTCAGCCACTCCTCGCGGGCCTGGCCGCCCTTCCAGGCCCGCGTGGTGAAGCCGAGGATCTCGACCTTGACGCCGCAGCGCTCCAGGGTGCGCGCCAGGATGTCGGCGCAGGTCGCCGCCACGGTGATCGGGCGCCCGCGCATCGAGCCCGAATTGTCGAGGAGGAGCGTGACCACCGTGTCGCGGAAATTCGTGTCCTTCTCCTGCTTGAAGGACAGGGGCTGGAACGGGTCCATGACCACCCGCGGCAGGCGGGCGGGGTCGAGCTGGCCCTCCTCCAGGTCGAACTCCCAGGCCCGGTTCTGCTGCGCGAGGAGCCGCCGCTGCAGGCGGTTGGCGAGGCGCCCGACCACGCCCTGCAGGTGGGCCAGCTGCTTGTCGAGGTAGGAGCGCAGCCGCCCGAGCTCGTCCGCGTCGCAGAGATCCTCGGCGTGGATCACCTCGTCGTACCTGGCGGTGTAGACCTTGTAGTCGGGACCGCGCACCTCGTTGGGGCGCGGGGTCGGCGGGCGCCAGGATTCGGAGGCCTCCTCCGAGTCGGCGTCCTCGGCATCGTCCGGCAATTCGCCGGAGGGCGCGTCGGCGGCCTCGGTCGCGCCCTCGTCGAGGTCGTCGGAGGCCTCGTCCGAGACGTCGACCTCGGCCCGGTCGCCCTGGGATTGCTGCTCCGCCTCGCCCTCGCCGGCCTGCTGCTCGTTCTCCTGCGCCTCGTTCTCGTCCTCGCTCTCCTCGTCCTCGGGGTCGAGGGGGGCGTCGTCCGCCATGTCGAGGGAGGAGAGGAGGTCGCGCACCGCGCGCGCGAAGGCGCGCTGGTTCTCGAGGCTGCCGAGGAGCCCGTCGAGGTTCCGGCCCGCGCGCGCCTCGACGAAGTCGCGCCAGAGCTCGACGATGCGGCCGGCGGCCTCCGGCGGCTTCTGGCCGGTCAGGCGCTCGCGCACCATCAGGGCGACGGCATCCTCCAGCGGCGCGTCGGCCCGGTCGGTGATCTCCTCGTACTTGCCGCCGCGATGGTAGCGGTCCTCCAGCATGGCGGTCAGGTTCCCGGCCACGCCGGCCATGCGCCGCGAGCCGATCGCCTCGACCCGGGCCTGCTCGACGGCGTCGAAGACCGCGCGGGCCGGCGCCCCCTCGGGGGCGAGCCGCCGGTGGATCGCCGCGTCGTGGCAGGCGAGGCGCAGGGCCATCGAATCCGCGTGGCCGCGCAGGATCGCCACGTCGGCGGCGGAGAGCTTGCGGGGCGGCTCGGGCAGGCGGGCCTTGTCGGCGGTCAGCGCCGGCCGGTCGGAGGCGAAGGTGACCTCGACCTCGGGCCTGCGGGCGATGGCCCGCAGCGTTCCGGCGAGCGAGCGCTTCAGCGGCTCGGCGGCCGGCTCGCGCTTCTCGCCTGGCTTGCGGTTGGAAATGGACATCCGGCTACTTCTTCACCGCGTCGAGATCGAAGGAGCGCTCCGGGAGATCGTCCCAAGCGTCGGGGCAGGTGTCGGGGCAGCAGTCGGCGCAGGCGTCCGGGAAGGCCTCGGGCTGCCGGTGGGTCTCGTCGGCTGCCCGGAGCCCGGCCTCCTCGCAGGCCTCGGCGCGCGCGGCGTCGCGCTGGTCCCCGCGGCTCGGGCCGTCCGCATCGCCCGGGCGTCGAGGTCGCGCGCGGCCCGGTCCCCGGCGGGACCGGCCGCGCCGCGCCGTTCCGTGAGAGCCGGGTCCGCCATGCGCGCCTCCGTCAGCTCAGCGCGACGTTCACCGCGCTCTCGGGCAGCTCCTTGCCGAAGGAGCGCTGGTAGAACTCGGCGACGAGCGCCCGCTCCAGCTCGTCGCACTTGTTGAGGAAGGTGACCCGGAAGGCGAAGCCGATGTCGTTGAAGATCTCGGCGTTCTCCGCCCAGGTGATCACGGTGCGCGGGCTCATCACGGTCGAGAGGTCGCCGTTGATGAAGGCGTTGCGGGTGAGGTCGGCGACCCGGACCATCTTGTTGACGATGTCGCGCCCGCCCTCGCCGCGGTAGTGCGTCGCCTTCGACAGCACGATGTCGACCTCGCGGTCGTGCGGCAGGTAGTTGAGGGTGGTGACGATGGACCAGCGGTCCATCTGACCCTGGTTGATCTGCTGCGTGCCGTGATAGAGGCCGGACGTGTCGCCGAGGCCGACGGTGTTCGCGGTGGCGAAGAGCCGGAAGGCGGGGTGCGGGCGGATCACCCGCTTCTGGTCGAGGAGCGTCAGGCGGCCCGACACTTCGAGCACGCGCTGGATCACGAACATCACGTCCGGGCGGCCGGCATCGTACTCGTCGAAGACGAGCGCGACGTTGTTCTGCAGCGCCCAGGGCAGGATCCCGTCCTGGAAGGCGGTGACCTGCTTGCCCTCCTTGAGGACGATCGCGTCCTTGCCGACGAGGTCGATGCGCGAGACGTGGCTGTCGAGGTTGATGCGCACGCAGGGCCAGTTCAGCCGCGCGGCGACCTGCTCGACGTGGGTCGACTTGCCGGTGCCGTGATAGCCGGTGATCATCACCCGGCGGTTCCGGGCGAAGCCGGCCAGGATCGCCAGCGTGGTCTCGCGGTCGAAGATGTAGTCGGCGTCGAGGTCGGGGACGTGCTCGTCCGTCTTGGAGAAGGCCGGCACCTCGAGGTTCGAGTCGATCCCGAACACCTGGCGCACGGACACCTTCATGTCCGGGAGAGCGGGTGGTGTGTCTTCAGCAAGCATAAGGGCCTCGTCGGGGCAGGGGTGCCTCGGGAAGGGCGGCCCTGCGGATGTCGCGACGGCGCGGGGGTGCCGGCTGGCGCCGCCTTTCCTTATCGTTCTGGGGGAGCCGGCGCAAACGTGCCAACACCCCTGATATAGGCGAGGTCGCGCGGGATGCGAGCCCTGCCGGGCCCCCGGATGCGAGATCCGTGCCCGGCCCCGGCGAGGGCCGGACCTCAGCAGAGGCCGGCGGCCCGCAGGGTGTCGTGGGCCCGGATGATGTCGCGCAGGCGGTCCTCGAAGGCGCGGTCGCCGCCATTGGCGTCGGGGTGGAAGCGCTTCACCAGGGCCTTGTACTGGGCCTTGATGGCGGCGGCGTCGGCGCCCTCCTCCAGGCCCATCACGTCGTAGGCCTTGCGCACGGGGGCGGAGTAGCGCGGCCGCGGCGGCTCGGCCCGGGCGCGCCCGTCCTCGGGCGCGACGCCCGCCGCCCGCAGGACGCCGAGCGGATCGACGTAGTCCCAGTCGCGCGGCGCGGAGGCCGGCCGGCTCGCCCCGCGGGCGGTGCCGTTGACGCCCATCGCCCAGGTCGGCCGGTGGCCGATCACCGCGTCCTTCTGGAAGGCCTGCACGGCGGCGTCGTTCATGCCGGCGAAGTAATTGTAGGAGGCGTTGTATTCGCGGACATGCGCCATGCAGAAGCGCCAGTACTGGCCCTCCTGCTTGCGGCCCTTGGGGGCGCGGTGGAGCCCCGGCTGGGTGCAGCCCGGGCGCTCGCAGACCGGACCCTCCGTCGTGGTGTCCTCGCACGTCGGCTTGATGCGGATGCGGTCGAACAGGGGCGAGTTGAGATCCATGGCGGGGCGATTATGAGGGGCCCCGGGCGGGGCACAAGGGCTGGGGGCCTGATGCCGCAGGCTCCCGGAACGGATTGACACGGGCGGGTGGATCCGCCCCCGGGAATCACCCCGGCGCGCGAGGAGAATCCCGATGAGCTTGGCGGAGTGGATCAGGGAAACGCTGGAGGAGCGGTTAAGGCCGGAATCCCTGGCGGTGATCGATGAATCGCACCAGCACGAGGGCCATGCCGGCGCCGCCCCGGGCGGGGAAACCCATTTCCGCCTCGATGTGGTGTCGCAGGCCTTCGAGGGGAAGAGCCGCGTCGAGCGTCACCGCATGGTGAACGCGCTGCTCGACGAGGCCTTCAGGCGCGGCCTCCACGCGCTCGCCCTGCGGGCGCGCACGCCCGCGGAGGCGGCGGAGGCGGCAGCGTCGCGCTGAGCGCGGGGGCCCGCGGCGCGAAGGCGTAGACGGCCGTGGCGGCGAGCAGGGCCGCCCCGAAGCCGGCGAACAGGCGCGCGTAGAGCCCGGCCGGGTCGAGCCCCTCGGCCCGCAGCACGAAGGCGGCCGAGAGACCCTGCGCGGCGCCCGCCCCGCCCATGAACAGGATGTTCATGAAGGAGACGCCCCGGCCGAGCAGGTGGGCCGGGAAGAAGCGCCGGGCATGGGCCATCAGGATGGCGTAGCTGAGGCCGGCGGCGCCGATGACGGCGAGGAGCGCCACGGCCAGGGCGGCGGAGCCTGCGCCCGCGAGGCCGAGGAGCACGAGGGCGAGGCCGGTGACGAGGCAGCCGCCGAGGGCGGTGCGCTTGGGATCGCGGACCAGCCGCTCCAGCGGCCCGTAGCCGATGGCGCCGAGGGCCATGGCGGCGCTCATGGCGAGCGCCCCGTTGCCCCGCGCCAGGGCGTCGAAGCCGTGCACGCTGCCCAGATAGGCGCCGATCCAGAGCGAGCGGATGGCGATCACCACCGCGTAGCTGACGAGGACGACCGGGAAGATCGGCCACAGGGCGCGCATGCCCGCGATCGCCGCGAAGCCCCGCAGCAGCCCGGTCCGGGTGGGATCCCGGATGCGGGCCGGATCGCGGATCAGGGCGAGGACGAGGAGCGCGCACGCGGCCGTGACGGCGGCGAGGCCGAGCAGGATCGGCCGCCAGCCGAGCGCCCGGGAGGCGAGGGCGAGCGGGGTCGCGCCCAGGAGATCCCCGGCCGTGCCGAAGCCGATCATCAGCGATGACAGCATGGCGAAGCGCTCGGGCGGGTAGAGCCGGCCGAAGACGTAGAGGCTCCCCATCAGCGCCGGGGCGCAGCCGAAGCCGATCAGCGCCATGCCGGCGAGCGCCCCGGCGAAGCCCCCCGCCGCCGCGAGGGCCCCGGTCCCGAGGGATGCCAGGGCCAGGAAGGCCGCCACGGTGCGGCGGGGCCCGAACCGGTCGAGGCAGAACCCGGTCGGGATCTGGGCGAGCGCGAAGGCGGCGAACCACGCCGAGGAGAGCAGGGCGAGGTCGGAGCCGGAGAGGCCGAGGTCGCGCCCGAGATCCGGGGCCACCATGGCGAGGAAGCCGCGGTCGAACTGGCTGATCGTGTAGGCGAGGAGGAGGACGAGGAAGGCCGTCACGGCGGCTCCGGGGCGAGGTTGGGCGAGGGGAGGCCCGGCCTCGCCGATCCTAGGGGCTCTCATGGACCGCGGACAGGTGTCGTGCTGGCCAGGGCCGGGCGCCGGCACGGGTGGCCCCGCCCCGCAAAGGCGAGCCTCCGACCCCGCTACCCGGCCGCCTTGGCGCGCCCGCCCAGATAGGCCGCCCGGATGTCGTCGTTCGCCCAGAGCGAGTCCGGCGAGCCGCTCAGCACCAGCTGGCCGGTCTCCAGCACGTAGCCGCGATCCGCCACCGACAGGCCCATCCGGGCGTTCTGCTCGACGAGGAGCACCGTCGTGCCGCGGCGGCGCACCTCGGCGATGATGGAGAAGACCGCCTGGACGATCACCGGGGCGAGGCCGAGCGAGGGCTCGTCGAGGAGCAGGATCCGGGGCTTGGCCATCAGCCCGCGGGCGAGCGCGACCATCTGCAGCTGGCCGCCCGACAGGGTCCAGCCGAGCGCGTCGCCGAAGCGGCGGATGTCGGGGAAGAGCTCGAACATGCCCTCCGCCTCGTCGCGGATCCGGCGGGCGGAGAGCCCGGTCCGGTTCGAGGCGCCGAGCATGATGTTCTCGCGCACGGTGAGGCCCGGGAAGACCCGCCGCCCCTCAGGCACGTGCGCGACGCCGCGGCGGACGATCTCCTCGGGCTTCAGGCCGACGAGGGGCTGGCCCTCGAACAGCACCTCGCCGCCGGCCGGCTTGACCAGCCCGGAGATGGTCTTGAGCGTCGTCGACTTGCCGGCGCCGTTCGAGCCCAGCAGGGTCACGACCTCGCCCGGCTCCACCGCGAAGGAGACGCCGCGCACGGCCTCGATCTCGCCGTAGCGCACGGTGAGGTCGCGGATCTCGAGGAGTGCCATTCCGTCCTCCTCAGGTCGGCGCGAGGTCGGTCCGCAGGCCCGGATCGCGCAGATCCGCCGCCTCCTGACCCAGATAGGCCTCGATCACGGCGGGCTCGCGCAGGACCGCGGCGGTGACGCCGTCGGCGATGCGCCGGCCGAAATTCAGCACCGTGATGTGGCTCGCCACGTCGCTCACCAGCGTCATGTCGTGGTCGATGATCAGGATGGTGACGCCCTTGGCGGCGACCCGGCGCAGCAGGCCGGTGAGCGCCCCCTTCTCGGTGCTGTTGAGGCCCGCCGCCGGCTCGTCGAGCAGCAGCAGCACCGGGTTGCCGGCGAGCGCCCGGGCGATCTCGATCAGGCGCTGGTGGCCGTACGAGAAGGCCGAGACCGGCTCGTCCGCCCGCGCCTCCAGCCCCACGAAGGCGAGCGCCGCCCGCGCCCGCGCCTCCAGGGTCGCCCGGTCGCGGCCCTCGATCGGGTTGCCCGGCCGCTCGGCCCCGATGACGACGTTCTCGAGCGCGCTCATCGAGCGGAACAGGCGGATGTTCTGGAAGGTCCGGCCGAGCCCGGCCGCCGCGCGGGCATGCGGCGGCGCGTGGGTGATGTCCTGCCCGTCGAGGCGCACCCGGCCCGCGGTCGGCCGGTAGAGGCCCGAGAGCACGTTGAGGGTCGTGGTCTTGCCCGAGCCGTTCGGGCCGATCAGCGCGTGGATGCCCCCGCGGGTCACCGTGAAGGAGACCTCGTCCACGGCCTTGAGGCCGCCGAAATGCTTGGCGAGCCCCTCGACCTCCAGCACCGGCGCGGGCCCCGCCGCGCCCTGCGTCAGCGCGAGGTCGCCGGCCCGCGGCGCCGCGGCCCGGCCGGGGCGCAGGCGCTTCACCTGGTCGCCGAGGAAGCCCCAGATCCCCTCCGGCATGAACACCACAATCAGGATCACCGCGAGCCCGTAGATGGCGAGGTAGAGGCCCGGAATCTCCTTCAGGAAGCGCAGCCATTCGGGGATGAGGATCAGGAGCCCGGTGCCGATCACCGCGCCCGCCGGCGAGCCGACGCCGCCGAGCAGCGCCATGGTCAGGAACACGATCGACTCGGCGAAGGAGAACTGGTCCGGGCTGACATAGGTGAAGCTGCCCGCGAAGAGCCCGCCGCCGAGTCCGGCGAGCAGCGCCCCGATCGCGAAGGCCATCACCTTGGTGCGGTAGACGTCGATGCCGGTGACGCCCGCCGCGAGCTCGTTGTCGCGCACCGCCCGCATGGCGCGGCCGAGCCGGGTGCGCGGCATGTGCCAGACGAGCCAGGCCACCACCGCCAGCACCGCGAGGCAGAGGCCCAGATAGGCCTGCCCGTCCGAGAACAGGGCCGGGCGCTGGATGCGCGGCACCCCGTCGGGCCCGTGCGTGACCGGGATCCAGTTCACCAGCACCAGGGTGAGGATCTGCTGGAAGCTGATCGTCACCATGGCGAGGTAGTGGCCGCCCAGCCGCAGGGTCGAGGCGCCCAGGAAGGCGCCCGCCACCAGGGCGGCGAGCATGCCGGCCGCGAGGCAGAGCCAGAAGCTCACCCCGAGATCGACGGTGCCGAGGCCGACCGCGTAGGCGCCGAGCCCGAAGAAGGCCGCCTGCGCGAGATTGATCTGCCCGCACAGGCCCAGCACCACGGTGAGGCCGATCACCGCGATCGCGTAGGTGGCGGCCTGCATCAGGATGTTGAGCAGGTAGCCGTTGACCGGGTTCGTCACCGCGAGGGCGACGATCCCGGCCGCCAGGGCGGCGTAGAGCAGCGAGCCGAGGGGCAGCCGACGGGCGGGAGCGGCGGGGGCGACGTCCGCCCGGGGAAGGGGAGAGCCGGTCATGCCTTCTCCGCGATGCGTTCGCCGAACAGCCCCTGGGGCCGCAGGATCAGGAAGGCCACGAGGACGATGAAGGCGAAGGCGTCCTTGTAGGGCACCGAGATGTAGGCCGCCCCGAAGGTCTCGATGATGCCGAGCGCCAGCCCGCCGATGATCGCCCCCGTGACGTCGCCGAAGCCGCCGATGATGGTGGCCGCGAAGGCCTTCAGGGCGATCGTCGCCCCCATCTGGATCGACACGAACAGCACCGGCGCCACCAGGATGCCGGCGATGCCGCCCAGCACCGCGCTGTACACGAAGGTCAGCATGATCATCCCGGCCACCGGGATGCCCAGCAGCGCCGCCATCTCCTTGTCCTGGGAGGTGGCCTGCAGCTTCTTGCCGATCAGCGTGTGCTCGAAGAACCAGTACTGGAAGGCGACCAGCACCGCCGTGACCGCGATGATCAGCAGGTACTGGCTGTCCAGGAAGACCGGCCCGAGCAGGATTCCCTGCGTCTCGAAGACCGGGGGCAGCACCTGCGGCTGCGGCCCGTAGAGGGCGAGCGTGGTGTTGGCGAGGAAGATCGAGGCGCCGATGGTCGAGATGATCACCGGCAGGTAGGAGCGGTGGCGCAGCGGGTAGTAGACGCCGAGGTTGAACAGGGCCCCGAGCAGCGCCATCCCGCCGATCGCCAGCAGGAAGGACAGCCAGTAGGGCCATTCCAGGTCGACCGCGAAGACGACCATCAGGAAGGCGGCCACCATCGAGAACTCGCCCTGGGCGAAGTTCACCACGTTCGTGGCGCGGAAGATCAGCACGAAGCCGAGCGCCACGAGGGCGTAGACGGCGCCGATGCCGATCCCGGTGAAGAGGAGCTGGAGGACGAGGTCCATGCGATCCGCCCGGGCCGGCGAGGGGGGAGGCCCGTCCGGGGACGGGCCGGCGGAGGTGGTCAGCCCTGGTTGAAGTCGATCCGCTTGTCGAAGACGATCGACCCCTTGTCGTTCTTCACGACGTTGTAGCCGTGCAGGCCGTCGCCGTTCTTGTCGAAATTGTAGGTGCCCTCGGCCCCCTCGTGGCCGCGGATGGAGAGGAGCGCCTCGCGGATCGCCTGCGGGTCGGTCTTCCCGGCCTTGTTGATGGCCATGGCCAGCACCGTCACGGCGTCGTAGGTCCAGGAGGATTGGTTGTCGGGCGCGATCTTGGTGACCGCCCGGTAGGCCTTGCCGAAGGCCCGCGCCGCCTCGCTCGATTCCTCGGCGTAGTCCGCCACCCCGTAGGTGCCGAACAGCGAGGGGCCGGCGAGCTTCAGCGCCGTCACGTTGACGATCGAGGGCGAGCCGACCCAGGGCACGGTGACCCCGAGCTGGCGCAACTGCCGGGCGAAGATGCCGAGGTCGTTCTCGAAGGTGAAGTAGGAGCCGATCACCTCGGCCCCCGACTGGCGGATCGCCAGCACGACCGGCGTGAAGTCCTGGCTCTGGTTCGAGTAGCCCTGGTCGAGGGCCACCGTCGCGCCCGCCTTGGCCAACGCCTCGGTGAGCGCCTTGGCGCCGCTGGTGCCGAACGCGTCCGTGGAGTGGATCACCGCCCACTTCTTCTTGGAGAGAGTGTTGACGCCGAAATCGGCGATCACCCGGGCCGAGTAGCTGTCGTTCGGCCGGAAGCGGAACAGCCAGGGATTGCCCATCTGGGTCAGCACCGGGTCGGTGCCGCCGAAGCAGACCGGCTTGCCGGTCTTGAGGATGTCGGGCGCCATGGCGTGGTTCTGGGTCGAGCGGATCGAGCCCAGGAACCCGACGAGGTCGCTCTGCGAGGCGAGCTTGGAGAAGGCCAGGACCGCGCCCGGATTGGTGGTCTGGTCGTCCTCGGTGACGATCTCCAGCGGCTTGCCGAGCACGCCGCCGGCCTTGTTCACCGCCTCCAGCGCGATCTTGGCGCCGTTGAGCGCGAAGCGCCCGGCATCCGCGCCCGGCCCCGTCACCGGCAGCACCATGCCGATGCGCGTCGTCGCGCCGGCACCCTGCGCGCAGGCCGAGCGGATCACGCCGGGGAACGCTGCTCCGACCGCCGCGGATGCGGCGCCGCCCAGGAAAACGCGACGCGTCGTCCTCATGAGGTCTTCCTCCCAATGCTCCGGTCTCGAGGCCCGGTTGTGGGTGCGGAGTGGACACCGGCAGCGCTGCCATGTCCAGCCCCGGAGCCGGGACGCGTGGCGAATGCTGTGCGGTGAGGGGGAAGCGGGCGGCAGGTCGGGGCGCCCGGCATCGCCGGATTCCGCAAAAATCCCGCCGCGGCTTGGATCCCCCCTCGCCATTCGCTATTCGCCATCCGCCAAGAAGAGTTTCCGGGAGGATCCCATGCGCATCGCCGCCGCCGGCCTGACCGCCTTCGTCCGCGACATCTTCATCGGGGAGGGCTGCGCGCCGGAGGAGGCGGAGCGGATCGGGCGCTACCTCGTCGCCGCGAACCTCACGGGCCATGACAGCCACGGGGTGATTCGCGTGCCCCGCTACGTCGCGTGGTTGCGCGAGGGCGAGGTCGTGGCCGGCCGGACCCCGGAGGTGGTGAGCGACACTCCGGCCTTCGCGCTGATCGACGCGCATTACGGCTTCGGCCAGACCGCCGGTCCCTTCGCGACGGACCTCGGCATCGCCCGGGCCCGGGCGAACGGGGTCGCCATCGTGGCCCTGCGCCATGCCGGGCATCTCGGGCGGATCGGCGAGTGGGCCGAGCAGGCGGCGGCGGCGGGCCTCGTCTCGGTGCATTTCGTCAACGTGGCGGGCAGCCTGCTCGTCGCCCCGTTCGGCTCGGTCGACCGGCGCTACTCGACCGCCCCCTTCGCGGCGGGGTTCCCGGTCGCCGGGGGCGAGCCGATCATCCTCGACTTCGCGACCTCGGCGGTGGCCGAGGGCAAGGTGCTGGTGGCCTCGCAGGGGGGCAAGCCCCTGCCCGAGGGCGTGCTGATCGAGCCGGACGGGCGCCCGAGCCAGGACCCGCGCACGCTCTTCGGCCCCTACGACGGCACGGCGGAGCGCGACAACCGGCGCGGGACGGGGGCGATCCGGGCCTTCGGCGAGCACAAGGGCTCCGGCCTCGCGCTGATGTGCGAATTGCTGGCCGGGGCGCTCACCGGCTCGGGCACGGCCGGCCCCGGCCCGAAGCGCTTCTGCAACGGCATGCTGTCGATCTACATGACGCCGGAGGCCTTCGGCTCGGCGGACGCGGTCGCGACCGAGACCCGCACCTATCTCGACTTCTTCAAGAGCGCCCGCCCGGCCGCGCAGGGGGGCGAGGTG
Organism: Methylobacterium sp. CB376; assembly: GCF_029714205.1. Taxonomy (NCBI): domain Bacteria; kingdom Pseudomonadati; phylum Pseudomonadota; class Alphaproteobacteria; order Hyphomicrobiales; family Methylobacteriaceae; genus Methylobacterium; species Methylobacterium sp. CB376. Next base: position 7,113,603 of record NZ_CP121648.1, on the reverse strand, counting down.
CTGCTCCCCGGCGAGCCCGAGCGCCGCACGCGGGCGCAGCGCCTCGCCGAGGGCGTGCCGCTGCCCGACCCGGTCTGGGCGACGCTCCTCGAGGCCGGCCGGCCGCACGGGCTCGACGGAGAGACGTATCGCGGCTGAGCGGCCGCCTCCCGCGGCGCTCCCCCCGCCGCGGCGCTCCCCCGCCGCGGCGCTCCCCCGCCGCGGCGCTCCCGCCGCCGCGGCGGGGGCCGCAGGCGGACCGTCGCGGGAATCGGCCAGGATGGGCCCGATGACGGACCCGAACGGGCTGGCGCCCCTCCGGGGCCGGCTCTGCAGGAGATGGCCCTTGCTGCGTCGATGCCTCCGCGCCCGCCCCGGAGCCCTTCCGGGGGCCCTTCTGGGCGCCCTTCTGGTCGCCCTTCTGCCGGCCCTGCCGGTCCTCGCGCAGCAGGAGCCGGCGCGGACCGACCGGCGCGTGCCGCTCGAACCGACCGCCTGGCCCTTCACCGCCATCGGGCGCGTCAACGTCGTCACCGGGCCGGCCCATCACGGCCATTGCACCGGCACCCTGGTGGCGCCCCGGCTCGTCCTCACCGCCGCCCATTGCCTGTTCGACGACCGGATCGGCGGCTACGTGAAGCCGCACCAGGTCCACTTCGTGGCGGGCCAGGCCCGCGACCGCTTCGGCGGGCACGCGGTGGCCCAGGATCTGCGGATCGCCCCCGGCCTCGCCCTGGAGCGGGCGACCCGGCCCGGTCCCCGCCCGATCACCCAGGAGATGATCCGGCACGATTGGGCCGTCATCACCCTCAGGGAGGCGCTCGACGGCGTGAAGCCGGTGCCCTGGCGCCTCCTGCCGGGGGCCGACCTGCCCGGGAGCCGGCAGGGGGCCGTGGTCGCGGTGGCGGGCTACGCCTTCGACCGCCCCTACCTGCCGGTGATCCACCGCGGCTGCTCGGCGCGGATCGACGTGCCGGCCCCCGGGCAACTGACGGACCTGTGCGATTCCGGCTCGGGCGAATCCGGCGCCCCCGTCCTCCTCCTGGAGCCGGACGGGACGGCCGCCCTGGTCGGCATCCACACCGCCGTGGGCGGGGGCGAGCGGGTCGGCAACGCCGTCCGGGCCCATCTCGGCTTCGGCGTCGCCGCGGCCGCCTTCGCGCCGGTGCTCGACGAGATGGCCCGGCGCTGACGCGGTCGCAGCGCGGCGCGGCGGCCCTATCTGGTCGGGACAGCGCCTGCCCCCGGATGCCGATGACCACGCACGCAGCGACACGATCCGCGCCGTCCCGCGACGGCGAGATCATCGAGACCGACGTCTCCTCCCGGCTCGACCGGCTGCCCTGGGGCCGGTTCCACACCCTGGTGGTGCTGGCCCTCGGCATCACCTGGATCCTCGACGGGCTGGAGGTGACGCTCGCGGGCGCGCTCGCCGGGGCCCTGCGCGACAGCCCGACCCTGCGCTTCAGCAATGCGGAGATCGGGCTCGCCACGTCGAGCTACCTCGCCGGCGCCGTGCTGGGGGCGGTGGGGTTCGGCTGGCTCACCGACCGGCTCGGGCGCAAGAAGCTGTTCTTCGTCACGCTCGCGGTCTACCTCGCGGCCACCGCCGCCACCGGCTTCTCCTGGGACCTCTGGAGCTTCTGCCTGTTCCGGTTCCTCACGGGGGCCGGGATCGGCGGCGAGTACACGGCGATCAACTCGACCATCCAGGAACTGATCCCGGCCCGCGCCCGCGGCTGGACCGACCTCGTCATCAACGGCTCGTTCTGGCTCGGCGCCGTGCTGGGGGCGGGGGCCTCCCTGATCGTGCTCGATCCCTCCCTGTTCGGCCCCGATCACGGCTGGCGGGCGGCCTTCCTGCTCGGCGCGGCGCTCGGCCTCGTCATCCTGCTCCTGCGCACCTGGATCCCCGAGAGCCCGCGCTGGCTGATGACCCATGGCCGCGCCGCCGAGGCCGAGGCCGTGGTGGCCGGGATCGAGGCGCGGTTCCGCGCCGAGGGGCACGTTCTGAGCGAGGGGCCGTTCCGGACGGCGCGCCTGCGCCAGCGCCGGCACACGCCGCTCTCCGAGGTCTTCCGGACGCTCGCCCGCTATCGCCGGCGCGCGGGGGTCGGGCTCGCCCTGATGTCCGCCCAGGCCTTCTTCTACAACGCGATCTTCTTCACCTACGGGTTGATCCTGATCGACTTCTACAAGGTGCCGGCCGGGGCGGTCGGCTGGTACATCCTGCCCTTCGCGGCCGGCAACTTCTTCGGGCCGGTGGTGCTCGGGCGGCTGTTCGACACGCTCGGCCGCAAGCCGATGATCGCGGCGACCTACGGGATCTCGGGGGTGCTGCTCGCCCTGAGCGGGGTGCTGTTCCAGCAGGAGGCGCTGACCGCGACCACGCTCACGCTGAGCTGGATGACCGTGTTCTTCTTCGCCTCGGCGGCGGCGAGTTCGGCCTACCTGACCGTCAGCGAGGTGTTTCCCCTGGAGATCCGGGCGCTCGCCATCGCGGTGTTCTACGCCGTCGGCACCGGGATCGGGGCGGCGGGGCCGGCCCTGTTCGGGGTGCTGATCGAGGGGCAGTCCCGGTCGGCGATCCTCGGCGGCTACCTCGCGGCCTCCGCCCTGATGATCGCGGCCGGGATCGTCGCGGGGATCTGGGGCGTCGCGGCGGAGCGGCGCTCGCTGGAGGAGGTCGCGACCCCGCTCGCCGCGGCGGAGTAGGGCCGCTCAGCGCAGGAGCGCCCGCATCCCCTCCCAGATCTCCGCCACGACCCGGCCGGCGGGCTCGGCCCGCGCGAAGCCGGCCGCCTGCCCGGCCCAGGCCTGCATCCGCGCGAGGTCGCCCTCCCGGGTCGCGGCCTCGCGCATGGCCCGGGTGAGGGCGCGCTGCACCGGGTACGGCGCGGGCGCCGGCGCGTCGGGGGCGGTCGCGGCCGCCACGTAGGCGGTGGCGAGGCTGCGCCCGGCCCGGCCGCTGAAGACCCGGGCCACGCGCGTGTCCTCCGGCCGCGCCCGCGCGAGCCCCTCGGCCCAGGCGGGGCTGAGCCTCGCCTCCGGGCAGCGCAGGAAGCCGGTGCCGATCTGGACGGCGCTCGCCCCGAGGAGGAGCGCCGCCGCGGCGCCCCGCGCCTCCGCGATGCCGCCGGTGGCGACGACCGGGATCCGCACCGCGTCGGCCACCGCCGGCACGAGCGCCATCGTGCCGACCATCCCGGCCTCGGCGCTCCCCGCCTCGAAGCAGCCGCGATGCCCGCCGGCCTCGGCGCCCTGGACCACCACCGCGTCGGCGCCGGCCGCCTCGGCCGCGAGGGCCTCGGCCACGGTCGAGACGTTCGCCCACCAGGCGATGCCCCGGTGCTTCAGGCGCGCCACGAAGGCGGGCGGGTAGAGGCCCATCACCGAGGAGACGATGGGCGGCGCGGCCTCCAGGAACGCCTCGCACTGGGCGGCGAAGTCGGGGGGCGCCGCGTCGCCCGCCTCCGGCGGCACGGCGGGGCCGAAACCGCCGAGGAAGCCGCGCAGGCGCGCCTCGTGCTCCGGGTCGCGGCGGGGCGGCGGGTCGGGGATCCAGAGGTTGAGCTGGAACGGCCCGCGGGTGCCCGCCCGCACCTCCGCCGCCCAGGCCAGGATGGCGGCGGGCGGCATCAGCAGGGCGCCGCAGGCGCCGAGCCCGCCCGCCTCCGCCACGGCGATCGACAGGGAGGGCGGGCAGGCGCCGGCCATCGGCGCCAGCAGGATCGGCAGGCGCAGGCCGTAGCGGGCGCAGAAATCCTGCGCGCGGGCGAGGGCGGGGTGGGGCGCGGACATGCCGGCAGTGAAGCGCCGCCGCGGCCGGGCCGCAAGTGGGTGCGGGACGACAAGTGGGTGCGGGACGAGAAGCCCGGTCCGGCGGATTGACTTCGCACCCGCACAACGCCATATCGGGGCTGCAGCGTCAGCGGCCGTTCCGGCCCGCCTGAGAGGGCTGCGTGACGGATTGGCCCGCATTCGCGCGGCAGGCCCGGCCCTCTCGTCGATCGCTTGACCCTCCGGGCGGCTCCATCACGCGGGCTTCCCACCCCAGACCGAAGGATCGCGATCGCGGTGCCGCGCGCACCCGCCTGGGCGATCCCGCTGCTTCCCGAAAGCGTGTTTCACCTTGACTCAATTCGTTGATTTCGGCCTGGCGGCGCCCATCCTGAAGGCGCTCGCCGAGACCGGCTACGTCACGCCGACCCCGATCCAGGCCCAGGCCGTGCCGCAGGCGATGGCGGGCCGCGACCTCTGCGGCATCGCCCAGACCGGCACCGGCAAGACCGCCGCCTTCGCGCTCCCGATCCTGCACCGGCTCGCCAGCGAGACGCCGCAGCGCCGCGCGCCCCGCCGCGGCTGCCGCGTCCTCGTGCTCTCGCCGACCCGGGAGCTCGCCAGCCAGATCGCCGAGAGCTTCGGCGATTACGGCAAGTTCCTGCCCTTCTCGACCACGGTCGTGTTCGGCGGCGTCACCATCGGCCGCCAGGAGCGGGCGCTGGCGAACGGCGTCGACATCCTGGTCGCGACCCCGGGCCGGCTCCTCGACCTGATCGACCGCCGCTCGCTCAGCCTCGACGCCGTCGAGTACCTCGTCCTCGACGAGGCCGACCAGATGCTCGATCTGGGCTTCATCCACGCGCTGAAGCGCATCGTCACCCTGCTGCCGAAGGCGCGCCAGAGCCTGTTCTTCTCGGCCACCATGCCGAGGAACATCGCCACGCTGGCGGCCCAGTACCTGCGCGACCCGGTGCAGGTGGCGGTGACCCCGGTCGCCACCACGGCCGAGCGCGTGGAGCAGCGGGTCGTCCACGTCCCCACCGGCGCCAAGCAGGCGCTGCTGGCCACAATCCTGCGCGACGCGTCGATCGACCGCGTGCTGGTCTTCACCCGCACCAAGCACGGCGCCGACCGCGTCGTGCGCGGCCTGGAGAAGGCCGGCATCGGCTCGGCGGCGATCCACGGCAACAAGTCCCAGCCCCAGCGCGAGCGGGCGCTGGCGGCCTTCCGGGCTGGAATCTGCCGGGTGCTCGTCGCCACCGACATCGCGGCCCGCGGCATCGACGTCGAGGGCGTCAGCCACGTGGTGAATTTCGACCTGCCGAACGTGCCGGAGGCCTATGTCCACCGGATCGGCCGCACGGCCCGCGCCGGGGCGGACGGGCTCGCCATCTCGTTCTGCAACGACGAGGAGCGCGCCTATCTGCGCGACATCGAGCGCCTGACCCGCCAGAAGGTGCCCGAGATGGCGATCCCGGAGGGCTTCGTGCCCCCGAGCCGCCAGGAGGCCGCGGTGGCCGAGGCCGAGGCCGAGCGCGACCGGCGCCAGCCCGGGCCGCGGGGCCAGCGTCCCGGCCGGCCCCAGGGCGGCCGCCCGCCGCAGACGCAGGGCGGACGCCCGGCGGAGGCGCGGCCGCGCCCCGCGCGCCAGGGCCAGGACGGGCGCCAGGCCCGCACCAACCAGGACGGGCGTCCCGCCCGGCAGGGTCAGGATGCGCGCCCCGCGCATCACCGCGCCGAGGGCCCGAACCACCGGCAGGGGCAGCCGCAGCGCCGCGACCACGCCCGCCCGGCCCAGGGCGGCCAGGACGGCCGCTCGATCGGCTGGCTCGACCGCGCGCCGCGCTGAAATCTCCGGAACCGCCGGGCCGTCCCGGCCCGCCGCGCGCGTCGCAGCCCGCGCTCTTGGCGGCCCGCGCTCTTGGCGGCCCGCGCTCTTGGCGGCCTGCGCTCTTGGCGGCCCGCGCTCACCGGCTGAGCGCGGGCCGTTCGCGCATGAGGGGGCCGACGATCCGGCGCTCGCCGCGCCCAGTCAGGGCGTGGTGCGCGGTTCCGGCGCGGCGATGGCGGCGTTCGCCGCCGGGGCCGGCCCGCAGGCGGCGCCCCCGGCACCGAGCAGGGCCGCCACCGCGGCCTCGAGCTGCGGGTCGCGGCCCTCCGCCCAGGCGGTGGGGTCGGAGGGCACCGCGACGTCCGGGAGGATGTCGGTGTTCTCGAGGAGGCGCCCGTCCGCCCGGCGGATCGCCAGCTGCGGCAGGCCGTAGGCCAGCCGCGGCACGATCGGGGAGGGCACCCACCACACGAAGGTGCCGGTCCCCGCGACGGGGTCGCCGATGAGCGGCCCGATCCCGAGGTCGCGGTAGCCCTGCGGGAAGATCGAGGCGTCGGAGTAGCTCGCCGCGTTCATCAGCACGGCGGAGGGCTTGGTCCAGCGGTTGGCCGGCTCGGCCTGAGGCGGCCCGGAGCGCGGGCTGAAGGTCAGGTAGGGGCGCCCGGACAGGAGCGTGAGCAGCTGGTTGTGCAGGTTGCCGCCGCCGTTGAAGCGCACGTCCACGATCAGCCCCTCCGCCTGGGCGAAGCGGCCGAACAGCTCCGCGAAGGTGCGGCGGTAGGAGCGCGCGTCCATGGCGCGGACGTGCACGTAGCCGAGCCGCCCGCAGGAGCGGGCGACCACGGCGTCCCGCCGCGCCCGCTGCCAGCGCTCGAAGGCGAGGTCCCGCTCCCGGTCGAGGCTCACCGGGGCGCGACGCTCCCGCACCTCGCTGCCGTCCGGCTTGCGGAAGGCGATCTCGACGAGCCTGTTCGCGCGGCCGCGCAGCAGGCGGTGCACGCCGCCCGCCTCCGGGATCGGCGCCCCGTCGATCTCGGTCAGCACGTCCCCCGGCGCGAGGCGCGTACCGGCCGCGTCGAACGGTCCCCCGGGCAGGATCGCGGCGACCCGCATGCCCGGCCCCGCATGGGCCTCGTCGTAGTAGAGGCCGAGCGAGGCGGTCCGCTCGTCGGCGGGGATGGCGGGGACGAGAAAGGCCCCCGTATGCGAGGCGTTGAGCTCGCCCGCCATCTCCGAGAGCAGTTCGGCGAGGTCGCGCGGATCCGCGAGGGCGGGCAGGAAGCGGGCGTAGCGCGCCTGCGCGGCCTCCCAATCCACCCCGTGCATGCCGGGATCGAGGAACTTCGCCCGGGTGAGGCGCCCGTATTGCGCGAAGGCCTCGCGCAGGGTCCGGGCCGGGTCCCGGGCCGCCTCCACCTGGACCCGCACGCTGCGCACCGTGCCGCGGGCGAGGTCGATCTCCTCGAAGCCGTTCCGGGACAGGGCGTAGAGGCTGCGCTGGTCGCGGCTCAGCCGGACGGGACTCGCGCGCTTGGAGGCCACGCCGGAGAACAGGATGCGGCGCCGGCCGAGCCGCAGGTCGCGCAGCGTCCCGGTCAGCATCCAGCCGTCGCCCGCCGGAGTCTCGGCCTGCTCGACCGTGAGCACGCCGACGCCGTCCGCCATCAGGCCGGCATGGACCACGTCGCCGGGCGCCTGCGAGAGCCGGTACTGCCGGTCCTCCAGCCCGTCCGGATCGAAGGTGGGGAGCGCCGGGCGCGCGGCCCGCTCGGCCTGAACCCGCTCGGACGGCGCCGGGCCCGTCCCGGAGGGGCGCGCCGGACCGTCCGGCTCCGCCACGACCGGCAGGCGCAGCCGCGCCTCGAACGCCTCCCGGGCCCGGCGGGAGGTGAAGACCGCGTCGACGTCGCTGCGGGCGGCGTCGCCGAGGGCGCGGTGGAGCGCGCTGGCGTCGCTGCGCCAGAGCAGGAAGCTGCCATCCGCGCTCCACTGCGCGTCGCCCTGGGCCTCGCCGGCCGGAGCGACCCGCAGGGGCGGGCGCGACCCGTCGGCGGGCACCACCGCGACGTTGGTCGCGAAGGATTGCTCGCCCTGGATCGGCAGGGCGAGCCAGCGCGAATCCGGCGACCAGGCCAGCCACCAGCGGCCATCGTCGTAGGCGTAGAACCGGCCCGGCGGCACGACCTCCCGGTCGGCGCCGCTCGCGAGATCGAGGATGTGCACGGCGGCGCGGTCGAGGACGTAGGCGAGGCGGCGCCCGTCGGGCGCGTAGCGCGGCACCAGCGCGTCGCCCTCGGCGCTCGGGAGCCGGCGCTCGACGAGGCGGGTCGCCTGCGCGAAGCCGGTCTCCTCCGGCACCGCGAGGCTCGTCTCGTAGAGGCCCCAGCGCCCGTCCCGCTCGGCCGCGTAGGCGAGGCGCCGCCCGTCCGGCGAGAAGGTCGGGTTGCGCGCCTCGCCCGGGCCGCGGGTGATCCGCTTGACCGATTTCCCGTCGCGGGCGGCGACGGAGATGTCGCCCTGCGCCACCAGCGCGACCTCCTGGCCGGTCGGCGAGACCGCGAGGTCGCTGAACTCCGAGCTGCGGGCCGGGACCTCGCCGGCGAAGGCGGATTCGGTCACCGTGACCGGGATCACCTCGGGCTCGGCCGCGCCGCGCGCCAGCCGGTAGAGCGCCCCCTCGCGCGCGAAGACGAGGTCGCCCTCCGCCGAGGCCGAGAGCCAGCGCACGGCGCCCTCGGCGAAGAAGGTGAGTTGGCGCGGCACCCGCTCGGCGAGCGAGAGGCGCCAGACGTTGAGCGAGCCGGAGGCCTCGCTGAGATAGGCGATCTCGTCCCCCGGCAGCCAGACGGCGTTCCGGCTCTCCCGCGTCCCCTCGGTCAACCGCTCGTGCCGGCCCGTCGCCGCGTCGTAGAGCCAGACCTGGCGCACGGCCCGGGAGACCTGGTGCTGCCGGAAGCGCTGCTCGACGTTCGGGCTCGTGTAGAGGAGGCGCTTCCCGCCCGGGTCGGAGCGGGCGTCGAGGGCGGCATTGGGCAGGACGAGCGTCTCGCGGCCCCCGGCCAGCGGCACGGCGTAGACCTGGCTCGCCATCTCGGTCCGATTGGGCGGGGCGAAGGTCCGGGCCGCGTCGCCGAGGCGGCGGGCGGCGAACAGGACGCGGCCGTCCGGCGCGACGCTCATCGGGCGCTCGTCGAGGCCGTACCAGGTCAGGCGCCGGATCTCGCCCCCGGCGGCCGGCACCGCGAAGACGTTCAGCGCCCCGAAGCGGTCCGACGCGAAGGCCAGGGTGCGGCCGTCGGGCGACCAGGCCGGCGCCGCCGCGTGGGTTCCGGCGGGCGTCAGCGCCGTCGCGGCGCCGCCGGAGGCGGGGACGATCCAGATCTGCCCGCGGTGCCGGAAGGCGATGCGCGTCCCGTCGGGGGAGAGTGCCGGCTCCCGCAGCCAGAGCCGGCCGCTCTCGGGCGGCGCGTCCGCGCGGGACGCGGCCGCCGCGAGGCAGGCCCAGAGCAGGAGAAGGACGAGCCTCGCGCGCATCGACAGGGACTCCCCACCGGGGCCGACCGGCCGGACCTGGACCATGAGCCCAGGTCGGCCATAACCCCAGGCCGAACATGACCCCAGGCCGAACATGACCCCAGGCCGAACATGACCCCGGGCCGGCCATGACCCGAGGTCAACATTGTGTCGCGGCGGCGCCATGCAGCCGAGCCATACGTCGGCTCGTCTCGCCGGCCCGTGCGAACGGGCACCTGCCGGATGCGTTGCCTCGCCGCCGCGGCTCCCCATCTCCCCGGGCGGATCCACGCGAGGAGGGACGCGATGCGCTTCGAACTCTACCGGGATGCGGGCGGGCACTGGCGCTGGCGGCTGCGGGCCGCGAACGGCGAGGTCGTGGCCGATTGCGCCGAGGGCTACGTCCGCCGGGAGGATTGCGAGCACGGCATCGCCCTGGTGAAGGGCGCGGGCCAGGCCTCGGTCGTCGACATGACCCTCAAGATGGCGTGAGGTGGACGGCTCAGGCGGCGACGCTCCGGATATCGGCGCCGCCCGACGGCTGCGAGGAGGCCCCCAGACGCTCGACGGCCACGATGCGGCCCTCCGCACCGAGATCGATCACGAGGCCGGGGGACCTCCTCGCGCGCGGCGATGGGCGTCTCGGAGAGACGGAGGAGGAGGGCATCGGCCTCGCGGTGATCGTGCATCGTCACGTCCGCCGCCTGCCTCGGTCGAGGAAGGCTGTGAGGATCGCGCAGCCTGCGGGTTCCGGTCGATATACCCCGCGAAAAACGCGTCCGCCGCGCTCCGGGACAGACCGGACAGCGCGCACCAAACTCGGATCGACCGGATCGGGCTCGGTCGTTAGGGGGCTCACGACCGCGCGCTCCACCGAGGCCGCGTCGAGCTGGCGCTCCGCCATGGCGACGCGGGCGTGAGCCAGGGAAACGAACGCCATCATCGGACCCCCCTCCCACGGGACACCCGTCCGGGCCTTCCCACCAACCGGCCGTGAAGGTTCCCGTCGGCCCGCCCATTCGGGCCGATCCGCGGACGGACGGCGCGGGGCGGTGCCGTCCCCCATCGTCGATCGCTGGCGGAAGGCGAATCCCTGGGCCGCGTCGGCCCGCCGCAGCGCGGCGTCGCTGCACCGCGGCAACGATATGGTCCGCGGGGCGTTGAGGGGCCTCGCGTCACCGAACGCCTCACCGAAGACGCAGGAGCTTCCCAGTGCTGAAGACCGTGATCCTGGCCGCCGGCCTCGTGCTCGGCGGGGCCGCCCTCGCACCGCAGGCGGCAACCGCCGCGCCGGCCCCCGCCGAGACGGCCGCGGCGGCTCCCACGACCTGGGTGCAGTACGGCTATTACCGCCGCCATCACCACCATTGGGGCCGCCCCTACGGCTACCGCCGCTACGGACCGCCCTACGGCCGCGCCTACGGCTACCGCCGCCATCACGGCTTCTACGGCCATCCCCATCGCCGCGGCTTCTACCGCTACTGAGCGGGCGGGGCCGGCGCGGCCGGCCCCCTTCGGCCGATGGTCCGGGCTCAGTGATACGGGTCGGCCGCGTCGCGCAGCCCATCGCCCAGGAAGTTGAAGGCGAGCACCACCACCACCACGGGCAGGATCGGCAGCAGCAGCCAGGGATGCAGCTGCACCGCCGCGAGGTTCTGGGCCTCGTTGAGCAGGACGCCCCAGCTCGTCACCGGCGGCCGCAGCCCGAGCCCCAGGAACGACAGCGCGGTCTCGCCGAGGATCATCGAGGGAATCGACAGGGTCGCCGAGGCGATCAGGTGGCTCATGAAGTTCGGGATCAGGTGCCGGCCGATGATCCGCGCCTTCGAGGCGCCCATCAGCTCGGCGGCGCGCACGTAATCCTCCTCGCGCAGGGCGAGCAGCTTCGAGCGCACCGCGCGGGCGAGGCCCGGCCAGTCGAGCAGGCCGAGGATCAGCGTGATGCCGAAGAAGACCAGAACCGGGCTCCAGTTCGGGGGCAGGGCGGCCGAGAGGGCGAGCCAGAGCGGCAGTTCCGGCAGCGAGCGCAGGATCTCGATCATCCGCTGCACGAGGTTGTCGACCCAGCCGCCGAGGTAGCCCGCGAGCCCGCCGAAGAAGAGCCCGAGCGCGAAGGACACCGCGATGCCCACGAGGCCGACCGTCAGCGAGATCCGGGCCCCCGCGACGATGCGCGAGAACAGGTCGCGCCCGAGCCGGTCGGTGCCCGCGAGGAACAGGGTGCCGCCCTCCGGCGGGCAGACCAGGTGCCAGTCGGTGCGCACCAGCCCCCAGAATTCGTAGGCCTCGTCGCGGCAGAAGAAGCGCAGCTTCTGCACCGTGCCGCGGTCGACCGTGTAGTCGCGCTGGAAGCGCTCCAGGTCGAACGAGAACGCGTAGGGATGCGTGTAGGGCCCGACGAAGCGGCCCTCGTGGAACAGGTGCACGGATTGGGGCGGCGCGTACAGGAAGTCGCCGTGGCGCTTGGCCGGGTCGTAGGGCGCGAGCACCTCCACGAAGGGGATGAGCGCGTAGAACAGGACCAGGATGAGCCCGGCCGCCACGGCCACCTTGTGGCGCTTGAACTTCCACCAGGTGAGGCGCCACGAGGAGGCGCGGTCGAAGACCTCGCTCTCCGCGCCGAGGGGCTCGGTGCGGCCGGGATCGAAGGGGGCCGGGTCGACGAAGTGGCGCGGGCGAACCTCCAGGTTCATCGGCCGGAGCCTCCGAGGCGGATGCGGGGGTCGAGCCACGCGAGGAGCAGATCGGAGATCAGCATCCCGATCACCGTGAGCAGCGCCACGAACATCAGGATGAAGCCGGCCAGGAACTGGTCCTGGCTCTTGAGCGCCGCGAGCAGGATCGGCCCGACGGTCGGCAGGCTCAGCACCAGCGAGACCAGCACCGAGCCCGAGACGAGGTGGGGCAGCAGGTTGCCGATATCGGCGATGAACGGGTTGAGCGACATCCGGAACGGGTACTTGAGCAGCGCCCGGGTCGGCGGCAGGCCCTTGGCCTTGGCGGTGACCACGTATTGTTTGCCGAGTTCGTCGAGGAGATTGGCGCGCATGCGGCGGATCATGGCGGCGGTGCCCCCGAGGCCGATCACCAGGGTCGGCACCGCCAGGTGGGCGAGGAGCGACTGCACCTTGTCCCAGGTCCAGGGCTGGCCCGCATAGGCGCTGTCGTAGAGCCCGCCGATCGAGATGCCGAGCCAGCGATTGGCGTAGAACAGCATGATCAGGGCGAGCAGGAAGGACGGGGTCGCCAGCCCCAGGTAGCCGATCAGGGTCGCGACGTAGTCGCCGACCGAGTATTGCCGCGTCGCCGAGTAGATCGCGATCGGGATCGAGACCACGTGCACGAAGATCACCACCGCGAGGTTGACCACCAGGGTGAGCCAGAGCGCGTCGCCGACCACCTCGCGCACCGGCCGGTCGTACTCGAAGGACCAGCCCCAATTGCCCTGGAGGAGGCCGTTGAAGAGGCCCTCCGGGTTCGGCCAGACGCCGATCCAGCGCAGGTACTGCTCCCAGACCGGGCGGTCGAGGCCGTATTGCTGCATCAGGAACTGGGCCTTGGCGACCGAGGCCGCCTCGCCCTGCGAGCGCAGCTCGGCGATCTGGTTGGTCAGGAAGTCGCCCGGCGGCAGCTTGATGATGAAGAAGACGAGCGCCGAGATGACGAGGAGCGTCATCGCCATGGTGAGGGTGCGGCGCAGGAGGTAGCGGATCACCGGGCGGCCTCTTTGCGCTCGGGGCCCCAGAAGAACTCATCCATGCGGTAGACCCCGATCATGGCGGTGGGCTTCCAGCTGTAGGTCGCCCGGTCAGGAAGGTTGACGAGGCGGGTCTTGGCGACGACCGGCTGCAGCGCTCCCGCGACCGTGCCGATCACCCACTGGTTCTCGGCCCGGTTGCGCAGCATCTCGCCCCAGATCCGCGCCTGCATGGCGGCGTCGCCGGTCGCCATCCACTGCGCGTTGAGGTCGAGGAGGGTCTTGGCTTCCGGGATGTCGACCGGCTCGCCCTCCTTGCCCTTGGTCTCGACGAACTGCCCCCATTTCGGCCACGCGTAGGTGTCCTGGTGGACGGGGGCGAGCTCGTCCGGCGGCATCTCGGCGGTCGGCATGGCGAGGTCGAGCCCCTGCGCCGCCACCATGGTGGTGAGCCCCGCATAGGCCCGGTTGCGCAGCACCGTGCGGTCCTGGGGCTTCACGAAGAGCTTGACCCCGACCTCGCGCCAGAATTCCGCGATCAGGGTGAGCCCGTCGGTGAGCATCATGCTCTCGCCGTCGGTCTCGACCACGATCTCGAGCTCCCGCCCGTCCGGCAGGAGCCGGATCCCGGCGCCGTTGCGCGCGCCGAGCCCGACCGTGTCGAGGAGCCGGGAGGCCTCCTCGGGATCGTACTGGGCGTGGAGCGTGCGGTATTCCGGCTTGTAGAGCGGGCTGCCCTCCACGACCGTGTCGTTCCCCTCGGTGCCGAGCCCGAACAGGAGCGCGTTGTTGAGGGTGCGCCGGTCGATGGCGAGCGACAGGGCGCGCCGGAAGCGCACGTCGCGGTTGAGCCTGCGCCAGACCGGATCGGCCGCGGTCAGGTTCGGGTAGAGGGCGATCTCGGAGCCGCGGGCGCTCGGCCAGAGATGCGTGCGGTAGCCCTTGGCCCGCTCGCCCTCGCGCAGGATCGGGATGTCCTCCATCGTGAGGCCGCGGAAGAGCAGGTCCGCCTCGCCGGCATTGGCCTTGGCGGCGAAGAGCCCGGCCGCCGCGATGTCCATCAGCACCCGGTCGACGTAGGGGAGCTGCTGGCCGTTGCGGTCCACCCGATGGTAGTAGGGGTTGCGCACGAAGACGAACCGCGCGGCGGGGGCCGTGTTGGTCACGCGCCAGGGCTGCAGCGTCGGCAGGTCCGGATTGGTCTGCTCGAACATCGCGTCGAGCCGGTTGTGCAGGGTGGCCCAGCCCTTGACCTTCTGCGCCTTGACGGCGGCGTCGAGGTCGTTCTTCGGCGCGTAGCGGGCGTGGAACTGCTTCAGGTAATGGGCCGGCCGGTAGATGAAGGGGTCGCGCGGCGAGGCGAGTTCCGGCAGGAAGCGCGGGTTCGGCCTGTCCCAGGTGAAGCGGACGCGCAGCGGGTCGAGCACCTCGAAGCGCGGCAATTGCCCGTCCACGATCATGAATTCCGGCGGGCCGGAGGGGCTCAGCTCCTTGTTGAGGGCGACGTCCTCCCACCAGTAGCGGAAGTCTTCCGCCGTGAAGGGCTGCCCGTCCGACCAGCGGTGGCCGGCCCGCAGCGTGAAGGTGAAGACCTTGTCGTCCTGCGACTCGTACTGCGCGAGGAGGTCGGCCTTGAGGGCGAGGCTCTCGTCGTAGCCGACGAGCCGGGCGTAGCTGTAGGCCGAGATGTAGCGGATGTCCCGGGGCTTGGCGACGAGGGTGACGATCTCGCCGCCCGGCCGGCCGAGCTCTCGGCCGGCCGCCGCGAGGTCGACGACCAGGGGCTCGGCGGGCAGGCGGGCCGCGGCGGTCTCGTCGGCGGCGCGGGCGAGGCCCGGCAGGAGGAGCGCCAGGGCGGCGAGCGCCGCGGCCGCCCGCGGGCGCCCCGCGCCGCCATCCCGCCCGCCCCGCCCCCGAGAGGCCGCTCCCGCCGCCAGACCGTCATCTCGCCTCTCCCGAACCGGGTGCTGCCAGCGCCACGTAGGTGATCCGCGCCGGCGAGTAGCCGGTGGCGGCGTGCAGGTCGTCGAACGGGTGGGCGAGCCGGATCGCCGCCCGCGCCGCCCGCGCCTCCTCGCCGTCCGGCCGGTAGACGAAGTCCCGCCCGTTGCGCCGCCAGCGCACCGGCTCGGGGCCGGCGGCCTCGTCGCACAGCATCGCGATGGTCGGGAAGGCCGGCCCGCCATGGGCGTGGAGCCGGTGGGCCGCCGCGTCGTCGTCGAAGATGAGCCGGGTCAGGCCGCGCGCCCGCGCCTCGCGCACCCGCCGCGCCTGGCTGATGTGGTCGTCGAAGAAGCCGACCCCCTCCGCGAGGTCGAGCCCGCCGAGGTCGCGCTCCGACCAGTCGCCCGCGTGGTAGCGGGCGCGGCGGTCGCGGTAGCGCAGCCCCGACAGGTCGGGATCGAAGCACAGGATCTCGGCCTCCGGGCAGGCCTGCCGGGTGATCCAGGTGGTGAGGCCGCGGAACACGCCCGATTCGATCACGACGGGCGGGCGCAGGGCGCGCATCAGCACGTAGAGGCACAGGGCGCCGTTGAAGCCGTTGCCGCCCCGGCGCTGGGCCACCGGCGCGGCGCCGATCAGGTCCCAGAAGGTCTCGATGGCCGGCCGCGCCCCGCCCGGCAGGGAAAGGCCGCAGGCCGCGAGGTCGGCGTCGAGCCGGGCCGCGGCGGCGGCGAACAGCGCCTCGGTCTCGCGGCGGGAGAGGGGCCGGTGCGCCCAGTCGGGCACCGCCGGCACGAGGTCGTAGCCGAGCCGGTCGAAGAGCGGGCCGAGGACCCGCCGCCGCAGGCGCTCCAGGAGCGGGTGCGGCCGGAGCGCGGCGCCGGGGGGCATCACGCCGCCTTCCGCAGCGCCGGCCCCGCCACGCGCACGCGGTGGCCGGGCGAGACCTCCTGCATGGTCCCGGTCTCCGGGCCGGCGAGGCGGAAGGGCTCCGGCCAGGCGGCGGGGTCCGAGAAGCGGTCGCTCATCAGCAGCTTGAGGTCGAGCGGGTGGTCGAGGTCGGGCTCGGGCACCGCCGCCAGCAGCGCCCTCGTGTAGGGATGCACGGGGTTGCGGAACAGGGCCGCCTTCGGCGCCTCCTCGACGATGAAGCCCCGGCACATCACCGCGATCGTGTCGGCGATGTAGTCCACCACCGCGAGGTTGTGGGAGACGAACAGGTAGGCGATGCCCAGGCTCGCCTGCAGGTCCTTGAGCAGGTTGAGCACCTGCGCCTGGACCGAGACGTCGAGGGCCGAGACCGGCTCGTCGCAGAGCAGCACCCGCGGCTTGAGGGCGAGGGCGCGGGCGATGCCGAGGCGCTGGCGCTGGCCGCCCGAGAAGGCGTGCGGGTAGCGCCGCAGCGAGCGCGCGTCGAGCCCGACCATGTCGAGGAGCTCCCGCGCCCGGGCGTAGCGCTCGTCCGGCGTGCCGACGCCGTGGATGCGCAGGGGCTCGGTCAGGATCTCGTAGACCGTCATGCGCGGGTTGAGCGAGGAGAACGGGTCCTGGAAGACGAACTGCACCGCGCGCCGGAAATCCTTCAGGTCCCGGTCCTTGAGCGCGAAGACGTCGCGCGGCCCGCGCCCCGAGCCGTCGTCGAAGCACACGGTGCCGCTGTCGGGCCGGAGCGCCCGCATGACGATCTTCGACAGGGTGGTCTTGCCGCAGCCCGATTCGCCGACGAGGCCGACCGTGCGCCGGGGCCACAGGTCGAGGCTCACGCCCCGCACGGCGTCGATGCGCCGGACCGTGCCGCTGAACCAGCCCGCCCGCAGGGTGAAGGACTTGCGGATGTCGCTGATCGACAGGAGGGGCCCGGCCGGGTCGGGCCGGGGCGGCTCGCCGGCCTTGCGGGCGAGGACGGCGCTGCGGACCTCGCGGATCGGGGTGAGCCGCTCGCCCTCCTGCATGTGGAAGCGCGGCACCGCCTTCATCAGCGCCTTGAGGTAGGGGTGGCCCGGGCGGCGGAAGATGTCCTCGCGGGCGCCCGCCTCCGTCACCCGGCCGCGATAGAGCACCACCACCTGGTCGGCCATGTTGGCGACGACCCCGAGATCGTGGGTGATCAGCAGCATCGCCATGCCGGTCTCGGCCTGAAGGTCGCGCAGCAGGTCGAGAATCTGGGCCTGGGTGGTGACGTCGAGGGCGGTGGTGGGCTCGTCGGCGATCAGGAGGGCGGGCTTGGTGACGAGCGCCATGGCGATCATGGCGCGCTGGCGCAGCCCCCCCGACAATTCGAACGGGTAGGTGACGAGGGCGCGATTCGGGTCGGGGAAGCCGACGCGGGCGAAGACGTCGGCGGCCCGGGCCCGCGCCTGCGCGGCCGAAACCTCCGCGTGCAGCCGCAGCGCCTCGATCACCTGGTCGCCCACCGTGTGGAGGGGCGAGAGCGAGGTCATCGGCTCCTGGAAGATCATGGCGATGCGCCCGCCGCGGAGCGCCCGCATCTCGGCGGAATCGGCGCCGAGCCGCGCGATCTCGGCGACCCGGCCGGTCGCCGGGTCGGTGAAGCGGATCTCGCCCCCGGTGATGCGCGCCGCCTTGGGCAGGATGCGCAGGATCGCCTGCGCGGTGACGGACTTGCCCGAGCCGGATTCGCCCACCAGCGCGACCGTGCGCCCGGCCGGCACGTCGAGCGACAGCCCGTCCACCGCCCGGAACGCCCCGGTATCGGCCGAGAAATCGACCGTGAGATCGCGGATCGACAGGAGCGGTGCCGTCATCCTGATCCTTTTCGTTGGTTGGGGCCGTCCTCATCCGAGGATGGATCCCTTGCCATGACCTTAATGTCGGTTTGTGACACGCGCGACGGCCCCGGCGCAAACAGGTCCGCGGCCCGCGCGAGGCGGATCGCCGGATGCGCGGCGAGGCGATCGAGCAACGCCGCGCAGAACGTCCAGGTTGCGGCGTCCTGGGCGGCGTGGTGGGTGAGGAGGCCCACCGGCTCCCCCCGCCCCGCCCCGGCCAGCAGCGTCGCGGCCGCCCGGGGGATCAGCCCGGCCGGGTCGGCGAGGGGGCGCCCCGGCGCGTGCCACGCCACCGGGTCGACGTGGGTGTTGACGATCGCGAGGCCCGGAGGCGCCGGCCCGCGCGGGCCGAAGGTCGAGAGCCCCGCGTAGCCGAGCGCCGGGAGGCGCGGCACGAGGTCCGGCGCGATCCGGTTCCAGGGCGGCACCAGGACCGGCAGGGGCGGGCGGCCGAACCGCTCCCGCGCCAGGGCGAGCCCCTCCCGCGCCTCCGCCGCCAGGGCGGCGGGCGGGCGGCCGGGAGCGAATTCCGCCCTCTTGCCGGAGGGGGCCCGGTCGGCGTGGGCGAGGCCGTGGACCAGGAGGTCGATCCCGGGCTCTCCCGCGAGCCGGGCGGCCAGGGAGGGCGCGGCGAGGCCCGGGATCGCGGCCAGCGCCAGCGGCCAGCCGGCGGCGCGGTGCAGGGCGACCAGCCGGTCGAGGGCGGGGGTGTGCGCCGCCGCGTCGTCGTCGCGCCACCACAGCGTCGCGGTCAGGCCCTCCGCCGCGAGCCGGGCCAGGGCGGCGTCGAGGGGCGACCAGTCCGGTCCCGCCGCGAGGGCGGGGGCGGGGGTGGGGGCGGGGGCGGGGACGGCCAGCATGGCCTCCACCAGGGCCACCGTCCGGGCCGCCCCGTCGAGGGCGAAGGCCGCGCGCGGGGGCGCCGGGTCGGGCGAGGGGGCGAGCATCGCCGCGACGGAGGCGGCGAGCGCCTCCGGCCCGAGCTCCGCCTCCGGCAGCACCCGGGCGAGCCCGCGCGCCGCCAGCGTCTCGGCGCGCAGCCGCTGCTCGGTCTCGCCCCCGGCCTCGAAGGGGACGAGCAGGGCCGGGCAGCCGCCGCGCAGGAGGTCGAGCACCGTGTTGTAGCCCGCCTGGCTGACCGAGAGCGCGGCCGAGGCCAGCAGGGCGCGGAAATCGGTGCGCGCGCGCTCGACGATCGCGTTCGGGGGCGCCGCGTCGCGCAGGGCCGCGAAGGCTGCCTCGGGCACGGCGCGCCCGACCAGCACCCGCCACGGGAGGTCGGGCAGGCGCCGCGCCGCGCCGAGCGCCGCCCGCTGCAGGGGCAGGCCGGCCGCGCTCGACCCGCCCGAGACCACGATGCCGGACCGCGCCGTCCCGGCCGGGAGACCCTCGCCCGGCGCCTCGTCGACGTAGCCGGTGTAGCGCAGCAAGGGGCGGAGCGCGTCCTCCACCGGCCAGGAGGCGTCGAGGGGCAGGAGGTTCGGGTCGCCGTGGACCAGCACGGCGTCGTAGGCGGCGAGCCGCGCGCGGGTCGCGGCGGCCCGCTCCGGCCGGCTCGGCGGGGCGAGGATGTCGCGCACGGAGGCGAGGAGGAGCGGCCGCGGCCGCCGCGCCCGCGCGGCCTCGACCAGCGCGTCGAACTCCGCGGCGAGCACCCGGCGGCCGAACGGGTAGAGTTCGGTGATCACCGCGTCGGGCGCGGCCTCGTCGAGGGCGGCCAGCAGGGCGGCGCGGCGGGCCGCGAGGGTTCCGGGCGCGACGGGGGTCCCGTCCGGTTCGAGGAGGCGCGTGAAGGCGGTGCCGGCGATGCGCAGCGGCGGCAGCTGCACGAGGCGGATCCCGTCGAGGCGGGGCAGGGCGGCCGGCATGCCCCCGGAGACGAGGGTGACCCGGTGCCCGGCCGCCGCGAAGGCGCGGGCGAGGGCCGCCGCGCGGGTGAGGTGGCCCGCCCCGAGGAGATGCGTCACCGCGACGAGGAGGCGGCTCATGCCGGGCATCCCGGCAGGGCCGCCAGGGCGGCCCGCAGGCGCGCCGCGGCGGCGGCGAGCCCGCGCTCCCCGCGCGCGAAGGCGAGGGCGGCCGCGCCCATGGCGGCGCGGCGCGCCGGGTCGGCCGCGAGGGCCCGGACGGCATCGGCCAGGGCGGCGGCCTCGCCGGGCGCCGTGACGATGCCGGTGATCCCGTCCCGGACCACGTCCGGCACGCCGCCGTCGCCGCCGGCCACGACCGGGCAGCCATGGGCCTGCGCCTCCAGCAGGACCATCCCGTAGGCCTCCCGCACGGCAGGCCAGACCAGGAGGTCGGCCGCCCCGTAGAGGCGCGCCAGGGCGGCGGGCGCGAGGGCGCCGTGGCGGCGCACCCGCGCCCCGAAGGGCGCGAGGAGCCGGCCCACCTCCGCCGCCGCCGGCCCTTCCCCGGCCACGTCGAGGCTCCAGGCGAGGTCGCCGCAGCGGGCGAGCGCCTCCGCGAGGAGGCGGTAGGAGGCGAGCTTGTCGCCCTCGCGCATCATCGCGACGGTGAGGAGCCGCAGGCCGGCGCCGCCGGCCGGGCGGGCGGGGAGCGGCCAGTCGGACGGGTCGAGGAAGGGGGGCAGGGCGGCGAGGCGCTGGTGCGGCGGGCGCGCCGCCTCCAGGGCCGGCCGGTCGCGCCGGTTCATCACCAGGACGAGGTCGGCGGCGTCGAGGGCGGCCTCGGCGCCGGCATGGCCGACCGCGTGCGGCCCCGCGGCGCGCTTGGGCGCCCGGGAGCCCTCCGCGACCACGTAGGGGATGCCGAGCGCGCGGGCCACCTCCGGGCCGATCCAGTCCGGGGCCTTGTAGTAGACGTGGTAGGTGAACCAGAGCCGGGGCGGGGCGTCCCGCCACGCCGCGACGAGCCGCGCCGCCTCGGCGCGCGCGGCCTCGCGCAGGGCCGCGTGGCGCGAGCCCTCGGGATCGCGGCTGCGCAGGCCGCTCGCCAGGAACGGAGCGAAGCCCGCCTCGGCGAGCGCCCGCAGCAGCAGCCGCGCCATGGTGCGCTCGCCCGAGGGCACCGGGTGGTCGGGGGGCTTCAGCGGAGCGTAGAAGGCGATGCGGGGCGCGTCCGGTCCCCCGCCGCGCGGCGGGCTCACGGTCCCGCCCCCGCGCAGCAGCCCGGCGATCCGGTCGAGGCCCTCCTCCGCCCCGAACTCCGCCCGCAGCCGCGCCCGCGCGGCCGGGTCGCGGGCCAGGAGGTTGAGGGCGTTCGAGAGGGCGGCCCAGTCGCCCGGCGGCACCAGCCGGCCCTCGATCCCGTCGCGCAGGAATTCCGGGATCCCGGCGAAGTCGGTCGCCACGATGGCGAGGCCCTGGGAGGCCGCCTCCATGATCACGTTCGGCAGCCCGTCGCGGTCGCCCGAGGGCGCGCGCTTGGCGGGCAGCACGAACAGGTCCGCCTCCCGCAGCAGCGCCACCACCTCGGGCTGGGGCTTCGCCCCCAGGAAGGCCACCTGCCCCTGGAGCCCGAGGGCGGCGGCCTTGGCCTTGAGCGCGGGGAGCGCCTCGCCGCTGCCGACCTGGGCGAGGCGCCAGTGCAGGCCGGGCGGCAGGGCGGCGAGCGCGTCGAGGAGGTCGTCGAAGCCCTTCTTGGCCACCGCCCGCCCGACCGTGACGAGGCGCAGCGGATCGGCCGGGTCGCCGCCGTCGCGGGGCGGGCGCGCCGCGGGGGCTTCGGGGAAGCGCCGCAGGTCGAGGCCGTGATAGACGAGGCCGATCCGGTCGGGCTCGGCCGCGAGGCCGCGCAGGCGCTCCGCGCCCGCCGCCGTGCAGGTGACCGCGAAGGTCAGGCGCGCGTCGTCGAGCTTCTCGGCGAGTTCCCAATCCGGCGTCGTCCAGATGTCCTTGGCGTGGGCCGAGGCGCTCCAGCTGCGCTCGGTGAGCAGCGCGGCGTAGCGGGCGACCGAGGCCGGGGTGTGGAGGTAGTGGACGTGGATGTGGCGGACGCCGTCCGGCAATTCGCGGGCCAGCACCAGCGCCTGGCCGAGGCGGCGGAGGCGGTTGCGGGTCGGGTCGCGCCTGAGGTCGCGCCAGACCAGCCCAAGCAGCGCCCGCAGGCGCGGCCGGAAGAGGGCCGACAGCAGCCCGCGCGCCACCCGCAGGGGCGCCTCGTGCAGGTATTCCGGCAGGTAGGCGACGGGGGCGCGGATCTGCCGGTGCATCGGGTGCACGGCCCCGTCGTGCGGCCGGCGCAGCGACCAGATCGCGAGCGGCAGCCCGCGGGCCTCGAGGCCGAGGAGTTCCTGGGCGATGAAGGTCTCGGACAGGCGCGGATAGCCCTTGACCAGGACGGCGATGGGAGCGGGCATCGGGCGGCGCGCTACTCCGCCGCCACGCGGGGCGCCAGGCCCGGCACCGCGACGAGCCGGCAGATCGCCGGCAGCCCGTCGAGCAGGTGCGGGATCGGCCGGGCCGAGGGGCGCGGGCGCCCGGGCAGGGCGGCCAGCGCCGCCGCCATCCGCTCCGGCCCGGCCGCGTCGGGCGCCAGGGTCTCGACGAGGCCGAGCCGGGCGGCGGCCTCGGCGCGGATGAGCTGCTCGCGGCGCGGGCGCACCCGCGGCAGGATCAGGGCCGGCCGGTCGAAGGACAGGATCTCGCAGAAGGTGTTGTAGCCGCCCATGGCGACCACCCCGGCGGCGCGGCGCATCAGCCGCTCCAGCCGCGCGTCGAAGTCGAGGGAGGAGAGCCGCGGATGCGCGTCGATGCGGGCCTGGAGCGCGTCGCGCGCCGCCTTCGGGAAGAACGGGCCGAACACCACCAGGGCCCGGTGGGGCGGGGCCTCGGCCTCGTAGGCCCGCACCACCGCCTCGACGAGATCGATCCCGTCGCCGCCCCCGCCCGGCGTCACCAGGAGGAAGGGCTCGTCCTCGCCGGCCGGCGAGGCGGCGTCCGGCGCCTCGCGGCGCAGGTAGCCCGTGTAGGTCAGCCGCTCCGCCACGCCCGGCGGCAGGGCGAGGCCGGAGAGCGGCGCGTAGATCTCCTCGAGGCCGTAGACCCAGATCGCGTCGTAGAGCGGCAGCGCCGCGAGCGCGCCCTTGCGCTCCCATTCGGGGGCGAGGAGGCCCGGATCGTCGAGGACGTCGCGCAGGCCGAGCACCAGCCGGCAGCCCCGGTCCCGCAGCGGCGCCAGCACCGGCAGCACCTCGCCGTGGAAGCCGGTCGGCTCCTTGTCGACCAGGAACAGGTCCGGGTCGAAGCGGCGGGCGACGTGCCGGATCAGGGCCGCCCGGGTCTCCACCACGGCGTCGAGGTCGTGGGCCGCGCCGAGGCTGCGATAGGCGCCGCTGTCGAGCTTCACCACGCCGGGCAGGCGCCGGCAGGTCACGCCCGGGGCGAAGCGGAAGGCGTGGCTGACGGGCGAGCCGGACAGGATCAGCACGCGGCGCTCCGGCATCTCGGCCACGAGCGCGTGCGCGATCGCCCGCGCGCGGCGCAGATGTCCGAGGCCGAACGTGTCGTGCGAGTAGATCAGCACCCGGTGCGGGGCGGAGCCGGGCCGCGCCATCAGGGTGTCCGGAGACCAGGAGGGGGCCGCGTCGGACGGGGGCGGCTCGGAGACAGCGGCATCCTGCGACGGACCTCCCGGAACGGAGCGCCCCTGTCGTAGCGCATCCGCCCCCCGCTGGGCTACCCGCCCCGGACGGTTACACGCGTCATCAGGACCGCGCCGCCCTCCTCAGGACGGCGGCACCACCTCGACCTGGATGGCACTGTAATAGGCCGCGAGATCGGCGATGTCGGCATCCGTGAGGGTCTTGGCCGCCACCGACATCACCTCGTTGCGACGGACGCCGCTGCGGAACTCCCCGAGCGCCTTGACGAGGTAGGGCTCGACCTGGCCGGCGAGGTTGGGCGCGTCGGGCAGCTTGGCGACGCCGTCGAGCCCGTGGCAGCCCTGGCAGGCCACCGCCTTGCGGCGCCCCGCGGCGGCGTCGCCCGCCAGGGCGGCCGGGCCGGGCACCAGGGCGAGGCCGGACAGGAGGGCGCAGATCAGCGGCATCGATCTCGGCGAGGCGGCACGCGGCATGGCGGGGGGGCTCCGGGGCGACCCTGCTCATCTCGGCCGGATGCCCCGCGCCGGCAAGGCCGGGACCGCAAGGCCGGGCCCGCGCAGCCGCCCCGTGGGCGCAGCCGCCCCGTGGGCGCAGGGGTGTCCACGCCACCGGGAATTTGCGCTAAGGCTTCTCGGGAGACGGGTGCGACCGCGCCCGCACGATCCTTGCAGCTTCTCGGGAATTCCCTCGTGGCGGGCGAACGCTTCACCATCACCACGGCGATCTCGTATCCGAACGGCGCCCCGCATATCGGGCACGCCTACGAGGTGATCGCCGCCGACGCCATCGCGCGCTTCAAGCGCATCGACGGCTACGACGTGTTCTTCACCACCGGCACCGACGAGCACGGGCTGAAGATCCAGCAGACCGCCGCCAAGGCGGGAATCTCCCCGCGCGCCTTCGTGGACGCGATGGCGCCGCGCTTCCGCACCATGGCGGAGACGCTGAACTGCGGCTTCGACCGCTTCATCCGCACCACCGATCCCGACCACATCGCGTCCTCGCAGGCGCTGTGGCGGCGGATGGAGGCGGCCGGCGACATCTACCTCGCGAAGTATGCCGGCTGGTACTCGGTGCGCGACGAGGCCTATTACGACGAGGCGGAGCTGGTGCTCGGCCAGGACGGGGTGCGCCGCGCCGAGCGGACCGGCACGCCGGTCGAGTGGGTCGAGGAGGAGAGCTACTTCTTCCGCCTCTCCGCCTACGCGGACCGGCTGCTCGCCCACTACGCCGAGCACCCGGACTTCATCGGGCCGGAGACCCGCCGCAACGAGGTGGTGAGCTTCGTGCGCTCGGGCCTGCAGGACCTGTCGGTGAGCCGCACCACCTTCGACTGGGGCGTCCCGGTGCCCGGCGCGCCCGGCCACGTGATGTACGTCTGGGTCGACGCGCTCACGAACTACATCACGTCCTGCGGCTTCCCGGACGAGGCGGATCCGCGCTGGCGCCGCTGGCCGGCCGACCTGCACGTGATCGGCAAGGACATCATCCGCTTCCACGCGGTCTACTGGCCGGCCTTCCTGATGTCGGCCGGGGTGCCGCTGCCCCGGCGCGTCTTCGGCCACGGCTTCCTGCTCAGCCGCGGCGAGAAGATGTCGAAGTCCCTCGGCAACGTGGTCGACCCGATCGCGCTCGCCGGGCTCTACGGGGTCGACCCGCTGCGCTACTTCGTGCTGCGCGAGGTGCCCTTCGGCCAGGACGGCAACTACTCGCACGAGGCGATCGTCAACCGCACCAACGCCGACCTCGCCAACGACCTCGGCAACCTCGCCCAGCGCTCGCTGACCATGATCGCGCGCAATTGCGACGGGGCGGTGCCGCGGCCCGGCGACCTCGCCGAGGCGGACCGGGCGATCCTCGCCGCCGCCGACGCGCTGCCGGCGGTCGCCCGCGCCGCCATGGAGGATTACGCCCTGCACCACGCGCTCGCCGAGATCTGGGCCGTGGTGGCGGAGGCCAACCGCTACTTCGCGGCCCAGGAGCCCTGGACCCTGCGCAAGACCGACCCGGCCCGGATGGCGACCGTGCTCTACTGCACGGCCGAGACCCTGCGCGCGGTCGGCATCCTGGTGCAGCCCTTCGTGCCGGCGGCCGCCTGCCGGCTCCTCGACCTCCTGGCGGTGCCCGGGGAGGCGAGGGGATTGGCGCAGGTCGGGGAGGGGGGCCGGCTCGTCCCGGGCACGGCCCTGCCTGCCCCGAGCCCGATCTTCCCGCGCTTCGTCGAGCCGGAGGCCTGAGGCGGCATGCTGGTCGACAGCCACTGCCACCTCGACTTCGAGGGCCTCGCCGAGACGCTGCCAGAGGTGCTCGCCCGCGCCCGGCGGGCGGGCGTCTCCCGCATGGTGACGATCTCGACCCGCCTGCGCCGGGCCTCCGTCTACCGGGCGCTGGCGGAGGCGCATCCGGAGATCTTCTTCACGGTCGGCACCCACCCGCATCAGGCCGCCGAGGAGCCCGACATCCCCCTGGAGGAGATCGTCGCGCTCTCGCGGCACCCGCGCTGCGTCGGGATCGGCGAGGCCGGGCTCGACTACCACTACGACACCGCGCCGCGGGACGTGCAGGCCCGGGTCTTCCGCACCCACATCGCGGCCGCCCGCGAGACCGGCCTGCCCCTCGTGATCCATGCCCGCGACGCGGATGCCGACATGGAGGCGATCCTGCGCGAGGAGATGGGGCGCGGGGCCTTCCGGGCGGTGCTGCACTGCTTCTCCTCGGGCCGGCGCCTCGCGGAGGCCGGGGTGGAGCTCGGGCTCTTCGTCTCCTTCTCGGGCATCGTGACCTTCCGGCGCTCGCAGGAGCTGCGGGCAATCGCGGCCGCGGTGCCGCGCGAGCGCCTGCTCGTCGAGACGGACGCGCCCTTCCTGGCGCCCGAGCCGCATCGGGGGCGGCCCAACGAGCCGGCCTACGTGGCCGAGACGGCGCGGAGCCTCGCCGGCAG
This sequence comes from Methylobacterium sp. CB376, assembly GCF_029714205.1. Lineage (NCBI taxonomy): Bacteria > Pseudomonadati > Pseudomonadota > Alphaproteobacteria > Hyphomicrobiales > Methylobacteriaceae > Methylobacterium > Methylobacterium sp. CB376. Next base: position 7,087,560 of record NZ_CP121648.1, on the reverse strand, counting down.
CCTCGGGATGGCGCCGGAGGATCTGGCGCGGCTCACCACCGCCAACTTCTACCGGCTGTTCGAGAAGGCCGCCCGGGCGGACGCGGCCGGGCCCGCCGGCGGCACGGACCGATGAGGAACCGCCGATGGCCACGCTGACGCTGCGCATCCTCGGCTGCGGCTCCTCCGGGGGCGTCCCGCGCGTCGGCTCCGGCTGGGGCGCCTGCGACCCGGCCGAGCCGAAGAACCGCCGCCGCCGCTGCTCGCTCCTGGTGGAGGGGCGCCGGGCGGGGCCCGGGCCCGCCACCACGATCCTCGTCGACACCTCGCCGGACCTGCGCGAGCAGTTGCTCGACGCCGCCGCCGAGCGGCTCGACGCGGTGCTGTTCACCCACGCCCATGCCGACCACACCCACGGCATCGACGACGTGCGCGCGATGGTGATCCACATGCGCCGCCGCATCCCGGTCTACGCGGACGCGACCACGCGGGCGCTGCTGGAGACGCGCTTCGCCTACTGCTTCGCGACCCCGCCGGGCAGCCAGTACCCGCCGATCCTCGACCTCCACGACCTCCCGGACGGCGCGCCCCTCGGGCTCGACGGGCCGGGCGGCCCGGTGACGGCGACCTCGTTCCGAATGGAGCACGGCAACGAGGAGGCGCTCGGCTTCCGCTTCGCGGACGCCGCCTACGCCCCCGACGTCAGCCTGATGCCGGAGGCGGCCAAGGCCCATCTGCGGGACCTCGACCTTTTGATCCTCGACGCGCTGCGCGACACGCCGCACCCGACGCATTTCTCGGTCTCGGACGCGCTGGCCCTGATCGAGGAGGTGCGGCCCCGCCGGGCCATCCTGACCAACCTGCACACGGATCTCGACTACGAGAGCCTGCGGCGGCGCCTGCCGAAGGGGGTGGTGCCGGCCTATGACGGGCTCACGGTCACGGTCGAGGGCTGACAGAACACGCAGAGCCACAGGGTCGGGGTGTCGGGGCTCGTCCACTCGACCCGGTGGCGGCGGCGGGCCTCGATCAGCAGGTGGTCGCCGGGCGCCAGCACCCGCGCCTCGGGCTCGTCCGCGAGCCTGAGCCGGGCGGCGCCCGCGAGGAGCAGCACCCACTCGTCCTCGGCCTGATCGTACCAGAAGCCCGGCGGGCTCGCCTGGCCGGTCGAGACGATGCGCTCGACGCGCAGGCCGGGCCGCGCCAGCAGCGCGGTCACGGTTTCGTCGGGCGTGCCGGGCGGCGGCAGGGCGTCGAACAGGTTTGCGGTCGGGGCCGGCATGGCGGGGGTCCGGGTCGGGGGCTCGGGGGCTCCGACCGAAGCAGAATTGCATGGCGCACTTCTGCTTGGTCTCTTGGTTTCGCATCATTCTTCGCCGCCGAACCGGCGGCCGCTTCGGCGAATGATGCTGAGCGCGGGACGCCGCGTCCGGGGAGCCTCGGGGCCGAACGGCCGTCCGCCCCGTCCCGCCCGCCTCGTTCCAGTTCCATAATCTTCCTTATGCGAATCGGGTGTGTCGGCGCAAAGTGAGAATGTCCCACCTGTGCAATGGTGGAATGGCACACTCCCCTGTCCGGACGGGCCCGCGGAACCAGCCGGCGAGCCGCCTCATTCTGGTGACGAGAGCGGCAGCCCGGTCCGCAGCCGGCCCCGGCGGCCCGCACCCACCCCGATGGAGGACGCGATGGGCCTGTTCACGAAGGACATCAAGACGCTCGACGACCTGTTCGTTCACACGCTCCAGGACATCTACTACGCCGAGAACCAGATCACGAAGGCGCTCCCGAAGATGATCGCCAAGGCGACGGACCCGCAGCTCAAGCAGGGCTTCGAGACGCACCTGCGCGAGACCGAGGGCCAGATCCGGCGCCTGGAGCAGGTCTTCCAGATGCACGGGCACCAGCCCAAGGCCGTGGATTGCCCGGCGATCGACGGGATCATCAAGGAGGCGAACGAGACGGCGGGCGAGATCGCCGACGCGGAGGTGCTGGACGCCGCCCTGCTCGCCGCCGCCCAGGCCGTCGAGCATTACGAGATCACCCGCTACGGCACCCTGATCGCCTGGGCCAAGCGCCTCGGCCGCAGCGATTGCGCCAGCGTGCTGCAACAGACCCTCGAGGAGGAGAAGGCCACCGACCAGAAATTGACCGCCATGGCGGAGAGCAAGGTCAACCAGAAGGCGGCGTGACGCGCCGGACCTCCTCGCGCCCCGCGCGAGGAGGTCCGCGGCGCGGGCGCCGCGACGAGGGCGGCCGCGCCGCATCGGTCGGCGCGGGACGAAAAACCTCCACGCTCACCTCGCAAGTCACCGATCGCGGCCTCTCACGTGGGGAATAAATTCCCATACGCGGCCGCCGCGAGGAAAGTCCCTGATCTCCTGATTGTCGCCGGCCTGCCCGCGATGGGCGCAGAGGCCGCCGATCTTCCGGCCCGGGACGCCGTCCTGCGCCCTCTGCGCCGATCTCGACCGCACCGTCTCGACGCGGGTCGGCGGCGAGCAGGTCCGGTTCAAGGCCGGGTACGAGGTGCACCAGCGGCGGATCGGCCTCGATCACCGGCTGAACCGGCTCTGACCGGCCGGGGCCGCCCTGCCCCGGGGCACCTTGCCGGACCTCGCGACGAGGAAGGTCCGGCCGCGCGCAATCCCGGCCGGGTCCGCCGCGCCGTCGCACGCCACGAACTGGATCTCGACCTCCGCCATGCCCCCGCTCCGAGCCGGATCCGACCCGTCACTCCGCCTGGGGCAGGGACCAGGACGCACCGCCCCGGTCGCTCTCGTTCCGGCGCAGATGAGTCGCCAAACCCGCGATCACCGCGAGGACGAGCGGGAACAAAAGCACGACCAGCATCCCAACCACCATGACACTCATGACCCTGCCACGTTAATCGCTCTGCGTTGCTTCAGGCTTGTGTGGCCTTCCGGGGAAATTGATGATTCGCTCCCCGCGCCGAATTTCGTATGATGGACCGCGGATTGTTGCAAGATTTTCGGAAAATGTGACGGCATATACCGAACGGCATAAGCATATGCTGACTCTCCCGCGTGGGAGAGACGTTTCTCAACAGTTCCTCACCTGATCCGATCGGCGGAACGGCGCGGCCGGCTCCCGCGCCCGGCGCGGCGGGCCCCGCGCCCGCCCGGGCCGGCCCGGGCGGGCGTGGACGGCGACTTCCTCGCCGTCGCGGTGACCGGCGGCATCGCGGTCGCGCGGATCCCCGACATCTGGGAGACGCTGCAGCTGGCCGGCTTCGCGCAGACGCCGATCACGGCCTTCGTGATCCTCACGGCGAGCCGGCACAGGCCGGAGATGAAGACGCCCGGCCGGCTCCTCGGCTGCGCCGCCGGAGGGCTCTACGGGCTCCGCGCCATGGCCCTCGCGGCGGACGGCGTCCTGCCCTGGCTCGCCTGCCTCGCGGGCGGCCCTTCGTCGCGGGCGTCGTGCAGCACGGACGCGGCGACGGCGCCTATGCGGGCCAGCAGGCGGCCACTGCGTCGCCACGGTGCGGGGACCCGCGCCGACGACGGACCTGCTGCCGGCTGTCGACCGCCCGATCGGAGTTGCCGGCGGGATCGCCGGGGTGCTGGCGCTCGATCCGCTCCTGGCGCCCCTGCGCCCGCCGGCCGCCGCCCTGGTGCGGTCCGCCTCCGGTGCCTCGCCCGCCGGGCGGGCGGCCCGCGCGATTGCGGTGGACGCGACGCAACCGCGCGCGACTTGCCCATCCCGCAGCCGGGAGGTCCCGTCTATCCTGCCGGAATCGCGAGCTCTGCCGGGACAAAGGGGATGAGCAGGATGGTGAAGGCGGTGATCGCTCTCGTGCTGGTGCTGTGCGCCGGCCCGGCTATGGCGCAGAGTAAGCTTTCGGACTTGAAGAAGGCGAGCGAATTCAACGCGTCCTGCCAGCCCGGCGCGACGGAGCTGCAGAAAACCTACCTTGCCGGCTTCGTCCTGGGCGCGGCGGACGCCTCCGTCGGCAAGCATCTCTGCCCGAAGGATCCGGTCTCCACGCAGCAGCTCGTGGACGTGTTCTGCCGCTACATGAAGGAGCACCCGAAGAACCTGAACCGGCCCGGGGGCCTGCTGCTCGGGCTCTCGCTCTCCGAGGCCTGGCCGTGCAAGCCGTGAGGCGGTCCGCCGCCAGGCGGCGGTCCGGCGCCGGTCAGGCGCGCAGGGACGCGGCGGGCGATTGCCGGTAGGCGAGCCAGGCCGGGAGCAGGGCCAGCACGGAGGCGACCGCGAGGAGCGCCCCCGCGAAGGCGGCGTCCTCGGCGGCCAGTTCCACCGGCAGGGTGAAGCCGCCCTGCCCCTGCGCGAGGCGCGCGAGGAGCCGGGCGGCCCCGTAGCCGAGGGCGACGCCGCCGGCGATCCCCGCCGACACGAGCAGCATCGCCTCGCCCCAGACGATCAGGAAGACCGCGCGGCGCGGCGCGCCGAAGGCCCGCAGCGCACCGATCTGGCGCCGCCGCTGCGCCACGTGGATCACCGTGATCAGGAGGAGCGCGGCCGCCACCAGGGCCTCGGCGCCGGCGGAGATGGCCATCAGCACCTGCCGGGCATCGCCGAGGGTCGCGTAGAGGCGGGTCAGCACCTCGGCCGGGAACACCGCCAGCGTGCCGCCGCCGCGGTACTCCTGCCGCAGCTTGTAGGCCGCCGCGAAGGAGGTGGGCTTGACCAGGATGGCCGGCAGGCCCGGCAGATCGTGGTCGAAGGTCTCGTCCAGCGGCGCCTGCGCGTTGATGCGGCCGTGGGCCGCCTCCCCGTCCGGCCCGGCGCGCCCGCGCTCCTGACCAAGACCGTGTTCCTGGCCGTGTTCCTGGCCGTAGGCTTGGCCGTGTTCCTGGCCGTGGTCTTGGCCGTGATTTTGGCCGTGGTCTTGGCCGTGGTCTTGGCCGAGCCCGTGGACGTGCCAGACCGCCTGGATCGGGACCAGGATGGCGCGATCCCACGCCGTGCCGGTCGGGGACAGCCGGCCGACGAGGCGGTAGGTGGCGCCCGCATGGGTGGGGCCCGGCTCGCCGCCGCTGCCGTGCATCGGATGCAGGGCGGTGCCGAGCGGCAGGTCGACCGCGGATCCGGCCACCGCCTCGCCCTCGGCCCGGAACGGGCGCCCGTCCCGGATCCCGCCCGCGACGCCCTCGACGAGGCGCGTCGTCGTGCCGACGATCGGGTGGCCGCGATAGCTGTCGCCGAAGCCGACCGGCGCCGCCCAGGCGACGCGGGGATCGCCCGAGAGCCGGGCGAGCACGTCGCCGGGGACGAGCGGCAGCGGCGCGGGCTGGAGGAAGACGGCCGACAGGACGAGCTGCACCTCGCTCCCGGGCGCCCCGACCACGAGGTCGAACCGGTCGGCGGCGCGCGCGCTGCCGAGCCGCAGCGCGCGCTCCTGCAGCGTGACCGCCACGCCGAGCGCGGTGGACAGGGCCACCAGGAGCACGATGACCAGGGAGGCGGCCCAGAGCCGTCGCAGATCGGCGAGCACGAAGCGGATCACGGCATCGCTCCCGCGGCGGCCGTGCCGGGCCCGCCCGCGGCGGCCGTGCCGGGCCCGCCCGCTTCGGCCGCACCGGGTTCGGCTGCTCCCGCGGCGCCCGGCTCGGCCCCCGTGTCGGCGGCGATCCGGCCGGCCGCGAGGCGGATGCGGCGGTCGAGCCGCTCCGTCAGCCGCTCGTCGTGGCTCACCACGATCAGGGTCGCCCCCTCGCTCCGCGCGAGGTCGAGGAGCAGGGCGCCCACCGCCGCACCCGCCTCCGGGTCGAGGCTCGCGGTCGGCTCGTCGGCGACGAGGAGGCCCGGCCGGCGCAGCAGGGCCCGCGCCACTGCCACGCGCTGCATCTCCCCGCGCGACAGGGTGGCGACGTCCTGCCCGGGGCGGGCGAGGCCGACCCGGTCGAGGAGATCGGCGGCGCGCGCCCTCGTCGCCGCATTCCCCGCACCGGAGAGCCGGGCCGGCAGGAGCACGTTGTCGAGGGCCGAGAGCCCCGGGAACAGGTGGAAATCCTGCATGACGAGCCCGACCGTCTCGGCCCGCCAGCGGTCGCGGCGCGCCTCCGGCAGGGCGGCGATGTCGGTCTCGCCCCACTGGATCTGGCCGCGATCCGGCCGGGCGAGGCCCGTGATCAGGTTGACGAAGGTGCTCTTGCCCGAGCCCGAAGCCCCCGTGACGGCGACGCGCGCGCCGGCCGCGAGGCCGAGGCGCTCGATCGCCAGGGCCGGCGCGGCGAGACCCGGGAAGGAGACCGACAGGTCGCTGATCCGCAGGGCGAGCATGGCCAAAGGCTGTGATGGACCGCGGACAGGTGGTGTGCCGGCCATCACAGCCTCCCGACGACCGCGAAGCGGCCGTGGGTCAGCCGGATCAGGCTGACGAAGCCGCTCTCGGGGTCGGTCCAGGAGCCGACCTCCAGCCGCCCGGTCACCTCGATCAGCGTGGCGGGCGGCGCGAAAGTCTGCTTGCGGTCGAGGTAGACGACGACGATGTCGTTCGGCCAGTCGGCGTCCGAGGAGCAGAACGGGCACAGCGCCATCGGGATCGCGGTCAGCACGAAGAAGGCCGCCTCGGCCTTGAGCGGCGGCGCCATGAAGCCCCGCATGGCGACCTCCTGCCCGGCCAGGGCCTTGACCTTGTCGGAGAAGGCGAGGCCGAGCACGCCGATCGTCCCGTAGAGCTCCTCGAAGGTGAGGCTGGCCGCGGCGGCGCGGGCCGGACGCGCCGCGAGCAGCGCGGCGGCCGGAACCGCCCCGGTCAGAAGCCGGCGGCGGTCGATGACGAGGGAGGTCGCGGCCATGGCTGCCCGATGCGGCGATCGTGGCGGCTACTTGCTTGGCGTCTTGCCTGCCGACGCCTTGCCTGCCGAAGCCTCGCCTGCCGAAGCCTGGCCTGCCGGCGAATTGGCCACCGTCCTCGTGGCGCCGAGGGCGAAGGCGTCCGCCAGCACCCGGTAGACGTCGCTCTCCTCCATGTAGCCCTTGAAGCCTTCGGCGCCGGGGCCGGCCGCCTGCAGCACCACGTCGTCGACCGCGTGGACGCCCGATTCCTCGTCCTTGGGGATGTTGCCCTTGACCAGGACCGCGCCGGGCACGTCCTTGTACTTGTCGTTGGCGACGTAGGTGCCGCCCTGGGTCTTCAGCGCCGGCTCGAACGGGCCGTCGAGCTTGGGCCGGAAGGTCTCGTAATGGTCGGGGCCGTTGGTGCCGAACAGGGCGAGGCGGCGCGAGACGTCGACGCGGTCGGGATAGCCGTCGCCGTCCCTGTCCTCGTAGTTCGGGAAGCCGGCGGCCGCGTAGGTGCCGACCTTCTCGCGCATCTCGTCGCCCGGCAGGTCGTCGTTGATGGTGCCGATCACCGACATGCCGTGGGTGTGGTCGCCGGTCACGACGACGAGCGTGTCGGGATGGGCGGCCTGGAACTGGCGCGCCACCGCGACGGCCTGGTCGAACTCGATCGTGTCGAAGACCGCCCGCTCCCAGTCGAGCGGGTGGCTCGCCTTGTCGATGCAGGACCCCTCCACCATCAGGAAGAAGCCGTCCGGATTCCTGGACAGGCTGTCCAGCGCGGCCCTGGTCATCTCGACGAGGCCGGGCTGCCTGGGGAACTTGCCGACCGTGCCCTTCTTGAGCTGCATCCGGTCGAGCGCGTAGTCGAGGTTGCCCGGGTGGAACAGGCCGAGCAGCCGGTCGCGGCCGGCGATCGCCTGGAGCTCGTCCCGGTCGGTGGCGAGCGCGTAGCCGGCCTCCCGGAACAGCGCGATGAAGTCCTTGTCGTCCCGGCGCTTCGAGCCCGGCACGGCCCTCGGCAGGAAATAGGCCGAGCCGCCGCCGAGGATCACCTCCGGCTTCACGGAAAAGAGCATCTCGACGATCTCGGCCTTGTCGGCGCGGCGGCGGGTATGCGCCACGACGGCGGCCGGGGTCGCGTCCTCGATCTCCGAGGTGACCACGAGGCCGACGGATTTCCGCGTCTGGCGCCGGACCGCCTCCGCGAAGGTCTCCACCCGGGGGTCGTCGAGGGAGGCGGGCGTGCGGTCGGCGTAGACGCCGAGGGCGTTCACCGCCGTCTTGTGGCCGGTCATGTAGGCCGACATCGTGTTGGCGCTGTCGGTGGCGACCGCGTCGGTGGCCGAGGTGCCGATGAAGGCCATGCGGTCGAGATCGTCCATGGCGAGGCGGCCGTTGGCCTTGCCCCCGGTCATGCCCTTGGCCATCAGGCGCGCGGCGGTGCGATGGGCGACCGACAGCCCGTCGCCGAGCAGGAAGATGATGTTCCTGGCCTTGGGCGCGTCGGCGGTGCCGAAGACTTCCCAGGTCACGCTCCAGCGGTCGTTGCCGGCCGTCGCCTCCACCGTGTAGCGGCCGGGCTTGGCGATCCTGACCCCGCGCAGGAGCACGGCCGAGCCGAGCTCCTTGCCGTCCTTGTCCGTCTCGACCTCGACGAAGCCGGTGCCCGCGCCGAGGGCCGTCCGGTAATCCTCGCCGTTGACGGTGATCCTGACCTCGTCCGCCTTCACCTTGGCCTCGAACTCGACCTTGAAGTCGAAGGGCGAGCCGACCAGGATGGTGGCGCGGTCGAGCGGCATGACGGTGGCGGCGTCGGCGGCACCGGAGAGGGCGACGCTGGCTGCGAGGGCGAGAAGACGTGAACGCATCGAAGCTTCCCCTGGTGCGGCGCGCACCACGCCGTCCGGCGCCGCTCTAGCTCGCCTCGGTGACGTTTCCCTAACACGTGCCGGCCGCGCGGGGTCGACCCGATCGGGCGACGGCGTTCGGGCACGACCCCCTCCCCGGCCGCGCGACCGGGCGGGCGACGGCGGGCGGCTTCGAGGGCGCGCGAGGGACGCGACGCCTTTATGCCCGGCCCGGATCGCGATAGGCAGGGCGGCCCCGCCCCTCCCGCATGCGCGCCCCGGACGGGCGCGCCTCGAAGCCGCAGGACAATGAAGGTCGTCATCAGCGAATTCATGGACGAGGCGGCGATCGCCGCGGAACTGTCCGGCCTCGACACCCTGTACGATCCGGGCCTCGTGGACCGGCCGGAGGCGCTGAGGGCGGCGCTCGCCGACGCGGATGCGGTGATCGTGCGCAACCGGACCGAGCTGCGCGGCGACCTGCTGGCGGCGGCCCCGAAGCTGAGGGCGGTCGGGCGGCTCGGGGTCGGGCTCGACAATATCGACCTCGACGCCTGCCGGGCGCGCGGGATCGCGGTCTATCCGGCGACGGGGGCCAATGACGGGGCGGTGGCCGAGTACGTGATCGCGGCCGCGCTGCTGCTGCTGCGCGGCGCCTACGGGGCGAGCGCGGCCGTCGCCGCCGGGGCATGGCCCCGCGCCGCGCTCATGGGGCGCGAGATCGCGGGCAAGCGGCTCGGCCTCGTCGGATTCGGCGCCATCGCCCGCGAGACCGCCCGCCGCGCCGCCGCCCTCGGCATGGCGCTCGCCGCCTTCGACCCGCACCTCGCGGCGCAGGACCCGGCCTGGAACCCCGCCTCCGGACCCGTCGCGCGCCTCTCCCTGGACGACCTCCTGGCGCAGAGCGACGTGCTGTCGCTGCACGTGCCGCTGACGCCCGAGACGCGCGGCATGATCGGCGCGGCCGAGATCGCCCGCATGCGGCCGGGGTCGGTCCTCATCAACGCGGCCCGCGGCGGCGTCGTGGACGGGGCGGCGCTGGCGGCGGCCCTGCGCGCGGGGCGGCTCGGCGGCGCGGCCCTCGACGTCTTCGCGGCGGAGCCCGTCGATGCCGCGGCCGGCGCCCTGTTCCGCGACGTGCCGAACCTGATCCTGACCCCCCACATCGCGGGCGTGACGGTCGAGTCGAATATCCGGGTCTCCGCCGTCACGGCGCGCGCCGTCCGCCGGCACCTGACGGGCGGGTGAGCCGCCGGCGCGCCTCGGCGCGGGCCGGCCGGTCGCGCCCGAGCGCCCGATCGGGGGGCGCATCTTCCAAGAAACCTCCGAATCGCAGAACCGTGCTCTCCTGAACGCCGCGACGGCAGTGTATTTCTCCCACGCTCCGCAGAGGGCGAGGCACCGACAACGGAGGAGACGCCATGGTTGACCGCGACCGACGGGCCTTTCTGCAGCGCGGCGTCCTCGCCGGCGCGGCGCTCGCGAGCGCCCCCTGGCGCGCCGCGGCCGAGGAGATCGCGACGCTGCCCTTCGGCAACGGCGAGCGCCCCCTCGTCGCCTATCCGGGCAAGCGCCCGCTCCTGCAGATGACGAGCCGCCCGCCGCAGCTGGAGACCCCGTTCCGGGTCTTCGACGAGGGCGTGATCACCCCGAACGACGCGTTCTTCGTGCGCTACCACCTCGCCGACATACCGGTCGCCATCGACCCCGAGCGCTACCGCCTGGAGGTGAAGGGCCATGTCGAGACGCCGCTCGCCCTGTCGCTCGCCGAGATCCGGGCGCTGCCGGCCAGCGAGATCGTCGCGGTCAACCAGTGCTCGGGGAATTCGCGGGGCTTCTTCGCGCCGCGGGTCGCGGGCGGGCAGCTCGCCAACGGCGCCATGGGCAATGCCCGCTGGACCGGCGTTCCGCTGCGGACCGTCCTCGACAAGGCGGGCCTGCGGCGCGGGGCCGTGCAGGTCGCCTTCGACGGGCTCGACGGGCCGGTGATCCCGGAGACGCCCGACTTCGTGAAGGCGCTCACCCTCGACCACGCCCGGGACGGCGAGGTGATGCTGGCCTACGCCATGAACGGCGAGGACCTGCCCTGGCTCAACGGCTACCCGCTGCGCCTCGTCGTGCCGGGCTATTACGGCACCTACTGGGTCAAGCACCTGAGCGCGATCACGGTCCTGGACAAGCCCTTCGAGGGGTTCTGGATGACCTCCGCCTACCGGATCCCGGCCAATTCCTGCGCCTGCACGGAGCCGGGCGAGGCCCCGAAGGCGACGGTGCCGATCGGCCGCTTCACCGTCCGCTCGTTCGTCACCAACCTCGCCGACGGGGCGACCCTGCCGGCGGGCGAGACGCCGCTGCGCGGCATCGCCTTCGACGGCGGCGAGGGCATCGCCGAGGTGGCGGTCTCCACCGATGACGGGCGGACCTGGACCCGCGCCGAACTCGGCGAGGATCTCGGCCGCTACTCCTTCCGCCCCTGGACCTTGCGGGTCGACCTCACCCCGGGGGCGCACGCCGTGCGGGTGCGCGCCACCAACCGGGCCGGGCAGTCGCAACCCCTCGACCCGCTGTGGAATCCGGCCGGCTACCTGCGCAACGTCGTCGAGACGGTCCGCGTGCGCGCCGCCTGAGGGAGAGGCCCAACGATGCCCACGATACCGCGCTCCGCGCTCCTCGCCCTCGCCGCCCTCACGATCGCCCTCGGGGCGGCCCGGGCGGCGCCCCGAACCTACGCGCTGCCCGAGGGCGCCGCCGCGCTGCGCCCCGGGCCCGAGCCCGGCTTCTCGGCCGCGCAGGCGAACTGCCTCACCTGCCACTCGCCCGATTACCTCGCCATGCAGCCGCCCGGGAAGGGTCGCGCCTTCTGGGACGCGGAGGTGACCAAGATGATCAAGGTCTACCGCGCCCCGATCGACGAGGCCGACGCCAAGGCGATCGCCGCCTACCTCGCCGCGGTGTACTGATCGTCGTGATGCGATGCGACCGCTCAGCCGGCCGGGCCCGCGGCCCGGTCCGCTCAGGGAGCCGAGACCAGATCCGCGAGATGCGCCCGCGCCGACGCGGCGGTCCGCGCCTCGGGCGCCGGAGCGACGCAGATGCGGGCCGCCACCAGCGCCAGGGCGAGCGTCCAGAACAGGGCGGCCGCGGCCGTGCGGGCCCGCCGGTCCCCCGCCGGGGGAGCGGGCTCCCGCCCGCTCTCCAGCGGCTCGCCGTAGGCATCGAAGGTGACGGCGCGCGCGGCCGGGTTCCTGCTCGTCATGGGCGGCACTGTCGCGCCCGGGCGCCCTCCGGGCAATGGACGCGTCTTCCAAAGTCGCGGCGCCGCGGAGGAGGATCGTCCCCTTCTCCCCGGTTTTGCAGAATATCGATCCTCCAGGCCCTGCGCAGCCGCCGATGACGACGAAACTCTCCTCCATGGTGCGCGCGGCGCGGAGCGATCGGCCCGCCTCCGCGCTTCCCGGGATCGCGCTCTGCCTCGCGGTCGCGGCGGCGGCGGTGGCGGCGCAGGGATGGGAGGAGGCCAGCCTCGGCCACCCCTACATCGAGGCCCTCGTCGTCGCGATCCTGATCGGGATCGCGCTGCGCACCGCCTGGACGCCGGGCCCGCGCTTCCGCCCCGGCATCGCCTTCAGCGCCAAGCAGCTCCTGGAGGTCGCCGTCACCCTGCTCGGCGCCTCGATCAGCCTGCAGGCGGTCGTCGCCTCGGGACCGGCCCTGCTCGCCGGCATCGTCGGGACCGTGGTGCTGGCCCTGTCGGCGGGCTACGGGATCTGCCGGCTGCTCGGCCTCCCCGCCCGCATGGCGATCCTGGTCGCCTGCGGCAACGCGATCTGCGGCAACTCGGCCATCGCCGCGGTGGCGCCGGTGATCGGCGCCAAGGCCGAGGACGTGGCCGCCTCGATCGCCTTCACGGCGGTGCTGGGCGTGCTGGTGGTGCTGGGGCTGCCGCTCCTCATCCCGCTCGCGGGCCTGTCCGAGCACCAGTACGGCGTGCTCGCGGGGCTGACCGTCTACGCGGTGCCGCAGGTGCTCGCCGCGACCGTGCCGGTGGGGCTGCTCAGCACCCAGGTCGGCACGCTGGTGAAGCTGGTGCGGGTGCTGATGCTCGGGCCGGTCGTGGTCCTGTTCTCGCTCGTCGCCGCCCGCCTGCCCGCCGAGGGCGCGACGGCGCCGCGGCGCGCCGGCGGCCCCGGCCTCACCAAGCTCGTGCCCTGGTTCATCCTGGGCTTCCTGGCGCTGGCGGGCCTGCGCTCGCTCGGCCTGATCCCCGAAGCGGCCTCGCGCCCGGTGACCCGCCTCGCGGGCTATCTCACGGTGGTGGCGATGGCCGCGCTCGGGCTCGGCGTCGACCTGCGGGTGCTGGCCCGCGTGGGCGGCCGCGTGACGCTCGCGGTCACCGCCTCGCTCGCGATCCTGCTGGCGATCAGCCTCATCCTGATCCGGACGCTGCGGGTCGCGTGATCCGGGATCCGCTTGATCGAAGCGGATCCCGGATCACAAGCCTGCGCGGCGCCTGAGCGAAGCCCAAATCCGCCATCGCGAAGGGATCAAGCGGATTTGGTATGAGTTGCACACCGGCTTCGCCGTCCCTCACGGATGAAACCTGTGGCATGCTGGAGCGGTCGTCGGCGGAGAGATCGGTTCGTCTTTGGTGTGCCCGACCCCGTGTATGAGTGGCACCGGGGCCGCGCGACCCGCCCGGCGCCCGCGCCACGCCGCCTCCCGAGAACCCGTAACGACTCCGGTCACGAGAAGGCGCCAGATGAGGGGGGCGTGGGCCGCGGCGGGGCGCCCGGAAGGGAGGATCTCCGCGGCCGCGGCGAACACAGGCCGGCTCGCCGCCGGCGGGGTATTTTCCCGATATTGCATGCAGGACGCCCGAACGACTTCGCGGAGGCCCGGCCGGCACGCCCTCCCGCGCCACGCTTCACAGCTGATGCTGCCTGACCGGATGCCGGGCGCCCCGCGGGCGCCGCTGCCCTTTAAGTAAACTATCAGCACTGTCCAGCATATTTCCGCGGCGTCGGCAGATGCACCGCAAACCAGCGATGGCGAATGACTGCTTAGAGGATGCAGAAACACATTCTCAACGTTGCGCCCTTCGCCTCCGCGCGTCACGATACAGTGCGCCTTGCGGGACCCTGCGAGGGGCGCGGCCGGATCCGCAACCCGGAGACCTGGATCGGCCGGCGAGCAAGAGGCATCATGGCACCTGACGAGACGATCCCGGCAGCCGCGGATCCCGGATTGGCCGGGGACGTTCCGGCCGACACGCGCCCGCGGCTGCCCCGGTTCGTGCACGCGGCGCTGGGCACGCAGCTGCGGGCCGCCTACGCGGCGGTCATGGGCGGGCCGCAGCCTCAGGCTCTGCTCGACCTGATCGCGCGCCTGGACGCCGCCCAGGCCGCGCGACCCGCATCGACGTTCCGCGAGGATCTGCTCGGGGCCGTTCCGGCGCTGCGCGCCTACGCCCTGTCGCTGACCATCCTGCGCGCCGAGGCCGATGACCTCGTGCAGGAGACGCTGCTGCGGGCCTGGCAGAACCAGGACCGCTTCGCGCCCGGCACCAACCTGAAGGCGTGGCTGTTCACGATCCTGCGCAACCAGTTCTACACTGCGGCGCGCAAGCGCCGGCGCGACGTGGAGGACGCGGACGGCGAGCAGGCCGCCCGCATGGTCGCGCTGCCCGACCAGGAGGACGGCATCGCGCTGCAGGACGTGTGGATGCGGCTGAGCCAGCTGCCGGCGCCGCAGCGGGAGGCCCTGCTGCTGGTGGCCGCGCAGGGCCTGACCTACGAGGCGGTGGCGGAGCTGATGGGCTGCCGGGTCGGCACGGCGAAGAGCCGCGTCAACCGCGCCCGGGCGGCGCTGGCGCAGGCCCTCGGCTACGAGGGCGGCCGGTCGGGCCGGATGCTCACGTCGTGATCGGCACCCCCGCCCCGGCGGGATGCGCGCCGGAGCGGAATGCCCCCGGCATGGGGAACGCTCGCGCGTCGCCGTCGTTACGGGGCACGCTCATCCGGCCGAGCAGCGTGCCGACGCTTCCGGGAGGCCGGACCCGCTCGGGACCCTGCCCCACCCCGCGCGCGGCTGCATCGGCCAACCCCGGTCCGGGAATCCCGCATGACGGCCGAGCAGATCCGCCTGATGACCTTCCTCGACCTCGTCGGCGGCTGGGTGACGCTGTTCGAACTGTCCGGAACCCGGGCGCTGGCGCGGGACGACGACCTGTTCGTTCCGAGCCTCGTGGCGCAGGGCTGGGCCGATCACGACCGCGACGGGGCCGCCGTGCGCATCTCCGCGACCGGCCGCGCGGTTCTGGAGAACCGGCTCGATCTGGGCGGCTCGTGAGGTCGCGCCGGCGGCCGATCCCGCGCCGGCCGGCGGCCCTGGCGCGCGGGCGTCCGGTCCCTCAACCCCGCCCTCCGGCGCGCGGGTCGGTTCCGTCCGTCGTCCCGGCCGGCGCGGAGGTCCAGGGGAAGGAGGCCCAGGTGGACAGGCCGAAGACCGGGACGGGCCAGTTCCGGAACCGCGAGTTCCCCTCGTGCGCGCGGTCCGGTTCCGGCGCGGCGCGATGCCGGACCGGCTCCGCGGCCGCGGCCTCGGCCTCCACGATCGCCTCCGCGATCCGGGCCACGAGGTCGTGGCAGGCATCCGCGATGGCCTCCGCCTCGTCGCGGCGGATCGCCTGCGCGAGCCGCGCGCCGCATTCGTTAACGATCCGGCGCGCGGCGCGCACCGCGTCGGCGTGAGTCTCGTGCGGTCGCGTCATCGGCAGACCTCCTGGATGGGCCGCGAAGCGGCACGGCGCCGGGCCCCGCCCGCCCGCGGGGCCGGGGTGGATCTCGGGCCGACCACGTAGGCGCTCCGGACCGCCTTCCAGAACGCGTCCCTCTCGGAACCGGTCAGTCGTTCCAACCGGCGGTCCAGATCCGCCCGCCCCCGGACCGCGTATTCTGTTTGCTGCGTCGCCGAGAGCGCATCTGCCGCACCAGTCATCCCGCACTCCCGTACTGGGGAAGGTGCGCCTCGCACCTGGGTGATCGCCCATCTCCGGACAGGGTCGTCGGGTCCGGCTGGGGCTTAGGAATCTCCGAGAGGGCGAAACCGTTCCATGTGCGGCTCCATGCGCGGCTCCATGCGCGGCCCGGGGCGCGGCTCCCGCCGCCTCGCCGGGGCCGGGCGGTCCGCGCAGCGCGGGGCGCCGGCCCCGACGCGCGGGATGCCGCGGGCCCTCTCAAGGCCGCCGAGGCGCGTCGTCCGGGGCCAGACATTCACGGCCTCACCACGCTCTGCGTCACACATAAACGCATGATGAACGGCGTGGCGGCCCACCTCGTCAGCCTATTTTCTGGATGGAACTGTTCTCCAGGGCACCCGTTCTGAGGGCTAGGCCCTGTCGGGCGGCGACCAAGCCACCCGGCAGACGTGCAGTCATCGATGTGCGACTTGTCCGGCCGCGAAATCGGCCTGCCCTCTTGGTGCGTGGACTGTCGCATCGAAAATGGAGGCATGATCATGAAGACGCTTGCTCTGACCCTCACCGCGGCGGCCGCGCTCACCGGCGCCGTCTCGTCCGCCCAGGCCTACGAGTGGGGCGACGGCTACGGCCCGGGCTACGGCCATCGCCGCGTGGTGATCCGCGAAGGCTACCGCCCCACCCGCTTCTACCACCGTCGCTTCGACGACCGCCCCGACGTGCGGGTCATCGAGCGCCGGTCCCACGGCTTCCGGTCGCACCACCACTGGGACTACGACGACTGAGCGGATCCGCGACACCGTCGCGAGGGCGCCGCCGGGCGGGCGCCTCCGGGCGCCCCGCCCGGCGCGGTCACGGCCCTGCCTGATCCCGCCCGCCCCGGACCGGCTCCGGGGCGACGCCGACCGCCCCCCGGACGGGGATTCGGCGCGGGTCGCGCGGAGAGCCGGAGGCGCGCACTGGCGGCAGCGCCCCGCTTCCGGCACAAGGGGCCGATGGCCAGACGCGCGGCGCCCCCCGTTCCCACGAGACTTGAACCGGCCGGGTCGCCGGCGCTCCCGCCGCGGGGCGGATGGCGCGCCGGCCTGCCGGGTCGACCGGCCCCGGGCCGACGATGAGCGGCGCCGACGGCGGTGGGGGCGGCCCCCGCGCGGCGGGCGGGAGCGGCGCCTCCGCCGCCCTGCTGCGCGAGGCCGAGGCCCGGCTGCGGCGGGCCCAGGAAGCCGGCGGGGTGGGCGTCTTCTCGGTCGACATCGACGCCGACACCCTCCACGCCACCCCGGAATTCTGCCGCCTCTACGGGATGCCGGTGAGGGAATCCTTCCCGGCCAGGGCCTTCGAGGCCCTGGTGGTGCCCGAGGATTCCGCCCTCATCTCGACGGCCGAGACCCGGCGCCGGGGCGAGCCTCCCCGCGACGTCGAGTACCGGATCCGCCGGCCCGACACCGGCGAGCTCCGCTGGATCGCCCGCAAGGGCGAGCTCGAGCGCGACGGGACCGGCCGCCCGGTCCGCTTCCACGGGGCGGCGCGGGACGTCACCGAGCAGCGCATGGCCCGCGACGCGCTCGCGCGCAGCGAGGAGCGCTACCGCGCGCTGTTCCAGGCGATCGACGACGGCTTCTGCATCATCGAGTTCCGCGACGGGCCGCACGGCCCCCTGAGCGACTACGTCCACGTGGAGGCCAATGCCGGCTACGCGCGCCACACGGGCATCACGGACGTGGTCGGCAAGACCCTGCGCGACATCGCGCCGGACGAGGCGGAGGGGTGGCTCGCCATCTACGGACGCGTGCTGCGCACCGGCGAGCCGGTGCGCTTCGAGCGCCGCTTCGTGGCGGCGGACCGCCACATCGAGGTCTCCGCCAGCCGCGTCGAGCCGGCGAGCCGGCGCCAGGTCTCGGTGCTGTTCCGGGACGTCACGGCGCGCAAGCGGGTCGAGGACGCCCTGCGCGCCAGCGAGGCCCTGGCGCGGGAGAACATCGCGCGCGTGCAGCTCGCGCTCGCGGCCGGCGCGATCATCGGCACGTGGTTCTGGGACCTGCCGAGCGACCGCTTCAGCGTGGACGAGGGCTTCGCCCGCGCCTTCGGGCTCGACCCCGCCCTCGGCCGCGAGGGACTGCGCCTCGCGCAGGTGGTGGAGACCGTGCACCCGGACGACCGGCCCGGCCTCGCCGAGGCCATCCGGGAGGCGATCGCGCGGGGCGGAGCCCACGCGCACCAGTACCGCACGCGCCGCGCCGACGGGACCTATTCCTGGCTGGAGGCGAACGGGCGCGTCGAGCTCGGGCCCGACGGCACGCCGCTGAGCTTCCCCGGGGTGCTGATCGACGTCGAGGGGCGGCGCGCCGTCGAGGCGGAGCGCGACCGCGTCACCGCGATGCTGCGCAGCCTCAACGAGACGCTGGAGCAGCGCGTCGCCGAGCGGACCGCCGAGCTGATGCGGGCCGAGGAGGCGCTGCGGCAATCGCAGAAGATGGAGGCCGTCGGGCAGCTCACCGGAGGGCTGGCCCACGACTTCAACAACATGCTGGCGGGCGTGGTCGGCTCCCTGGACCTGATGCAGACCCGCCTGCTCCAGGGCCGGGTCGGGGACCTGGAGCGCTACATCGGCGCGGCGCAGGGGGCGGCCAAGCGCGCCGCGGCGCTCACCCACCGGCTCCTGGCCTTCTCGCGCCGCCAGACCCTCGACCCGAAGCCGACCGACGTGAACCGGCTCGTCGAGGGCATGGTCGAGCTCGTGCGCCGCACGGTCGGACCCGCGGTCTCGGTCGATGTCGTCGGGGCCGCCGGCCTGTGGCCGACGCTGGTCGACCCGGGCCAGCTCGAGAACGCGCTGCTCAACCTGTGCATCAACGCCCGCGACGCGATGCCGGAGGGCGGGCGCATCGTGGTCGAGACCGCCAATCGCTGGCTCGATCACCGGGCCGCGCGCGAGCGCGACATGGAGCCGGGGCAGTACGTGTCGCTCTGCGTCTCCGACAACGGCACCGGCATGACGCCGGAGGTGGCCGCCCGCGCCTTCGACCCCTTCTTCACCACCAAGCCGACCGGCGAGGGAACCGGCCTCGGCCTGTCGATGGTCTACGGCTTCGCCAAGCAATCGGACGGGCAGGTGCGGATCGACTCCGAACTCGGCCAGGGCACCACGGTCTGCCTCTACCTGCCGCGCCACCTCGGCGAGGCCGAGGCCCCGGAGCGCGTTCCCGACCTCACCGAGGCCGCGCGCGCGAAGTCCGGCGAGACCGTGCTGGTGGTCGACGACGAGCCCTCGGTGCGCATGCTGGTGACGGAGGTGCTGGAGGATCTCGGCTACGCCGCCATCGAGGCGGCGGACGGCGCCTCGGGGCTGAGGCTCCTGCGGTCGAGCGCGCGGATCGACCTCGTGGTGACGGATGTGGGCCTGCCGGGCGGCATGAACGGCCGGCAGATGGCCGAGGCCGCCCGGGTGACGCGCCCCGACCTCAAGGTGCTGTTCGTCACCGGCTACGCCGAGAACGCCGCCCTCAACCACGGCCACCTCGCTCCCGGCATGGCGGTGCTCACGAAACCCTTCGCGCTCGACGCGCTCGCCATCCGGATCCGCACCATGATCGAGGGCCCTGCCTGAGCCTCCAGCGCCCGAGCGGGCCCCCGACCCGGCCTTCCGGCGCGGGGTCGGGAAGGCGGGCGGCGCCGGTCCGGGGGGCGACGCCGCGGGGATACTGAACGGCGCCCCGGCTGGTGCGTTCAGTCCCGACCGGGCGAGGGCGGACCGGCGGCCGTGACCGGCGCGGCGGGCCAGGGCTCGCCGGCACGCGCGGCATGCGGGAGACGATGCGGGTCCACGACGACGCAGACAGCTGGCCGAGGACGGGACCGGGGTCGGACCGCCGGGTGCCGAATGGCTGAGCGCGAGAGGCCGGCCCTCCCGCCGATCCCGCCGTCCGGGCCGGCGCGGGTGCTCCGGCGGGCGCGCTGGATCGCGCGGACGAGCGGCCTCGTCGCGATCGCCGCCGCACTGACGGCCTGCGCAGGCTGGTGGTTCGACGTCCCGGCCCTGCGGCGCATCCTGCCCGGGCAGCCGCCGATGGTCGTGCTCACCGCCCTCGGGATCCTGCTGCTCGGCGCGTCGCTGCTGCTCGCGACCGATGCCGGCGCCTCAGGGACCGCCCGCCGCGCGGGCCGCGCCCTGGCGGCGGCCGCGGTGGCGGTCGGCGCCGGGGGCCTGCTGCGCTACGTCTCGTCGGGGCAGGTCCGCCTCGACGATTGGGCGCAGCGCCTGCTCTTCGGCCCGCTCGGGCCCGGGAGCGGCATGGCCCTGGCGACGGCCGTGAGCCTGCTGGGGACCGCGACGGGGCTCCTCCTCCAGGAGGCCCGCCACCGGCGGCTGCGGTCCCTGGGGACGCTCGCGACCCTGTGCGGGCTCGTCGTGGCGGCCGTGGGCGGGCTCGGCTACGCCTACGGCCTCGGCGCGTTCCACCAGGACGGCCCGTTCTCGCGGATGGCGCTGGTGACCGCCGCCGCTCTGTCCATCCTCTCCCTCGGCGCGCTCTTCAGCCGGCCCGACAGGCCCTGGGTCGCCACGATCCTGGGCGCGGGCGAGGCGGGCGCCCTGACCCGGCACCTGCTCCCGGCCGTGGTGCTCGCGCCCCTGGTGCTCGGATGGCTGCAGCTCCACGCGCTCCGCGCGGGCCTGATCGAGGCGGAGACCGGAACAGCCCTGCTGGTGATCGTTCTGACCCTCTGGCTGGCGGCGCTCGCCGTCCGGGTGGCGCGCAACGTCGACCGGCGCGCCGCCGCGGAGCGGCAGCTTCGCGCGGCGCTGCAGGGCATGAACGACGCCCTGGAGCGGCGGGTGGAGGAGCGCAGCCGGGACCTCGCCCAGGCCCAGGACGCGCTGGTGCAATCGCAGAAGATGGAGGCGATCGGCCAGCTCACGGGCGGCGTGGCGCACGATTTCAACAACCTGCTCACCATCATCCGGTCCTCGACGGACTTCCTGCGCCGGCCGGACCTGCCGGAGGAGCGGCGGCGGCGCTACCTGGACGCGGTCTCCGACACGGTCGACCGGGCCGCCAGGCTGACGGCGCAGCTCCTCGCCTTCGCCCGGCGCCAAGCCCTCAAGCCCGAGGTGTTCGATGCCGGCGCGCGGATCCGGGGCATCGCGCAGATGCTCGACGCGCTGACGGGCGCGCGCATCAGGATCGTGACGCGGGTTCCCGAGAGCCCCTGCCGGGTGCGCGCCGATGCCAGCCAGTTCGAGACGGCCCTGGTGAACCTCGTCGTCAACGCGCGCGACGCGATGGGGGGCGAGGGCACCCTGACCATCGACCTCGTCTGCGGACGGCCGCTGCCGGCCATCCGCGCCCATGCGGGCTCGCCGACGCCCTTCGTGGCGGTGGCGGTCTCGGATTCCGGCTCGGGGATCGCGAGGGAGCAGCTCGGGCGGATCTTCGAGCCCTTCTTCACCACGAAGGAGGTCGGCCGCGGCACCGGGCTGGGCCTGTCCCAGGTGATCGGATTCGCCAAGCAGTCCGGGGGCGACGTGGACGTGGCCAGCGTCCTGGGACGCGGCAGCACCTTCACCCTGTACCTGCCGATGGCCGAGGCCGGATCGGCCGAGGAGGAGCCCCAACCCAAGCCCGAGGGGCCGGCCTGGGAGCACGGCGACCAGTGCATCCTGGTGGTCGAGGACAATGTCGAGATCGGCCGCTTCTGCACGCAGATCCTGCACGACCTCGGCTACGGCACGGTGCTGACCCAGACGGCCGAGGCCGCCCTGGCGGAGATCGAGGCGGTGCCCTTCCGCTTCGACGCGGTGTTCTCCGACGTGGTGATGCCCGGAATGGGCGGCATCGCCTTCGCCGAGCGCCTGCGGGAGATCCATCCGGAGATGCCGGTGGTGCTGACCTCGGGCTACAGCCACGTGCTCGCGACGGACGCGGCGCACGGCTTCGCGTTCCTGCGCAAACCCTATTCGGCCGAGCAGGTCGGGGAGATCCTGCGCGCGGCCACGGCGCGCAAGCCGAAGGTCCGTCCGGCCCCCGCGGACGCGCCGCCCCTGCCCGCGCCCGGTGCCGGCGGGCGCGCCGCGCCGGCGCCGCCCCCGTGATCCGGTCGGCGCGACCCGTTCGGAGACCGGGTCACCCGCCCGCGGCGCTCCCCGCGCCCGGCCGGCCCGAAGCCCCGGGCGGAGGTGCGGCGGCGGGCCGCCGCCTCGGCGGTTCAGGGTCCCGGTGGGCCGCAGGTCTGGCCGCCGAACCGGCGACCCCTTCGGCGCATGACGCTCAGATCCGGCCCAGCAGCACCAGGATCAGGACGATCACCAGGATCAGGCCGACCACCCCGCCGGGAGCGTAGCCCCAGCCCCGATTGTAGGGCAGTCCGAGCGGAAGAGCACCAACCAGAGCCAAGATCAGGATGATGAGGAGGATGGTGCCAAGACTCATGAGAGTTCTCCCGCCCGATGATGAGGCGGACCAGCAACCTTGCGGGGTCGATTCGGTTCCGGGCTCGCGGTCGGCCCGGCGGTTGCGCGCGCCTGCACCGCTGCGCGCTCCTGCACCGCCCCGCCCGCGCTAGGCCGGGATCGCGGCCTCCGCCTTGGGTGCCACCAGCCCCGCCAGCTTCTCGATCAGCTCCGACGTCCGGTAGGGCTTCTGCAAGGTCACGAAGCACTCCGTGTCCTGACCTTCCTTGAGGTACCCCGAGGCCAGCACGATCCCGATATTGGGCCAGCGCTGCCGCACGATGCGGCCGAGCTCGATCCCCGAGATGGTGCCGGGCATGTTCACGTCGCTGAGCACGAGCGCCACGTCGGAATTCTCCTCCAGCATGGCCACGGCCTCGTCGCCGTTTCCGGCCTCCTCGACGTGGAACCCGAGGGTCTTCAGGGCAGCTTTGGCGACCTGTCGCACCTCGGAATCGTCCTCGACCACGAGCACCGTCCTCCCCTCCCCGCTCACCTCGTCGGGGGGCGCGGCGCCCGGCGCCGCCGGGGTCCCGGGGCCCGCCTCGGCGAGGATCGGCAGGGACATCGTGAAGGTGGTGCCCTGCCCCGGCACGCTCTCGACGTCGATGTGTCCGCCGCTCTGCTGGAGGAAGCCGTGGACCATGCTCAAGCCGAGGCCCGTCCCCTTGCCCTCCGCCTTGGTGGTGAAGAAGGGCTCGAACACGCGCGCGAGCACCGAGGCCGGCATGCCGGTGCCCGTGTCGGCGACGGAGATCAGGACCGCGTCGGCGGCGCGGCCCGCGCGATCCGCCTCCCCGGCGCGTCGCACCGCGATGCTGAGATGGCCGCCCTCCGGCATCGCGTCGCGCGCGTTCACCGCCAGATTGATCAGCGCCGCCTCGAGTTGCGAGCGGTCGACGGATACGGCGGGCGGAGCGTCGCCGAGATCCAGGGTCACGCCGATGCGCTCGCCGAGGGTCCGCCTCAGCAGCTGCACCAGGCCGGGCATGAAGCTGCCGAGGTCGAGCGGCGCCGGCTGGAGGGGTGAGCGCCGCGAGACGGCGAGGAGCCGGCTCGTCAGCTCCGCGCAGCGCTGCGCCCCGTCGATGGCGTTCTGAACGCGCTGATGCGCCTTCTCGTCGGCGACGAGCGACTTCTGCAGCAGGTCGAGGTTGCCGATCACGATGCTCAGCATGTTGTTGAAGTCGTGGGCGACGCCGCCGGTGAGCCGGCCGACCGCCTCGAGCTTGGAGGCGTGCACCAGGCTCAGCTCCATCTCCTTGCGCTCGGTGATGTCGAACCACATCCCGAAGACCTCGCCGGGCGCGGCCTCCTCGCCCCGATTGGCCACGACCTGATCGAGGATGTGCCGCTCGCTCCCGTCCGCGTGGCGCCAGCGGTATTCCAGCGTCGCCGCGCCCGTGCGCCCGACCGCCCGCAGCGCGTCGAGCACCCGGTCGCGGTCCTCGGGGTTGAGCCGCGACAGCCAGAGGCCCGGATCCGCGAACGCCTCCGCGCCGAAGCCGCTGACCCGCTCGACGCTCTCGTTGGTGAAGCGCAGGCGGCGGTGATCCCCCTGGTGCGAGGCCGTGTAGAGGGCGATCGGGAGCCCGCGCAGCACGGCGGCCTGATGCGCGTCGCGCCGCCGCAGGGCCCGCTCGGCCTCCAGCTTCTCGCCCCGAACCCGCAGGTTCTCCAGCAGGAGCTTCTTCTCGGCCGAGGCCTTCAGCTTGATCTCCTCGGTCTTGCGGTGAAGGTCGACGAAGACGCTGACCTTCGACTTGAGGACGAGCGGCTGGATCGGCTTGAAGACGTAGTCCACGGCGCCGGCCGAGTAGCCGCGGAAGACGTGCATCTCCTCCCGGTTGTAAGCCGTCAGGAACAGGATCGGCACGCGCGACGAGCGCGAGCGGCTGCGGATGAGGGACGCCACCTCGTAGCCGTCCATGCGCGGCATCTGGACGTCGAGGAGGATCAGGGCGAAATCGTCCCGCAACGTGTGCCGCAGGGCGTCCTCCCCGGATTCGGCCAGGACGAGGTCGAGGCCTGGCTCGTCGAGGATCTCCGACACGGCGAGCAGGTTCCGCCGGTCGTCGTCCACGATCAGGATCTTCACCCTGATCGGCGGGAGGTCCGCGGCCGGGCCGCCGGCGGGATCCGGGCCCGGGAGGGCCGGCGCGCGGTCCTCGCTCATGGGGTCTCCGCTCATGGGGCGATCCCGGAGGTGTCCGCGCGGCCGTTGCCCCGGTGCGGAGCGCCGCCCGCGGCGTGGCGGCGCTGCTCGAGCTGCACGCGCAGGACCGCGAGCAGCTGATCCAGGTCGACGGGCTTCGAGACGTAGTCGGAGGCGCCGGCCTCCATGCACTTCTCGCGGTCGCCCTTCATGGCCTTGGCGGTCACGGCGATCAGCGGCAGGGCGCGGAAGCGCTCGTCCCGGCGGATCTCCCGCATGGTCTCGTACCCGTCCATCTCCGGCATCATGATGTCGACCAGCATGGCGTCGATGCTCGGATTGGCCTTGAGCAGCGCGATCCCGTCGCGCCCGTTCTCCGCGAAGAGGACGTCGAGGCCGTGCAGCTCCAGCGCGCTCGTGAGGGAGAAGATGTTGCGCACATCGTCGTCGACCAGGAGGATGCGGCAGCCCTGCAGCGACACCGGATCCCGTCGCTCGCTCCCGACCTGGCGCTCGCCGGAACCGCCGTCGATCGCCCGGTGCAGGAACAGGGCGGTCTCGTCGAGCAGCCTCTCGGAGGAGTGGCTGTCCTTCAGGATGATGGTCGAGGCGGTCTGCTTGAGCTGCTGCTCCTCGGCCTCGGTCAACTCACGGCCGGTATAGACGATGATCGGGAGCTCCTCGCCGTCCGGGGTGGCGCGGATCTGCTCGATCAGCTCGGAGCCGCCGAGATCGGGCAGCCCGAGATCGACGATCGCGCAGTCGAAGCGCCCGCCCGCCACCGCCTCCAGCGCGGCGGCGGCCGTGCTGACGCTGAACACCTTGACGTCCTCCTCGCTCAGCAGGGCGGTGATGCTCGCGCGCTGATTGTCGTCGTCCTCGACCAGGAGCAGGCTGCGCACCGGCCGGGTGATGAACTCCTTCGACCGTTCCAGCGCCCTGAGCAGGCCCTCGCGGTCGACGGGCTTCTCCAGGAAGCCGAAGGCCCCGGCCCGCAGCCCGCGCTTCTTCTCGTCGTTGACCGAGATGACGTGGATCGGGATGTGACGGGTGCGGACGTCGTTCTTCAGGTGGTCGAGGAGCGCCCAGCCGTCCATGTCCGGCAGGCCGATGTCCAGGGTGATCGCGTGCGGCTTGTAGCGATGGGCGAGCGCGAGCGCCGCCGCCCCGTCCTGGGCGATCAGCCCCTTGAAGCCCCGCTCGCGGGCCAGTTCGAGCAGGACCGACGCGAACATCGCGTCGTCCTCGACGATGAGCACGATGTGGTCGCCCGCCGCGATCGCGTGGCGGTCGTCCGCGGAGGAGGACAGCGCCATGGCGGCGGAGGCCGGCCGGATCGCCGGCTGCGACGCCCCGTTGCCCTCCTTGGCCTCGGCCGGGCGGCCCGCGGCCGCGGCCAGCGGCGGCTCGAGCGGCAGGAAGAGCGTGAAGGTGCTGCCCTGCCCGAGCCGGCTCGACAGGACGATCTCGCCCCCGAGCAGCCGGGCGATCTCGCGGCTGATGGCGAGGCCGAGGCCGGTGCCGCCGTACTTGCGGCTGGTGGTGCCGTCCGCCTGCTGGAACGCCTCGAAGATGATGCGCTGCTTGTCCTCGGGGATGCCGATGCCGGTATCGGTCACCGTGAAGGCCATCCACTGGCTGCCCGCGCGCAGCGGCGAGCCCTCGGCCGAGCCGAGCTTGAGCGCGACGCTGCCCTTCTCGGTGAACTTGAAGGCGTTGGACAGGAGGTTGCGCAGCACCTGCTGCAGCCGCTTCGAGTCCGTCCGCACGAGCCGCGGCAGGGCGGGGGCGACGTCGATCGTGAAGGCGAGCTGGCGCTCCTCGGCGAGCGGGCGGAAGCTGCGGTCGAGGTGGCCGGCGAGATCCTGGAGGTCGACGTCGCCGAGTTCGAGGGAGACCGTCCCGGACTCGATCTTGGACAGGTCGAGGATGTCGTTGATCAGGGACAGCAGGTCGGAACCGGCCGCGTTGATGGTCCTGGCGAATTCCCGCTGCTTGTCGCTCAGGTTCCCTTCCCTGTTCTCGCTCAGCAGCTTCGAGAGAATGAGCAGGCTGTTCAGCGGCGTGCGCAGCTCATGGCTCATGTTCGCCAGGAACTGGGACTTGTAGCGGGAGGTCAGCGAGAGCTGCTCGGCCTTCTCCTCGAGGGAGATCTTGGCGATCGAGACCTCGCGGTTCTTGCCCTCGACCTCCTTCTTCTGGATCTCCAGGAGACGCGCCTTCTCCTCGAGCTCCTCGTTGGTCTGCTGCAGGCGCTCGCGCTGGCTCTTGAGCAGGTCCTCGGATTGCTGCAGCGAAGCGGCCTGGGTCTCGAGGCGGTCGTTGGTCTTCTTCAGCTCCTCCTGCTGGCTCTGCAGCTCGCTGGTCAGCAATTGCGACTGCGCCAGCAGGCCCTCGGTCCGCATGTTCGCCGCGATCGTGTTCAGCACGATGCCGATCGACTCGGTGAGCTGGTCCAGGAAGGATTGATGCGTCTCGCTGAAGCGGCTGAAGGAGGCGAGCTCGATCACGGCCCGGACCTCCTGCTCGAACAGGACCGGCAGCACGATGATGTTGATCGGGGCCGCCTCGCCGAGGGCGGAGCCGATCGTGATGTAGTCGCCCGGCACGTTGGTGAGCAGGATGCGCTTCTTCTCGTAGGCGCATTGCCCGACCAGCCCCTGGCGCAGGCGGTAGCGGTTCGACAGGTTCTTGCGCTCGGTGAAGGCGTAGCTCGCCACGAGGTCCAGCACGGGCTCCGCGCCGTCGCTCTCCATCATGTAGAACACCCCGCGCTGAGCGTTCACCAGCGGCGCGATCTCGGACAGGATCAGGTTCGAGACCGTGGCGAGGTCGCGCTCGCCCTGCAGCATGCGGGTGAACTTGGCGAGGTTGGTCTTCAGCCAATCCTGCTCCGCATTCTTGAGCGTCGTGTCGCGCAGGTTGCGGATCATCTCGTTGATCGTGTCCTTCAGCGAGGCGACCTCGCCGGAGGCCTCGACCGAGATCGAGCGGGCGAGGTCGCCCTTGGTCACCGCCGTGGCCACGTCGGCGATGGCGCGCACCTGGGTGGTCAGGTTGGCGGCGAGCTGGTTCACGTTGTCGGTGAGGTCGCGCCACAGGCCGGCCGCCCCCGGCACCCGCGCCTGGCCGCCGAGCTTGCCCTCGACGCCCACCTCGCGCGCGACGTTCGTCACCTGATCGGCGAAGGTGGCGAGCGTCTCGATCATCTCGTTGACGGTGTCGGCCAGGGCCGCGATCTCGCCCTTGGCGTCGACCGTGAGCTTGCGCTTGAGATCGCCCTGCGCGACCGCGGTCACCACGCTGGCGATGCCCCGCACCTGCCCGGTCAGGTTGGCGGCCATCATGTTGACGTTGTCGGTGAGATCCTTCCAGGTCCCGCCGACGCCCTTCACCTGGGCCTGGCCGCCGAGCTTGCCCTCCGAGCCGACCTCGCGGGCGACCCGCGTCACCTCCGAGGCGAAGGAGTTCAGCTGGTCCACCATCGTGTTGATGGTCGATTTCAGCTCCAGGATCTCGCCGCGCACGTCGACGGTGATCTTCTTGGAGAGGTCGCCGTTCGCCACCGCCGTGGTCACGTCGGCGATGTTGCGCACCTGACCGGTCAGGTTCGCCGCCATCATGTTGACGTTGTCGGTGAGGTCCTTCCAGGTCCCGCCGACGCCGCGCACCTGAGCCTGGCCGCCGAGCTTGCCCTCGATGCCGACCTCGCGGGCGACCCGGGTCACCTCCGAGGCGAAGGAGTTCAGCTGGTCCACCATCGTGTTGATGGTCGATTTCAGCTCCAGGATCTCGCCCTCGACGGCGACGGTGATCTTCTTCGAGAGGTCGCCGTTGGCGACCGCGGTCGTGACCTCGGCGATGTTGCGCACCTGACCGGTCAGGTTCGCCGCCATCATGTTGACGTTGTCGGTCAGCCCCTTCCAGACGCCGCCGACGCCCTTCACCTGAGCCTGCCCCCCGAGCTTGCCCTCGGTGCCGACCTCGCGGGCGACCCGGGTCACCTCCGAGGCGAAGGAGTTCAGCTGGTCCACCATCGTGTTGATGGTCGATTTCAGCTCCAGGATCTCGCCCTTGACGTCGACGGTGATCTTCTTCGAGAGGTCGCCGTTGGCGACCGCGGTCGTGACCTCGGCGATGTTGCGCACCTGACCGGTCAGGTTGGCCGCCATCAGGTTCACGTTGTCGGTCAGGTCGGCCCAGGTGCCCGCCACGCCGCGCACCTGCGCCTGGCCGCCGAGCTTGCCCTCCGAGCCGACCTCGCGGGCGACCCGGGTCACCTCGCTGGCGAAGGAGTTCAGCTGGTCCACCATCGTGTTGATGGTGTTCTTCAGCTCCAGGATCTCGCCCTTGACGTCGACGGTGATCTTCTTCGAGAGGTCGCCGTTGGCCACCGCCGTGGTCACGTCGGCGATGTTGCGCACCTGACCGGTGAGGTTCGCGGCCATCAGGTTCACGTTGTCGGTCAGGTCGGCCCAGGTGCCGGCGACCCCCTCCACGCGCGCCTGGCCGCCGAGCTTGCCCTCCGAGCCGACCTCGCGGGCGACGCGGGTCACCTCGCTGGCGAAGGAGTTCAGCTGGTCCACCATCGTGTTGATGGTGTTCTTCAGCTCCAGGATCTCGCCCTTGACGTCGACGGTGATCTTCTTCGACAGGTCGCCGTTCGCCACCGCCGTGGTCACGTCGGCGATGTTGCGCACCTGACCGGTCAGGTTGGCGGCCATCATGTTGACGTTGTCGGTGAGGTCCTTCCAGGTCCCGCCGACACCCTCGACCTGCGCCTGGCCGCCGAGCTTGCCCTCGGTGCCGACCTCGCGGGCGACCCGGGTCACTTCCGAGGCGAAGGAGTTCAGCTGGTCCACCATCGTATTGATGGTCGATTTCAGCTCCAGGATCTCGCCCTTGACGTCGACCGTGATCTTCTTCGAGAGGTCGCCGCGGGCCACGGCCGTGGTGACCTCGGCGATGTTGCGCACCTGACCGGTCAGGTTCGCCGCCATCATGTTGACGTTGTCGGTGAGGTCCTTCCAGACGCCGCCGACGCCCCTCACCTGGGCCTGACCGCCGAGCTTGCCCTCCGAGCCCACCTCCTTGGCGACGCGGGTCACCTCCGAGGCGAAGGAGTTCAGCTGGTCCACCATCGTGTTGAACGTCGACTTGAGGTCGAGGATCTCGCCCTTGACGTCGACGGTGATCTTCTTCGAGAGGTCGCCGTTGGCGACCGCGGTCGTGACCTCGGCGATGTTGCGCACCTGACCGGTCAGGTTGGCGGCCATCAGGTTCACGTTCTCGGTGAGGTCCTTCCAGGTCCCGCCGACGCCCTTCACCTGGGCCTGGCCGCCGAGCTTGCCCTCCGAGCCGACCTCGCGGGCGACCCGGGTCACCTCGCTGGCGAAGGAGTTCAGCTGGTCCACCATCGTGTTGACGACCTTGCCGATCCGCAGGAACTCGCCCTGGAGCGGCCTCCCCTCGATCTCGAGCTGCATCGTCTGGCCGAGGTCGCCCTTCGCGACGGCGCCGATGACCCGCGCCACCTCGGTGGTGGGCTGGACGAGGTCGCCGATCATCGCGTTGACCGAGTCGATGCACTCGACCCATCCGCCGGTGGCCGTCGGCAGCTTGCCGCGCTCCGCGATGCGTCCGTCCTTGCCGACCTTGCGCGCCACGCGGTCCAGCTCGCGGGCGAGGCTCTGGTTCAGCTCCACGACGTCGTTGAGCGCCTCGGCGATCTCGCCGTCGATCCCCGTGAGATCGAGGGGCAGCCGCACCGAGAAGTCGCCCTTTCGAAAGGCGCGCAGGGTCTTCAGGAGAAGCTTCGGCTCGAGCTGGGCGGTCGCTGCCGTCATTCGAACGCACCTTTGCACTGCGATGGCGCCGACCGCGCGGGGCGGCTTCGGCCTGGAGGCGGGGAACAGGCGGGCCGGCGGCCTGCATCGCGAGCTGATACAGGACCGGGTGTGAACCGTTGCCTACTTGATCGGGCAGCCCGCAGCCAGAGCGACAAGTGCGGGCCTCGGTGAGGCCACCTCCTAGAATGCCGGTTGCGTCGGAAATGTGGCTGGCCCAGCCAAAACCCGGAGGGTTCAGAAGACCAGCTTGGCCACGCGGCGCGGGTTCTGCGTTGGATTATTGCTCGCGCGGGCGATCCATGCGCCGGACGCATGAGGTTTTCGATCCCTCAACGGAGCCATTCGATCGGCGCAGAGTGATCGGGCCGGACGCCGCGGCGCGCGGTCGCGAACGGCGCGGTGCGCGCTCCGGCCCACCCTTCGCCTCGCCCCCACGTCCAGCGCTCACGAGGCGCGCGCCACGGGCGCGTCGCCCGGCGCGCCCTCGCCTCCCGCCGGCGGAGCGGCGGCCCATCAGTTGAACGGCGCCACGCGGCTGTTGTTCGCGTAGATGGCCGTCGACCCGCCGAGATTGTTCGTCAGAACGTAAGCCGATCCGCTCCAGGTCAGCGAGAGCTTGCCGGCCGCCACCGACGCGGCGCAGTTCGCCGACCCGCCGATCAAGAACGTCCTCGTCGTGGAGTAGAGCCACTTGCAGACGTTTCCGTAGGCGCTGTCCCGCACGACCAACTCGCCCGACCCGGTCGGCAGGGCGAGCGTGCCGCCGTTCGCGACGGTCTGGGCGGACGCGCTGGTGTCGATGTTCGGCGCGGCACTGATCGGACGCAGGGAGATCGTGTTCAGGAACGCGTTCGTACCGAACAGGGGCAGGGTCGTCGCCGCCTGCTTGGCGTCGTAGTTCCAGGCGCCGACGAGGATCTGCGAGCCGGTCCCCGGCGCCCGGAGGCCCTCGAAATGCGTCGGGGCAGCGATGGTCGTGCCCGTGTTCCACTGGCCGGCCAACAGCGTTCCGATCTGGACCCGCGCGTTCTGGCCGCCGACGTAGACGTGACTCTGACCTGAATAGGACAAGCTGGCGTCGCCGATCGACACGACTGCGTTGTTGCTGAGAACGGAGATCGTATTCGACTTCGATCCCGCGTAGTTGAGTCCGCTGGAGAACCCGACCAGGGAAGCGACCGACAAGTTGGCACCGGTCGCAGCGGGCTCAACGACGATCGACGCGAACGAGTTGTCGCAATCCAGTGCACTGATCTGCGCATTATAGAGAGTTCCAGGCGGATAGGATCCGTCAGGGCCGCCGGAGAAATGTTGAACATCCAGGCACTTTGCGCCGCCATAAACGAAAACTTTCTTGATGACGAGATTGTCGGCGCGACCAACCTGCAGCGCGACCATGTTGTTATTCGTATATAGGAGAACATTGGTGTTGTTTGACCAGTAGGGCCAAAGATGCATGTCGTCGATGACCGGCGTGTCGTAGGCGCTCTCAATGTTGACGCCGATCTGAAGCGGCTGGCCTTTCAGGCTCTTGATGCGCGATCGGTCCCCCTTCGAGAAGTAGATGCCCCTGGTCGAGTTGAGGATCGCGACATCGAACTCGACTTCCGCGTTGTAGATCGCGAAGTCGTAGTCGCACGCGCACGGGGCATAGGCGCCCGCGCCCGGCCGCGGCTGGTCGCGAAAGGTACCGACGCCCTCGATGTGGTTGCCGTTCGAGAAATGCTGCGGCGAGATCCCGCCGGCCGGCTGCAGGATGAAGCCCTTCCCGGCGTGCGCGAGGTGGAACCAGAGCCCCTTGCCGGGCGCCTGAGGATCCGCCGCGCCGGTATTGGCGCCGTCGGTCATCTCGACGCCGGGGCCGCGCAGGTTCAGGACGCCGCTGCCCGTGATCGTGCTCGTCAGCCTCAGCACGCAGTCGCCGGGCTGCGTCAGCGTGCGCCGGAGGGCGATGGCCGCCGTGATCGCTCTCTGCACCGCGCCCGTGCTGTCGGCCGCGTTCGTGCAATCCGCCCCGAACAGGGAGAACGTCAAGGGCTGGCCCTTGTCGAGCGTCCAGCAGCCCGGCAGCACGGCCGACTGGACCTGCGAGCCGCCGTCGCCGCCGGAGATGGAGCACGGGGACGAGGAATAGGTGTAGACGCCCCGCCCGCCATCCCCGGCCGCGGCGTAGCCCTGGCGGATGACCGGGGCGGTGCCGGCGAACAGCGTCGCGAGTTCGGCGTTGCTCGCCACGTGGGGCGCGAGCGAGCGCGCGAGCGAGCCGACGGTCGCGTTCGGGTTCGGCGTGACCTTGAGGCCCGACACGTCGCAGGCTTTCCCGGACACGCAGGCAACCGCGTCCTCGACGGTCAGCGCCTTGAAGTGCGAAGTGGGTTGGTCCGCCGCCTGGACGAGGGCAGGCGCGAGCGCAAGGAGCGCGGCGAGGAGATGTCGCATCGGGATCCTCAAACTGACCGATGGGGGGGAGCTTCCGATGTTCCGCGAAGCCCGCCCTGGTCGGGAGAGGCGTGTCGCAGAATCGGGCTCGGGACGCACGGGGCACGTCGCGGCGGCGCCCCTCGCCTCGCCCGACGACCGAGGTGGCCGGGACCCCGCCGCTCCTCGCGGACAGGAGGCGGTCGGCAGGCCCGTCGCGGTGGCCTCGCGGCGGATGACGCTTCACCGCGGGGCGTGACGACGCCCGCGGCGGTTCCGGGGCGTGCCGCGAGGCATCGCCGTCGTTGCGCCGGCCGCGGCCGGGACGCCGATGCTCACCGAGCCCGCCCGCGGCGGCCTCGTCCCGCGACAGCCCCTTCCGGCCGCGGCGGCGTGCCCCGGTCCGGAGCCGGTCCTCTCACGAGCGCCGGAGAACACGGCCTATTGCGGCGCCCACCCCCGCGTCACCCCTCAGAGGGCAATCGAACCGAACGCAATCAGAGTGCGCAAGGCAGTCTTTCGAATAGACTCCGCTCACGATGCGAGAAATGAGAAGCGAATTGCTTGGTTGAGGACTATATGGCTTTCTCGGACGACGTTGCGCAGCAACGGAGGCGGGCATGCTCAAGGCTCAGCGGTATGGGGCCTCCCATGCGGAGCGACGCTTGGCAGCCGTCCTGTCCGCGGACATGGTCGATTACAGCCGGTTCATGGGCGCCAACGAGGAGTGGACGCTCGCCCGCCTGCGGTCCCTCCGCCGCGACCTCATCGATCCGGAGATCAAGCGCCACGGCGGCCGGGTGGTGAAATCCACCGGCGACGGCATTCTGACCGAGTTCACCAGCGTGGTGGAGGCCGTCCGTTGCGCCGTCGAGATCCAGCACGGCATCGGGACCTGGAACGGGGACGTGCCGGAGACGCGCCGGATCGCCCTGCGCATCGGCATCAACGTGGGGGAGCTCGTCGTCGAGCGCGACGGCGACATCTACGGCGACAGCGTGAACATCGCTGCCCGGCTGGAGGCGATCGCACCGGCGGGCGGGATCGCCCTGTCGCGGGCCGCGTACGAGCAGGTGCGCGGGCGGCTGTCCTACCCCGTCGAGGAATGGGGCGACCAGTCGCTGAAGAACATCGACCGGCCCGTCTTCGTGTTCGTGATCCGGCCCGAAGCGATCACGCAGCTCCCGAGCCAGGCCGAGCCGGCCGAACCGCGCGCGGTCCTCCCGCGCGGCAGGGCCCTCTGGCTGGCCGGCGCGCTGCT
This sequence comes from Methylobacterium sp. CB376, assembly GCF_029714205.1. Classification (NCBI taxonomy): domain Bacteria; kingdom Pseudomonadati; phylum Pseudomonadota; class Alphaproteobacteria; order Hyphomicrobiales; family Methylobacteriaceae; genus Methylobacterium; species Methylobacterium sp. CB376. The sequence goes on along the minus strand of NZ_CP121648.1, from coordinate 7,053,853 downwards.
GGCCGCGGTGGGATGCGTCGCGGTCGCCCGCCTCCTCGCGCCTGCGCGCCCGGTCGCGCCGGTCCCCGAGACCGTTGCGCCGATCGGAGCGGACGCGACCCTCGCGGCGCTCGAGGAGCCCGCCCCCGCGCGGCGCCGCGGCCCGGCCCCTCGGCTCTCGATCGTGGTCCTCCCCTTCACGAACCGCGACGGGGGAGAGGCGTTCGACCTGCTCGCGGAGAGCATCGCGTCGGACCTCACCTCGGACCTGTCCCGCATCGATGGCAGCTTCGTCATCGCGCCCAGCACCGCCCTGGCGTGGCGGGACAGGCACGCCGACCGGCGCGACCTCGGACGGAATCTGCGCGTGCGCTACGTGCTGCACGGCAGCCTCCACCACGTCGGCGCCCGCGTCCGGATCAACGCGCGCCTGACCGACACCGAGACGGGCGCGGAGGTCTGGGCGGACCGGTTCGTGAGCGAGGCGTCCTCGATCGCCGAGACCGAGGAGGAGATCGTCGCTCAGCTCGCGCGGGCCCTGAGCATCGAGCTGACCGAGGCCGAGCTGCGCCAGTTCGAGCGGGAGCGGCCGAGCGCTCCCGACGCCGCCGACCTGGCGGCCCAAGGCTGGTCGGTTCTCAACCGGCCGCTGTCGCGGGAGAGCCTGCTGCGGGCCCGGGAGGCCTTCGAGCAGGCGCTCGCGCGCGACGGCGAGAGCGTGCGGGCGCGCGTCGGACTGGCCCGCACCCTCGCGCTCGCGGCGAATTTCGGCTGGTCCTCCGCGGCGTCCGACGACCTTGCGCGGGCCGAGCGCCTGATCGACGGGGCGCTCGCCGCGCGGCCGAACGAGGCGATGGCCTATTGCGTGAAGGGCGAGATCCTGAGGGGACGCCGGCAGTACGAGGAGGCCATCGCGGCCCATCAGGCGGCGATCGCCCGCAACGCCAACCTGGCCCCGGCCTACGGATCGATGGCGAATGCCGTGCTCCAGCTCGGCCAAGCGGACAAGGCCTACGCGCTCGCGGAACGCGCGGTCCGGCTGAGCCCGCACGACCCTCTGCTGAGCCTCTGGGCGGCGACGCTGTGCGAGGCGGCCGAGCGTCGGACGATGCATGCGGCGGCGATCACCTGGTGTTCGCGGTCGTTGGTGGCGCCCTCGCCCCAGCCGGTCCTCATCTACCTCCATCTCGCCTCCGCCTACGCGGAGACTGGCCGGACCGACGAGGCGCGAAGGTCGATTGCGCAGCTCCTGGCCCTCCGACCGGGCTATACGATCGGTCGCTGGCGCGAGGAGAGCCGGTCGGCGCGTCCGGAGGCCGTGCACCAAGGCGATTACCTCGCGGACGGGCTCCGCAAGGCTGGTCTGCCGGACTAGGGAGTTCCTGCCCCGTGCAACCGCGCGTCGCTCACGAGGGCACAACCAGGGCCTGAGGCGCCGCCTGCTTGATGCGGGTCAGCAGCCACGAGCGCTGCCGATTGTTCTGTCCATCCACCCGCTCCACGAGGCGCCGCATCTCCTCATCCCGCAGCCCCTTCGCCGCCTGATCGAGCACCACCAGGGATGCGTGCGTCTCATTCGCCAACAGCCAGCAATCGTGCAGGTCGCGAACCAGCCCGAGACCGGTTCGCTTGAGCGGCGGCTGGACAGCGTCGCCCAGCCGGTCCGGCTCCGTCTCGCGCGCCTCGCCGTAGCGGGCGATCAGCCCGCGCAGGGCCTCGAGCTCCCGCCGTGACCAGTCCGCCAGCATGTGGCACTCGTTGAAGATGTCGGGTTCTGCCCGATGGGCTTCGGCAACCTGCGCCAGGGCCCGCGCCAGCGCCCGCTCGCTGCCCTCCAGCAGGCCCAGGTATTCCTGCACGTGCTGCCGCTCAGGCGCCACGACGGCGCCCACAGCCTGGACGGCGTGCTTGGCGCGCGCGAGCAGTCCGGGAGCCTTCGAGACCTCCGTGTCCGGCTGCTCGCTGCTGGGCTGTGCCACCCGCGTGAGTGCCACGGCCGCATACTTGTAGTGCGGCTGCTTGGAGACCGTGTCCCACTCGAAGATCGTGAGCTCGTTGGCGGCCCGCGCTCGGCCCGGCTCGTCCCAGTAGCCGTAGTGGAACGGCACGAAGACGCGTCCCGGCTCTATCCCGCCGACCCGGGCGGTCACCTCGATCTGGCCGCGACGCGACGTGATCCGAACCCAGTCGCCCTCGCCGATCCCGAGAGCGGCCGCGTCGCGTGAGCTCACCTGCACGAAGGCGTCCGGGGCCGCGGTCGCGAGTTCCGGTGCGCGACCCGTCTTGGTGCGGGTATGGAAGTGGTGGACGAGACGACCCGTGCTCAGCCAGTACGGATAGGCCTCGTCCGGCTCCTCGTGCGGCGGCTGGTACTCGGCCGGTTTGAGGAGGGCGCGCCCGCCCGGGTTGCGCGCCTTGTACTCCTCCGGCGTGACGACCGCTCCGGTGATGAGGTCGTGCCCGAAGCTCTCGCAGACCTCGGGCGAGGTGGGGAACACCCCGTCCTCGTAGATCCGGTGTTTCCCGTCCGGGAACCGCTCGTTGCACGGCCAGGGTATTCCGGAACCACCGGTCAGCTTGGCGTAGGAGAGGCCCGTGTAGTCGCACGGACGACCTCGGGAGCAGGCCTTCCACGCCTCGAACGCGCCCTCAGGGTCGCTCCACTTGATCAGCGGCGCACCATCCTTGTCGCGCAGCCGCATGCGCCGGGCGTAATCGAGGAAGATGTCGAGGTCGGACCGCGCCTCGCCCGGCGGGTCGATGGCCTTGTGGGCGATGTGCACCGTGCGGTCCACGTTGGTGAAGGTCCCGGTCTTCTCGCCCCAGGCGGCCGCGGGCAGAACCACGTCGGCGAGTTCGGTGGTCTCCGTGGGGAAGATCTCGTTGACGACCACGAACAGGTCCGGGTTGGACAGGATGGACCGGATGCGCGCCAGGTCCGGCAGCGTCACCGCCGGATTCGTGGCCTGGATCCAGAGCATCCGGATCGAGAGCTGCTCGGCGTAGCGGAAGATCTGCAGCGCGTGCGTGGGCGGTGCCCAGTGCGGGATGATTCCGGGATCGACGTTCCAGAGGCGGGCGAGCTCCGCGATATGCTCGGGATTGTCCCAGTTGCGGAAGCCCGGCAGGTCGCCGTCAGCACCGGTCTCGCGCGTGTTCTGAGCGGTGGGCTGACCGTTCATCTGCAGGATGCCGCAGCCGGGTTTGCCGACCAGGCCGCGGATCAGGTTGAGGTTGTTGACCTGACAGGCCGCGGCGGTGGCCTGCATGGATTGGTAGACGCCCTGCAGCACGGTCGAGACCAGCGTCTCGGCTTCGCCGAGGATGCGCGCAGCCGCGACGAGGTCGCCTGCCGGTACGCCCGAGAGCTGTTGGACCCGCTCGGGTGTGTAGGCCTCGACGGTGTGCCGAAGCTGTTCGAAGCCGACCGTGTGCCGTGCGATGTACGCGCCGTCGATGTGGCCGTTGGCGATGATGAGGTGAAGCAGGCCGTTGAGCACGGGCACGTTGCTGCCCGGCTTCGGCTTGAGATGGAGGTCGGCCTCGCGCGTCGTGGGGGTGTCCCGCGGGTCGATCGCGACGAGCCGGGGCGGCTCGGGTCCGCGTCGGCGGTCCAGGATCCGCATCCAGAGCACAGTGTCGGTCTCGGCCATGTTGTGGCCGACGTGCAGGATGCAGGCGGTCTCGTCGATGTCGAAGTAGGAGCCGGGCTGTCCGTCCGAGCCGAAAGTCTCCTTCAGTGAGGCGGCCGCGGTGGCGGTGCACAGGCGGGTGTTGCCGTCCATGTGCGGCGTGCCGAGTCCGGCTTTGCCGATCACCCCCAGCGTGTAGTACTCCTCGAGCATGAGCTGGCCCGAGGTGTAGAATCCGATCGCGCTGCCGGTGTAGCGCGCGATGATCTCCTTGGAGCGCTCGACCACGAGGCCCATCGCCTCGTCCCAGCTCGCCTCGACGAGGCGGCTGCCTCGGCGGATCAGCGGCGTCGTCAGCCGGTCCGCACTTGCATTGGCGCGCCAGGCGTTCAGGCCCTTGGGACCGAGCCGACCGCGGTTGACCTCGTCGGCGGCACGCCCGCGCACACCGACGATGCGTCCATCCTTGACGGCGATGTCGAGGCCGCACCCGTTGGAGCAGAGAACACAGGCAGATTGCACCCACTTGCCGGGTTCAGCGACGAGGTGTTCGTCGACGCGCACGGGCCACGCGTGCTGCCCGTGGAAGGGGGTGCGCTCCCCCCAGATGTCAGCAGCACTGTCGCGGGTGCGCCGTCCGGTCGGGGCCTGATCGTTCAGGTCCTCCAAGTCTCGCCCACGCTCTGCTGGCATCGTCCCCCCCCCACGCGACGGCGGCTGATCACGCGCTCATCACCCCGATTCTGGCCGGGAGCTCCCGACGAGCGCGGCAGAAGTGGCGCGCACAACCGCTTAGCCAGCCCGATGGCACAAAACCTGCTGCTCCTGAGCGGGTTCCGAATTTCCGCACCTGTGCCGGGCGCGGATGGCACGCAGGCGTACATTCGCCGGCGAGCGCGCTCAGCAGCCGATGCCGGTGATCGCCGCCGGCGGTTTGATTGGAACGCATCCGACATACGGACCCGGACGGATCCGGGTCCGAGCGCTCGTGGAATCGTTCATGACGGTTCGACCATCTTGCCGGAGCGAGGACATCTCGCGTGAAGACATGACTCGCTGATTCCGATGCCGCAGCGTCGAATTTTGCTCAGGGTGCCGAGTGGATGGACATCCGCCCGCGCATGGCCGGATGGTAGCGACAATAGTACTCGATCTCTCCAGCTCGGATGAGAACGATGTGGCCAGTTCCCTCGGGCGGAATGGCCACATCCCATGTCTCGTCGCGTGCCGTTGCCGTGTGCGCAACGAAGTCGCGGCTGACCCACTCGACGGTGTCGCCCACGCGGGCAGAAACCTGCGCCGGCACGAAAGCAAGGTCCTCAACGCGGATCCTGATCGTCTCCGCTACGGCCGAGGACAACGGGCAGGTCGCCAAACCCACAAGCCACGCGAGCCGAATCTTAAGCCTCATGGCCCACCAGTTCATTTCAGCGCCTGAACGACATGCTCGGCATGCTGCTCGTGCCCTTGAAAGATCTTCAGCCCTGTACGCAGCAGATCTTTCAAGTCGGGATTGCTCGCGGCAGGTATGAGTGTGCCCTCAAGCGCGCCATTGACAGTTTTGTGGTAAGCCACCTCGTTTTCTGCATACGCCTTGTCAAACTCGGTGCCGGCGAGCTTCTTCAGCGAGGCCTCTTTTTCATCGGCCTGCTTCATCAGGGCCCGGCTGGTGTCATTGTCCTGCGGTGTAACGTTGAGCTTTTTGACCAGCCCGAGCGCCTTCTCGTTCACGGCTTTGTGGTCACGCACCATGTCCTCCGCAAAGGCGCGCACCTCCTTGTTCTTGGACTTCTGCAGGGCGAGTTCGGCAGCCTTGATGTCGATCTGTCCTGCCGTGTAGGCGATGTGGGCGATCTGGGCGTCGTTCGGCGGCGTGCCTTGCGCAGCAACCACGACCGTGCCGAGGGCCAGGGCGGCCAGAGCTGCACTTCCTCTGATGAGCATCGCGTCCCTCCATGGCTGGGCTCAGGAATTGCCCTCCTGAGCGCACTTGGATGCGGAGCGCGTGGAAAGGTTCCCGCACTTCACGTGAGGCCGAGCCGCTCCAGCACCGCGTCGGTCAAACGCGCGCAGCGGACGCCCGCGAACGGAAACGCGTCCGCCAGGACGGGCCCTATCTGCTCCTCCAGATCGCGTTTCAGCAGCAGCCGTGCGCGGTGCAGGCGGGTCCTGACCGTCTCCGGCCTGAGGCCGAGCAACTCCGCGGTATCCTCGGTGCTCAGGCCTTCCACCAAGCGTGCGATCAGCACCGTGCGGAACGCGTCGGGAAGCCGGTCGATGGCGAGCTCAAGCAGGGTGCGGATCTGCCGCTGCGCCATGAGAGCTTCCGGGTCGAGTTGACCGCCGACGTCCGGGAACGGAATGATCTGGGCGCCCGTCGTGGGCGCCGCGACGGCACTCAGATCCAGCGTCGGGCGGCGGTGCCGCAACCGGCCGAGCGCCTCGTTGATGACGATGCGGGCCAACCAAGTGCCGAGGCGCGCGTCGCCGCGGAAGCTGCTCAGGTGGGTGAAGGCGCGCGCATACGCCTCCTGCAGGACGTCCTCGGCCTCGCTGTCGTCGCGGACGATGCTGCGCGCCATCCGGTACAGGCGCCGGTTCTGCTGCTGGATGATCAGCCGGATGGCGGCGGGGTCGTGTCGGCGCGCGCGTTCGAGGAGCGTTGCCTCGTCGGCCGAGAGCTGAAGGGGAGGCTCGATCATGGCGTGACTGCCAGCTTCCGCGGGTGGGCATTCGATGGCGCCCAAGCCGACATTCGATGGCGCCCAAGCCGAAACGTTCCCGTGCCAGCGATTCATACGCCGGGGTCGGGTTCGCCGCTCGCCCCGCACGTCCAGGACACGACCGATTCCTCGCGGCCAGGGCAGCTGCGTCCGCTGACGTGCGAGCACAGCGCGGCGGCGGATGTCGGGGGACCGCGTCGACACCGAACGTCCGGACGGCCCTTGAAACCGGACGTTCCCTCCACCCGCTGCCGGGGGCCGCTTCGGGTCACGGGTTCGCGTGCACGGATCCGACTGCCGGTTCGGAGGCGGCCATGGCATCCAACCTGCCTCGGTGGCGCGGACGGAGCGCAAGGATGCGTGATCCATCGTGCGCACTCGGACGCTCCGACCGAGATCGGATCATGAGCTTCCGCCGGGCCGCCGTTTGTTCAGGCTGCCGCCCTCGTACAGGATGCGAGGATGGGGCTCGGCGAAACTGACGCCGAGGTCGAACCTGGCCGAACCTGCCTTGCGCGTGCCGCGGCTCGGATTGCTGATCTCGAAATCGATCGTCGAGCGCGCTGCGCACTTGCGTGCCGGCGCATTGCAGATCACCCGCATCGTCCCGGGACGATGCACGTACTGGCGAACAGGCCACTGCTGGATCGCGCGCCGCTTCTCTGCCATGAGCTGAGACTGCGTGTAACGCTGCCCGTAAAACATGACGGTCGGACCGTACATGTAGGGCACCCCTGCGACCGGGCCGGCTTGGTTCGACGACCAGATTTGAAGGTACCGCTCAGCGATGAAGGCGGTGCGCTCCCTCATCTCGGAGGGACTCAATGCATGCGCCTCGATCGAGAGCACGCTGATGATGGCCGCGGCGGGCCACACGCGCTTGATCCCCTTCAGCATCGATGTCCTCCGGCTGGGAGCTTCGAGCCCTGATCCGGCGGGTTCCGGGGCGTCTCACCGGCACCGAGCTCGCCGCCGAGGCTTCCTTGACCACGGAGATCAGCTCGCGCGCTGCGCTCACGCGTCAGAAGCGCTCGGCCGGTCCCATGAGCCACCCCATCACGCCACCCGTCTCCGCCGCCGAGTAGTGCCGCTTCGGTTCGGGAGCCTCGTTCTGAGCTCGACGCCGAGGTCGCTGCGACGGGGTTGGATCGTCATCCAGCTGCGCATCGGCATGCTTGGTGACGCGAACCGGGACGATGCGGCGCGCCTCTCTGACTGCGGCAAGGCTGTGCCTGTCCCCCGTCGTGTTCAGAGGCAGCCGAGCCTCTCGGTGGCGCGGTTCCCGGTCCGTCGCAACGAGCCGCCTCGCCCCGGTCTCGGCCTGCTCGGCCGGGATCCGCGGTCTCGGATCCGCAGGCGCAGCTCCGCTCGCTGTCGCGGGCCGTTCCCTCGCCGCCTGAGGTGCGATGACGGGCTTGCCCCGGGATTTCTCGGCATGGGCTTGCTGGACCCGCGGCGCGTTGCTGCTCGCAACCTCGGAGCGCGGCTCAGGCGCTCTCAGCCGCGCGGTGTTGCTGTGAGGGGCCGCCCTACCCTCTGGCCCGCCGGCCTGCGCAACGGCTGGCGGCGTCTCGTCCTGCGCGTCGGCACCGGCCGCCCGCGACGGCCCGGGTCCGCTCTGGTGACCGGAATCCTCGAGCGTGAAAGTCAGGGGCGGACGGGTTTCGCGAGGTGCTGAGGCAGCGGGGCCGTGAGACCGAACGGGATCGGACCAGGCACGGCCTTCCACGCCCCGCGGGCCCGGCCGAGCAGCGGGCTGCACACGCTGCGACGCGCTCGGTTGCCCGCCCCCTGAGAGGTTGACCACGGCGAGGGTTGCGATCACTCCGGCAGCAAACGCAGCCCCAGCCCCATAAAGCGTTCTTGCAGAGCGAGCCATCTGCACTCGACCGAAGGCATGAGGGTGATCAGTGCAAACGGCCTGCCCTGAGAGTGAGTTCCGTCCGGGCTGCGCAAGGCGCCTGGCTCCGCGCCCTGAGCGCCGTCCCACGCGCCACGCGCGTCGCCGTCGCGAAGCTGCTCGCCGGCGACCGCTTCACATCGGAGAGCGGACGCCGGCGGCTCGATCCGGGAAGGCCCGCTCGGGGTCGGGCCCGCCCGGGGTCGGGCTCGGTCATCCTCCCGCATGGCGGGCCGACGACCGAGCCGGGTCAGCCTGTCCGGCCTTGCCGGTTCGAGCTCAGGGTCAGGCTGCCTCGGTCACGAGCGCTTCGGCCACGGCGCGATCCGACGTCCGACCCCGTCCCTCCGGGGACGCGGTCTCCTCGAGCTCGCCTTGCCACTTGGCGACCGCGGCGGTGGCAAGCCCGTTGCCGAGGACGTTCGTGACAGTGCGCCCCATGTCGAGGATCTGGTCGATGCCCATGATCAGCAGGATGCCGGCGGACGGCAGGCCGAACATCGGCACGGTGGCGGCCACCACCACCAGCGAGGCGCGCGGCACCCCGGCGATGCCCTTGCTCGTCACCATCATGACGAGGAGCATCATGACCTGCTCGGTGAAGCCCAGCGGGATGCCGAAGGCCTGGGCGATGAACAGAGCGGCGAGCGCCTGATACATCATCGAGCCGTCGAGGTTGAACGAGTAGCCGAGCGGCAGCACGAAGCCGGTGACGCGGGGACGCACGCCGAACCGGGCCAGGACCTCGATGGTGCGCGGAAAGGCGGCCTCGCTGCTCGCCGTCGAGAACGCGACGATCATCGGCGCGCGCAGCAGGCGCAGCAGGTGCAGCGTGGCGCGGCCGAGCACCAGCCAGCCGGCCCCGATCAGGAGCGCCCAGAGGACCGCGAGCCCGACGTAGAAGCTCACGATGAACTTGCCGTAATCCAGGAGCACGCCGAGACCCTGGACGGTGACCACCGCCGCCATCGCCGCGAACACCGCCAGCGGCGCGAGCCGCATCACCGCGTCGGTGACCTTGAACATCACCCGCGCGAGCCCTTCGAGGAGATGCACCATCGGGTCCGCGTAGCGCCGGTCGATGGCGCTGAGGCCGAAGCCGAAGAAGATCGAGAAGACCAGGATCTGCAGCACCTCGTTGCCCGCCATCGCCGAGACGATGCTCGTCGGGAAAACGTGGGTGAGAAAGTCGCGCAGGTTGAGCGAGGCGGCCTTCAGGCCGGTCTGTGCCCCCGCATCCGGCAGCGGAAGGGCGAGGCCCGCGCCCGGCTGGAACAGGTTGGCGGCGATCAGACCGAGCGTGAGCGAGACCAGCGAGGCGGTCAGGAACCAGCCCATGGCGAGGCCGGCGACGCGGCCGACTGAGCGGGTGTCGCCGAAGCTCGCGATGCCGGCGACGATCGTGGCGAAGACGAGCGGCGCGATGATCATCTTGATCAGGCGCAGGAAGATGTCGGTCACGAGGGTGAAGTGCGCGGCGAGCGCCTTGGCCTCGTCCGGCGACGTCGCGTGCCCGTGCAGCACCGCGCCGACCGCGATGCCGAGCACGAGCCCGATGCCGGTATAGAGCGTGAGGCGGCCGGATCTCGGAGCCGCATCGACCTGAGTCATCGGGGTATCCTCCCTTGGGTATTGCCTTGGATGGTGCGTGGAGGACGCGCGGGCATCGGCCCGCGCATCGGCGTGCGGGATCCCTCCACTGGCGCGGTGGCGCGGGATCCCGGACCTCGGATGGGGCGAACCCTGGATCAGGAAGCGATCGCGGCCTGCGGGCGGGTCAGCCGCCCGGGCTGGAGCACCGCGTCGAGCTGGTCCTTCGCCATCAGGCCCTTCTCCAGGACCAGTTCGTAGACGCCGCGGCCGGTGGCGTGCGCCTCCATGGCCACCGCGGTGGCGTTGCGGTAGCCGATATAGGGGTTGAGCGCGGTGACGATGCCGATCGAGTGCTCGACGCTCAGCCGCAAGCGCTCGCGGTTGGCCGTGATGCCGCGCACGCAGTTCGCGTCGAGGGCCCGGCAGGCCGCTTCGAGATGCGCGAGGCTGCGGAACAGGCTGTAGGCGATCACCGGCTCGAAGGCGTTGAGCTGGAGCTGGCCGGCCTCGGCCGCGAAGGAGATCGTGACGTCGTTGCCGATCACCTCGAAGGCGACTTGGTTGACCACCTCCGGGATCACCGGGTTGACCTTGCCCGGCATGATCGAGGAGCCGGCTTGGCGCGCCGGCAGGTTGATCTCGTTGAAGCCCGCCCGCGGCCCCGAGGAGAGCAGGCGCAGGTCGTTGCAGGTCTTCGAGAGCTTGACGGCGACCCGCTTCAGCACGCCCGAGAGCTGCACGAAGGCGCCGCAATCCTGGGTCGCCTCGACGAGATCCTCGGCCGTGACGAGCGGGATGCCGGTGATCTCCGCGAGGCGGTCGCGCACCAAAGCCGCGTAGGCCGGATGCGCGGTAATGCCGGTGCCGATGGCGGTCGCGCCCATGTTGATCTCGTGGATCAGGAGTTCGGCCTCGCCGAGCCGCGCCTCGTCCTCGCCGAGCATCCGCGCGTAGGTGCCGAATTCCTGGCCGAGCGTCATCGGCACCGCGTCCTGGAGCTGCGTGCGGCCCATCTTGAGGATGTCGGCGAACTCCGTCGCCTTCGCCTCGAAGCTGCCGCGCAGGGACGCCATGGCGGCCACGAGGCGCCGGATCGACCCGGCCGCGGCGATCTTCAGGGCGGTCGGGTACACGTCGTTGGTGCTCTGGCCCATGTTGACGTGCTCGTTCGGGTGCAACTGCCCATAGGCGCCGCGCGCGTGGCCGAGGAGTTCCAGCGCCCGGTTGGCGATCACCTCGTTGGCGTTCATGTTGGTCGAGGTGCCGGCGCCGCCTTGGATCAGGTCGACCACGAACTGGTCGTGGAGCGCCCCGCCGCGGATCTCCTCGCAGGCCGTGACGATCGCCTCGCAGCGCGCGCGGTCGAGAAGGCCGAGCTCCTGGTTGGCGAGCGCCGCTGCCTGCTTGATCGCGGCCAGCGCGCGGATCAGGTCCGGGCAGCTCGCCAGCGTCGTGCCGGTGATCGCGAAGTTCTCGACGGCGCGGAGCGTGTGGATGCCGTAATAGGCCGCCTCCGGCACCTCGCGGTCGCCGAGAAGGTCGTGCTCGGTGCGGGTCGTGGCTCTGGACACAGCTCTCTCCTCGCGCGCGGAAGCGTTTCCAGCGCGCCGTTGCAAGCGGACGGGCAGGACGCCGCGGCGGCCCCTGGGCGGAGCAGCGCGCGGGTCTTCGGGGGATGGCGGTGGAAGCCCGCGTCGCGTGGGCGGAAGATCGCCGCGACGACTGCATTCACCGTGAGCGGCGGGATAATCCCGGACGCGCGCCGGCGCCAATGCTAAGGAGGACCAGGGTTATTCCGGTTCGGAATAGTTTGTCGCGAGCATCCCCGCCGCCTCCCAGACGGCATTGAGGAAGGGCCGGGCGCGCTCGCCGCTGCGGTAGAGCCGGATCTCCATCGGCATCTCGGGGCTGACCAGCCCGAGCGCCCCGGACGCGATCTCCGCGGCGACGAGGCTGCGGGGCAGCCATGCGACGCCGTGGCCCGCGAGCGCCATCGAGCGCAGGGCCTCGGCCATGGAGTTCTCGTTGGTGTGGACCGGATAGGTCGGGGGTGCGCCTTCCCGCGCCTGCGCGATCGTGGCGAGGCGCCCGAGGAAGGAGCCGCGGGAATATTGCAGCAGGGGCAGCCGCCCTTCCCCGTCGGGAATCAGAGCGTCCGGCGCGGCGACGGCCGCGAGGCTGTCGTGTCCCACCGTCCGGTAGGGATAGCGCGTGGGGTCGAGCGGGATCGGGATGCCCGGATGGTGGTAGGTCAGCAGGAGGTCGTAGCCGCCCTCGACCAGCGCCTGGACGCAGATGTTGAAGTTCTCCGGCAGGACCCGGCTGCCCACCGGCCCGACCGCGGCCCGGATCGCGCCGAGCCAGCCCGGCAGGAAGGACAGGCAGAGCGAGTGCAGCGCGGTGATCGTGACCACCGGGAGGCTGGAGCGCTCGCTGCGGGTGCGGAACTCGGCCCGGCTCAGAGTCAGGAGGCGCACCACCTCCTCGGCCGTCTCCAGGAACTGGCGCCCGTCGGCGGTGAGCGTGATCGGGTAGGTCGAGCGGTCGAGGAGCACCGTGCCGAGCCAGACTTCGAGGGAGCGGATGCGTCGGCTGAAGGCCGATTGGGTCACGTGCCGCTCCTCCGCGGAGCGCGAGAAGCTCCGCGTTTCGGCGAGGCTCAGGAAATCCTCGATCCACTTCACTTCCATGGCCTGCTTTCGCTCGCGAAGGATCCACGGCCACGGATCGCTGCCGCCGCGGCGTTCGATTCCAACGGCATCCTCTCATGTGTGATCCGGAATGCGGTTGATCAAAGCGGATTCCGGATCACGCGCCCGCGCGGCGCTTGAGCGAAGCCCCCATCCGCCATCCCGAAGGGATCGAGCGGATCATGAGCCCGCGCGGCGCTTGAGCGAAGCCCCCATCCGCCGTCCCGAAGGGATCGGGCGGATCATGAGCCCGCGCGGCGCTTGAGCGAAGCCCCCATCCGCCGTCCCGAAGGGATCGAGCGGATGGGGATGAGACGGCGCATTCAACGGGCCGGTGGGGTGTCCGGCGTCCGCTCGGCGCCGACCTTCGACCAAGGCCGCCGGAACGCCGGCTCGCCGCTCGACAGCGCACTTCCGCAGCCAGCGATTGCCCCCTCTTGCCCGCCGCGGCAGGATCATGTCCTTGGAAAGACGGCAAAGGTCGCGGGTGCGGCGCCTCTCGACGTTCGCAACAGGCGCGCGCGGACGTAAGTCCGGGGCCGGAATCGCCGATCGAGCGGAACCAGGGAAGAATTTCGGCATGCGGCAGGTCGTCGTCGTTCACCCCGCGCTCCCCGCGGAGCGGGACCCGCGCAGAGGCGCAGCGCGTGGAGCAAACGCCCGATGAGCGCGGTCGCGACAGTCAACCTGCCCCGACAGGCCACTCTCTCCGTCCTGATTGCTCTCAGCGTGACCCACCTGCTCAACGATATGATCCAGTCGCTGATTCCAGCGATCTATCCCATCATCAAGGATTCATATCAGCTCGATTACATCCAGATCGGGCTCATCACCCTCACGTTCCAGACCGCAGCCTCGCTTCTCCAGCCGGCCGTTGGCTTCTACACCGACAAGCACCCGATGCCGCACTCGATGATCGTCGGCATGGGGTTCAGCCTGGTGGGCCTGCTCGGCTTGGCCTTCGCGGGCAGCTACGGCCTCCTGCTGCTCGCTTCCGCGTGCGTGGGTCTCGGCTCCTCGATCTTCCATCCCGAGGCGACGCGCATGGCGCGCAACGCGTCGGGCGGACGACAAGGCTTGGCGCAGGGCATCTTCCAGGTCGGCGGTCAGACCGGCGGCGCCCTCGGCCCCCTGCTCGCGGCGTTCATCATCGTGCCGCTCGGCCAGCACAGCCTCGGTTGGTTCGCGATCGCCGCCCTGTTGGCCATGGGACTGATGCTCTGGATCGCCGGACGCTCCGCCCGGATTGCCCCCTCGCGCCCGCGGGCGGCGCAGGCCGCACACGGGACAGCCGATCAGGTCGCGGACCGCCCCCTCGCCGCGGTCGTCGTGCCATTCATGATCCTCATCATTCTCCTGTTCTCGAAGAACGCCTACGCCCAGAGCTTCTCGTCGTTCTACACGTTCTACCTGATGGGCAAGTTCGGCATCTCGATCCAGCAATCGCAGGTGATGCTGTTCCTGTTCCTCGCATCGTCGGCCGTCGGTGCGCTCGCGGGCGGCATCCTGGGTGACCGGATCGGCCGCAATCGCATCCTCTGGTTCTCGATCCTCGGTGCACTGCCGTTCACGCTGGTGCTTCCCTACGCAAGTCTCTTCTGGACGGGCGCCCTGACGATCGTCATCAACCTGATCATGTCGAGCGCGTTCGCGGCCATCTTGATCTATGCCATGGAACTCATGCCGGGCCGGATCGGGCTGGTCGGCGGCTTCTTCTACGGCTTGACCTTCGGGCTGGCCGGGCTCGCCGCCGCCATCCTGGGTGCGCTCGCGGACCGGTACGGCATCGCGACCGTCTACCAGATCTGCTCCTTCCTGCCGGCCATCGGCCTGCTCGCCTGGTTCCTTCCGCGCTTGCGGGAACCCCAGCGGTGATGGACGGGACGATCGTGCGCACGCGATCGATCCCGTGGGGCGGACAGCAAGTCCTCCGCAGCCCGCGGATCGACCACGTGCTCAGCGCGGCTCGACGCGGTCGGTGCCTGCTCCTGCGCCCTGGGCGACCGCTCTCCCATCGTCTACGAACAGGAGCACGGCCCAGAGACCCCAACCGACGCCCTGGTCAGCCAAGTCTCCTGACCGTCACGAAAACGGGGCGCTCCCACTCACAGTCAGGGATGTACGTCGCGCAAGCCTACTGGAGAGGAACCGCTCATGCCAGGGTCATGGCAAACGCGTCAGGTCGAGATGGAGGGATGGTACGCCACTCTCGCCATAGATCAGGATACAGCTGTCGAGGCGCTGAATCGCGATTATCAGCCCTACGCCCACATACTCACCAATATAAAAGGACTAGTTCTTGATATAGGGGGAGGAGCTGGTCTCGCCGGAGCATATATGGATCCGGATACTGAGTACATTGTCATCGACCCAAGTCTGAGTTGGACGACAGAGCGCTGGGCAGCGATCCGCAGGCGGCTCTCCCCTCACAGGACAGAATTCAATTTCGTGCTCGGTACCGGCGAAAACTTACCCTTTCCGTCTCAGAGTTTCGATGCGGCCTTGGCGTTTTGGAGCCTCAATCATGCATCCAACCCAGGGCAATGCATCGCAGAAATACACCGCATCCTGAAGCCCTGCGGCAGGGCTCTCCTGGTGCTGGAGGACATGGAACCCGCTTGGATCGATATCCTGCAGTTAGTACGCCAAGCATTAATGAGAAAGCTCGGTCGCCCCGTCCGCAACCCGCTCAACTGGGGATCAGCCAAGGACGTGATCTGGCGCAAACTCTCGGGTCAGCCATGGCCCCTCCAGTCCGATCATCAGAGAATCGTAGAGCGTGAGCTTGTTCACTGGCTTCATGGTCAGTTCAGAGTTGTTAATCGCAGCTGGATCGGCGGCTTTCTGAGCTACGAATTGGAGGCCTAGCCCTGGCTGTTGGGTAACGTCACGGTGCCGGGGTCGAGTCCGTTGAGCGATCGAGGCCTGTCGCAACCGCGACCGAGAGGCTGCCGGGCCGAGCGGCGGCACCGCGGCGACCGTGAGAAGCGCGGTGGCGGCGACGTCCTTCATGGTCCTCCGGCCCAGCGCCCCAACCCTGGATGCCTTGTTCGCAGGCATCGTGCCCACGCACGTTGCAATTTCGGCGGCGATCCGTAAACGGGGGTCTGGTATACCAGAGCCCTGCGCCGCCAATCGGAGCACCTGCCTGCTGAGCGGGCGCCTTCGGCGGCGGTTCGGGCCAGCGAGGGACGCACGAGGATGTTCGACACCGTCAGTCCGGAACGACAGGGTGGCAAGTCATCCGGATTTCGGTTGTTCAGGCCGATTCTGGCGGGTGCGACCCTGCGGGAGCGCCTGGTCGCCTGCCTGGGGGCGCTCGCGGGCATCACGCTCACCGGCCTGATCTGCGGCTGGTTCTTCGGGGAAGGGCCGCACATCCCGCTCATTGTCGCGCCCATGGGCGCCTCGGCGGTGCTGCTGTTCGCCGTGCCGGCGAGCCCGCTCGCCCAGCCCTGGCCGGTCATCGGGGGCAACACGATCTCGGCCTTCGTCGGCGTGCTGGCCGCCCACCTCATTCCGGATCCCGTGGTGGCGATCGGCGTCGGCGTCTCGCTGGCGATCGCCGCGATGTCGGTGACCCGGTCCCTTCACCCACCCGGGGGTGCGGCCGCCCTGACGGCGCTGATCGGCGGCCCGGCCGTCACCTCGGCGGGCTTCCTGTTCCCGCTGTTCCCGGTCTGCGTGAACTCGGTGATCCTGGTCGCGCTCGGGATCGCGTTCCACAAGATCTCAGGCCGCAACTACCCGCACGTGCCGGTCGTGGCGCCGGCCAACACGCACGGGACGGCGGATCTGCCCGCGCCCCTGCGCGTCGGCTTCAAGCCGGAGGATGTGGACGCGGCCCTGGTCGCGCTCAACGAGACGCTGGACATCGACCGCGCCGACCTCGACCGCCTCCTCCGGCAGGTCGAGCTTCACGCGCTCGTGCGCACGGAGGGCGACCTCACCTGCGCCGAGGTCATGTCGCGCGACGTGGTGACCCTGCACGCGGGCAGCAGCGCCGAGCGAGCACGGGAGCTTCTCCTCACGCACAACATCCGGACGCTGCCGGTGGTCGACGAGGATGGACGGCTGACGGGCACGGTGGGGCTGCGCGAGCTGACGCTCCACCGCGACGCGGGTATCGCGCAGGTGATGTCCGAGGCCAGGACGGCCCGGCCGGACGAGCCGATCGTCGCGCTGGCCTCCTCGCTGTCCGATGGGCGCACCCATGCGGTGGTCGTCGTGGACGAGGGACAGCGCGTCGTGGGGATCATCACCCAGACCGACCTGCTCGCGACCTTGACGCGCCTGCTCTCGGCCAAGGCGTTCAGGCTTCCCGAAGCGGTCCCGGCCTAGGGCGGCACCCGGTCACGTTGCAATCGGGTGCCGCTCTCGATCTTTGATCCTGCCGCATTGTCCGCGACGAACCGGCATCCACTTCGTCGGAAAATGCTCTAGGCGGTCGCCGCGGCCCGATCTCATCGGCCCACCCGGCGGCTCGGACGTGCGGCGCGACCGCTCGGCGGAGGACCGCTCGGCGGAGGACCGCTCGGCGGAGGACGGAGGGTCACGCGGCGCGAGCGTGGGCGTTGGCCCGGTTGTTGCCAGGACTCGGACCTTCCCGGCACCGCCACGTCGCAGGATCGCGTCGATGCAAGATGGACCGCTTCTCCTCTCCCTGCTTCACGCCGCCTTGATGGTATCGAGCATGATGCTGACGTGGCAGGTATCTCTCCTTCGCACGCCGAAATCGAAGTAGGCCGGTCTCCGCTGTCGAGCCGCTCTCGTCGAGCCCGTCAGGCCGTCTCGCGAGGTGCTCGTGATGCCGCGATCCCCGTTCTCCGCGGAGTGCCCGTCCTCCGCGGAGCGAAGGTCGCGGAGAGGAGATCCGGGCCGTCGGGATCCTGGACGGCTCGCTGCGTGACCACGGCGTGCTGACGGTCATGAGCTCGGAATTCGCCGGAGTTGCACCGGATACTCCCCTCTGAGTGCCCGCCTTCACGGCCGATGCAGACTTGAGAAGATGCCGTGTCTGCACTTAAAGTCGTGCAGCGGATCGATATGCCTTGGAAAGGATGCGGCGATGGCCCGCTTCCCGATCCCGCCGCGGGGCTCGCTGTTCCGGCAGTATTTCCTCGTCCTGTTCGCGGCCGTGGCCGTGCCGCTGCTCGCCGCCGGCGGCAGCCAGGCGTGGTTCGGCTATAGGGACCAGCGGGCGCGCCTGAACGACCTGCTCGGCGCCGAGGCCCGGACCGCGGCCGCGCGGATCGCGCACTTCATCGATGGGATCGAAAACCAGCTCGCCTGGATGGTGCAATTGCCCTGGACGGAGGCCGCCGACGAGCGGCGGCGCGTCGACGCCATGCGTCTCCTGCGCCACGCCCCCGCCGTGACGAGCTTCAGACTGATCGACGGCGCCGCGAAGGAGCGGCTCTCCGTGTCGCGGATCGGCCTCAACCGCGTCGAGAGCGGCGCCGACGCGTCGGCGGATCCAGCGGTCCTGGGGGCCCGGACCGGGCGGGCTTGGTTCGGCCCCGTCACCTATCACCGCAATTCCGAACCGTACATGACCGTGGCCGTGGCGGGGAATCGCCTCGCGGCGGGCGTCGCGGTCGCGGAGATCAATCTGAAGCTGATCCTGGACGTCGTCGCGGGAATCCGGATCGGCGAGACGGGACAAGCCATCGTGCTCGACCGGCCGGGCCGGCTCATCGCGCATCCCGACATCAGCCTCGTCCTGCGCGGCGCCGAGGATCGGACGGCCGAGAGCCTCCGGGCGCTGCGGGCGGCCATCCTCGCGCAGGACGGGCGCGCGGTCGCCGGGCCGGACCCGGCGGGGCGCGTGGTGGTGGCCGCCATGGCGCCGGTTCAGGGACCGGACTGGAGCGTGATCGTCCAGCAGCCGGTCGCCGAGGCGTTCGGGCCGATCCACGCCGCCTTCTGGCGCCTTCTCGGCCTGCTCCTGGCCGGCACCGGCTTCGCCGCCGCGCTCGCCTACTGGCTCGCCGGCCGCATGACCGGGCCGATCCGCCTCCTGGAGGAAGGCGCCGCCCGGATCGGGGCGGGCCAGTTCGGCCACCGCATCGAGATCGCGAGGGGGGACGAGCTGGGGCGGCTCGCGGCCCGCTTCAACCAGATGGCGCGCGAGGTCGCGCTCTCGCAGGAGCGCTCGGAGCGCATCAGCCGCCTCAAGCGCTTCCTCGCGCCGCAGGTCGCCGAGCTCGTGGACCGGGCCGGCGACGACGGCGTCCTCGACGGACAGCGCGTCGAGGTCGTCGTGGTCTTCGGGGACCTGCGCGGCTTCACCCCGTTCTCCGCGCGATCCGAGCCCGGCGTGATCATGGGCGTACTGGGCGAGTACCACGCGGCGGTTGGTGCGACCGTGAACCGGCACGGCGCGACGCTCGTGAGCCTCGCCGGCGACGGCGTCATGATCCTGGTGAACGCGCCCGTGGCCTGCCCCGAGCCGGCGCTGCGGGCCGCCCGCATGGTGATCGAGATGCAGGCGACGGTGCAGGCCCTGACCGCGGCCTGGCGGGCGGGCGGCCACGCGCTCGGCTTCGGGATCGGCCTGGCGATGGGACCCGCCACGGTCGGGCGGATCGGCTCCGACAGCCGGCTGGACTACACGGCCATCGGCACGGTGACGAACCTCGCCTCGCGCCTGTGCGCCTCGGCGCAGGATGGCCAGATCCTGGTCGACCGCGCGGCGGCCGAGGCGATCGGGAGCGGCGTCCCCCTCGTGTCGCTCGGGACGCGGCGCCTGAAGGGCTTCGACGAGCCGGTCGCCATCTTCGCCGTGGCGGCCGGACGGGACGCCAAGGCCGAGCCAGCGCCGGACGCGGCGTGATGCCCGGCGCTCGGCGAGGAGCGAGCGGATGAGACGACGCGACCTTCTCATCGGGCCGGTCGGCGCCCTGCTCGGCGGCGCGACGGCCCGCGCGGTGCGGGCGCAGGCGCCGGCGCTGCCGGTGCTCGGGTATCTCGGCGCCGAGACGCCCGAGCGCGTTGCCAGCCGGCTCGAGGCCTTTCGCACGGGGCTCGCCGACGCCGGGTTCGTCGAGGGCCGCGACGTCGCGATCGCCTACCGCTGGGCGGACGGGCGCTACGAGCAGCTGCCCGCGCTCGCCAAGGAGCTGGCGGGCAGCGGGATCGCGGTCCTGGTCGCCCCCGGGGGTGCGCCCGTGGTGCTCGCGGCGCGCGCGGCGACGGGGACGATCCCGATCGTCTTCGAGATGGGCGGCGATCCGGTCGTCCTCGGCGTGGTGGACGATCTCGCGCGGCCCCGCGGCAATCTCACGGGCGTGTCGAGCCTGAGTGTCGAGGTCTCGAACAAGCGGCTCGAGCTCATGAAGGAGCTGTTTCCGACGGCCGCCGCCCTCGCCATCGCATTCAACCCGACCAGTCCCACGGCCGGCTCGCAGCTGGCCGGCCTGCGGGCTGCGGCCGGCAGCCTCGGCCTGCAGCTCCATATGCTGGAGGCCAGCCGCGAGGACGGGTTCGAGGACCTGTTTACGGCGCCGCGCCGGCTCGGGGCGGCCGGTCTCGTCTTCACCTCCGACCCCTTCTTCGCCTATCGCAGCGCGCGCCTGGCGATGCTCGCCAACCGCCACGGCCTTCCCGCGATCACCCAGTCCCGCGACTTCCCCATGGCCGGCGGGCTGATGAGCTACGGGGGCGACTTCACGCAAACGCACCGCCAGGCCGGCGCCTATGCGGGGCGCCTGCTCCGAGGCGAGAAGCCCCGTGACCTGCCGGTGCAGCTCGTCACGAAGCTTGAGCTGTTCGCCAACGTGAGGGCGGCCGCGCGCCTCGGCGTGACCTTGCCGCCCTCGATCCTGAGCAGCGCCGACGTGGTGATCGAGTAGGGATCCGACCTCCGCGGGGTCGTCGGCGCCCGTCCGATCAGCGCGCGCCGCGAAAGCGCGGCAGGAGCATGCCCGCCTCGCGCCGGTAGCGAATGTAGCGATCGCCGAAGAAGGCGACGAGGTCGCGCTCCTCCAGCTGGATGCCGACGAGGATGTAGGCGGTCGCGACCGCCGCGAACAGCAGGTGGCCGACCGTCATCGTCGGCGTCGCCCAGAACGCGACGACGAAGCCGAGGTAGATCGGGTGCCGGACGTGCCTGTAGAGGAAGGGCGTCGCGAACGCGGCCTCACCCGGCGCGGTCGGGCGCCAGCCCTGGATGGCCTGCTTGAGCCCGAAGAGGTCGAGGTGGCTGATCATGAAGGTGCTGGCGAGGACGACGAACCAGCCGAGCCAGAAGAGTCCCTTGAGGACGGACGCCGCGACCGGATCGGAGACCGACCATGCGGTCGCCGGGAGCGGACGCCACTGCCAGAACAGCAAGAGCAGGGCGAGGCTCGCCAGGAGGACGAAGGTGCTGCGCTCGACGGGCTTCGGGACGATGCGCGTCCACCACACCTTGAAGCGCGGGCGTGCCATCACGCTGTGCTGGAGCGCGAAGACGGTGAGCAGGGCGACGTCCACGACCACCGCGAGCCACGGCGCGACGACCGGCCCATCGTCGACGGTCTTCGGAACGAAGCCCCCTCCGAGGAACCCGACCGCGTAGAGGAAGGACACGAGGAAGATGGCGTAGCAGACCAGGGCGTAGATCATGCGGGCAGCGTGCGACATGGGAGATCTCCGGCGACGGGAGCGTGATCGGCCGTGCTCCGAGGCCCGGTCCCGGC
This sequence comes from Methylobacterium sp. CB376, assembly GCF_029714205.1. Taxonomy (NCBI): domain Bacteria; kingdom Pseudomonadati; phylum Pseudomonadota; class Alphaproteobacteria; order Hyphomicrobiales; family Methylobacteriaceae; genus Methylobacterium; species Methylobacterium sp. CB376. The sequence goes on along the minus strand of NZ_CP121648.1, from coordinate 7,032,655 downwards.
CCGGTACCTCGCGGCCCGCCCCTTCATCCGGCCGATCGCCCGCCCGCGTCCGTGATCGCCGTCACAGACGCGGGCGGGCACCCGAGGCATGTCGATCCCCTCAGCCGAGGAGGATCACGTGGCTGGAGCGTTCTCAGTCTTCAGGCGATGGCTCGATTGCAGTCGCACGCGGCGCGAACTCGCCCTGTTCAACGACCGCGACCTCGCGGATCTCGGCCTCGTCCGATCCGATCTGATCTGATGCGTGCCGCGGCCTTCAGGGTCGGACGCCAGCCGCCGCGGCTGTCCCCGGGGCAGCCGGCTCCCGCTCCGGCAGCGCGCCGCCCGGTTCGGGCGGATGGCGGGGTCGCGGCGACGCGGGTGTTCTTCGACCGCCGTCCGGCCTCATGGTCCGTTCGCGGTCCGCGGCTCCAAGCGGAGCAACCGCGATCGCCGATCCGGTCCAGTTCGGGCGCCTGCTCTCCGCCAGCCCCGTCTTCGGGCGCCTCGAACCCGACACGCGGCGTGTGAGAGCCTTCGTGCGGTGGTACCTGATGGTGCCCTGGTGCCAGCCGGCAGCATCGCGGACGTTCCGCTCGACGAACCAGAGGCATCCCTCTGTTGCCACCGCCCAGAGGCTGCAGGGTTTCGCGAGTCCCTTGATGCCGGGGCTAAACTTGAGCATGCGAAGGGATGCACTGTCGTAACATTCGCGATGAACACCGCTTCCTGCCTGTCGGAGAGAGACAAAGATGCTGATGGGCCTGGTCGCACAGCGTGCCTCATGATGCCAGCGAGAGAGTACGGCTAATGACCTTGGACTGTGAACAGCCATTGACGAAGCCTCCGGATAGGCGCTTTCTCATTTGACAGCTTGCGAATTGACCGTAACCATTCGTTCAAGTGTCTCGGGGCAGCCCTTCATGCGTCGCATCGCGTTTGCTCTTGTTGCCGGGTTGGCCGCTCAAGCTGCAACCGCCCAGGTACGAACTCCAGAGTTCACCAGGGCAGAATTCGTATTCAACGAAGAGCACAACCTTCGATCCCGTGTTATTGCCCAGGTTCTGTTAATAGCCACCGGCCATCAAACGTCCGTTCCAACGGAAAACCTCGGTCTGCGCACTTTTGAGGCGATCAAGCGGTTTCAAGAACAGAACGGTATCTGGCCGGACGGAGTCCTCAACAAGTCCACTCACGACCGGCTGTTCGCAACCGCGGCACCGATGATGACAATGTGGGACTTCAAGTTGCTTGAGCATCCGTCGCGAGGCCGCCCCATCTGGGTGCCTCAGGGCTTGTCTTTGCGCCCGCTCACAAATAAGAGTGGCCTTGCGTTTGAAGACTCACTTGCCCGCCTAATCGTCAAATACAACTACTTCCCATCGATCAACGTCGCTCTCGTTTATTCAGACACGTTAGAACGCAAACGGCGCAATCGGTACACAATCAATTACAGCGTCATTAAAGACGAATGGTTTGTTATATCAGCCACTTCCTCAAGCGGTAAAGACGAATATCTTCGCTACCACCAAGACGGAGATGGGGTCCTCGGCTTTTCACTGTTCTGGGACAACGCAAAGGGTAATGTCGGCGGTGAACGCATCGCAATCTTGATGTCAGCTTCGCTTGGCTCCGTGATGAACGGGCGTCCTATGGTCGAGCCGCCAGGGGCGTCGCAGGCGGCCGCTCGAGTCGCCGCGACACCTCCCTTGCAGGTTCCGGTTCCCGCACAGCCCGTAGCACGCGAGAATGCGCCCGTTCCCTCGGCGTTGCCTCCCGTCGCCACCGCGCCTCCCGCACCTGCACCTCCTGCGGCACCGAAGGCTGAGGAGAACGGCATCTCAACGGGTTCAGGCTTTTTCGTAGACACCAATGGCAACTTCATCACGAATGCCCATGTGATCAAGGATTGCAAGTTCGTCGTGGTGAAACTGAACGATAGCAAATCTCCGCACAATGCGCGAGTTGCTGCGACAGACAGCAGCAATGATCTTGCTCTCCTCGCAATCGAAGATGCCAAGGGAGGCAGATTTGCGCCGATTAGAACGGGCACTAGGCTAGGAGAGTCTGTCGCTGCTTTTGGGTATCCTCATGCGGACATCCTGGCGAGCTCTGGCAATTTCACACTGGGAAACATAACCGCCCTATCTGGCTTAGGTGATGATAGCCGATACTACCAAATCTCTACTCCTGTTCAGCAGGGTAACTCTGGTGGCCCACTCCTAGACAGTTATGGCAACGCTGTGGGGGTCGTTGCGGCGAAGCTGAACGTGCTCAAGGTGGCGCTTGCCTCTGGCGATTTCCCACAGAATATCAACTTTGCGATCAAGAGCACGATGCTCGCGACGTTCCTAGAGTCGAACCAGATCGCAATCCAACCGGGCACGACGACAGGAGCCAAGCTTGATCCCGCAGACCTTGCGGATTCCGCCAAGGCGATGAGCGGGTTCGTAGCCTGCCAGTAATCGGAGATGTACTCTCTGACGACGCGGTGCGGTCGAGGTAGACCCAGCGCTTGCCGCCGCCCTCGTCCACGACGAGGGAGAGGCCGCCGCCATCGGCGTGGCGGCCTGGCTCGGTCAGCGTCTGGACTCGCCGCGCCGAGAGCCGGTTGATCTCTCGCCCCACCGGACCCTACCATCGTGGTGCTGCGCGGTGCATGTGGGTGCACGGCATGCGCCGCCATGCCGCTGATCCGCAAGGGATTTGGTGTGGTCTATGCCCTACGGGCAGGACTGTGAATGACTATTGGCGGAAGGGGTGGGACATTCCGAGCCAACCTCCTATTGCGTTATAAATCAGTTACTTAGCTCATTTCCAGCCCTTCTCCTGTAGCGCGAAACTGTAGCACTCAGGCTGGCCAACTCTGCCGGTTTGGCGGACGAATTGGAACTCGAACTCAGCCCCTATCTGTCGCGGTTCACATGACCCGCGTCTCATGCCGGTTGGCTTCTGGGATGCTGCCCGACAATTGACCCACCACTGGCGAGAGCAGGCAGAGCGCCTGACCAGGGCCTTGCCTGCCCCGGAGAGTTAGCCCGTGGTACAGCGCCCCTGGTGGTGGCGCCGCCTGGTGGGATGATGACCAGCCCTGAGCCCTTCGACCCTGTGGCCGAGTTCAACGCTCTCCTGTTCGAGGCTGGCAGCGTGTGGGACGCGCTGGACCGCGACGATGGATGGGCCTTGGCTGCCTCCTTCGTGGTGGAGCAGCACGCCCGCGCCCTCACGGAGGAGTGGAACGGGATGGAGGGCCGGGAGCGGTTCAAGACCGCGAAGCGCCAGAGGGTCTGAGGGACAGCCTTGGAGAGCAAGGCGGATGTTGTAACAGTACAAGCCGTGCAGTTGCTCCAGAAACGTGCCACAATCAATCGGATAGCGCACGAGGCGATTGCAGTTGAACTGGCACTATACCGGAAATGCTACTGACAAGCTGGAACGACAGCCCTGGAGAGGCGTTTGCCGCATGCCAGCATCTAGGCCGGTTCATGCTGAAGGCTTGTTATCATCATCATCGACATCTCCAATGGTTCAGACACCCAGCGGCATCAGGGACGGTCCGCTGGGTGTTCTGCTGTCTTTGGGTTGCGGGTCTTGTAGGTGGAAGTAAGGTGTCTTCCTGAGGCGCCCCTGACGCTGATCAAGCCAGCCTTCAGAGCGCCCTTGAAGGACATCTCCTTCCCACCCGGGAAGACGATGATGACCTTGCCATCCACCTGCTTGGCGGTGATGCCTGACCCGAACTGAGCGTTCAGGATGGCCTCAGGGTCGCGGTCCTCGATGGTGGAGACATACTCGCGATAGAGAGGTTCGCACCCCCGGGGGTCACGCTCCATCCCGTGGCGGTGCATCGCGGCCTTCATCTCCCGGGGCTTGTTCTCGTGAGCCCACTGGAAGAAGTCCTCGGGGTCGTCGGAGCCGTAGCCCTGCACGGTCGAGACAGCCTGAGCCCGGAAGCCCTCCACCACGGCATCGACGCGAGCTCGCATCTGGTGAGGCTCAATCCTGGCCTCGGATGCCGCATGGCCGATGGTCTGCTCACTGATGGCGTCTTCGGTGACCACTTGGTGCAGGGCCGAGACCTAAAGGTAGGGAGACACCTCCTGGCAGATGGAGGCGAACTCGGCCTCTCTACGGGGGTCCTCCAGGGCCACGGCATCATCCACCACGGGCTCAGGCTCAGGCTCCTTCTGAGCGGCCTCAACGCCACCCTGGACCTCCCTGTAGGCGCCCAGAAGGTCGCGGGAGAGGATAGCAAGCTGTTCAGTCGTGGCCACCGTCAGCTCCATCCCCTCCACCGTGATGAGGTCCGTGGGGTGGATGGCACTCCCTACGGCCAAGACCTAATCAGCCTGATGATGTGAAGGGCGGCCGAGGGTATCGGTCAGATAGGCGGGATTGCTAACATTGGTGAAACCATCCGGAGTTGCCGCCGTTTTCCGCACATGCCTGGTCCGTGCCCCCCCTCCCTGTCGCGTGTTCTGGTCGTCGAGGACGAGGCCCTGGTGCGTATGATGGCTGTGGACATGCTGGAAGATGCCGGGTTCCTCGTCCTCGAAGCGGCCAGCGCCGACGAGGCGTGGGCTCTTCTGGAGAACCGGAACGACATCGATGTGCTGTTCACCGACATCGAGATGCCGGGCTCGATGAATGGCTTTGGTCTGGCTTCCCGAGTGGCCGAGCGTTGGCCGCGTATTCGCCTCGTGATCACGTCCGGGCGCTATCGCCCTGCCCGCCGCGATGTGCCTGACCACGGTGAGTTCCTGCCCAAGCCGTACCACGCGAATCAGGTGCTCCGGGCATTTGAGAGAGCCGGCACAGCCTAACGAACGTGTCTGTAACCTGATGCGGCGCAGGCTTGGTCCGCTCTAGGTCAGAAACGGACTTGAACGTCAGAAGGCGAGCGCATAGCTGTGCCGCGCGAGGCCACGTCCTCCCTCCCGCTCACGGGAGTTCAAGTCCGGGACGGCCCGGCCCTTCGAGAGAGGGCCGTCATGGCTTGGGTCTACCTCATCACCGCTGGCATCCTTGAGGTCGTGTGGGCCTACGCGATGAAGCAGTCACACGGCTTCACGCGACTGTGGCCAACCGCGATCATGATCGCGACGATGCTCGGCAGCTTTGGCCTGCTGGCACTTGCCATGCGCTCACTGCCTCTCGGTACGGCCTACACAATCTGGACCGGGGTCGGCGCGGTGGGTGCGTTCGTCATCGGCATCCTCGTGCTCGGAGAGCAGGCGAGCGTCACACGGCTGGTCGCGGCGGGGCTGATTGTCTCGGGCCTCGTGACGATGAAGCTCGCGAGCACTTCGTAGAAGCCGAGCCCGTTGGAAAGCCGGTAACGTTGAGCTTAAGCCGCTTTCTCAGTGGCTCTCCACCCCGTCCAGCATCGTGGTAGAGGCTCGAGCTGCGAAGATTGAGAATGTTGCCGTCCTTGAAACGGACAGACATTCCCTGAATATCACCAACGATTAGGCGAGTGATGTAAAGGCAATGCTTCTTAGACGCTGAAATCTGAACACATACGTACTCTCTGCTTTGACCGTTGTGCAGCATCGTCCAGGCACGCATACCGACTTGAGCAATGATACGCTCGTAGTCATCCTTATGTAGCCAAGTGTGTTTCTGAGCGTTGTTGACGTAGACCCCGATGACCTGCGTACCATCAGGGTAGATAATTAATTTGAATTCCTGCTTTTTCGGTTTAGATACCGCTTTTTCGATTGATAATATTTGGTCCTTAGCGGGTTAGCTTGACCCTTCAACGCGGCAGCCATCGCTCCACCCATCCCCTTACTAGCCGGGCTATGAGTTTACTCTGCGAGCGGATGCCGGGCGGGGTCTCTGGTGAGGAGCATGTCTTCCCAACCGCCGAGCAGGCCGCAAAGATGGCTCGGCGGCGGATTATGGCTCGGACTCCCCACCCCGGCTTTCGATATCACGACCTCAGGTACGAGGCGGTGAGCCGGATAAGCGGGCACCGCGATACCCGGGTGCTGATGCGGTACACGCACCTTAGGTTCGAGGCGCTTGCTGAGAAATTGGAAAAAATCCAATAATTGCTTAAGTATTTTTCACACTGGACTACCCGATGCCATCCTATTCATAATGCAATAGGAAAGTCTTTTTGTGGACGCTGTGGCTCTGCCTGTTATACATTCCGTAAGCGCACAGAGGAGGTTTATGATTTCAAGGTGGTCCCTGCCACTGTGGGACTAGGCAAACTTCAGGACAGTTTTCAAGAATGTTCGAGAAGAGCTATAGGCGGTTCTAGTATGAGTATCATAGAAAATAAGCAACTTTTACGCACTTCTCACGACGTCGTAAAACTTCTCAGAGATCAAAATATTGCTTTAAGAAAAGAAAATAAGGCTTTATTAGAGCGAGTTTCAGCTTTAGAAGCAAAATTAGGTTTTCTAGCAGGCAAGAAAAACTTGCTTCTTGGCCTCAAAGGTGAGCGTTTAGTTAGTGAGCTTGTTGAAGGACAGTTAACATCGCATACATCAGGCTTTGATGTCGTCTCTGCTTCCGGCTATGTGTTCGAGTGCAAGTACTCCAGCTTGGGAATAGCCGATAGGTCGAAAAAAAATCCGTCGAAGCGTTGGGCATGGCCGAGGCCCTTTGGCACAGCCGGCAAGAAGTTTTACGACTATATAATACTCATAGGCGATGCTGATGACAGGTGGTCTAATCAGTACAAAGACAAAGAGAGTCCTTATATTATTTTTTGCGTTCCATATGAAGAAGTTGAAAGTCTCACAATAACGACCGATGGCGGGCGTATGAAATCGATCCATCTTACCTCTAACCCTTCAACGGCGTTGCGCTCCAAAGGCTCGCGACTGTTTCGGGAGTTTCAGATAACAGCTGAGGAGTTTGAGCAAAAATTTGCAGATGACTAGCCCGTAAGGTATGGGCGAGGCAAATTTTTCTCTGGACTTGAGAGTCTGACCGGTGACGCCCACCTCGCCGCTTAGTAAGTTCTCCTATGACCTCGCTCCCGCACCCTGGTAGATTAGGCCGCATCAGCGTTTGGGTGAACGCGGGAGTCGCCGTGGCCCTCCGGGGCTCTTGAGGCCGAGAGACCACCCAGCAAGGGTGCCCATTAAGAGTCCCTAGCACAACCTCCATTCGAGCCCGCTAAGTGGAGTGCACCCAGTTTGACCGGACAGGTAGCGGGGTAGGTTTAGGCACTCTGGCTGATGAACTCGCGAGGCGAGAGCATACGCAAACCGGAGTGCGGGTGGACGGTGTTGTAGTCCTCGAACCAACTCGGCAGAAGCCGCATCACGGTCTCGGCGTCGGGCAGCATCGCAAGGCGTGCGTAGTCACGCTTGAGCGTTTTCACGAAGGCTTCGGCAATGCCGTTGCTCTGCGGGGAGCGCACCGGTGTGAACAGCAGCCGCAGCCCGAGCGCGGTGGCCGTCTCGCTCGTCTGGCGGGCGATGTAAGCCGAGCCGTTGTCGGACAGCCACTCGATCGGGTGCGGGGCCTTCGTCGCGCCGAAGCGGTGCTCGACGCAGGCGATCATCAGGTTGCTGACCATCTCGCCGGAGACGCCGGCCGTGGTCGCCGACCAAGCCATGATCTCACGGTCGCAGGCGTCGATGGCAAACAGCACCCGGACCACCGCTCCGTCCCGGCAGCGCAGGTCGAGATGGTCCGAGCACCAGCGCACGTTCGAGCGCAGCGCGACCACGACACCGTCATGGGTCCGGCCGGTGCGGCGAGCGGTATAGGGCGCCAGCGTCAGCCCGTTCACCTGGAGGATGCGCAGCACCCGCTTGGCGTTGACGACCGACGCGCCTTGCGAGCGCAGCACCCTGTTCAGCAGCGCGGTGATACGCCGGTAGCCGTAGCTGGGACGGGCCGCGACGATCTCGCGGATGGTGGGCAGCAACACGGCGTCCTGGGGCCTGCGGGAGGGACCACGCGGCCGGACGGGGCGGGTGAGGCGCTCGGCGAGATGGGAGCGAGCCACGCCCAGCGTGTCGGCGACCGCCTTCATCGGGAACCGCCCACCGGCCCGCCCCAGGAGACGAGCGGCAAGGTCGGTTTTTTTGTGCGTGCGAGGTCGAGCGCCTCCTTGAGGATCTCGACCTCCATGGTCTTGCGCCCGAGCAGGCGTTCCAAGTCCCGCACGCGCCGCTCCAGCTCGCGCACCCGGCTGGTGCCGACGACCTCCTCATCGGCCTGAACAGCCGCATGCCCGCCTTCCAGCAAGCGCCGCTTCCACCGGAACAGCAGGCTGGGCGACAGCCCGTAGCGCCGCGCCACGAAGGACACGGACGAGCCGGGCTGCTGGCTCTCCTCGACGAGGCGGATCTTCTCGGCCGTGGACCACCGCCGGCGGCGCTGCACACCGGTCAGGATCTCGCCGTGCGGAGGCGGGGCGATCGGATCAGATGCCATAGCCTTATCCATAGGCCTGCGCCTATGCCTTCCTGGGCTATGCCGCCTGTCCGGTCAAAACGGGGTGCAGTTCACTAAGTGCTTGAAATCTCTTGCGTTGAGTTGGTTAAGATAGGTGCTCTAAGCTAGCCGTGATGGATTGAGAGTGCCGCCGGACATCACCTCATGCGCTCAATACCAAGACCACCACGCATTCGTGTGTGCCTCACTGGCCAAGCTGGCCTTAATGACGATGCGGAGGGGCAGGTGATATGCTTCTTGCTCAACCTGTCGGACGAGGGCGCCTGCTTATCATTCGCTGACAGTGTGGTTGTTCCAGCGTGCTTCAGCTTGGTTCTAGGGCCAGGAGGCGAGACTCACCGGGTCGAGGTGCGATGGCAAGAAGAGACGACGATAGGCGTCAGGTTCTCAGAGCCCCTTTCTAGAGAGATGAGAGAGTTTCTGACCTCTCACCTCAGATTTGCGCCAGACCACTGCAACACTTTGTGACGGAAATCTCACGGGCCGCACGTCAAGTTTCGCCGGCAGCGTAACCGTGGCGTGAGCTGTGCCTACTTCGCTGGCCGACGCGCCCCTACTATCCCCTCGCGCCACACCTCGTTAGGGTGAGCCGGATGAGCGTTCGCGTGGCCGCGATGGGCAGCGAGCGCGGCGTGTAGGAGGACAGGCATGCGTCTTGTTGGTTTCGGGCTGGCGTTCCTGCCGTTCCTCATCGTCCTGATCGTCAGCGCCATGATCGCCGCTGTAGCATTCCCCTTCCGGGCGCTCGCCGCCGTGGCGCGGAAGAGGGCTCAAGCGTAGCCGGTCCGAAGGCTTTGGGCCTCGTCTGTATAGGCTGACGGCACTCCGACCTTAATCGCCTAAGGGGGCCGGCTGACCGACCACATGGCAGCTCGCGACGCTGTCCCTGGATGTGGCCTCGCGGTCACAGGCACATTCCACCTCAGCATGTCAAACCAGGAAAGCTAGGCTTCAGCTCGTCGGACCCCACCGCATCATGACCATTCACGAGAGACGCGCACGCATTCTGTCGTCTTGGCGTGCGAGCGTGCTCTTAGCCTCACTCGGACTCTCTGCCCAGAACATCCAAGCTGCACCGGAAGCCAAACACGAGCCGAACCAGAGCCGCCCCAAAGAGGGTGCAAGTGGCGATGATCAGCAGTCGAGGAAGGACAAGAAGGACGACGTTGATACCGAGCATCTCTTCGGGTTTACGGAAGGGGCAGATGCGAGTGAGAAGGGTCACCAAGAGGTTATTGTTGATACCATCGGCCGGTTCAGCAAGCGCCGCGATGGACCGGGGTTTTCCACCTATCGCGTGTTCGATACCCGGATCGGATACCAGTTCAACCCTATCGATCAGTTAAGCATCGAGTTTTCTACTTTCGGCACATTCCATCACGCCCGGAACATTATTGATGTAGACAATAAATCTTTTGGCAACTTCGACGGCTTAGCAGTTGATGTTAAGTACCAGTTCCTAAAAGCAGACGACAAGCAGCCCCTCAACGCCGCCTTTGAGGTGCGTCCACGCTTTACGCGAGTTCTACCAATCGAGGGCCGAGGCGCAGACATCGTTGACGTCGAGACCCTGCTCCAGGTGGATATGCAGGTCGTCAAAGACAAGGTCTGGTACGCTACCAATATCAGTTTCGAGCCCACAGCCGGACGAGAGAGAGGGTCTAAAGCTGGTTATCGTTCGTCCACCTTCCTGTGGTCAAATGCTGTCGTTGCGCGCATTGCGGAGAAGACGTTCCTTGGCCCTGAAGTTCGCTATCTCCGGGGCTACGAAGGTACATTCCTGAACCGACTTGAGAGCGAGGCGCTGTTCATCGGTCCCGCTCTCCACCACCGCTTCACGGAGCACGCCTGGGTCACGGTGGCCTACGCAGGGCAGGTTTGGGGGCGGGACACCGACCCTTCTCTGGCCAACCGTGCGTTCGGCCTCAGTCAGTTCGAGCGTCACAATATGCGGGTTAAGCTCGGGCTGGAGTTCTAGATGCCCTTTGACGCCCTCGCCTGCTGGCGAAGAGAGCCATTAAGAGACAGTATTGTTACGTGATTGCCACCGGAGCGCCTCCCGCTAGCGACTTCGTCCACGCACTCGTTCAGTTTATCCGCCGCATGTCCATTCGTCCACGTCCAGCGCACCTCAGCGTGCCTGGAGGCGACCAGGTGTAGTCTACTACCGCGCCCAAAGGGTCCTTATCCTCCTTAATAGGGCGCGGCGTCTCAAGTTGAGCGTGCGGCTCTGGGTGCCCCCTATGCAGCCAGACTGAGGTCCGCCTGCTGGTTCATAGTTACACGGAGGAACTTGCTCGGGTTTCCTCGTCCACGACCGCGAACGAAGGTCCACCCTCCCTGTGCCATGACCGCCTGGACCAGTTTGTGACCTATGATGCGGTCGGTGTGCCTCTGGAGACTAACCCCCGTCTCCTCCTGCACGTCCAGACTGGTGATGCAGTTCTGGTCAGTGGTGGCCAGGAGCGCCGCTACAGCCTTCGCACCGCCCTTTGCCAACTCGGCTTTCCTAACAGCCTCGCTCCTCGTGAAGTTGGCCCCTGGGAAGAGATGGTCCTCCTCCGCCCCACGGTTGCTTGAGACACCCCGTTAGCGGACGGTCTCCGCGACAGGGGTGAGGACGATGACCACATACACGAGGGCGGGTGCCGATGCGGTCGGTCCCGGCCGGGGCGGGAGGATGTCCCGGCAGCGCAAGCGGGATGCCGTACTGCGACTGCTGCGCGGTGAGGACCTGGAGACTATCTCGCGCAGCCTGGGCGTGACCGCCGCGACCCTGTCGGGCTGGCGCGACGCCTTCCTGGCAGCGGGTGAGGCGAGCCTGTCCACCCGGCCCACCGATGCGGAAGCGCTGGAGAGCGGGCGGCTGAAGGCCAGGCTCGGCGAGATGTTGCTGGAGCGCGAGTTGCTGGAGGCCAAGATCACGGCTCTGGAGGCGCGCGGCCCCGGCCCTTTGGCCCGCAGGAGGTCGCGGCCATGAGCCAGGTCCTCTCCCCCGTCAGTGGCAAAGCTTACGGGCTGGCCCGCGTCTGCCGGATCTGGGGCCTGTCGCGCGCCACCGTCCACCGGCATCTCTCACCCGCGCGGCCGGAGCCGGCGCGGCGTCCCGGCCCGGTTGGGCCGATGCCGGATGCGGCGCTGCTCGACGAGATCCGCGCCACCCTCACCGGCAGCCCCTTTCACGGCGAGGGTCACCGCAAGGTCTGGGCGCGCCTGCGCCACAAGGGCGTGCGCACCTCCAAGCGCCGCGTGCTGCGCCTGATGCGCGACCATGATCTGCTCGCCCCCTCGCGCGTCGGCGCGCCGCGCGGCCCACGCACGCACGACGGCACCATCATCCCGGAGGCAGTGGACACGATGTGGGGCACCGACCTGACCACCACCTGGACCGGCGAGGGCCAAGTCGCGGTGTTCGTGGCCGTCGACCACTGCTCGGCCGAGTGCGTGGGCGTTCATGCGGCGCGGCGGGCCACGCGCTTCGAGGCGCTGGAGCCGATCCGCCAGGGTGTGCGGCAGCGCTTCGGCAGCTTCGCGGCCAAGAGTGCTTCCGGCCTGAGTGTCCGGCACGACCATGGCAGCCAGTACATGTCCGACGCCTTCCAGGCGGAACTGGCGTTCCTGGGCATCGCGAGTTCGCCCGCCTTCGTGCGGGCGCCGGAGGGCAACGGCTGCGCCGAGCGTTTCATCCGCACGCTCAAGGAGAACCTGCTGTGGGTGGACAGTTTCGACACGGTCGAAGACCTCCGCCGCGCCCTGCTGGCGTTCCGCGAGATCTACAACGAGACGTGGCTGATCGAGCGGCACGGGTTCCGCCCACCGGCAGCCATTCGTGCCGCACAGCTTTCACCCGCGGCTCTGGCCGCGTAGGCTGGAAATCGGTGTCTCACAAACTGCGGGCGGTACAGTCCTTGTGCAGGAGGAAGCGGGAGAACTCTGAGGTTACGAACAGCTTCTGCAGACCGCAGACCCCTTGGCTCGTGATGTTCCGGGCGTTACCCCGCATTGCGAGTTGCTTCTCCCAGCGGAGCAGGTGGCCCTGTTGAAGGGTTAGGAACACTGCATCCCTGCTGTTGGGGTTCTCCATCCTCGATAACCGAGAGCAACTACCTGCCGGGACGTTCAGGAGACCGAGAGCTGCTCCTACGGTGGCCCGCTTGGGCAGATGGAACTCCCCAAACAGGAACACGCTTGTGGCATCCTTCCAGCGGTTCGACCCTATCCCCGTGCCCCAGTTGATGAAGGCGACCTTTCGGCCATCCAGCTCGTAGGCGTCCTCATTGAAGCTCGTCTTCCCGTTCGGAAGGTAAGCATGGTCCAGCATCGCCTTGTGGGCGACCACCAGCACCTTCTCTCCAGGCTCCGTGTGCTCACGGATGGTTCCCATAATCCATCGGGCATACGGCTCTGCTCGCTGGCACGTCTTCACAATCTGCGAGACCCGCTCGCGAGGACCGATGACGTCAACTGGTGGCACGAGGTGCGAGACGGTCAGGTTCTCGAACGACAGACGCGGGGACGGCATCATCACGCGCTGAGTGGGAACGAGCTGTGCCACTCCGTCGATGTCGCTAGTGGCGTCCAGCAGCACCGTTCCGGGGCGAACAGGCATGTCGGGCTTGTAGCCGACGAAGCGGCCACCCTGGCTGGCCCCATCATAGCGGCTCATGAAGGCGTAGCCGTTCGCGAGTGCCTGAGCGAAGCCGATAACACTCGCCACCCGCAGGTCGGGTGCCTCACGACCCCCGTGCTCCTCGCGAAGGCGGTCGGCTTCAAGTGACGCGAACCATGCGAGGTCCGACAGATGGAGCGGACGGTAGGTCCTCGGCCCAGGCCGATCCTGTGACCACACACCATCGAGGAATTCTTGCAAAGCCGAGCAAGCCTGGACCGCTGCCGGGATGCTGGTCGTCGCCTGTGCCCAATCCCGGACCTTCACGACATCCCCAACGTCGATGTCAAAGATGGCGACCTCGGTCGGCTTCTCGTCGATGATGGTGAGCGTCCTTTCCTCGGCCTGGTACCTCCGGGCCAGGGAGCCACGAGGCCCCTTGTAGAAGGCGTGAGTGACAACGATGACCCGGCGGTCAGAGAGGTCGGTTGTTCGGAACCGAGCCGCAGGGGTGAATTGATGCGTTCGTTCGATGGTGTCCAGGGGCTTGGCCAAATCGTGGGCACTGGTCCAGATGGCCAAATCATCGCTGCTCACCAGCTTTAGCAGCTCGTTGTACGTGTCCTCGCACTGATGGATGGTCTCGCACAGGAACACTGCTGAGGAGCCAGGTACGGCCTCAATGAGAGCCGCAACGAACGCCCAGGCATAGGACGACTTCCCAGAGCCCGTAGGGGCGGAGACTACCCGGTATTGCTCCCGCTGATGGTCTCGGTCATCGCAGGCAGCGAGACCGGCATCGAGGATGGACTGAGCTACGGATTGGCTGAAGGCGGAAATTGACCGCCCACGCTCATGGGCCTGCTTCTCGACGAAGCCCCAGAAGGTGGGCACGAGGTTTGTGACTTCTATCATGATGGTCCTTGGTCATGTCAGATTGCCCACATAAAAAACCCCCCACGACACGGAATTACTATTGCGTTGCGGGGGACTTTCGGGCTGTTTTGATTGGTGTCGGAGTTTGGGGGTGTCAGACGAGAGCGGACATCGCTTCGTGCATGTCGTTCACACGCCGTTGGCGTTCGTCCTCCTCATCTCGTTCAAGCTTCGCGAGGTAGGCTCCCACACCACCAAGAGCCTTCATCACCCACCGTGCGAACACCTCGGCAGCTCTCGGTGACAGCTCGTGGTAAGCCCGCTTGGTCCTGCCGGTACTCGGGTCTACCCACGTCCCGGCATTCGTCTCGGTGAGCCCACGAAGGCGCCTGACAAGCTGGAAGCGGAAGGCTCCGTCGGACCGGAAGCGACGAGGCTGATGGTCCTCTAAGAGGAACATCGCGAAGACGGTCTCGATGACCTCCCTCGACTCCACGTGGGCGAAGAGCTTCACCACCTCGTCAGCCGCGATGCGCTCGTGTCGGTAAGTCGGTTGACCGCCTCGGTAGGTGGTGACGATCCCCTTGGCGTGGCTGACGAGTTCGTTCCAGAGGTCCTCACAGTGCGCCCAGAGTGGGTTGTCGGAGTTCTTCTTGATGCGCTTACGGACGCGCTTGAGGTATGGATTGAGGTCTGCCTTCGTGATCGCTCGTTGTTCAGGGTGTCCGTGTCGTCGGTACCTGGATTTGTGGGTAGTACAGTAGACCCCATAACGGGTCGTTCGCGCGCCACATCCAGGCGCACGGCAATCACGCCTGCTCAATTTGTGGACCTCCTATCCCAATAATGCTGACTTATGGAGCCGCCAATCAGACCACTGGCGGCTCGCATATATGTAGCTGAATGTTTAGAACGTGCCTTGCTCTACTTTATCAGCACCTTGCAGAAGAGACGCAGCCTGTTTCCGCATGCGTCTTGCAATTTCCGCCCTCTCTGCGGCATCGAAGCTACTTGGTAGTAACCTTCGTTTCAACTGCGTGGTGCGGTGCGCGATGTAAATAGGATCGAGGTTATCCGGCCACTTGTACGGAAACCGAGGCATTTCATCAAGTCGCACGTTTACAAATTCTGGATCGCGCTCCAGGCAAGCTCGTATACCCTCGATTTCAAGGAATCTCCTGACCATGTCATCGGTTTCACGCACGCCTATGAGCTCAGCGAGAGGTTGTGCGAATGCACTGTTGAGTGATTGATACCAGTATAAAAATCGCTCGAGCTCCTCTTTCTCAAGTCGGTGGAGGTCGCCTCCTCCGAACTCAAAACCGAAATCGAAGTCGAATTCTATGTTTTCCATCTTCTGATTGCCTTTCTACCGTTTTAAGCGAGATTTTTATCGGCCAACTGACGTCAACGTGCAAATGCAAATGTTGATCATGACGTATGAAATGAGGGCTGTACCTCTGCATCGGAATATGTCATCAAATCGGATTAGGGGCTCAATATCCTTCCACCCCTGGAAGTAACTTACGGTATGTGCGAACAATCGAATGTAAGCAAATCAAGCATTGAAAAAAAACGGATTAATTACTATTGAGTGAGCGCCGATTGTGAGACGTTAATCAGCAAAACCAACGCTTATCCTGATTCTGCACCTGAAGTTAGCCGGAAAGTTGGCCTTGTGTGTCGTGGACAGGCGCGCCGAAGTCGCGTCCATTCCCCGTCTTACAGACGTGAGGATGCCACATTCCGAAAGAGCGGCAGTCACAGACACTCTCGGCTTCGATAATACATTTCACGCAGGTTTCGGGTTCAACGCCCGGTGCACCGACATGCGGCTGATGCCGAGTTCCTTGGCGATGGCAGACGGACCCATTCCGGTGGCGTGAAGCTCTCTGACCTTCTCAGCAGGCACCGATGCAGGGCGCCCCTTGCCGGCATAGACCCCAGCAGCCTTGGCCTTGGCAATGCCCTCAAGCTGCCGTTCACGGCGAAGGTTCGTCTCGAACTCGGCAAAAACCCCGAGCATCTGGAGGAAGCAGCGTCCCGCAGCCGTGGACGTGTCGATGGGCTGCTCAGTGGCCTTCAACGCCACGCCCTTGGCCTCAAGCTGGCGGACGATGGCTGCGAGGTCAGCAATGGACCGTGCCAGCCGGTCGATGCGGGTGACCACGATGGCGTCCCCTTTCCGGGCGAAGTCCATCAGGGTCTGAAGCTCGGCCCTGCCTTCGGTGCTGGCGCCTGACCGCTTCTCAGAGCGGATGACCTCACACCCTGCGGCCCTCAAGGCGCCCTCCTGGAGACTGAGGTCCTGGTCGGTGGTGCTGACACGCGCGTAACCGTAGACGGCCATTGGACTGTACTCTGTCGCATAACGGTCTAGACCATGCGACAGTGTTGTACCAAAACCTGGAAGTCAACCCTTATATGACGCAATCGGGTGTAACAGAGCGTTGTACCTCAGCGGTATACCGTTCTGGTACGACGAAGAAGGTAGAGGCAGAGAGTTGAACCCTCACTCCACTCGTGGCTCGGTCCTTCGCCACCAGTCCTCCAGACTCCATGGCTTCGAGGAAAGGAGGCGGAACAGGCTGGCGTTCATTTCGCCTATGGCCGTGTTGCGCCTAGCCTGCTCGCAGAGCCTGCGGGCGTCTTCGACGGCACGTTCAGCACGTTCGATGAGCGGGTCGTGGGAGGCGATGTAGTCATTAGCCACCTGCTTTCTCCCTGGGTTGGGCAATGACAACGTGGTTCGGGCGACTACCAATCCGGCGAGGCTACCCTCCCCTCTAGCAACATCGACAGCCCCCTAGAGGGGGGAGCCGTTGAAACCTCAGCCTGTCGATGGCCGTTCAGGTACGTGTCACAAACATTCAGACCCTCTCCCGTCCTCCAGATGGGCACCTGAACGGCGCCTTGAGGCTTGTTCTTAGGACAAGAACTAATCCCCTTTGGTAGTCTATTCCTAATAGGACGCCTACTTCAGTCCACTCGCAGGAGCTCTATCGACTTCGCCCCATCGATGTGAAGATGCAGGGTAGTGGCCCAGGACGGCCATTCTTGATTTCAGGTAGGTAGGTAGCCTGGACCCTCTAAACGGCCGTCTAAGGTCAACCCCAGCGGCTTAGAGAGGGCATCTAGTGCCAGGAGTGCCTATCCTTCCCCCATTAGGTGCTCTGTTATGGCTTTCATCAGGTCAGATGACTTTATCTCTTCGATCAATCGTCTGAGTTCAGCCAGTTCGTCGGGAGACGATGAGAGTGACATATTGTCAGCTATGTGGGCTATAACCTCAGCCCGAGCTATCTCTCTGTTGATAGCTGCCTTGACCTCAGCATCTACGGGTCCTTCCTCGTGCAGAATATCCCAGTAGATTGCCATCAAGTCTATCAGGCGTTTTGAGAGAATTTTGAGCTTGTCTGGGCTGAGCTGCATTTTGATAATTGATATGTTGGTTGAAGACTCTGCCTAGGTCAGCAATACGCACCTACCTTGTATATGGCAGGCATCTACTCTGGTTCAACAACAGAATTAACAGTAAGTTACGGTCAAGCTTGTAGAGAGAGACTGTCCAGCCACAGCCCGAACACCCTAGCCTGTCTGTGCCGGGAAGCCTCCAGCATGGCCTTGTGGTGGAGGTACCCCTCGAAGTTGGAGGGGGGACGCGCCTCTCATGGCTGTCCACAAACCGGAGCATGTTGTCTGGCCGGGAGAGCCCGAGTATCGCGCACACATCAGCCGCAGCGAACCAGGGCTGGCCTTCGATGGTCACGCACCGGAGGTCCAAGCCGGCGAACTTGAAGGTGTTGGTGGTGTTGGTGGTGGTCATTGTCAGCCTGGGAGACCGTCCAGCCATCGTTTGAACTGACGCGCTTGCGGTTTCCGGGCGGTGCTTAGCAGACTGCTCAGGGCTTCCCTGGCAATGAGGGCCATCATCTGCGGCCCCTGCTTGGTTTGAACGAGCGTGTAGGCCCAATCGTCAGGGTCCAACGTCGTCCAGCGGTACATCTTCAGGGTGTTGCTCTGCCACCCGATAGCCCGGCTTGCGTCCTTCACCAGGAGCCAGAGCCTCCCTTCGGAGAGCATCATTCGGACGGCAAACCGTCTCCTCTGCCCGCTGTGGCGGGCCTCGAACCTAAGACTGAGGACCCTGAGGGCCGCTGCGTTGCTTCCCTCGGTAGCCATCCTTCTCTCGTAAGGTACTAACCGTGATGCGAATGGGCCGTGCGGCCACTAGTCAGGACATAAGGTTCTTCACAGGAACCTGCGATGTGTGCGGTGTCACGATCCGCTCCGTCGCAACCGGTGGGTTTTGCGTCTTCCAGGTCGAGCGACTTCATTGGCAGAGAGCGTGTCCCAACGCCGCGCTGAAACGGGAGCCCGGGAACTGTGCTGGCGTTCGAGAGGTGCTGTGGTCTGAGATGAAGAAGCACGAGCCTGTCATTTCGTAGGCCACAGCCTCAACTGCGACCTTGCCTTCCGGCAGCCTTCACCATAGTGCCGCTGGCATCGACACTTCAGGCACCGACCCCCTCCGTAACCGCTCCAGTGCAGCCTCAAGGGGGCTGTCTGCTCCCACCGGCAGCTTCTCACTCATATGCATACCGCTTCCGCCCGAGCTTTGCTTATGGGCGACTTGAGGTGCTGGCGTGGGCCTGGAGGGCGCAGGGACGGCCATGGGGGGAACTTGGGGGCGACCGCTCTGTCGATGGACCTCCAGGTACGTGCTGCAAACATTCAGACCCTCTGCCATGGCGCTTCCCATTGTGAGCCCGCTATGGCGCATCAAGCTGCCCATCAGTGGTGTCCGTGCGGTGACATGCGAGCGTGCTCACACCGGGTCGTGCGGGGCACGGGTAGAGGCGGAAGCACCTCAGTCCGTCGATGCCCTCTCACGCGTCTGCCACGAACATTTGAGTCCCTTGCTGGCGGGTTGCACTTACGACCTAGCGCACCACCTTCGCAGCGTCACCTGAGAGTGTGTCGTAGAGAGGCCGCAATTGCTTGTACAATCGCTTGCCACAGGTCCCGCTGACATAGGCCAATGCGCCTAATCTTCGTCCGAAGCCTATTGAAGATTATATTCCTAGAGGAGGCCCATTCGATGAGCCCGCTCACCCGAAAGCTTGAGCACTTTGTCCGGCTCTCGGCGAGCGATAGAGCAGCCCTTGAGCTACTCACCGCATCTCCCCGGCGAACCTACGCTCCTCGCGAAAACATCATCTGTGAAGGCGAGTCGCCGAGGGTACTACGGTTGGCGCTGTCGGGTTGGGCCTGCCGCTACAAGACACTAGAGGACGGCCGGCGCGCAATCGTAGGATTGCTCCTCCCCGGCGACCTCTGCGACCTCAATGTATTCATCCTGCGCAAGATGGACCACTCCCTCGCAGCACTCACCCCAGTATCCCTGGCGGAGATTTCCTCGAACACGTTCAACGCATTGACGCTCGCTCACCCGCGCGTGCTCCAGGCGCTCTGGTGGGAGACACTGGTTCGGGAGTCGATCCAGCGCCAATGGACAGCCAACCTAAGCCAGCGGGACGCGTCAGAGCGCGTGGCGTCCCTGCTGTGTGAGGTGTTCACTCGCTTGCACTGCGTTGGCCTCACTGATGGGCCTTCGTGCGACCTGGCACTCACCCAGGCTGAGTTGGGTGAGGCAACCGGCCTCTCAACCGTTCACGTCAACCGCACTGTGCAGGAGCTCCGCGCTAGAGGGCTCATCATCCTGAGAGGTAAGAGTCTGACTATCCCGGATTTCGAGGCACTTAGGGATGCGGCACTGTTCAGCGCCGACTATCTCCATCTCGACCACGAGGGTGCGCACCTCGACGGCGCTGAAGGATGAGCTGAAGTGTCAATGGATGGGCGCGAGGTGCTACTCACGGATGAGAGCTTCCGTCTCGTACTTCAGCGGCTTGCGCCATTCGAGCGCCGCATACAGCGTCCACCTCAGCGAACGGCTCGGTGACTCTCAGGCGCTCATAGGCCACTTGCTTGGCCTCATACTCCTCATCCCGCGCGCGCCGCAGCAGCGGGGTTGCCGAAGTCAGGGATGGGACCGGGTCTGCTGAGCCTCAAGCTCCTGCCAGCGGTCCACGATGCGGGCCCTGAGGGGCACGCTGTAGCCCGGGACCAGGATGAGGCACTCGCGCCTGGGGAGTTGATGGCAGGGGCGGCTCTCACCCTTCGCATCCCGGTAGACGCCCCCAAAGTTGGGGCCGTTGATGCCAAGCTCCACCAGCATCACGCGAATGTCGCGCATCGCATGGTCGTGGCACTTCCCGGTGAGGTCCGCGATTTCCAGGCTGCTCATGGTGGGCTCAGTGCACGGCTAAGTAGGCTGCGCACCGGACGACAGCAGTGAAACTCGGTCATGGCGACATACGGCCGAGCAGACAGCTATGTGGAGCGTGTCTTAGGGCACAAGCCCACGATGTCAGTGACGAGGTCTTCTAGACCATAGGGCTTTTCCCATCGCTTCACGTCTGCGAAACGATCAGGTATTACGCATGCGTCGTATCCTGTAGCGAAGACAAACGGTATGCCCCGCCGTTTCAGTTCGTCTGCAACAGAAAACGACATCTCATCACGCAGATTTATGTCCAAGACTACTACCTCAAACTCGCCCCCCCTAACCTGATTCATGGCTTGGTCTACTTGGGGAATGGGTCCGATGACGGTCGCTCCCGCCGCCGTCAGAGACTTTTTCAGGTCATCCCCGATGAAGTACTCGTCCTCAACAACGAGCACGCGGCATCCCGCAAGGGGTTGGCTGGTCAAGATGGTGCCTCCCTACCTTCTGCGAGCACCCTCGCACCGACGAGCATGGGCGCGCAATTCCTGACATCGTCTGGCAAGGTCGCCCGAGATGGGCAATAATACCAGGAGCAACCATGGGGGCTTCCCGATGAACCCCGACGTGTCATCCGAACCCACCAACCCCTCGGTACCGGTGAAGCCGCTAAGCCCTGAGCAGACGCGGGAGCTCATTGATGCCACGCACAAGTCCGCAGAGGACGGCGAGGAGCACGTTAGGAAATCTCGGGCGGCCATCGCTCAATCGGCTGAGGTGCTGAAGCGTTCTCGGATGTGATGGCATGGCCAAGCTGATGGCACGCACAAGGTTCGGCCCCATCCGCGTCAGCTTCACCTTTTAGGCTCGGTTCCAGTAGGCGTGCATGACGGACCGATAATCGTCCACAGTGAGGGAAGGTCAGTTCACCCTTCATGGGTGCGTTCTAGGCCGAGAGGTGTTCCACCTTGGCCTGAAGAAGGGTGACGGCCTTGAGGCCACACCTCCTGCAATCGAGCCAGATACCGCTTGCCTCGGTCTGGCGGGCTTGTTGGACTGTTATCCGAGTTCGATTATCCATCAGCTCTATGTGTGCACCATTGGGACGCAACGCGCTGGGGCACAGCTGGTTCGGGTGTACAACTGATCTGGATGGTACAGCGGAGCGCCCGGTGAGGGCTGGACACCTTCGCCAGGCATTCATGCGTCTGCGTTGAGCCAAATCAATCCGTGGATGCCCTCGCACGCGTCCGCCACGAACATTGAGTCCCTTGCTGCCCTGCCGTGGCTACCGAGTGAAGGAAAGGGCCAGCCTCCCTACCGCATGTTCAGAAACGGGCTACGCCATGCGATGCTCCTGCCCACCGTGATGTCACCGCACTCATTGCGCCCTGTAAAGTGCAACAGAGGAGACACCCTCTATTCCTAGCTTGCGAGCACTGCCGCGAGACAGGTCAATGACATAGTTGTTTTTACCTTGTGTGCTCCTATTGGTTCTGTCATTGATACGCACGACCACAGACCGGCCATTCCCTCGGTTGACCACGCGAACTCGTGTGCCCAGTGGTAGGCTGTTGTGCGCGGCTGTGAGGCCGTTTGGGTTGTAGATTTCACCGCTCGCGGTTCGGCCCGAATGTTGATACCAGACGGCCCGCCCACTGCTAATCTGAGCCGATTGACGAAAAGAACGCGAGGGAATGCGTTTGCTTTGAGGCGCCGACTCCTTTGTTTCAACTAACTTTGTCCCTCTTTTCTGCCTTTGAGCTATAACTCGGCATGAGCAGAGCATCTTCACACGTTGGCCACTACGCCAAACAGTACGAGCGGAATGCTTTCTCTTCGCAGGGATGGCCGCTGTCGTAATGCGCTCAGGAGATGCGGAGGGCGCCGTGGCGGCTTCGCGCGGAGTGCTTTCTTCGCCTGAAACGGCCGGGTGCGGCATCTGTGATGACACGTCGGGATGAGTGAAGACCGGCTTTGCTCGCTCTGGTTTAGTGAAGCGGTTGTCAAAGCTGTATCCTGAAGTGTCCTGCGCGCGCGCTGCCCAGTGGCCATTGCTGACCAGGCAAATCATAACTGCAAAGGTTGCAGTCCCTACGAGGCTGCTGCGCCTTCTTGTACTTTCCTGTGGCATGCGCTCCACTCCCTTAGTCTGGATCGCTTTTGCGAACTAAGACCCTGTGGAGCATTCGGTTCCGCTTGGCCTCCTGATGCGCTCGCGTCCTATTTGCTCGTGACCAAACTAGGGAAAAACGACGAGGTTCGATTGGAGCTGATGAAAGGTCTGACTGTTGTGAACCGACCCTGCATGGTGTCCTCATGCCAGCCGGCAGCGCCGCAGGCGTCCTGCTCAACGAACCAGAGGCGCCCCTACGCTGGTACTGCGCGGACCCTGTAGGACTTTCTGAGCCCCTGATGCCAGGGGCTGAACTTGGACGTAAGCACCCGAGCGGGCGCGTCCTCGCACCCGTTGCGGGGCATGTTGTCTCCTTGCTGTCTTCACCCGGTATGAAGGTGGGTGAGCGCAAGCCCTGAATAGCGAACCTTCTCAATCTCTTTATAGAGAGTCGCTGCCTTCAATCCCTTACCATAGATGGCCTCCTCACCTTCGCTGTCTCGTCTCCATCCACCAAGAGCCCTCACCCGCTCAAGGCTGATCTCAGCCTCTCGGAGAGCATCACGGTAGTTGTGCCTGAAACTGTGGAATGACACCCCCGTCCCGGACATGTCGAGCTTGCCCAGGAAGCGGCGCTTGTCGTTGAACCACTTCGAGAAGGTGCCGGACAGATACCCCATCGAGTCGGGTTTGATCTCTGGGAACAGGCGCTTCTCCCCCCTGCCCCGCATGGCCTCTACGAACTTGAGAAAGCCGATACGCTGAAGTTCAGGGTGAACCGGGACGAACCGCCTGCCTGCCTCCGTCTTCACACGCTTCTTGTCAGCCTCGTCGCCCCCTGGCTCCTCGTCGTCGTTGATGAGGATGACGGGCACCCCTTCGTACTCAGCCACATCCTCAACTCGTAGCTGACAGCATTCACCCAGCCTCATGCCCGTCCAGAGGGAGAGCAGGGGGACCCAGAAGCGCCCGCGACGCGGCACGTTCGGTCCAGGCTTCGCGTAGCCTTCCTCATCATCCTGACATCCCGTGTAGAGCGGGGCCGTGAATATTGCCTGAAGCTGCGCGATGCTGAAGGGTTGGCGAAGGTCGCGTTCGTCGCGGTCATCAGGAAGCGCGAGCCCCTGAGCTGGGTTCCGGGTCACACGCCATGTGTTCACGCCCCACTTGAACAGGGCCGATAGGTTGTGGAGGTAGTTGTTGACCGCAGACACCCCAAGCCGCTCAAGCTTCTCGGCATCAGCCAGCTTAGCTGCATCCTCAAGGGATAGGTCAGGGAACCGCTGAGAAGCGTTCTTCGGGAGCCTTATGATGACACTGCGGATGCGCTCGCAGTCCACGCGATGGATGCTGTCCACCGGGGTGTCAGGTCCAAGCAACTCCCTCATTGCCCGGAAGACCGTCTGGTAGGTCTTGAGCGTGCCAGGAGTGCGCTTCCTCGTGGGATCGTTTAGGTACGCCGTAATGAGGTCTTCAACGGTGCAGGAACGGGGCGTAGAGGCTGCCTTGGGCGGTACTGGTGTTTCGACCACCTCCCCCTTGTTCCGGGCAAGCAGGGCGTCAGCCCAACGCTTTTGAGCCTTCAGCATCGCGAACCCCAGCCTCCGCCAGGACTCCGAGCCTTCCCGCGATGACAAGCCGTTCTCGCGAAGGACCCCCTCCACCTCCATCCAGATTGTTTCCATACTGCCCCTTGCAAGCTCGGCTGCAGCAGCAGGACCCACGTACTCTGCGGCCTTGAGTGCGCGCTGGTAAGCCACCTCCGTCAGGCCGGCTTCGCGCTTTCTCTCGTCATCACTGAGCAGCTTCGACAGCCAAGCCGCGGCCAGACGCTCCGCTTCAGCTAGAGAGATGTCGTCCTGAGCCCCAGACAGACGGCGGCGTGCCGTGTGTAGCTCCCGGTCGAACTCCACCGACTTCAGTCGGGCACGTCGAACGGCCTCAGCCCTGTCTGCTGTGCCGAGGGCGATCCACTTCTGCCCACTACGACCACCAGGGATGGCCTCTCGCAACTCGGGAGGGACGTACCCGCGGAACGCGTAGGTGCCGTTCTTGCGGCGAACAAGGCGGGTTTCAAGGCCCATCGCGAGGGGTGACCTGTAGCAACAACCTGTAGCACAGGTGCTACCTAACCCCTTGTTTGTCAACGCTTCTAGCTGGTCCAGCCACTTAGCAGAGGGCCGGCGGAAGGGGTGGGATTCGAACCCACGGTGGAGTCACCCCCACGGCGGTTTTCAAGACCGCTGCCTTAAACCACTCGGCCACCCTTCCCGGTCTGGGCCGGAGCCGACCTGCGGCGCCCCGGGGCCGGAGCGCGACGGCGCCCAGCCTGTCTAGGGCCTCCCGGAGCGGGGCGTCAACTCGCGCCGCGGTGCCGCGCCGGCGCGCTCACGGTCCGCCCTGCGACAGGCTCGCCGAGACGACGACCAGGCCGACCGCCACGACACTCAACGCGAACATCGCCATGCCGAACCGAGTCCTCGCACCCGTCCCCCGGAGACGGCCGGCCGTCTAGGCGCGCCGCGCGACAGCCGCGTGACACCTCGCGCAACGCCTCGCGCAACACTTCGCGCACGGGCCCGGTCGCGCGCGCTCACCCCTTTCGGAACGAACCACGAACACCTATATCAAGACCATGTTGGACAACACCTTTTTTGCTCAGCTGGACGCCCCGGCCGGGGCCCCGCCGGACGCGGCGCCGCCGGCGCCGGAGCGCCGGGACGGCGCCTGGCGGGTCCTGCCGATCGAGGGCCGGTTCGAACTCGTCTACGAGGACGGCAACGGCGCCTGGACGGTCCGCCACCTCGCCGCGCACGAACTCAAGGTCGGCCCGGGCAAGGTCCTGGTCGGCGGCACCGACCGCGACCGCGACGCCTATCGGGGCTTCCGGGCCGACCGCATCCACCGCCTCACCGACCGCGACACCGGCGAGCGCGTCGAGCGCAACATCCTCGACTGGCTGATGCGCCGGGCCGAGGCGGCCCGCCGCAGCCGCGCCGCGGCCCTGCGCCGGGAGCAGCGGCGGGGCGCGGCACGCGGACCGGCCTGAGCGGCGCCGCCGCTCAGCCGGCGCCGGACTCCCCGGCGCGCGCCGGCATCGCCCAGTCGAGGAACGCCTCCACGACGGCGCCCGCGTCGAGGGGCTCCTCGGCGCCGTAGAGGCCGTTCCAGACCGTCGCCAGCACGCCCGGCGCGGCGAGCAGCAGCGGGAAGCGCACGAGCGCGTCCGAGGTCAGCTCGCCCCGCGCCAGGGCTTCGGCGGCGAAGCGCCGGACCGCGCCCGTCACCGGGCCGATCACCACGCGCCGGTAGGCCGCCGCCACCGCCGGGAAGCGCCCGCCCTCGGCGATCACCAGCCGCACCACCGCCGCGCGGCGCGTCGCCTCAAGGTCCCGGAAGGCCGGCACCGCGACCCGCCGCAGGAAGTCGCGCAGGCTCTCGCCGGGGCCGGGCCCCTGCCCGCTCAGGCTCGCCACGAGGTCGGCCATCACCTCCCGCAGCACGCCCTCGAACAGGGCCTCCTTGTCCCGGAAGTACAGGTAGAGCGTCCCCTTGGCGACGCCGGCGCGCGCGGCGACGTCGATCATCCGGGTGCCCGAGAAGCCCCGCTCCAGGAACACGCCGAGCGCCGCCCCGACGATCGCCGCCCGCGTGCGGGCGGTCTTCTCCGGGCTCGGGCCGCGCCGGCCCGCTTCCGCTCCCCTCGCCGCCTCAGCCACGCCGCCCCCGCGCCTCCCGCGCCGATTGCAAAAATGACCCGCCGGTCATAGGATGCCCGCAGGAGGATGCGCCATGGCCTCTTCGTCTTCCCCGATCCTGATCGTCGGCGCCGGCCCGACCGGCCTCGTCCTCGCCCTGCGGCTCGCCCATCACGGGGTGCGGCCCCGCATCGTCGACCGGCACGCGGGACCCGGCGAGGCCTCGCGCGCCATGGTGGTGCATGCCCGCACCCTGGAATTCTACCAGCAGCTCGGCTTCGCCGACGAGGTGGTGGCGCAGGGCATCCGCATGGGCGGCGTGCACCTGCGCAGCCGGGGCAAGGACGTCGCCGCTTTCCATTTCGGGGATCTCGGCGAGGGGATCAGCCCGTTCCCGTTCATGCTGTGCTACCCCCAGGACGACCACGAGCGCTTCCTCCTCGACCGCCTCGCGCGGGCGGGCGTGACGGTGGAATACGGAACCGAGCTCGTCGGTTTCACGGACCGGGAGGACGGCGTCGAGGCCGTGCTCGAGCGGGACGGGGTGCGGGAGACCGTGAGCGCGGCCTATCTGTGCGGCTGCGACGGCGCCCACAGCCGCGTGCGCCAGGGCCTCGGGCTGGACTTCCCGGGCGGCACCTACGCGCAGCGCTTCTACGTGGCGGATGTGCGGCTCGCCGCGCATCCGGGCGACGACGTCTTCGTCAATCTCGGCGTGGACGCCCTCGGCCTCGTCATGCCGGTGCGGTCGAGCGGCATGCACCGGCTGATCGGCATCGTGCCGCCGCCCCTCGCCGGGCGCGAGGAGCTCGGCTTTCCCGAGATCCAGCCCCATGCCGAGGCGCTCCTCGGCGTGCGGGTGGCGGCGGTGAACTGGTTCTCGACCTACAACGTCCACCACCGGGTGGCGGCGCGGTTCCGGCAGGGGCGCTGCTTCATCGCCGGCGATGCCGGCCACATCCACAGCCCGGCCGGCGGCCAGGGCATGAATACCGGGATCGGCGACGCGGTGAACCTGTCCTGGAAGCTCGCCGAGGTGGTGCGGGGCACCGCCCCCCCGTCCCTCCTCGACAGCTACGAGCCGGAGCGGATCGCCTTCGCCCGCCAGCTCATCGCCTCCACCGACCGGGCCTTCCAGGCCGCCATCGGCAAGGGCCTCGGCCACCAGGTGCTGCGCACCCTCGTGGTGCCCCACCTGATGCCCCTGCTCTGGGGCGTCGCGGCGACCCGCCGGATGATGTTCGAGATCGTCTCGCAGGTCCGCATCGCCTATCCGGACAGCCCGCTCAGCCTGGGCCGGGCGGGCGAGGTGCGGGGCGGGGACCGCCTGCCCTGGATCCCGGGCCTCGACAATTTCGCGCCGCTGCGCGCCCTCGCCTGGCAGGTCCACGTCTACGGCACCCCGGCGCCGGCCCTCGGCGAGGCGGCGGCGGCCCACGCCCTGCCCTGCCACGTCTTCGCGCACGGCCCGGAGGCCGCGCGGGCGGGCGTGACGCGGGACGCCGCCTTCCTGGTCCGGCCGGACGGCCACGTCGCCCTCGCCCTGCCCGACCAGGACGCGGCCGCCCTCGGCGCCTACCTGCGCGCGCAGGGCCTGCGCCCGGCCGGGAGCGCCGCGATCGCCGCTTGACCGGCGCGCGCGGCTCGGTCATTCCCGGCGGCGGGACACCTCTCCCCACCGAGAGGCGCCCATCTGGAAGGATGGACACCGCATGACGACCCGGCCCGACGCGCGCCCGCGCGCGCCCTTCTTCTCGTCCGGCCCCTGCGCCAAGCGCCCCGGCTGGACCCCCGCCGCCCTCTCGGACGCGGCGCTCGGCCGCTCCCACCGCGCGAAGCTCGGCAAGGCCAAGCTCAAGCAGGCGATCGACCTCACCCGCACCGTGCTGCAGGTGCCGGACGATTACCGCATCGGCATCGTGCCGGCCTCCGACACCGGCGCGGTCGAGATGGCGATGTGGTCGCTGCTCGGGCCCCGCCCGGTCGAGATGCTGGCCTGGGAATCCTTCGGCGAGGGCTGGGTCACCGACGCGGTCAAGCAGCTCAGGCTCGACGCCCGGGTCACCACGGCGCCCTACGGCGCCCTGCCCGACCTCGCGGCCGTGGACACCCGGCACCACGACGTGGTGTTCACCTGGAACGGCACCACCTCGGGCGTGCGCGTGCCCGACGCGGACTGGATCGCCGCGGACCGCGAGGGCGTGGTGATCTGCGACGCCACCTCGGCGGCCTTCGCGCAGGATCTCGACTGGGCCAAGCTCGATGCCGTGACCTTCTCCTGGCAGAAGGTGCTCGGCGGCGAGGCGGCGCACGGCATGCTGATCCTCTCCCCCCGCGCCGCGGCGCGGCTGGAGAGCCACGTGCCGGCCTGGCCGATGCCGAAGATCTTCCGCATGACCAAGGGCGGCAAGCTCATCGAGGGCCTCTTCGAGGGCGAGACCATCAACACGCCCTCCATGCTGGCGGTCGAGGACTACATCGACGCCCTGCTCTGGGCGCAGGGGATCGGGGGCCTGCCGGCCCTGCGCGCCCGGGCGGACGCGAATGCCCGGGTCATCGCCGCGTGGGTGGCGCGGACGCCCTGGGTCGAGAACCTCGCGCGCGCGCCGGCCACCGCCTCGAACACCAGCGTCTGCCTGGTGATCGCCGATCCCGAGGTGACGGGCCGCGGCCCCGAGGCCGTGGCGGCCCTGGCCAAGGGCATCGCCGCGACCCTGGAGCGCGAGGGCGTCGCCCTCGACGTCGGGGCCTACCGGGACGCGCCGGCGGGGCTGCGGATCTGGTGCGGCGCCACCGTGGAGCGGAGCGACCTCGAGGCGCTGACGCCCTGGCTCGACTGGGCCTTCGCGCAGGAGAAGGCCCGCCTCCTCCGGCAGGCCGCCTGACAGACCGCGCGCGGATCCGCCCCGGCGGTCCCGGCGTCGCGCGCCGCGCCCCCGCCGCAAGCGGGGGAAGGCTGCGCCCTGTCCGGACGGCGCGCGCGGCGGATCCGGCCCCGCATCCCGGATGCCTTGCCCGAGCCTTGCCCAGCCGGAGCCTTGCCCAGCCGGAGCCTTGCCCAGCCGGAGCCTTGCCCATGACCACGCAGAAGCGCGTCCTCATCTCCGATTCCCTCTCCCCCGCCGCGGTCGCGATCTTCCGCGAGCGCGGCCTCGTCGCCGACCTCCGGCCCGACCTCGGCAAGGACAAGGAGGCGCTCGCCGCCGCCATCGGGGCGTATGACGGCCTCGCCATCCGCTCGACCACCCGGGTCACGGCCGCCCTGCTCGAGCGGGCCGGGCGCCTGCGGGTGGTGGGCCGGGCCGGCATCGGGGTCGACAACGTCGACGTGCCGGCCGCGACCGCCCGCGGCGTCATCGTGATGAACACGCCGCACGGCAACGCGGTCACCACCGCCGAGCACGCCATCGCCCTGATGCTGGCCCTGGCCCGCGAGATCCCGCAGGCGGACGCCTCCACCCAGGCCGGGCGCTGGGAGAAGAACCGCTTCCTCGGCATCGAGCTCACCGCCAAGACGCTCGGCGTCATCGGCTGCGGCAATATCGGGGCGATCGTCGCGGATCGCGGCATCGGCCTGCGCATGCGCGTCATCGCCTACGATCCCTTCCTGACCCCCGAGCGCGCCGTCGAGATCGGGGTCGAGAAGGTCGAGCTCGACGACCTGCTGCGCCGGGCCGACGTCATCACCCTGCACGTGCCGCTCACCGACAAGACCCGCAACATCCTCTCGGCCGAGGCCCTCGCCCGCACCAAGCCCGGGGTGCGCATCGTCAACTGCGCCCGGGGCGGGCTCGTCGACGAGGCCGCCCTGCGCGCCGCCCTGGACAGCGGCCACGTGGCCGGCGCCGCCCTCGACGTGTTCGCGGTCGAGCCCGCCACCGAGAACGTGCTGTTCGGCCACCCGAGCGTGATCTGCACGCCGCATCTCGGCGCCTCGACCCGCGAGGCGCAGGAGAACGTCGCCCTCCAGGTGGCCGAGCAGATGGCCGACCACCTCCTGCACGGGGCGATCCGCAACGCGGTGAACTTCCCGTCGATCTCGGCCGAGGAGGCGCCGCGCCTGCGGCCCTTCGTGACGCTCGCCGAGCAGCTCGGCTCCTTCCTCGGCCAGCTCACCGAGGCGCCGATCCGCGGCATCCGCATCGCCTTCGAGGGCGAGGTCGCCGCCATGAACCTGCGGGCGCTCACCGCCGCGGCGGTGGCGGGCGCGCTGAGGCCGTTCCTGGAGGGCGTCAACATGGTCTCGGCCACCGAGGTCGCCCGCCAGCGCGGCATCGTGGTGGAGACCACCACCCGCACCGGCACCGCGCGCAACTACGGCTCGGTGCTGCACGTGACCGTCGAGGCCGAGGACATGCCCCGGGACGCGGCCGGCACCGTCTTCCAGGACGGGGTGCCCCGCATCGTCGAGATCCGCTCGATCCCCCTCGAGGCCGCCTTCGCGCCCCACATGCTCTACGTGCGCAACGCCGACCAGCCGGGCTTCATCGGCCGGTTCGGCACGCTGCTCGGCGAGGCGGGGGTCAACGTCGCCACCTTCCATCTCGGCCGCGACCGGCCCGGGGGCGACGCGATCTGCTTCGCGGCGGTCGACCAGCCGGTCTCGCCGGCGCTGCTGCGCCAGATCGAGGCGATTCCCCAGGTCAAGCGCGCGCGGGCGGTCCGCTTCTGAGGCCCGGCCGTCAGTGGCCGCAGAAGGCGGCGCTGCCCGCGGCGGTCGCCGTGCAGAACATCGCCTCCGTCAGGAGGCCGATCCGGGCGGCGGCCTCACGGTTCATCGCCGCGGCGGCCGGGCCGACCTGCATCACCAGCGGGCCGGCCCCGCCGGCGACGGCGACCAGCACCGCGAGGGCGGCGAGCCGACCGCGCAGGCCCCGGGGCGCCGCGCCGGAAGGGAGGCGGTGCGGGATGGCGCGCGCGGTCGGGGGGTGGGACCGGATTCCGCTGTCGAGGGTCGCGACGCCCATGGATGCCTCCGCCGGTTGAGAGGATCACGGGAGACGACATCCGCGACCGGCCCGGCGCGGTGCGCCACCGCACCCGCCGGGTCCGGCGCGGTCCGAACCCTCGCGCGAGGGCCCGATCCGGGCGGCCGAGGCGCGCGGCCGGCGCCGCACCGCGCCGCCGAACCGGTGTGGCGCAAAGGCTGCCCCTCTCGGAGTTTGGTCCGGTGTCCCCGGGCCAGATCGGCCGAAGGGTTGTTTTGAGACAGGCAGGCGGTCATAAACCTCCGCTCGAAGGAGAGCTTTTCAGGATGACCGCAGTCCGGTCCGATGCCGCATCGGCCGTTCCCCCGTCCGGCCCGGCCGTGACGGGCGATCTGCCTTTCGAGAAAGCCCTCGAAGAGCTTGAGGGCATCGTGCAGCGCCTGGAGCAGGGCAACGTCCCGCTCGACGAATCCGTCGCGATCTACGAGCGCGGCGAGGCGCTGAAGCGGCATTGCGAGCAGCTCCTGCAGCGCGCCGAGGCGCGCATCCAGCGCATCACCCTCGGGGCGGATGGCAGCCCCGTCGGCACGGCGCCGCTCGATGTCGCCTGACGCAGCCCTCCCGCGGCGCCGCCCGCCCCCGCCCGTCGGCGGCCGTCGCGCGCCCTGGCGCCGCGCCCCCCTTCCGGACATGAGGATCGTTCGGTGTCACCGCTCAGCCTTCCCCTCCTCGATCGCGTCCGTGATCCGTCGGAGCTTCGCGCCCTGCCGGAGAGCGACCTGGCGCAGCTCGCCGCGGAACTGCGCGCCGAGACCATCGACGCGGTCTCGGTCACCGGCGGCCATCTCGGCGCGGGGCTGGGCGTGGTCGAACTCACGGTCGCCCTGCACTACGTCTTCCACACTCCCGACGACCGCCTGATCTGGGACGTCGGCCACCAGGCCTACCCGCACAAGATCCTCACCGGCCGGCGCGACCGCATCCGCACCCTGCGCCAGGGCGGCGGCCTCTCCGGCTTCACCAAGCGCGCCGAGAGCCCCTACGATCCCTTCGGCGCCGCCCACTCCTCCACCTCCATCTCCGCCGGCCTCGGCATGGCCGTCGCCCGCGACCTCGCCGAGGCCGCCGCCCGCGCCCGCGGCGAGACCCCCGAGCGCCGCAACGTCGTGGCGGTCATCGGCGACGGATCCATCTCCGCCGGCATGGCCTACGAGGCCATGAACAACGCCGGCGCCCTGCGCTCCCGCCTCGTCGTCATCCTCAACGACAACGACATGTCCATCGCGCCCCCGGTCGGCGCCATGTCGGCCTACCTCGCCCGCCTGGTCTCCGGCGACACCTACCGCTCCCTGCGCGACACCGCCCGCCAGTTCGGCCGCCTGCTGCCCAAGGCCCTCTACGACACCGCCGTGCGCGCCGAGGAATACGCCCGCGGCATCCTGGCGGGCGGCGGCACCATGTTCGAGGAGCTCGGCTTCCACTACGTCGGCCCGATCGACGGCCACAACCTCGACCACCTGCTGCCCATCCTCAAGAACGTCCGCGACGCGCCCGAGGGGCCGGTCCTGGTCCACGTCGTCACCCAGAAGGGCAAGGGCTACGCCCCCGCCGAGGCCGCCGCCGACCGCGGCCACGCCGTGGTCAAGTTCGACGTCGTCTCCGGCCAGCAGGTCAAGGCCAAGGCCAACGCCCCGACCTACACCCGGGTGTTCGGCGAGAGCCTGGTCAAGGCGGCGGACGCCGACGACAAGGTGGTGGCGATCACCGCCGCGATGCCCTCCGGCACCGGGGTCGACCTGTTCGCCAAGGCCCATCCGGGGCGCACCTTCGACGTCGGCATCGCCGAGCAGCACGCCGTGACCTTCGCGGCCGGGCTGGCGGCGGAGGGCTACCGGCCGTTCTGCGCGATCTACTCGACCTTCCTGCAGCGGGCCTACGACCAGGTCGTGCACGACGTGGCGCTGCAGAACCTGCCGGTGCGCTTCGCGCTCGACCGGGCCGGCCTGGTCGGGGCGGACGGGGCGACGCATGCGGGGGCCTTCGACCTGGCCTACCTGTGCTGCCTGCCCAACATGGTGGTGATGGCGGCCGCCGACGAGGCGGAGCTGGTGCACATGGTGGCGACCGCCCACGCGCACGATGCCGGCCCGATCGCCTTCCGCTACCCGCGGGGCGAGGGGGTGGGGGTGGACCTGCCCGAGAAGGGCGAGGTTCTGGCGCTGGGCCGCGGCCGGGTGATCCGGCGCCCGGAGGGGGCGCGGGTGGCGCTGGTGAGCCTGGGGACGCGCCTGGCGGAGGCGCTGAAGGCGGCCGAGCAGCTGGAGGAGCGCGGGATCGGGGTGACGGTGGCGGATGCGCGCTTTGCCAAGCCGCTGGACGAGGGGCTGCTGCTGGATCTTGCGGGCAGCCACGAGGTGCTGGTGACGGTGGAGGAGGGCTCGACCGGGGGCTTCGGCGCGATGGTGCTGCACCTGCTCGCGGGGCGCGGGGCGCTGGATGCCGGGACGGTGCGGGTGCGCACGCTGACCCTGCCGGACAGCTACCAGGACCACGACACGCCCGAGCGCATGTACGCCCAGGCCGGCCTCGACGCCCCCGCCATCGTCCGAGCCGTCGAGCACGCGCTCCCGGACGAGCCGCGGGCCGCCAAGCGGCCCGCGCGCGACTCGAACGTGGTGAGCGTCTCCCGCCGCCCGCGCTGAGCGGAGCCCGCCCTTGAGCGGCGCTCAGCCCGCGGGCTTGCGCTTGCGGGCATCCGCCGAGCGGATCGCCTGCCAGCCGTTCGGCTGCGCCACGAAGGCCCGGAGCGCCGCGGCGTTCTGGGCCGCCTCCGCGCCGCCGAGGTCGCGGCGCATCAGTTCCTCCGCCTCGGCCGAGCGCCCCTCGAGCCCGAGCACCAGGGCGAGGTTCTGACGCACCCGCGCGTCGGCGCGCGGATCGGCGGCGGCCTGCCGCAGCACCCGCTCGGCCTCGGGCAGGCGCTTGGCCAGCGCGTAGGAGAGGCCGAGATTGGACAGCACGCTCGGCTCGCCCGGGACGATCTTGAGGGCGGTCTCGTAGTAGCGCTGGGCCTGGGCGTGGTCGCCCATCTGGTCGGCGACGGCGCCCTGGGCCGAGAGCACGCGCCAGTCCGGATTGGCCGGCGAGTGGGCGTTCTGGAGGACTTCCGCCGCCTCGCCGAACCGCCCGGCCTCCGCCAGGGTCTTGCCGTAGGCCGCGAGCACCGCCGGGTTCTTGGGGTTGCGCAGGGCCGTCTGCTGCAGCACCGCGACGGCCTGCGCGGTCTGCTCGCTGGCGCGCAGCGCCCCCGCATACGCGATGGCGGTGCCGACATCGGCCGGATCGCGGGTGTAGCGCGCGGCGAGCCGGTCGAGGTCGCGCCGAGCATTGCCGGCGCCGGTGCCGACATCGATCGAGCCGGTCGTCGTCGGCGAGCGCGACAGGCACCCGGACACGAGCAGCGCCATCGTGCCGGCCGCGAGAAGGCGCACCAGGGCGGAACGCGACACGTCGACGGGGGACCGCATCCGGCTCTCCTCAGGCGGGCTCGGGCGGCCCAACGCGCCGCCTCGCTGCCCGGAATAGGGTGTTAACCCTAACCGGGGGTTAACGAGGCGGCATTGATATCGTTGAGAAATCATCCGTTGCGGGCGCCGTTCGGGGATTGTCGTCCCGTGTCGGTCGCCGATGAGCGGGGAGCCGCGCCGCCGGGAGCGAGGCCCTGTGCTCGCGGGACCCTGCGTCAACCGCCCGCCCGGGACCAGGGAGCGCGCGGTCGATGCGCAGCCCGACGGGGCGATGGACCTCAGCGGGGTTGCGCGGCCGCACAGCCCGCCCCGAAGGCACCGGAAGCGGGATCGTCGACCGGCCGCAGCGTCGGGCCCGGCGCGGCACGGCGGATGCGGTGGCGCCGCGCGCCGCGCGGCCGGTGTGACAAGGCCCGGTCGGCTGCGCTAGGCAGCGGTGCACCTCCTCTCGAACCCGGGACCCGCCCGTGACCTCATCCCCCGACGCCTCCGCCGCCCGTCCGATCTGGTGCGTCACGGCGGAGGGATGGCCCGCCCTCGCCGAGACCCTCCCGGCCGCGGCCGCCGCCTACGCCCGGGCAACCGGCTTCTCGGCCAAGCCCGGGAGCCACTGCGTGCTCCCCGGGGCGGACGGGAGCCTCGCGGGCGTCGTCCTCGGCATCGACCCGAAGGGGGATCCCTTCGCGCCGGGCAAGCTCGCCGACGCGCTGCCGGAGGGCGATTACCGCTTCGCGGCGGCCCCGCCGGACCCGCTCCTCGCCGCCCTGGCCTGGCGGCTCGCCGCCTATCGCTTCGCCCGCTACCGCGACCGGCCGGCGCCGGCGGCGGTGCTCGCCACGCCCGAGGGCGTCGACGCGGCCGAGGTCGAACGCATCGCCGCTGCGGTCGCGGCGGGGCGCGACCTCGTCAACACGCCCGCCAACGACCTCGGCCCGGCCGAGATCGAGGCCGCGGCGCGCGGCCTCGCCGCGCGCGCCGGGGCGGCCTGCACGGTCGTGTCGGGCGAGGCCCTGGAGCGGGATTTCCCGATGATCGCCGCGGTCGGGCGCGCCTCGGACCGGGCGCCCCGCCTCATCGACCTGACCTGGGGCGATCCGGGGGCCCCGAAGGTCACCCTGGTCGGCAAGGGCGTCGCCTTCGACACGGGCGGTCTCGACATCAAGCCCTCGGCCGCCATGCTGCTGATGAAGAAGGACATGGCGGGGGCCGCCGCCGCGCTGGCCGCCGCCGAGATGGCGATGGGGGCGGGCCTGCGCCTGCGCCTGCGCGTCCTGGTGCCGGCCGTCGAGAACGCGATCTCGGGGAGCGCCTTCCGGCCGGGCGACGTCCTGCGCAGCCGCCGCGGCCTCACCGTGGAGATCGGCAACACCGACGCGGAGGGCCGCCTGATCCTCGCCGACGCGCTCGCGCTCGCGGACGAGGAGAGCCCGGACCTCCTCGTCGATTTCGCGACCCTGACGGGCGCGGCCCGCGTGGCCCTCGGCCCGGACCTGCCGGCCCTGTTCACGGAGGATGACGGGCTGGCCGCCGAGATGGCCGAGATCGGGCGGGCGGTGAACGATCCGGTCTGGCGGCTGCCGCTCTGGGCGCCCTACGCGAGCCTGCTCGACTCGAAGGTCGCGGACGTCAACCACGTCTCGGGCGGCCCCTTCGCGGGCGCGGTCACGGCGGCCCTGTTCCTGCGCCGCTTCGCAACCGCCGCGAAGGCCCACGTTCACCTCGACCTCTACGGCTGGAACCCGAGCACCAAGCCCGGTCGGCCGGAGGGCGGCGAGGTGCAGACCGCGCGCCTCGTCTACGCGTTGCTGCGCCGCCGCTACGCCTGATCCGGGATCCGCTCGATCGAAGCGGATCCCGGATCACGCGCCTGCGCGGCGCCTGAGCGAGGACGACATCCGCATGGCCGAAATGGAAGATGGCGAAGCCATCAACCGGATGGCGCATGACGGGGCCGGGACCGAGCGGCGCCCGGGCGCGGGCGCCGCTCGGGGTGCCGCCTCAGCGGCGCAGGATCTTGGTGACGATGCGGCCGACGAGCGTGCTCGAATCGGCGTTGCGGGTGTCGTAGCGGTCGCCCGGGCGGGCATTCGGATCGTCGTTGCCCAGGATCTTGGTGACGATGCGGCCGATCAAGCTCATGGCCTTCCCCTCCGGCTGGCGGGCGGCGAGCGCCCTGTCTCCGCTGTCAACGAGGCACAGGCTCAGCCGTTCCGCTCAGGCCCACTCGGCCATGGCCTCGAAGACGAGGGCGTGGCGGGCCGCGAGCGCGTCGATCTCCGTCGCGTAGCCGCCGCCGATCACCGCCGCCAGGGGGATGCCGCGGCGCCGGGTCTCGCCGACCACGTGGCGGTCGCGGGCGAGGAGGCCCTCGTCCGTGAGCGCGAGCCGCCCGAGCCGGTCGTCCCGGTGCGGGTCGACGCCCGCGTTGTAGAAGACGAGGTCGGGCCGCAGCGCGTCGAGCAGGCGCGGCACGTGCCGGACCAGCGCGGCCATGTAGCCGGCGTCGTCGAGCCCGTCCGGCAGCCCGACATCGAGGTCGCCCGGCACCTTGTCGGTCGGGTAGTTCCGCTCGCCGTGCATGGAGAAGGTGAACAGGTCCGGCTCGCCCGCGAGGCAGTCGGCGGTCCCGTCGCCCTGGTGCACGTCGAGGTCGATGACGAGGGCCCGCCGGATCGCGCCCTCGCGCAGGAGCGCGAGCGCCGCCACCGCCACGTCGTTGAGGACGCAGAAGCCCCCGCCCCCGGCCCGCCTGGCGTGATGGCTGCCGCCCGCGGTGCTGCCCGCGAGCCCGCCCGCGAGGGCGAGCCGCCCGGCCAGCAGCGTGCCGCCCGCCGAGGCGAGGGAGCGGCGCGCCACGCCCGCATCGACCGGCAGGCCGATCCGCTTCTCGACCGCGCGCGGCACCGTCGCGGTGAGCACCTGATCGACGTAGGCGCGGTCATGCGCCAGCGCGACGGTCGGCGCGCCGGCCGGCTCGGGCCGCACGAACCCGTTCGGCACCAGGCCGCGCGCGCGCAGGATCTCGGCGAGGCGGCCGTATTTCCGCATCGGGAAGCGGTGGCCCTCCGGCAATTCGGCCTCGTAGGCCGGATGGAACACGATCGGCAGCATGGCTCCTCCTCGACCGCGCCCACCGCAATCGGACCGGCCGCGCCCGGCCGGCCGCGGCGGGACGGTCGCGGCGGGACGGTCGCGGCGCCCGCACCCGGGCGATATCGTCGGCGGCGGCCCGGCGCGAAGCGCGACCGCACGCCGCAAGCTCTCCGGCCGGGGTTGAGGGATCGCGCCGCTTGCTCTCAAAGTGGCACGCGCCGCGCTCCGGCGTGGACACGGTTTGAACACGAACCCCGCCGACCCTTGCGGCATGGAGCCGACCTGTGGGCAACCGGGGACAGCGAGCAGCCGGAGCATGCCGGACAGGAGACGGATCGCAGGCGGCGCCCGGGCCGGGCGCCGCGCCGGGGGGCGCCGCACCGGAGCGCTCGCCGTCGTCGCCTGCCTGATGGGCGCGCCGGAGGCGCGGGCCTTCGACCTCTTCGGCCTGTTCGGCAGCGAGGAGGCGCCGCCCGTCCCCCGGCCCGACGCCCTGCCCTACGCCCTGCGCGTCCAGGGCGTCGAGGACGACGACCTGCGCACCGCCCTGGAGGATGCCTCGAGCCTCCACCGCCTGCGGGACGAGCCGCCGCCCGACGCCGAGGGCCTGCTGCGCCGCGCCGAGGCCGATGCCGGCCGCCTGCTCGACGTGCTCTGGGGCTACGGCTATTACTCGGGCACCGTCACGGTGCGGATCGAGGACGTCGTGCTCGGCGGCGAGGCGGCGGCCCGCGCCGCCCTGCGCGCGGCCGAGGCCGCCCGCGACCGCCGCCTCGTGGCGGTGCGGATCGCGATCGCGCAGGGCCCGCTCTACCGGCTGCGGCGGCTCACGGTGCGCGACGCCTCCGGCCTCCCCCTCGACCTGCCGGACCGCCTCACCCGCAGCGCCGACGAGTCCGGCCGCTCGGCCACGGTCCTCGCCCGGCAGGCCCGGATCGTCGATCACCTGCGCGCGCAGGGCCACCCCTTCGCCAGGGTGGTGCGGCTCGATCCGGTGGCGGACCACGCGGCCCGGGCGCTCGACGCGACGCTGACGGTCGATCCCGGGCCGGCGGCGCGGCTCGGCCCGGTGACGGTGCGGGGCGCGGCCGGCCTCGACCCGGCGGTGGTGCGCTCCTTCATCTACGCCGAGCCGGGCGATCCCTACTCCCCCGAGGCGATCGCCGGGATCCGCCGCTCGGTGACCCGCCTGGAGGCGCTCGGCGGCGTGCGGGTGCGCGAGGCCGACGGCCTCGACGCGGAGGGCCGGCTCCCGGTCTTCGTCGAGGTGAGCGAGCGGGCCCCGAACCTCCTCGGGGTCGCGGCGCGCTACTCCACGGTCGACGGGCCGGGCGTGCGGGGCTACTGGGCCCACCGCAACCTGTTCGGCGGCGGCGAGAGCCTGCGGCTGGACGCCGACCTGTCCTATCTGGGGCTCGGGCAGGATTACTACGCGCGGCGCCGCAAGCTCGCGGGCATCGAGACGAACGGCCTCGGCGGCCGGCTCGCCGCCACCTTCGTCAAGCCGGGCCTGCTCGGCACCCGCAACGACCTCGTGGCGGGCGCCTTCGTCGGCCGCGAGGTCCAGCAATCCTACTTCACGGACGCGGCCGGCGGCACGGTGGCGCTGCGCCACCGCTTCGGCGACGCGGCCTCGGTCCAGGCGGGGATCGAGGGACAGGTCGGCTCGTCCCGGGACGCGCTCGGCAAGGTCGATTACCGCCTCGTCGGCCTGCCGGTCTCGGTCGCCTACGACTCGACCGACAACCTCCTCGACCCGACCCGGGGGATCCGCCTCACCGCCGCGGCGACCCCCTATCCGGGCTTCCTCGGCTCGGATCCGGGGATCTTCCTCGCCAAGGCGCAGGGCTCCACTTACCTCGCCCTCGACGACGAGGCGCGCACCATCCTGGCGGCGCGGGTCGGCTTCGGCTCCATCACGGGGGCGAGCCTGGAGCGGATCCCGGCCTCGCTGCGCTTCTTCGCGGGCGGGGGCGGCTCGATCCGCGGCTATGCCTACCGCACGGTCGGCCCGATCGGTCCGTTCCAGCTGCCGATCGGCGGCCGCTCGCTCCTCGAAGGCTCGCTCGAGGCCCGCATCAGGATCACCGACACGATCGGCCTCGTGCCGTTCCTGGACGCCGGCACCGCCTTCGCGTCGAGCCTGCCGGATTTCGACGAGCGGATCCGCTACGCGGCGGGCCTGGGCCTGCGCTACTACACGGGCATCGGCCCGATCCGCGTCGACCTCGCGGCGCCCCTGAACCCCGACAAGGCGCTCAAGCAGCCGCCCGTCGCCCTGTACATCAGCATCGGGCAGGCCTTCTGATGAACGCTGCCTTCGCGGCCCGCGCCGGCCGCCTGCGCCGGGCGCTCCTCGCCGGCCTCCTCGTCCTCGCCCTCGCCCTCCCCCTCGCCCTCCTGGCGGCGCAGGGGCGCGGCCGCGCCGCCGAGGGCGAGACCACGATCCTGGGCGATCTCCTCTCCCGCGCCCTCTCGACGCCCGCCTCGCGGGTCTCGATCGGCGCCGTCGACGGCGCGCTCTCCTCCGACGCCACGATCCGCGACGTGGCCATCGCCGACCGCGAGGGCGTCTGGCTGCGCCTCGACCGGGCGCGGCTGATCTGGCGGCGCACCGCCCTCCTCGCCCGGCGCCTGGAGATCGACCGGCTGGAGATCGGCCGCCTGGAGGTGCTGCGCCGGCCCCTGCCGAACCCGGTCGCCACCGCCTCCGACGGCCCGCTCCTGCCCGACCTGCCCGTGAAGGTCGAGGTGAAGGCCTTCACCCTCGACGAACTCGGCCTCGGCGCGCCGGTGCTCGGCGAGGCCGCCCGCCTCGCCGGGGCGGGCCAGGCGCGGCTCGGCGACCCGGGCGAGGGGCTCGACCTCGCCCTCGGCATCCGCCGCCTCGACCGGCCCGGCACCGCGACGCTCCGACTCGCCTACGTGCCGGAGGGCCAGCGCCTCGACGTGAAGCTCGCCCACGACGAGCCGCAGGGCGGCCTCGTCGCGCGGGCCCTCGCCCTGCCGGGCCTGCCGCCCGTCACCCTCGACCTCGACGGGCGCGGCCCCCTCGACGCCTTCGGGGCGAGCCTCGCCTTCCGGGCCGGCGACGAGATCGGCGCCGAGGGGCGGGCCCGCATCGACCGGGTCGAGGCCGGGCGGCGCATGGTCCTGGACCTCGCCTCGCGCATCGAGGGGCTGGTGCCCGGGCCGGCGGCGGCGGTCTTCGCGGGCACGACCCGGCTCGACGGGGCGCTGCTGTTCTCGCGCGACGGCGCCTCCCGGATCGAGCGCTTCGCCCTCACCTCCCGGACCGCGACGCTCACCGCCGCCGGGGGCCTCGACGCGGCCGGACGGGCCGACCTCGCGCTCGCGGCCCGGGCGCTGCCCACCGAGGGCGGCGTCACCCGGACCGGCGCCGGCGAGGTCGAGGCCCTGACCTTCGACGGATCCCTCACGGGACCGCTCGCGGCCCCGGCCCTGCGCGGCACGCTGCGGGCCGCGGGCCTGCGCGCGGCGGAGAGCCGCCTTGCCAGGATCAGCGCCGACCTCGCGGTCGAGCCGCTGCCG
This sequence comes from Methylobacterium sp. CB376, assembly GCF_029714205.1. Classification (NCBI taxonomy): domain Bacteria; kingdom Pseudomonadati; phylum Pseudomonadota; class Alphaproteobacteria; order Hyphomicrobiales; family Methylobacteriaceae; genus Methylobacterium; species Methylobacterium sp. CB376. The sequence continues at coordinate 6,991,558 of NZ_CP121648.1, read as the reverse complement.
AGGCTGCCGGCGGGCCAGTCCTTCCGCCTCGCGGCCGACGCGGCCTTCGAGGGCCTGCACCTCGCCGACCCGGCCCTGCGCCGCGCGGTCGGGCCCGAGGCGCGCTTTGCCCTGCGCGGCGAGCTGCGCCCGGACGGGGTGGCCGACCTCCGGACCCTCAGCCTCGAGGCGCCCGGGGCGAGCCTGCGCTACGCCGGCCGGCTCGGCCGCACCGAGGTGGCCGGGACCCTGCGGGCGGAGCTCGGCGACCTCGCCGCCTTCTCGCTGCTGGCCGGACGCCCGCTCGCCGGGCGGCTCTCCGCCTCCGCCCTCCTGTCGGGCGATCCCGGCCGCGGCGGCGTCGCGGCGGAGCTGGAGGCGGCGGGCGAGGGGCTCGCCCTCGGCACTCCCGCCCTCGACCGCAGCCTCGGCCCCGCTCCCCGCCTGAGCGGCCGCCTGACCCGCCTGCCGGACGGCTACGCGGTCGAGCGGGCGCGGCTCGAGGGGCGGGCCGTCAGCGCCACGGCGGAGGGCCGCGCCACCCTGGCGCAGGCGAACCTCGCCGCCCGGCTCGACCTCGCCGACCTCGCCGCGCTCCACCCGGACCTCGCGGGCGCCGCCCGCCTCGGCGCGACCCTCACCGGCTCGCTGGAGCGGCCCGACCTCGCGCTCACCGCCGAGGCGCCGCAGGGCTCGGCCCTCGGGCGGCCCCTGCGCGACCTCGTCCTGGCGGCGAATCTGCGCGACGTCACCGGCCGCCCGGACGGGACGCTCACCCTCTCGGGCCGGGTCGGGGGCAAGCCGCTCGCCGGGGAGGCCCACCTCGCCCGGCGGCGCGGCGACTGGGTCCTCGACCGCCTGGGCTTCAGCCTCGGCTCGGTGGAGCTGCGCGGCGCCGCCGCGATCGATGCCGGGAGCGGCCTCGCCGAGGGCGAGCTCGGCCTCAGGGCCGGCAGCCTCGACGACCTCTCGGCCCTCGCCCTCACCCGCCTCGCCGGCCGGCTCGATGCCGGGATCACCCTGGCGCGCCGCGACGGCCGCCAGGACGCGCGCGTCCGGGCGGCGGGCGAGGGGCTCCGGGCCGGGCAGATCGCCCTGGCGCGGCTCGACGCCGACCTCGCCGGCAGCGACCTGCGCGCGGCGCCGCGCCTCGACGGCCGCCTCGCCGCCGAGCGGCTGGTCGCGGCGGGCGAGACCGTCGAGACCCTGCGCTTCGAGGCGCGGTCCGCCGCGGAGGCGAGCGACCTGACGATCCAGGCGCGGGCGCGGGGCTTCCTCCTCGACGGGGCCGCCCGGCTGGAAGCCGGCCGGCCGGAGGCCGGCGAGGCCCCGCGCCTCGACCTCGTCCGGTTCGCGGCCCAGCGCGGCGGCGACCGCCTCGCCCTCGCCGGCCCGGCGACTTTGCGCCTCGACGGGCGCGACCTCGTGGTCGAGCATCTCGGCCTGGCGGCGGGCTCCGGCCGGGCGAGCCTCGACGGGCGGATCGGGCACCGGCTCGACCTGCGGGCGAGCCTCTCGGCCGTGCCGCTCTCCCTGGCCCGGCTCGCTGACCCGCGCCTCGCCGTCTCCGGCACGCTCGACGGGGAGGTCAGCCTCGCCGGGCCGGCCGGCAGCCCCGAGGGACGCTACGCCCTGCGGGTCGCCCGGCTCGCCACGCCGGAGACGCGCTCGGCCGGCCTGCCGCCGGTCGAGGCGCGCCTTCGGGGAGATCCGCGACGGGCGGGCGGGCCTCGACGGCACCGTCGCGGCCGGGCGGGGCCTCGCCGTGACCCTCGGGGGCTTCCTGCCGGTCGAGCCCGGCGGGCCGCTCGGCGTGACGGCCCGGGGCAGCCTCGACGCGGCGCTCGCCAACACGCTCCTCTCCGCCTCCGGCCAGCGCCTCGCCGGCCGGGTCGCCCTCGACGCCGAGGTGACCGGGCCCCTCGCGGCGCCCCGGGTCGGGGGCGGCGCCACGCTCACCGGCGGCAGCTTCACCGATCCGCTGCGGGGCATCCGCCTCGACCGGATCGAGGGCCGGGTCAGCGGGCGCGGCGACGCCCTGGCGATCGAGCGCCTCACCGCCGCCACCCGCAACGGCGGCACGCTGAGCGCGACGGGCCGGGTGGCGGTCGATCCCGGCGCCGGCTTCCCGGGCAACCTGACCATCCGGGCCGACCGCGCCGAGCTCGCCGCGAGCCCGCTGATGACGGCGGTCGCCGGGCTCGACCTCGCGCTCACCGGGCCGCTCGCGCGCACCCCGCGGATCGCCGGCCGGGTCGAGGTGATCTCGCTCGCGGTCGGCATCCCGGACCGCCTGCCCGCCACCGTCGAGCCCCTGCCGGGCCTGCGCCACGTCAACGTGCCGGAGGCCGAGCGCGGCCGCTTGGCCGCCCGGGCCCGGGAGCGGGCGCGGGCCGGACGCCGGGCCGCGCCCTTCGACGCGGCCCTCGACCTCGCCGTCTCGGTGCCCGGGCGCATCGTGGTGCGCGGCCGCGGCGTCGATGCGGAACTCGGCGGGTCGCTGCGCCTCACCGGCACCTCGCGGGCGCCGGTGGCGAACGGGAGCTTCGCGCTGCGCCGCGGCCGGATCCAGATCGTCGGCCAGCGGCTCGATTTCACCCGCGGCCGCGTCGGCTTCGCGGGCGACCTCACGGCGCCCGACCTCGACTTCGAGGCCCAGACCCAGGCCGGCGACGTGACCGCCCGCATCGCCGTGAGCGGCCCGGCCGACCGGCCGGTCTTCGCCCTCAATTCCGAGCCGCCCCTGCCGCAGGACGAGGTGCTCTCCCGCCTCCTGTTCAAGAAGGCCTCGGGCGGCCTCTCGCCCTTCCAGGCCCTGCAGCTCGCGCAGGGGGTGGCGCAGCTCTCCGGGAATGCGGGCGGGCCCGACGTGTTCGAGAGCGCCCGCAAGGGGCTCGGCCTCGACAGCCTCGACGTGCAGGCCGGGTCGAGGGGCGGCGCGGCGGTCGGGCTGTCGCGGGCGCTCGGGGACCGGCTCTCGGTCGGGGTGAAGGCCGGCGCCCGGCCGGAGGACAGCGCCGCCACGCTCACCTACGACGTGACCGGGCGCATCAAGGTCCAGGGCGAGGCCGGGGCGAACGGCGCCGCCGCGCTCGGCGTCGGGGCTGAATGGGAATATTGAGCCACGGCCGCAGGTGCGGCCCGTTCTTCCCGAGGAACGGCAGGCGCCGGCGGACCCGCTTAAGCCATCCTTAGACGGTCTGACCTAGGGTCAGTCGCATGGATGTGCTCGGAAAATTCATTCGCGCCCGCGGCGGTGCGGCCGCCGTCGAGTTCGCCCTGGTGGCGTCGATGCTGACGCTGATGCTCAGCTTCGTGCTGATCCTCGGCCTCAGCCTCTACGTCAATCAGGCCGTCGACCTCGCCACCGCCAAGGCCGCCCGCCAGATCATGACCGGAGCCGTGCAGTCGCAGGCGGCGCAGATGACGCCTTCGCAGTTTCGCGATCAGTTCGTCTGCCCGCCCCTGCCCGCGCTCGTCTCTTGCGACAGCGTGATCGTCAAGCTCTACAAAGTCGAAGTCAAAGCACGCATGGATAATTATTTCCGGTTTCTGACGGATGACTGGAGCTCCCTGAGAATTCCGCAGCCGCTGCCGGGAGACGACGTGTTCCAGCTCGGCATCCAGGGCGATTACCAGTACCTGCTGGTGATCTACCCGATGCCCCTGATCCCGCCGGGCCTCGCCAGCCTGCTGTCGAACCTCACCGCCGTCGCGAACGGCCGGCCGGCGCTCCTCGCGGTCGCGACCGCGGCCTTCCGCAACGAGCAGTACTGATGAGGTCCGCCGCCTCGCGCCTGCAGGGCTTCCGCCGGGACGGCCGCGCGATCGCGGCGGTCGAGTTCGCCCTGCTGCTGCCGCTGCTGCTGCTCATCATCCTGGGCGGGTTCCAGATCGCCGCCTACGCGGACAGCCTCAAGCGGATCGAGCGCATCCCGGCCGCGGTCGGCCAGATGCTGACGCAGGCTCCGCCGCCCGAGCGGTCCGGCTCGATCGCCCAGCTGGGCGCGGGGGAGATCGACGTCGTCATCAGCGCCGCGTCCGTGCTGTTCCCCTACGCCCTGCAGCAGGCGGCCCGGCGCGGCGCGCTCTGGTCCGACGTGATCTCGATCAACGCGGCCAGCGTGGTGTTCACGCCGACCGGGGCGATCTGCAGCGACCCGGCCGACCTGACCCGCTGCTTCACGGCGAGCCTCGCCTGGACGACCGGCCGCCGCGGACCCCACCGCGCCTGCGGAGCGCCGCTGCAGCCCGTCGACAACGATGCCCCGCCCGCGCCGGGCCGCCTGCCCCGCTCGCTGTTCGGGCCGGGCTCGGTGATCGTGGTCGACGTGGTGTTCACCTACGTGCCGGTCTTCGGCTCGTCCTTCGTGCCGCCGGTCCGCATCGCCCGCTCGGCCTATCTGCAGCCGCGCTACGCCAGCCAGATCACCGTCAACCCAACCACCAACGATGGGAGCATCCTCGTATGCTCGGGATCCTGAGGCGCCGCCGCGCGCGCGCGGCGGGCTTCGCCGGCGCGGCGTCCGGCAATGTCAGCCTCATCGTCGCCTTCTCGCTGATCCCCCTGATCGGGATGATCGGGCTCGGCGTCGATTACGGCATGGCGGTCGGGGCCAAGACGAAGCTCGACCACGCCGCGGACGCGGCGGCGCTCGCCGCCGTGGTCACCGCCAAGGCCTACGTGGCCGCCAACGCCAGGAACTGGAACGTCTGGGACATCGCCGTGGCGGAGGGCCAGGCCCGGGCGGCCAACGCCTTCGCGGTCAATGCCGGATCGGTGCCCTTCACGCATTTCGCCCTGGATCCGATCCAGCTCACGCGCAGCGGCCAGACCTTCGAGGCGACGGTGACCTACACGGCGACCGTGTCCAACAATTTCGGGCCGCTCTTCGGCATCCGCACCACCGCGGTCTCGGGCAGGGCGGTGGCGACGACCAGCGTGCCGAGCTACCTCGATTTCTATCTCCTGATCGACGTCTCGGGCTCGATGGGATTGCCCTCGACGACGGACGGGCAGGCGCAGCTCGCGGCCCTCAATCGGATCGACTTTTTCAAGGTTTATCAGCAGGGATGCCAATTCGCCTGCCACTTCCCGGGATTCGTCGGCTACGACCTCGCCGTGTTCAACAACATCCAGCTGCGGTCCGGCGCCGTGAACGTGGCGGTCTGCAACCTCATCAAGCGCGCCGCCCAGCCGGAAGTCGCCAATCAGTACCGGGTCGGGCTGTACCCGTTCATCACCCAGATGGGGACGCTCCAGGACCTGACGGCCGATACCAGCGCCCTCAACCTCAAGGCGGGCTGCGCCGCGTCGAACCCGATGGTGTTCACGCAGCTCCTCGACACGGGCGCCACCCAGCTCGACAGCAACGGCGATCCCTCGACTGGCGTGGGCAGTGGCGGCACGCATTTCGAGACGTCGCTCACGTCCATGCTGGCGACCATCAAGGCGAACGGCTACGGTGACGGCTCAACGCAAATCAAGCCGAAGCCTTTCGTCTTTCTGATCACGGATGGAATGCAGAACAACCAATGGTACTCTATACAGATAAATGGCAAACGCTACTATTCCGGATCTCCATCGAAATTCAGTGCATATCCCGACGCTAATTGGTCGCCGGGCGGATCCGATCCGGTTCCGATGGACTGGGGATACTGCGACACGCTCAGGCAAGCCGGCGTGACGGTGTCCGTCCTGCTGATTCCCTACATCAAGATCGATTTCACGTATGTGAAGAGCGACATCGCCGACGAGAACAACAAGGTCAACGGGTTCAGCTCGGGCCTGCCGGACGTCGCAAGGCAATGCGCCTCGCCGGGCTACTTCCAGATGGCGGACACGCCCGAGGCCATCGACAGGGCGCTCGACGCGATGTTCATGAAGGCGACCCAGGTCGCCCACCTGAAGGAATGAGGCCGGCTGCCTCGATCGCGCGGGATCGGGTGTCATGCGAGATCCGACCGATTGCGTCGCCATGCGGATGTCGGCGTCGCTCACGCGCCGCGCGGGCTTCTCATCCGCTGAACGGACGTGATCGTCCGGATAGCGGATCAGCTGCGGCGGGCGGTGAGGAGCGAGGCGACGAGGACGCCGAGCGCCACGGTGGCGATCAGCAGGGTCGAGATCGCGTTGATCTCCGGCGTCACCCCGAGCCGGACCTGGCTGTAGAGCCGCATCGGCAGGGTGGTGGCGCCCGGCCCCGAGACGAAGCTCGCGATCACGAGGTCGTCCATCGAGAGGGTGAAGGCGAGGAGGAAGCCCGCCGCCACGGCGGGCAGGATCAGCGGCAGGGTCACGGTGCGGAACACCGTGGCCGGGGAGGCGCCGAGATCGGCGGCGGCCTCGAGGAGCGTCCGGTCGAGCCCGCGCAGCCGCGCCTGCACCACCACGGCGACGAAGCAGAGCGTGAAGGTGGCGTGCGCCGCCACGATGGTGAGGAGGCCGCGGTCGATCCCGAGCGCCACGAAGAGCAGCAGCAGGGAGAGGCCGATGATGACCTCCGGCATCACCATCGGGGCGACGAGGAGGCCCGAGAACAGCGCCCGGCCCGGGAAACCGCCGCGCCGGTCGAGGGCGAGGGCCGCCAGCGTGCCGAGCACGGTGGCGAGGCTCGCCGAGGCGAGCGCGACCTTCAGGGTGGTCAGGGTGGCGGCGACGAGGGGCCCGTTCTCGGCGAGGCGCGCGTACCAGCGGGTCGAGAAGCCGCCCCAGACCGTGACGAGCTGGGAGGCGTTGAACGAGGCGGCGACGAGCAGCAGGATCGGCCCGTACAGGAAGGCGAAGCCCAGCACGAGCGCGGCCACGGCGAGGGGGTGCGGGCGGCTCACGGTCGCTCCATCTGGCGGGCCTCGGCCTCGCGGAACAGCACCAGCGGCCCGGCCACGATCAGCAGCATCACCACGGCCACCGCCGCGGCGAGGGGCCAGTCGCGGTTCGAGAAGAACTCGCTCCACAGGACCCGCCCGAGCATCAGCGTGTCGGCGCCGCCGAGCAGGTCCGGGACGATGAACTCGCCGATGATCGGGATGAAGCAGAGCAGCGCCCCGGCCGCGAGGCCCGGGGCCGAGAGCGGCAGGGTCACGGTCAGGAAGGCCGCTTCCCGGCTCGCCCCGAGGTCGCGGGCCGCCTCGATCAGGCCGCGGTCGAGGCGCTCCAGCACCGCGTAGAGCGGCAGCACCATGAAGGGCAGGTAGGCGTAGACGATGCCGATCAGGATCGCGGCCGGCGTGTTCAGGATCGTCAGCGGCTGGGCGACGAGGCCCAGCGCCAGCAGGGCCTGGTTGAGGAAGCCGTCCGCCTTCAGGATCGCGATCCAGGCGTAGACCCGGATCAGGAAGCTCGTCCAGAACGGGATCACCATCAGGGCGACGAGGAGCGGCTGCAGGCGCCGGGGCGCCCGCGCCATGCCGTAGGCGATCGGGTAGCCGACGAGGGCGAGGAGGAGCGTCGCGGCGAGCGCGATCCACAGGGAGGTCAGCGCCGCGTCGAGGTAGAGCGGGTCGGCCGCGAGGGTGCGGTAATTCTCGAAGTCGAGGGCGGCGAGGAAGTCGGACCAGCCGGCCACCCCGGCGTCCCAGTCGAGCACCGGGGTGTAGGGCGGCAGCGCGGTGGCGGGGTCCGAGAGGCTGATCTTGAGGACGATCAGGAAGGGCAGCCCGAAGAACGCGAGAAGCCAGGCGAAGGGCAGGGCCGGCACGGCCGCCCGGGCGAGGGCGTCGCGCAGGCGCCGCCCCGGACGGGCATCGCGGCGGGCATCGGGGCGGCGCGGGGGCCGGCTCACGCGGGCACCAGGGCGGCGGCCTCGGGCGCGAAGCCGAGCCGCACCGCGAGGCCCGGGGCCAAGCCCGGTGCCCCCGCCGGCAGCGCGGCCCGCCATTCCCGCCCGTCGCCGAGCCGCACCCGGTAGACGATCTTCTCGCCCAGGTAGGTCGCGTCCGTGAGGGTGGCGGGGATCCCCTCCCCGTCCGGGCGCAGGACGACGCGCTCGGGGCGCAGCGCCAGCGCGGCCGCGGCCCCCTCCGGCCCGGCCCCGTGATGGTCGGTGCCGGCGAGCGGGCCGAGCGGCGTGTCGAGCCGGCGCGGGCCCGGCCCGCCGGGGCCGAGCCGGCCCTCGATCAGGTTCACGTCGCCGAGGAGCCCGGCGACGTAGCGGGTGGCGGGGCGCTCGTAGAGGTCCGCGGCCGGCCCGACCTGGACGAGGCGGCCGCGATCCATCACGCCGATCCGGTCGGCGAGCACCATCGCCTCCGGCGGGTCGTGGGTGACGACCACGAAGGTCGTGCGCAGCCGGCGCTGGATCGCCCGCAACTCGCCCTGGGTCTGCTCGCGCAGGGTGCGGTCGAGGGCCCCGAGGGGCTCGTCGAGGAGGAGCACGCGCGGGCGCTTGGCGAGGGCCCGGGCGAGGGCGACCCGCTGGCGCTGGCCGCCCGAGAGGCGGTCGGGCCGGCGCGCCTCGAACCCGTCGAGCTGGACCAGCCGCAGCATCTCGGCGACCCGCCCGGCGATCTCGCGCCGGCCGAGCCCCTCCCGGCGCAGGCCGTAGGCGACGTTGTCGGCGACGCTGAGATGCGGGAACAGCGCGTAGGACTGGAACATCATGTTGACCGGCCGGCGATGCGGCGGCACGCCGGTGAGGTCCTGCCCGTCGAGCAGGATGCGCCCCCGCGTCGGCGCCTCGAAGCCCGCGAGCATGCGCAGCAGCGTGGACTTGCCGCAGCCCGACGGGCCGAGCAGGCAGAAGAACTCGCCCGCCGCGAGGTCGAGGCTGACCTCCTCGACCGCCGGGATCGGTCCGAAGCGCTTGGTGACGAACTCGAAGCGGAGCTGGCCGGGCGCGGGGGCGGAGGAATCGGGCTGCAAGGTCGTCCGGTCGGGGCAGGAGAGCCCCTGTTACACGCAAGAACCCGGTCCGCCGTCAAGGCGCGGCGTCCGCCGCCGCGCCGGCCCCGGCGCGGCCCCTCACCGCCCGCCCACGCTCCGCCGCAGGGCGCCGTCGGTGATTCCCTGCAATTTGTCGTCGATGTCCCGGCGGAATCGCCGCGCGTCGTCGGCGATGAGCTGCATCTCGGCGCGCGCGCGCCGCTGCGCTTCCCTGACGGCGGCGTTTCCCTCCAGCGCGTTGCGCCGGTGCCCGGCGGCGTCGGGACCTCGCGAATCGTCGGTCATGCGCCCTCTCCGATCTGCTCCAACTGTACCAGAAGGGTCTCGAACGAGTCGATCGCGAGGCCCGTGACCGCGTCCCGGAAGTCGTCCAGGACCGCGTCGGGGGGGCGCTCGTTGGAGTCGATCGAGACGATGAAGGCGGGGCGCGCAGGGTCCGGCCGCCCGCGGCGGAATATGGGGATGCAGAGCGCCCAATCCATGTCCCGCCAGACCTGCTGCCTGCGATAGCGGTTCGGCCGACCCGGCAGCGCCACGGATTGCGGAAAGGGCACCGTGTGGAACTGCGCCCGACCGCTGGTTCAGGCCAGGCCCGCGACGGTGGCGTCGAGCGGCAGCAGGAGACGCTCGTCGAGATCGGCGTCGTAGCCGGCGCCGTAGCGCAGGCGAAGGGATCGCGCGTGGCCGTCATCCGGCATCGCCAGGGACACGCGCACCCGGCGCGGGCCGGCCCCGCGGCGCGAGGTGCCGTCCAGTCCGGCGAGGATGTCCTCGACCGCCCTCACCATCGTCTCGCAGGCGCGTCGGTACAGGCTCGGCCGCGCGAACAGGCGCAACTCCAGTTCGACATCCGCCGCGATCGTGGACTCGGCCACCTGCCTCAGGGCGGCCTGCCGGCCGAGGTCGAACTGAAGGACGTCGAGATCGGTTCTCAGGGTGATCAATTCCGACCGGCCGACCGCCCGCAGGTTGAGGATCCCGGACCCGAACAGGGCGGTCCGGATCGCGGCCGGCAGCCACGCCGCGCCGCCGAGCTCCTCGTTCTCCGGCACCTCCTCGGCGATCTCGAAGGCCAGGGTCACGGCATCCGGATCGAGGGCGCGCTCCTCGTCGAAGGGCCAGGCGGGCAGGTTCGAGACGATGCCGCCGTCGACGAACACGTCCGCGCCGATCCGCTGCGGCGCGAAGACGATCGGAATGCTGATCGAGGCCGCCACCGCGTCCGCGACGGCGATGTCGGGCGTCGTCTCCGCCGAGAAGAGCGTGAGTTGCCGCGTCGAGAGATTCGCTCCGACGATCTTGAGCGGCAGGAGATGCCCGCCGTCGAAGTCCCGCAGCCTCACGATCCGGTCCGGTTCCGCCGGGAACGCGCGCGCCGCGATGACCCGGCCGAGGGCGCCCTTGAAGCGCTCCAGGCGCGAGAGCCCGGCGAGCCCGGCCCGGATGCGCCGGAAGACGATGCCGCAGGTTGCGAGCCACAGCCCCCAGAGGATCAGCGCCGCGGCGACGTTCGCCATCGCGGCGCACAGGAACGAGCCGAGGAGGAGGAGGGTGACCGAGAGGGCCGCCGCGACCGCGACCCGCGCGAGGCCGCAGCGGAGCAACGCGCGCAGGCGCGCCACGCGCGCCCATCCGCCTTCCCCGAACAGCGCCGGCGCCGTGGACAGGGCCGCATCGATGCGGGCCAGTTCGTCGAGGATGGTGCGTCCGGTGATCGGGTCGGCCATGTCGTCGGCCGAGAAGCCGCTGGCCTTCAGCGCCGCCACGATGGCGCCGGCGGAGGTCCCGGCGACTCCGCGGATGTCCACGGCCCTGGTTTCGAGGGCCTTCAGGGCCCCTACGTGGACCAATCCCTTCGCGCCGCCCCCGGCGAACGCGACGAAGGCCGGAATCTCGGGCACGGGCCGATCCGCCATCGGCGCGCCTGCCTCGGCAGCCGTCTTCCCCAGAGGAAGCGCCGGATCTTTCGGGACGCGATTCGACACCGCACGATCGTGCGCCAGCGTGGCCGGACGGACAACCGCTCGTCCGGAGCCGATCTCCGGGAGCGAGGCATCGACGGCCGGGCGGACGCCGCCGCCCGTGGCGCGGGCCCGGCCGCCGGGCCGCTTTCGCGGTCGCTCTCCCCCGTTCGGGGGACGACGGCGCCGCGCCCGCCCGCTATGCCGGGACGTCTTCATCCGACACGCGACTTGAGCCCGCCCCGGCCCCGGCCAGGGCGGGCTCCCCTTCGCCCGGCACATCGACGCTCCGTCGGTGTCCGGGGTGCCGGTCCGATCCGGCGCTGTCGCGACGTGCGGATCGCGAGACCGCACGGATTCAGCCTCCGGACCCCGCCCGTCGGGACCCTTTTGCGGGATCCTCAGGACCCGCCGCGGGAGCGTCAGGACCCGCCGCAATGGGCCCGGATGATCCCGTCGAAGGCGGGGAACGGCTGTCCGGAGGCGCCGAAGGGCGAGAAGACCATGTCCTGCTCGGGCACGGCCGCGAAGGTCCGGAATTCCGTCGGCAGGCCGAGGCCGTCGCGGGTGCGGATCTCGCCGCACAGGATCACGGGCGGTCCCTCACGCCGCCGCAGGCGGCGCAGCTGCACCGCGGCGGGGTCGTGCGATTCGCCGTTGAGGTTGCGCAGGACCATGGCGAGTTCGGCGGGCGGGAGCGCCTCGCCGCTCCCGTCGACCACGGTCTGGGCCGATCCCGCCCCCGCGCAAAGGAGCAGCGTCGCCGCCCAGAGGAGGCGGAGCGTGCGCAATGCCATGGCGGGCCTCCGAGCCGGCCCCGAAGCGCCGTTCGTCCCATTCTCGCTCCCGCGCCGCGCGGAGGGAAGCCTTCCCGCGCCCGCGCCTCGGACCAAGGTGGGGGGCGGCGATATCTTGCCGCTGACGCGATCGGGCGCGTATTCGAGAGTTGACACGCGTCGATCCCGCGCCGCTGTCCTCGATCACGGTGGGATCCGCACTCTCCTCCCGAGACGTGTCGCGACTTGGCGTCTCTCTCCCGGGCGGGAGGGGGACGCCCTCTCGGCCCCTCACCCGTCGAGGATGACCCGGTTCGGCAACTCGTCCGGATCGCCCGGCCCGGCCGGCGCCGCGGCGGCGAGGCGCTCGCCGAGGCGCGCCAGAATCGCGACGAGGCCGGCCTCCGCCTCGCCGCGGCGCAGGGAGGCGGCGAGGTCGGCGAGGAGATCGGTCCAGGCCTGCGGCCCGATCCGCGCCAGCAGGCCCTCATCCGCCACGATCTCGGCGTGCCGCTCGGCCAGCGACAGGAAGAGGAGCAGGCCGGTGCGGCCGCGCGTGCGGGTGAGGCCCCGCGACCGGAAGGCGAAGAGCGCCGCCTCGCGCACCCGCGCCCGCCGCAGCGACCGGGGCACCAGGGCGAGGTGCAGCCGCTCCGACAGGCTGAGCGCCAGGATCAGCGCCACGGCGCCGGCCTGGGTCAGGAGGATCCGGCCCGCGCTCCAGGGCGTGAGCAGCAGGAGCGCCCAGGGCAGGAGGAGCCCGGCGAGGAGGGCCGCGGTGAGCACGAGGGAGCGGTAGCGCCCGGCGCGCGCGCTCACCATCACGACGATCTCGGCCGAGGTGCCGGCCTCCGCCCGCGCCACGGCCGCGGCGATCCGCGCGCAGGCCTCCGGGCCGAGGAGGTCGGCGGGCCTACCAGTCACCGGACGCTCCCCCGCCGCCCGAGGAGCCGCCCCCGCCCGAGAACCCGCCCGAGAAGCCCCCAGACGAGCCGCCCCCGCTCCAGCCGCCGCTCCAGCCGCCGGAGCCGGGGCCGGGCAGGACGACGAGTCCGCCGCGCCCGGCCCGGTTCATCCGCCACAGCACGACGATCACCACGAGGATCAGCAGGAGGAAGAGCAGGACCTGGGCGGGGTCGACCTCGTCGGAGCGCACCTGCGGCCTGCGCTGCCAGTCCTGCGCGTCGCCCGCCAGGATCGACAGGATGCCATCCACGCCGGCCTCGATCCCGCCCGCGAAGTCGCCGCTCTTGAAGCGCGGCGTGACCGCGCTCGCGATCAGCACCTTGGTGAGGGCGTCGGTGAGCGCGCCTTCGAGCCCGTAGCCGACCTCGATGCGCACCTTGCGCTCCCGCGGGGCCACCAGCAGGAGGACGCCGTTGTTGGTCTTGGCCTGACCGAGCTTCCAGCTGCGGAAGAGCTGGTTGGCGTAATCCTCGACGCTGGTGCCCTGCAGGCTCGGCACCGTCGCCACCACGACCTGGTCGGAGGTCTTGTCCTCGTGGGCCTTGAGCTTGGCATCGAGGGCGTCGCGCCGCGCGGGGCCGAGCAGCCCGGCCGCATCGACCACCCGGCCGGTGAGCGCCGGGAAGGACAGCTCGGCCGCGCGGGTGGCCGCCGGACGCAGCGCGGCGAGGAGCAGGATGCACAGGACGAGCCCGCGGAGGAGCCGCCCGCGGGGATCGGGCCGGATCGGCAGGGCAGCGGGCACGGCCCGGTGCCTAGAGCAGCACCCGATCACGTTGCAATCGGGTGCTGCTCTAGGTCTTTGATCTTGCCGCGTTTTCTGCGACGAACCGGCATCCACTTCGTCGGAAAATGCTCTAGAGGCTGCCATGGCCCGCAGACCGGTGTTGTGTCGCGTCAGCGACGTCCGGCCCACCAGGAGGCCGGACGCCGCGGATGGCGTCGCTGACGCGACCCTTCGGGCTGGCCGGGGTCGGGCGCCGGGTGCGTCGCCGCGCCTGGCCGGGAGCCCCGCTCCCGGCTGCACGCGGCTCCTGCCCGGCGCCCGACCCTGGCCAGCACAACACCGGTCTGCGGGCCATGGCAGCCTCTAGAACTTTACGTTCGGCGGGCGCGCGGCGTCGGGCGTCGCCGTGAAGGTCTCCATCGGCTTCGCATCGGGATAGAGGATCCCGGCGATCCAGCGCCCCGGGATCGTGCGCACCTCGGTGTTGTAGGCCCGCACCGCCGCGATGTAGTCGCGCCGCGCCACCGCGATCCGGTTCTCGGTGCCTTCGAGCTGCGATTGCAGGGCGAGGAAGTTCTGGTTCGACTTGAGGTCGGGGTAGCGCTCGACCGTGACCAGGAGCCGCCCCAGCGCCCCCGAGAGCTGGTTCTGCGCGTCCTGGAACTCCTTGAACTTCTGCGGGTCGCTGACCGTGCCGGCATCGACCTTGACGCTCGTGGCCTTGGCGCGGGCCTCGGTGACGCCGATCAGGACGTCCTTCTCCTGCTGCGCGTAGCCCTTCACGGTCTCGACGAGGTTCGGGATCAGGTCGGTGCGGCGCTGATACTGGTTCTGGACCTCGCTCCAGGCGGATTTCGCCTGCTCCTCCAGGACCGGCACCCGGTTGACGGCACCGCAGCCCGAGAGGCCGCCCGCCACCGCGACGAGGGCGAGGGCGCCGACGACCCGGGACGGCCAGATCCTGGACGGCGAAGTCCTGGACGGCGAAGTCCGGGACGGCCGAGATTGAGATGGCCGGGATTGAGATGGCCGGGATTGAGACGGCCGGGATTGAGACGGCAAGGAGCGGGCGTCCCGGACGCCCCCGTTCCGCTTCGCGCTCATGCCCTGCCCTCCTGCCGGATGCGCCCGGCCCCACCCGGAGCCGCCGCCTCCCGCTTGCCCGCGCCCGCGCGCAGCGTCAAGGCGCCGAGCCCGGGTGACAGACCGCCCGGGAAGGCGCAGTCTGGCGTCCGGTCAGGGGCGGCGAACGGCCCCGCCGGGGGGGCGAACGGAGGGCGGGATGCCACGCTACCATTTCGACGTGCAATCCGGATCGGGCGTCGTCTGTCAGGACTTTTTCGGGATCGACTGCCCCGACGACGCGGCGGCCCTGGCGCTCGCGCGCCACGGGGCCGGCTTCACCTCGCACGACGAATGCGCCCGCAACCCCCAGCTCGCCCGCTACCGCTTCGCGGTGACGGACGAGGCGCACCGCCCGCTCTTCACGGTGCCCTTCACCGAGCTGGAGCCCGATCCCCGGCCCCGGCGCAGCCGCGTGAACCTGGCCTGAGACGGGACGGGGGCGCCCCGGGCGGCGCCCTCACGCCGTCAGGGCGACGAGCCGCGCGGCGGTCAGGAAATCCTGCTTGCGCAGCGCCCGGCGCGCCTCGGCCTCCTCGTCGCGTCCCCAGACGCTCGCCTGGAAGGTCTCGTCGACATGCGCCGCCTCCCAGGCCTCCTCGGCCGTCAGGCGTCCGCGCAGCACCGCGAGGGCGAGCAGGACCGAGCCGGTGAGCGTCGTCATGACGTGCAGCCCGGTGAGCGCGAGCGGGCTCTCGACCGCCTCGACCGCCCGGCGCACCGCCTCTAGCGAGCCGGCCGGCTGGGCCACGTGCATCACGCCCTCGCTCAGCACGATGAGCGCGCCGAGTTCGTCGCGCGCCCAGTCGAGCACCGGATCCCAGGCCGCCGCCTGGCTCGCCACCAGCCGCGCCGGGTCGCCCGCCCGATAGGCGAGGAGGTCGGAGCCCGCATAGGCCGCGATGTCCTGCACCACCGCCTCGCGCCGCTCGGCGACGCCGTCGAGGGCCGTGTTGACGAGGCGGGTGAGCGGCATGCGGGCCGGGTCGATCACCTCCGCCTGCGCCCCCCATTCCTCGGCCAGCGCCCGGGCCACGGCCGGCTGCGGCACCGCGACGACGCGCCGGCCGGGGGTGCGGGCCGGGCGCCCGTCGAGGACGAGCCGGTGCCCGTCCTCGGCCTCGGCGGTCCCGGCCTCGGCGTAGAAGCGCTTGGGCAGGGCGGGCCTGCTCGCCGTCCGGGCGGCGCGGAGGGGATCGGGATTCGGCTCGGGCTGGCCCAGCCAGTCGCGGAGGGTGTCGTCGCTCATCGGATCGAGATAGGCGGGAGCGGGCCGGAATGCGAGGCTCCGGGTTCCGCTACACCCCCGCTCGCCCCTCCAGCACCGTGCCGAGCTCCGCGTAGGAGGTCACCACCTCCTGGGCGCCGGCGGCGGTGAGGGCCTCCGGGGTGTGGTAGCCCCAGGCGACGCCGATCGGGACCACCTTGGCGCCGCGGGCCATCAGCATGTCGTAGGTCGTGTCGCCGATCATCAGCGTGTCGGCGGCGGAGAGGCCCACCTCGCCCATCGCCTGTTCCAGCATCGCCGGGTGGGGCTTTGAGGGCGCGTCGTCGGCGGTCTGCACGGTCGCGAACCAGCCCTCCCAGCCATAGGCCCGGATCAGGTGGTCGACGCCGCGGCGGGACTTGCCGGTGGCGATGCCGAGCTGCACCTCGGGCTGCCGGTGGAGCCGGGCCAGCAGCTCCGCCGCCCCCGGGAAGAGCGGCTCGCGCAGGGCGGCCTCGGCGCGAAGCCGGTGGAAGGCCTCCTTGTAATGGGCGGCGAGCGCCGTCACGGGCCCGTCCGCCCCGACCAGGGCCGTGAAGGCCTGGGGCAGCGAGAGCCCGACCACCGAGAGCGCCCGCGCGCGGCTCGGCGCCGGCAGCCCGACCGCCGCGAAGGCCGCCTCCTGCGCCGCCACGATCAGGTGCTGGCTGTCGACGAGGGTGCCGTCGACGTCGAAGACGATGAGGATCACGCGCAGCCGCCGTCCGTTCCGCCGCCGCCGTCAGGACCGCGGGCGCCCCTCCGCGCCGCGGGGCGGCGTGCCCGGCTGGATCCGCTCATAACCCAGGCGGCAGCGGATCAGGAAGCGGCGGCGTGCCCCACCCCGCAGGTTGCGCCGCAGGGCGGCCCGATTGCAGGCCGCGTAGGAGATCCGCCGCTTGAGGCGCTGGCCCGCGGCGGGCCGCCCCCTCCGCCCGCGCGCCCGCCTGCGCCGGGGCGCCCGGGGCCGCCTGCGGCGGCAGGGGATGGGGTGGGGCCTGCGCCTGCGGCGGCGGGGACTGGGGTGGGGCCGCCTGCGGCGGCAGGGGATGGGGTGGGGCCGCCTGCGGCGGCCCGGGCTGCGGCGGGGCCGTCTGCGGGCTGGTCGCCTGCGTGGTCTCGGGCCGGGCCGCCGGGGCCGGCGGCTGCTGTGCCCGGGAGACAGCCGGTGCCAGCGCGGCTGCGGCGAGGAGGCCGAGAAGGCCGAGCGCGGCAGGTCTCATCGGGGCAGGTCTCATCGGGCGAGGTCGCATGGGCGTCGGGCTCTCTCGCGAGGGGGGAAGATCTGGCCGCCCGACGGCGCCAGCGGCAAGAATAAGGCGCCGGGCGGTCCTGCCAAGACCCGTCCGACCACCCGTCCGACGACCCGTCCGATCGGGCGGCAGCCGGGCCGCGCCCGGGGCCGATCAGCCCTCGGGCGCCTCCACGATCGGGTCGTAGCGGCCCGCGTCGAAGCCGAGCAGGTTCCAGCTCTGGGCCATGTGCGGCGGCAGCGGCGCGGTGACGTCGACCGGCTTGTTGGTGCGGGGATGCGGGATGACGATGCGGCGCGCCAGCAGGTGCAGGCGGTTCTGCAGGCCCCCGGGCAATTCCCAATTCTCGATGTCGAAGTATTTCGGGTCGCCGACCAGCGGGTGGCCGATATGGGCGGCGTGGGCCCGCAGCTGGTGGGTGCGCCCGGTCACCGGCTTCAGCGACAGCCAGGAGAGCTTCTGCCCGGCCTGGTCGACCACCGCGTAATAGGTCAGCGCGTGGCTCGCCCCCTCGTCCCCGTGCTGGGCGACGCGCATGCGCGCATCGGCCTCGCCGACCTCCTCCTTGGCGAGGTAGGTCGAGACGCGGCCCTGGCGGACCTTCGGCACGCCCGCGGCGAGCGCCCAGTAGATCTTGCGCGCCGCACGCGACCGGAAGGTTTTGGCGAGCGTCGCGGCGGCGAGCCGGGTCTTGGCGATGACGAGGCAGCCGGCCGTGTCCTTGTCGAGGCGGTGGACGAGGCGCGGCTTCTGCCCGTCCGGCGCGCGCAGGGCCTCCAGCAGGCCGTCCACGTGGCGCTTGGTGCCCGAGCCGCCCTGCACCGCGAGGCCGTAGGGCTTGTTGAGCACCATCATGTCCTGGTCCTCGTAGAGCACCAGGGAGCGCAGATAGGCGAGGTCGCTCTCGGCCCGGGCCGGGCTCGGGCCGGGCTTGGCCGCGTCGAGCTTGAGCGGCGGCACCCGCACGCTCGCCCCCGGCTCGACCCGGTCGGCGGCCTTCGCGCGCTTGCCGTTGACCCGCAA
Organism: Methylobacterium sp. CB376; assembly: GCF_029714205.1. Classification (NCBI taxonomy): domain Bacteria; kingdom Pseudomonadati; phylum Pseudomonadota; class Alphaproteobacteria; order Hyphomicrobiales; family Methylobacteriaceae; genus Methylobacterium; species Methylobacterium sp. CB376. Next base: position 6,973,621 of record NZ_CP121648.1, on the reverse strand, counting down.
TTCGCCCTTGCGCACGAGGCTCTGGATGCGGGTGAAGGGCAGCTGCGGGAAGCGCGCCGACAGGAAGCGGTCGATGCGCATCCCGGCCTCGTCGGGCGTCACCTCCAGGGTCTGCACGCCGGTGGCGAGGGCGGCGGCGGTCGCCTCGCGGGTCTCCCGGCGGGTCGGGGCGGGGGCGGCGGGCCGCGGCGGCCGGGCCGGCGGCGCGGCCGCGCGGGGAGCCCGGGGCGGGCGCGGGGGCTTGGTCGCCGAAGTCTTGGCCGCCGAAGACCTGGCCGCCGAAGTCTTGGCCGCCGGAGACTTGGCCGCCGAAGACTTGGCCGCCGGAGACTTGGCCGCCGGAGACTTGGCCGCCGGGATCGCCTCGCCCTGGTCCCAGGGGGCGGCATCGCCGAGGTCTCGGCCGCCGGCGGCGCGTTCGGCGGCGTCGCGGGCGGTGTTGCGCGGCCCGGTGCGCGCCCGCGCGGGCGGGCGCCCGGGCTTCGGGCGCCCGGCATCGGCGCGCGCGCGTCCGCCGCGGGAAGGGGGTTTTCCGGTCATGCGGGGCTCCTAGCACCCGGTCCGGGCCCCGGCAAACCCGGCCTCTCATCCGCCATCCGGTTGATGGCTTCGCCATCTCCGATTTCGGCCATGCGGATGGCGGCTTCGCTCAGGCGCCGCGCACAGGCGCCGCGCAGGCTGGTGATCCGGGACCCGCTTCGATCAAGCCGATCCCGGATCAGGCGCAGGGCGTGCGCACAAACCCTTCGAGCCGGGGCGGATAGACGGGCATCGGCGGCCGCGCCTCGACCCCGAAGCGGCGCACCACGTCGGCGGCGAGGCCGCGGAAATCGTCCACCGCCCGGGCGCGGTCGCGGTGGCGCCGCAGGGGCCGGCGGCGGGCGAAGGCCTCGCTCACCGCCACGTCCACCCGCACCCCGCGGATCATCTGGCCGGGGCCGAAATCCGTGCGCAGCCGGCCCAGCACCTCCTTCTCGACGTTGGAGCGCAGGTCGATGCGCATCGGCGCGATGGCGAAGCCGAGTTCCGCGGCGCCGAATTGCAGCATCATCCGGTGATAGGAGCGGGCGAATTGCCGGACGCCCTCCAGGCCGAGGGGATCGAGGGTGGTGGGGATGACGACGCCGTCGCTCGCCATCAGGGCGCAGACGGTGAGCGCCGCGGCGGCGGGCGGCACGTCGATCAGCATGAGGTCGTAATCGGCCCGCAGCGGCCACAGGGCGTCGTCCAGGCAGCGGATGCCCTGGGCGGTGATCTGCCCGTCGAAGCCGCGGTCGGCCGGCAGGAGGTCGACCTCGTCCTCCTCGCTGCGCAGGACCGCCTCCCGGAGGTCCACCCGCCGGCCGAGGAGCGGCGCGTGGCTGTTCCCGCGGCCGAGCCGGGCCGCGAGCCCGAAGCCGAACCCGGCATGTCCCTGAGGATCGAGGTCGATCACCAGCACGCGGAACCCCTCGGCCGCGAGATCCGCCGCGAGGTTCACCGCCACGGTCGACTTCCCGGTCCCGCCCTTGCAATTGGCGCTCGAGAGAACGCGAGCGCTCATGTGGGGGCGGTCTCCCGAACGGCGCCGCCGGCCGTCTGTTGTCTGGTTCTGATCATCGTCCGCCCCAATCTGACGTTAGGGAGGGTGCCCGTCAACTTGGTAAGCGAGGATGGTTCACGAAACCTTCACAGAGCGGCGCTATTCGCCCTGTTTCCGCCGACCGCGCTCCGCCTCCCACCATTGCAGCCGCTCGGCGATGCGCCGCTCGAAGCCGCGCTCGGTCGGGGCGTAGAAGTGCTGGCGGCCGAGGCGCTCGGGCCAGTAATCCTGCCCCGAGAAGGCGTCGGGCTCGTCGTGGTCGTAGCGGTAGCCCTCGCCGTAGCCGAGCCGGCGCATCAGCTTGGTGGGGGCGTTGAGGATGGTGCGCGGCGGCGGCAGGGAGCCGTGCTCCTTGGCCACCCGCGTGGCGGCCTTGTAGGCGGTGTAGACCGCGTTCGATTTCGGCGCGGTGGCGAGGTAGACGGTCGCCTGGGCGAGGGCCAGTTCCCCCTCGGGCGAGCCCAGGAAATCGAAGGCCTCCTTGGCGGCGTTCGCCACCGCGAGCGCCTGCGGGTCGGCGAGGCCCACATCCTCCACCGCCGCGCGCACCAGGCGGCGGGCGATGAACAGGCGGTCCTCGCCCGCGTCGAGCATCCGGCAGAGATAGTAGAGCGCCGCGTCCGGGTCCGAGCCGCGGATCGTCTTGTGCAGGGCGCTGATCAGGTTGTAGTGCCCCTCCTGGGCCTTGTCGTAGACGGGGGCACGGCGCTGGATCAGCGCCTGCAGCGCCTCGGGGGTGAGCACCTCGTCGCCGGCCGTCGAACGCCAGATCTCCTCGGCGAGGGTCAGCGCCGCGCGCCCGTCGCCGTCCGCCATCCGCAGCAGCACCGCGCGGGCCTCGGGATCGAGGGGCAGCGGCCGGCCCTCCGCCGCCTCGGCCCGGTCGAGCAGCTTGCCGATCGCCGCCTCGTCGAGGGCGCGGAAGACCAGAACCCGGGCCCGCGACAGGAGCGCGGCGTTGAGTTCGAAGGAGGGGTTCTCCGTCGTGGCGCCGACGAGCGTCACGGTCCCGTCCTCGGTCACCGGCAGGAAGGCGTCGAGCTGGGCGCGGTTGAAGCGGTGGATCTCGTCGACGAAGAGCAGCGTGCCCTGCCCGGCCGCCCGCCGGGCGCGCGCCGCCTCGAACACCTTGCGCAGCTCGGCGACGCCCGAGAAGATCGCCGAGATCTGCTCGAAATGCAGCGCCGTCTCGCGGGCGAGGAGCCGCGCCACCGTGGTCTTGCCGGTGCCGGGCGGTCCCCACAGGATCAGCGAGCCGAGGCTCCCGCCGCGCAGGAGGCGGGTGAGCGCGCCGCCCTCCCCGGTCAGGTGCTCCTGGCCCACCACCTCGGCGAGGCTGGTGGGGCGCAGGCGGTCGGCGAGCGGCCGGGGGGCGCCGGCGGCGAGCCCGGCGGCGGCGAAGAGGTCGGACATGCCCGCATCAAGACCGGCCGGACCCGCCGCCGCAAGGGCCGGGCGCCGCGAAGCGGTTGACGGGCGGCGCCAGGCGATCCGGCGGCACGGCGCGGCTCCCGGTCCGCCGATCCCGGGACGGCAGCGGCCGGAACCGCGGACTCGAAGCATCTCCGCCCGCCTGGAGCCCTCGGCAGCCATGTCTCCTCGGCAAGACCCCCGGTTTTCGGTCGCGACGACCCGCTTAAGCTTTTGTTAACCACCCCCACCCATCGTCGAACCAGATCAATCCTGGAGTTGAGCATGGATCACGTCGAAAACAGGATCCGCGAGCGGGCCTACGCGCTGTGGGAGCGCGACGGCCGCGCGATGGGCCGCGACGCGTATTACTGGGACCTCGCCGAGCGGGAGCTGCGCGAGGCGGCCCCGGCGGCGCCGGCCCGCACGCCGCGGGCCAAGGCGGCCCCCAAGGTGCCCGGCAAGGCGCCGAGCAAGGCCGCGTCCGCCGTGAAGGCCGCCCCGCGCCGCCGCCGCGCCGCCGGGGAGAGCACCGTCGCGCCCTGAGGCGGACCGGTCATCCGCTGTCCGGACGATCAATTCCGGACAGCGTCTGACGAGCCCGCGCGGCGCTTGAGCGAAGCCGCCATCCGCATGGCCGAAATCGGAGATGGCGAAGCCATCAACCGGATGGCGTATGCCAAAAGCCCGCGCGGCGCCTGAGCGACGCCGACATCCGCATGGCCGACATCGGAGATGGCGAAGCCATCAACCGGATGTCGGATCACGCCTCCGCGGCGCAGAGCGCCTCGACGCTGCGAAGGTAGCCCGCGGCGTCGAACTTCCTCAGCGTGTTGGGGCCGAGATAGCGCACGGTGCCGAAGATCGGGCGCCGGCCCCAGGGCCGGTCGTGCAGGCCGTAGATCCAGGCCACGTTGGTGAAGGAATTCGGGTCGCGCCCGTCCAGGAAGTAGCGGTTGTTGAGCCGCAGGGTGCGCCGGAACCCCTCCTCGGGCGAGGGGGACCATTCGAGGATCTTCTTGCCCCAGTACATGCGCAGGTGGTTGTGCATGTAGCCGGTCTCGCGCATCTCCCGCATCGCCGCGTTCCAGTGGCGGTCGTGGGTGCGGCCCTCCTCCAGCGCGGCCTCGTCGTAGAGCGGGTCGCGGCGGTCGCCCGCGTGCTCGGCCAGGGCCCTGCGCGCCCAGTCCGGCACGGCCGACTCGTAGCGGTCGTAGCCCGGCTGGTAGTGGACGTGGTTCATCGCCAGTTCGCGCCGGACGATCAGTTCCTCCAGGTAGGAGGCCTTGTCCTCCGGGCCGCCGGCCGCGGCCGCCCGCACCTTCAGGGCGATCGCCACCGGCGAGATCTGGCCGAAATGCAGGTAGGGGCTCATGTGCGAGGCCGCCCCCGCCTCGGGCCGGTTGCGGACCGTGCCGTACTGCGCGAAGGGCCCGGCGAGGTAGGCGTCGAGCCGGGCCATCGCCTCGTCCTCCCCGCCGCGGAAGCGCCGCACCGGGCGCACGGCGCGGTCGAGGGTCAGGGCGGCGAGCGCCGCCTCCGGGTCCGAGACGTCGAGGTCGCTCGCCAGGGCGAGCCCGTCCGCCGCGTGCGCCACCCTGCGGGCGCGCAGGGGCGCGAGGTAGGAGTCCCAGAGCCGCTGCAGCTTCGGGCGCAGGGTGCGGGCGGCGAATTCGTGCTTGTCCGAGGCGGTCTCGACCGGGACCACCACGTCGCCCTCGACCTGCACCACCGGGCAGGCGAGGCCCCGGGCGATCTCGGCGCTCCACGCCCTCTGCACCGTGAGGTAGCCGCGGTCGAGCACCGCCAGGGCCGCCTCGGCGCCCAGCGCCAGGGCCGCCGCCGCCGGGGTGGAGCGGCGCAGCACGAAGGCGATGCCGCGCCGCTCCACCCCGGCCCTGGCGGCGGCGAGCCCCTGCAGCAGGAAGGCGTAGTGGCGGGCATTCGCCTCCGGGAAGGTCCGGCCGCCGTCGAGGAGGCCGAACCCCACCACCACGGGCAGGCCGAGGCGGTTCGCCTCGTCGATCGCGTGTTCGAGGGCCGGGTTGTCGCGGCTGCGCATCGCCTGCTGCATCAGGTAGAGCACGTAGCGCCCCTGCCGCGGCGGCGCCTGGTTGAGCGCGCGGATCCGCGCCGCCTCGATCGGCCCCTCGCCCGCCATGTCGTCCCCTCCCCGATTCCCGGCGCCAACCTGGAGCGGCCGGCCCGTTCGGGCCAGTGCCCGCCCCTGCGACAAAAATCGGCAACGTTGCCAATAATGCCGGCTTGCCTTCGCGGCGGCGCATCCTATCTTGTTGCAGTGCGGGATCGCGATGGCGTCGCGGTCCCGCTGCCCTCCTTGGGCGTTTCCTCCCTAGACTTGGGCCGCACCTCGTGTGCGGCCTTTTTTCTGCGCCGTGCGACCCGCCGGGGCGCGGCCGCGTTGCCGCCCTGCCCTGGCCCGCCGCATGCATCGCCGGCGCCGGACACGGACGGAGGCGAGATGCAGCACTTCACCCTTCGGATCGAGCAGAGCGGCAGCGGGCTCGTCTGCATCACCAGCCCGGAGATCAAGAGCCTGTTCGTCGCCGACGAGACCCTCGACGGCGCCCTCCAGGCGGTGCCGAGCCTGGTGAAGGCCCTCACCCGCGACGAGAAGGCGGGGCGCCCGGTCGAGGAGCCGGCCGAGTAGCCCTCAGCCCCGCACCCGCGCCCGGATCATGAAGTTGTCGTAGGTGTACTCGGCCACCTGGAACCACAGATAGGCGTCGTTGCGGAAGCTCCTGAGCGAGTCGTAGAGCCGCTTGAAGTCGGGGTTCTTGGCCGACAGGTCGGCGTAGATCTCGTTGGCGGCCTTGAACGCGGCCTCCATCAGGTCCTGCGGGAAGGGCTTGACCTGGGTGCCGGCGCGCAGGAGCTGGCGCAGGGACGCCATGTTGCGGGCATCGTACTTCGCCTGCAGGTCGGCATGGGCCTGGGCGGCCGCCATCTGGGCAATGGCCTTGTAGGATTTGGGCAGTTCGCTCCATTTCTGGGCACCGAACCAGAAGTGCAGCATCGCCCCGCCCTCCCAGAAGCCCGGGTAGTAGTAGAAGGGCGCCACCTTGTTGAGGCCGAGCTTCTCGTCGTCGTAGGGGCCGATCCACTCGGCGGCGTCGATCGCCTTGGATTCGAGGGCGCCGAGGATCTCCGGACCGGGCAGGCTCTGGGGCACGACGCCGAGCTTGGCCAGCACCTGGGCGCCGAGCCCGCCGATGCGCAAGCGCAGCCCCTGCAGGTCGGCGGTGCTCTTGATCTCCTTGCGGAACCAGCCGCCCATCTGGGCGCCGGTATTGCCGCCCGGCAGGGCGTAGAGCTTGTGGCGGGCGAAGATCTCGTTGAACAGGTCGAGGGCGCCGCCCTGGAGCATCCAGGCGCTCTGCTGGCGGGCGTTGAGCCCGAAGGGCATCGCGGTGGCGAGGGCGAAGACGGGGTCGCGGCCCGGATCGGACGAGGCCGCCGCGTAGCCCATCTCGACCGTGCCGGCCCCCACCGCGTCGAGGAGCCCGGCCTCGCCGCCGGGGGCGGGGGCGACCTCGATCTGGAAGCGCCCGTCCGTGGCCTCGCCGACGACGCGGGCGAAGAGTTCGGCGGCGCCGTAGAGCGCATCGAGGCTGCGCGGGAAGGCCGAGTGCAGGCGCCAGCGCAGGTCGGGCGCCCCCTGCGCCAGGGCCGGCGCCGCGAATCCGGCCCCCGCGAGCCCGACTCCCCCCGTCAGCAGATCGCGACGCTTCATGCCCACTCCCCGGCCCGTGTCACACCGCCTCCCTAACGCCCCAGCGCCGCTGCGGTCCCGAGGCGCGGGGCGCATCGTCCGCGCCGCGCCGGCGTCGCCGCGGTCGCGGCGGCCGTTCGCGCGCCCGATGCTTAGCCCGGTTCCCCGCCTGGCGCACCGGGGACGCGGAAGAACGCGCTCGAACCGGGCCCGCGCCTGTGCTAGCGGGATGGCGTGACACCCGAACCGATCTCCCTCCACACCGTCTGCGGCCTGGAAGAGCTGGGGCACCACGCGACCCGGGGCGTGACGCACGTGCTCTCGATCCTGGATCCGGGCTGGCCGGAGCCGGACGCGTTCGGGACCTACGACGCGCATCACCGCACCACCCTGCGCTTCCACGACATCATCGCGCCGACGCGAGGGCAGGTGCTGCCGGAGCCCGACCACGTGGCGGCGATCCTGGCCTTCGGGCAGGACCTCGCCGGGGAGCGCCCGCGCGACCGGCACCTGCTGATCCACTGCCACGCCGGCATCTCGCGCTCGACCGCCGCGATGACGATGCTGCTGGCCCAGGCCCATCCGGACCTCGACGAGGCGGCGGTGGTGGCCCGCGTGCACGAGTTGCGCGAGAAGGCGTGGCCCAACGCCCGCATGATCGCCTTCGCGGACGAGGCCCTCGGCCGCCGCGGCCGGCTCTCGGAGGCGGTGCGCCGGCTCCACGCCCTGCAGCTCAAGGTGCGTCCGCATCTCGACGGGCTGATGCGGGAATTGGGGCGCGGGCAGGAGGTCGACGCGGCGCTGAGGGGGTAGCCGCGATCGCGGCCGGCGGGGACCGGCCGCCGGCCCCGGCGTCACGCCCCCGAGGCGGGGGAACGCAGCACGAACCGCGCGATCGCCCGCGCGAACCCGTCCGCGTCGTTGCCCGCCGTGACCTCCCGCGCCGCCCGCTTCACGGCCTCGGCGGCGTTCCCCATGGCGATCGGCAGGCCGCTCTGCGCGAACATCGCCACGTCGTTCGCCATGTCGCCGAGGGTCGCCACCTCCTCGCGCGCGAGCCCCAGCTCCTCCCGGATCCGCGCCACGAAGCGGCCCTTGTCGGCGCCGGGGGGCGTCACGTCGAGGTAGTAGGCCTGCGAGCGGTGCACCGAGGCCGACCCGCCGAGTTCCGCCGCGAGCGCCGCCTCGCAGGAGGCGAGCGCCGCCGCGTCCCGGCTCACCCCGACGAGCTTGGCGGCCCGCGCCAGGAAGGGCGCGAGGTCCGGCACCACCCGCGGCTGCGCCGCGAGGGTGCGCCGCTCCAGGTCCGTGTAGGGCGCGCGCGGGTCGCGCAGCAGCCACGCGCCCTCCGCGAACACCCAGAGGTCGATGCGGGCGGCCGCGAAGCGGGAGGCGGCCGCCCGCGCCGCCGCCTCCGGCACGAACGCCTCCGACAGGACCGAGAAATCCGGCGCCAGCACGGTCGCGCCGTTGAAGGCGCCCATCGGCAGGGTGAGGCCGAGGGCCGCCGCGAGCGGCCGCAGCCCCACCGGCGGGCGGCTCGACGCCACCGTGAAGGCGATGCCCCGTTCCCGCAGCGCCGCCACCGCCGCCACCGCGGCCGGCGTCAGGCGCTTGTCGGGGGCGACCAGCGTGCCGTCCACGTCCGACACCACGAGGCGGATCGTCATCTCAGATCTCCCGATGGGCCGAATCCGGCTCGGCGGGGATCTCGGCGCGGGCCGGCACGATCTCGGGCGCCAGCACCCGCTCGCGCAGGCGCTGCGGCCCGAGCACGAGGGCGAAGAAGTCGTACTCCCCCGGCAGGTCGTTCGACATCAGGTACTGGAAGTGCATCCGGAACGGCCGCGCGCTGATCTTGGCGTAGACCTCGGGGCTGAGGATGTCCTTGAACCGCGCCGAGCGGATCGCCGGGTTCGCGGTGCGCCGCCGCGGCGGCAGGGCGAGGTCGCGGCCGGGATTGAAGCCCGGAAAGTTCATCCAGTCCTGCGGCGCCTGGAAATCCGCCCAGACCACCCGCTCGCTCTCGACGAGCGCGGCGATCTCGGCCCGCACCCGGCGCGCCCGCGGGTTGACCGCCACCAGCGGCAGCCCCGCCCCCAGGGTGACGAGGGAGAGGTCCCGCCGGCCCGTCCGCGCCAGCAGCCGCGCGGCGAGTTCGACCGCGGTCAGCGCGCCCGAGGAATGCCCGACCAGCATCACCTCGTCGGCCGGCGTCTCGGCGATCCGCGCCGCCACGTGGTCGGCGAGGGCGGACAGCCGCGCCTCGTAGTCGGGCCGCCAGCCGTTGCTGTGCTGCCAGTTGAAGACCCAGTCGTTGATGAGCTGGCGCAGGAAGATCCGGTCGAGGAGAGGCGTCGCCAGGATCACCGCCCCCACTCCGCCGAGGAGCCCGAACCCGACGCTCGCCAGGGCCGGCAGCCCCGTCCCGCCGCGCTCCAGCCCCGCCCCGAGCCCCAGCCCGAGGAACACGCCCAGGACCACGAGCAGCACCGTCATCACGAAGGGGTACAGGATGACGTTCCCGTATTTCCAGTTCAGCGCGTAGAGGCGGAACAACTTCCCGGTCGCGAGGGCGTGCAGGATGCCGACGGTGAGCAGCAGCATCGAGAGCGGCAGCGGCCGGCGGAAATCCTGCCGGACGAGGTCGTCCCAGAGCAGCACCTCGTAGTCGATGCGGGTCTCCCAGGTCGCCCGGCCGGCCTCGACGGTCCAGGCCTGGACGAGCCCGTCCGGGCTCGCGCGCGCCGGCGAGACCCGGCGGCGCGGCAGGTCGAAGCGCCGGCCGTAGCGGGAGAGTTCGCGCACGAAGAGCGCCCGGTAGCGCTTATGAGATTCCGGGTCGTAGCCCGGCAGGTAGAAGACCTGCCGCCGCCGCACCGGGCCGCCCGGCCCCTGGGGGAAATCGGGCGGCGTGTAGCCGATCGTTCCAGTCATGCGCCCCTCGACCGCATGCGCTCCTCGACCGCGCCGCGAGGCCGGGGTCTTAGCCCCTCCGGGCGGGCGGGTCCAACCGGCGGCGCGACCCGGCGGGCCGTCAAGATCGTGTTCCGGCACGCGGGCGGCCCTGTGCGATACGGGGAGTGCGGGGAGCCTCCCCCCTGCCCGACCCAGTGTGACACGGCGGCCACGGACAGCCCCCGCCGCTTGGAGTAGGAGCCAAGCTCACGCGGACAAGGACGAGCCACGAACGGATGCGCCCCCTCCCGATCGCTCTCTGCGCCGCGCTCGCCGTCTCCGGCTGCAGCAGCTTCCTGCCCGCCTCCGGACCGACCGGCAGCGCCGTCGCCGAGGGCGCGGACATCGCCACCGACCAGGGCCTGTTCGCCCGCTACGAGATCATCGACGTCGACGCGTCGACGGTGGAGGCCCTGCGCGGGCGGCCCCTCGACAGCCTGCTCGCCTCGTTCGGCGACCGCCGCCCCTCGGTCGAGCCGGTGATCGGGATCGGCGACGCCGTCACGGTGACGATCTGGGAGGCGAGCACCGGCGGCCTGTTCTCCGGCGCCCTGGTGGCGGACCGGTTCTCGGCGGGCTCGAAATCCGCCACCATCCCGCCGCAGGTCGTCACCCGCGACGGCACCATCACGGTGCCCTACGCGGGCCGGATCCAGGTCGCGGGCAAGCGCGTCCAGGACGTGCAGGGGCAGATCGAGCAGGAACTCGCCGGCAAGGCGATCGAGCCGCAGGTGATCGTCACGGTGACGCAGCCCGCCAGCACCGTGGTGACGGTGACCGGCGAGGTCACGGCGGGCGCCCGCATCCCCCTCTCGACCAAGGGCGACCGGCTCCTCGACGTGATCGCCTCGGCGGGCGGCGTGCGCGCGGCGGTGAGCGAGACCTTCGTGCGCCTCTCGCGGGGCCAGACCACCGCCACCGTGCCGCTGACCGCGGTGGTCTCGAACCCGCGCGAGAACATCTACCTGCGCCCGGGCGACACCCTCACCCTCGTGCGCGACCCCCAGACCTTCCTGGCCACCGGGGCCACGGGCGTGAACTACGAGATCCCGTTCCAGGCCGAGGGCATCACCCTGGCCCAGGCCATCGCCAAGGCCGGGGGCCTGCGCGACTTCCAGGCCGACGCGCAGGGCGTGTTCGTGTTCCGCTTCGAGCCGGCCTCGGTGGTGCGCCGCCTGCGCCCGCGCAGCCCGCTCCTCGCCAGCCCGCAGGTGCCGGTGGTCTACCGGGTCAACATGCGCGATCCCAACAGCCTGTTCGTCACCCAGGCCTTCCGGATGCGCAACCGCGACATGCTCTACGTCTCGAACGCGCCCTTCACCGAGGTGCAGAAGGTGCTGAGCGTCTTCTCCACCGTCACCGCGCCGGTCTCGGCCGGCGCCTCGCTCTACCAGACGACGCGATGAGGCGAGGGGCCCGCGGGGGGCCCTTCCTCGTGGTCCCGGCGGCGGAGGGGGGAGCCGGTGCCGGCTCCCCGCCGCCTCAGCGGGTGAACTTCTTGTACTTGATGCGGTGCGGGATGGTGGAATCGACCCCGAGCCGGCGCTTCTTGTCCTCCTCGTAATCCGCGAAATTGCCCTCGAACCACTCGACGTGGCTGTCGCCCTCGAAGGCGAGGATGTGGGTGGCGATGCGGTCGAGGAACCAGCGGTCGTGGCTGATGATGACCGCGCAGCCGGCGTAATCCTCCAGCGCCTCCTCCAGCGCCCGCAGGGTGTCGACGTCGAGGTCGTTGGTCGGCTCGTCGAGCAGCAGCACGTTCGCGCCGCTCTTCAGGATCTTGGCGAGGTGGACCCGGTTGCGCTCGCCGCCCGACAGGACGCCGACCTTCTTCTGCTGGTCCGAGCCCTTGAAGTTGAAGGCGCCGCAATAGGCCCGGCTGTTGATCTCGCGCTTGCCGAGATAGAGGATGTCGTTCCCGCCCGAGATCTCCTGCCAGACCGTGGCGTCGGGGTTGAGGGTGTCGCGCGACTGGTCGACGTAGCCGAGCTTGACGCTCTCGCCGACCGTGATGGTGCCCTTGTCGGGGGTCTCCTGGCCGGTGATCATGCGGAACAGGGTGGTCTTGCCGGCCCCGTTCGGCCCGATAACGCCGACGATGCCGCCCGGCGGCAGCTTGAAGCTGAGATCGTCGATCAGCAGCCGGTCGCCGAAGGCCTTGCCGAGCCCGTCGAACTCGATGACGTTGTTGCCGAGGCGCTCGGCAATCGGGATGACGATCTGGGCGGTCGAGGGGCCCTTCTCCTGCGACTTCGCCACGAGCTCCTCGTAGCGGGCGATGCGGGCCTTGGACTTGGCCTGCCGGGCCTTCGGCGAGGCCGCGACCCATTGCTGCTCGCGCTCGAGGGTGCGCTGGCGCGCCTCCTCCTCGCGGCCCTCCTGGGCGAGGCGCTTCTGCTTCTGGACGAGCCAGGACGAGTAATTGCCCTCGTAGGGGATGCCGCGGCCGCGGTCGAGCTCCAGGATCCAGCCCGTGACGTTGTCGAGGAAGTAGCGGTCGTGGGTGACGATCAGGATCGCGCCCGGATAGGTGCGCAGGTGGCCTTCGAGCCAGGCCACGGTCTCGGCGTCGAGGTGGTTGGTCGGCTCGTCGAGGAGCAGCAATTCGGGCTGCCAGAGCAGGAGCCGGCAGAGGGCGACGCGGCGGCGCTCGCCGCCCGAGAGGGTGGCGACCGCGACCTCGTCGCCGGGGCAGCGCAGGGCGTCCATGGCCTGGTCGACCTTGGAATCGAGATCCCACAGGCCCTTGGCCTCGATCTCGTCCTGCAGGCGGGTCATCTCGTCCGCCGTCTCCTCGGAATAGTTCATCGCGAGTTCGTTGTAGCGGTCGAGGATGGCCTGGCTCTCGGCCACGCCCTCCATGACGTTCTCGCGCACGGTCTTGCTGGTGTCGAGCTGGGGCTCCTGGGGCAGGTAGCCGACCCGGGCGCCCTCCGCGACGAAGCCGTCGCCGGTGAAATCCTTGTCGATGCCGGCCATGATGCGCAGCAGGGTCGACTTGCCGGCGCCGTTGACACCGAGCACGCCGATCTTGGCGTCCGGGTAGAAGGAGAGGTGCACGTTGTCGAGCACCTTCTTGCCGCCCGAGTAGGTCTTGGTCAGACCCCGCATGTGGTAGATGAATTCACGGGCCATCGGAGTTCCTTCGGTCGAGCGGCGCGGTCCCGCAAAGCCGGCGCGCCGGGCCGACCGTCGCGGGCGCCGGCGCGAAGGTCCGCGCGAGGATAAGGGGTCGCCTCCGCGATAGCAGGGCGGCCGGGGGTGTGCAAGGCGGGGGTCGGGAGGCCCGACCGCGCCGGGATCCCCCCGCGCGGGATCGGATCGCGGCCCCCCGGAAGGGGCTACCCGAACGGGTTGCGCACGCTCTCGGTGCGCGGCTGCGGCCGCGGCGCCTCCTCGGGTAGGTGGGCCTGCGCCTCCAGCGCCGTCACCACCCCCTCCAGGATCGCCCGGAGCGTCCGCGCCCGCTCCAGGCTCAGCCGGTCGCGGGCGAGTTCCAGGGAGCCGTGCAGGACGATCCGCTCGGTGCCGTTCTCGACCGTGAACGCGCCGAGCGTCTGGACGGTGGCGTCGTCGGAGAAGGGGATGAGCGGGCAGGACGCCATGGGCGGGGCTCCTCAGAACAGCGAGCGGATCGCCTCGCGGAGCGCCCGCTTGGCCATCCGGGTCAGCTCGTGGGCGAGCCAGTCGACGAAGGAGGGTTCCGGCCTCCCGCGCGGGCGGTGGCCGCCGGAGACCTCGTCGCGCCGGGGCTCGGGCAGCCGCATCGCGCGGGCCCGGGCCGCCTCCGGCAGGCCCGGGAAGACCACGATGCCGGCGATCGCGGCGAGCTGCGCGGGCGAGACCGTCTCGTAGCCGGCATTCTCGGCGTTGCGCGCGAGGTAGATCCCCGCCTCGCCCCGGCGCGGGTCGTAGACCGCCTTGAACAGCCGGGTCGGCACCAGCACCCGGCCCTTCAGCGCCTGGACGTTGCCGCCCTCGAAGGTCGGGCCGGTCACCACGTAGAGGTCGCCCCGCTCCGCCGCGAGATTGCGCACCGCGCTCTCGATCCCGGCCCAGAGCCCGCGATTCAGGTCGGAGTTCTGCGGCACCATGTTGGCCAGGCTGAAGGATTCCGCCATCGCGGCCGGGTCCGGCATGTCGCCCGAGGGCGCCATGTGGCCGCGGTCGAAGCCGCTGCCGACGTAGTCCGACAGGTCGGCCCGCTCGGCCGCCGGGAGGCGCGCCTCCTCGTGGAAGGAATCGACCCGGTCGAGCCGGCGCGCCGCCTCCACGCGCGCCCGGTCGAGATGCTCGGCCGCGTAGAGCGGCGTGCGCGAGAGGCTCGAATGCAGCACCGCGAAGGCGCGGAAGCACAGGAGCGTCGCGCCCGCAGCGAGCCGCGGGTTGGTCAGGGCGGGCGGCTGCCCGTCCGCGAAGTGCTGGGGACACTCCTCCGCGAGGGCGGGCCCCGCGACAAGGAGAAGCGCCGGCAGGAGGCGCCGCGGGCCGGACCGCATCCCCATCTCAGAAACAGACCCGCCCATCTCAGAAACAGACCCGCACCCGCCGCGGCCCCTCGGGCGTCGGGCGCCAACGCCACCCGCAGGGGGGGCGGTAGAGGGGATTCCAGGCGCAGTGCAGGAAGAGGTCGCATTGGGTGCCGCCGGGGGCGTAGGCCGGGGCGTTCGGCGGCGGCAGCGCCGGCCGGGACGCGTCCGCGGCCTGCGCCCCCAGCACCCCGCCCGCCAGAAACCAGGCGCTCGCCACCGCTCGCATCGCTCCGCCCCGTCCGGCTGGCCGCGCCACGCGGCCCGGCCCGTTCTACCCCAGGGCGGGACGGCTGTCCCGCCGGACGGCCGCCCCGCCGGGCGGCTGTCCGGCCGGGCGGACACCGGGCGGGACGGCCCTCCGGAGGGGCGGATCCCTTCCTGACGCGGTGGGGGTTCAGAATGTTGTTCGGACTTGTTACAAACCACACCGCCACGGCCGGGATGATCATGGCACCGCAATGGCACCCCGGTTCTGTCCCGATCGCAAAGTGTCCCGATGCAGGGCCAGCACCCCGCAGCGGACGACGCTGAACTTCACCGCATATGCCTCGCCGGGCCGAGCCTGGCCGCTTCAACCACGGGTGTACGATCTTGTCAGCACTGGTTCTTCCCCTCCTCGATCGCGTCCGTGATCCGTCGGAGCTTCGCGCCCTGCCGGAGAGCGACCTGGCGCAGCTCGCCGCGGAACTGCGCGCCGAGACCATCGACGCGGTCTCGGTCACCGGCGGCCATCTCGGCGCGGGGCTGGGCGTGGTCGAACTCACGGTCGCCCTGCACTACGTCTTCCACACTCCCGACGACCGCCTGATCTGGGACGTCGGCCACCAGGCCTACCCGCACAAGATCCTCACCGGCCGGCGCGACCGCATCCGCACCCTGCGCCAGGGCGGCGGCCTCTCCGGCTTCACCAAGCGCGCCGAGAGCCCCTACGATCCCTTCGGCGCCGCCCACTCCTCCACCTCCATCTCCGCCGGCCTCGGCATGGCCGTCGCCCGCGACCTCGCCGAGGCCGCCGCCCGCGCCCGCGGCGAGACCCCCGAGCGCCGCAACGTCGTGGCGGTCATCGGCGACGGATCCATCTCCGCCGGCATGGCCTACGAGGCCATGAACAACGCCGGCGCCCTGCGCTCCCGCCTCGTCGTCATCCTCAACGACAACGACATGTCCATCGCGCCCCCGGTCGGCGCCATGTCGGCCTACCTCGCCCGCCTGGTCTCCGGCGACACCTACCGCTCCCTGCGCGACACCGCCCGCCAGTTCGGCCGCCTGCTGCCCAAGGCCCTCTACGACACCGCCGTGCGCGCCGAGGAATACGCCCGCGGCATCCTGGCGGGCGGCGGCACCATGTTCGAGGAGCTCGGCTTCCACTACGTCGGCCCGATCGACGGCCACAACCTCGACCACCTGCTGCCCATCCTCAAGAACGTCCGCGACGCGCCCGAGGGGCCGGTCCTGGTCCACGTCGTCACCCAGAAGGGCAAGGGCTACGCCCCCGCCGAGGCCGCCGCCGACCGCGGCCACGCCGTGGTCAAGTTCGACGTCGTCTCCGGCCAGCAGGTCAAGGCCAAGGCCAACGCCCCGACCTACACCCGGGTGTTCGGCGAGAGCCTGGTCAAGGCGGCGGACGCCGACGACAAGGTGGTGGCGATCACCGCCGCGATGCCCTCCGGCACCGGGGTCGACCTGTTCGCCAAGGCCCATCCGGGGCGCACCTTCGACGTCGGCATCGCCGAGCAGCACGCCGTGACCTTCGCGGCCGGGCTGGCGGCGGAGGGCTACCGGCCGTTCTGCGCGATCTACTCGACCTTCCTGCAGCGGGCCTACGACCAGGTCGTGCACGACGTGGCGCTGCAGAACCTGCCGGTGCGCTTCGCGCTCGACCGGGCCGGCCTGGTCGGGGCGGACGGGGCGACGCATGCGGGGGCCTTCGACCTGGCCTACCTGTGCTGCCTGCCCAACATGGTGGTGATGGCGGCCGCCGACGAGGCGGAGCTGGTGCACATGGTGGCGACCGCCCACGCGCACGATGCCGGCCCGATCGCCTTCCGCTACCCGCGGGGCGAGGGGGTGGGGGTGGACCTGCCCGAGAAGGGCGAGGTTCTGGCGCTGGGCCGCGGCCGGGTGATCCGGCGCCCGGAGGGGGCGCGGGTGGCGCTGGTGAGCCTGGGGACGCGCCTGGCGGAGGCGCTGAAGGCGGCCGAGCAGCTGGAGGAGCGCGGGATCGGGGTGACGGTGGCGGATGCGCGCTTTGCCAAGCCGCTGGACGAGGGGCTGCTGCTGGATCTTGCGGGCAGCCACGAGGTGCTGGTGACGGTGGAGGAGGGCTCGACCGGGGGCTTCGGCGCGATGGTGCTGCACCTGCTCGCGGGGCGCGGGGCGCTGGATGCCGGGACGGTGCGGGTGCGCACGCTGACCCTGCCGGACAGCTACCAGGACCACGACACGCCCGAGCGCATGTACGCCCAGGCCGGCCTCGACGCTCCCGCCATCGTCCGAGCCGTCGAGCACGCGCTCCCGGACGTGCGCCGGGAGCGCGCGCGCCTGCGCCGGGTCTGACCCGGGTCCTGGGCGGCGGAAGTTAACGCTGCGGTCCTCCCGCGCTTGTCGGGCGGGCCCCGAAATGGCAGAAGCGGCGGGCCTTTGGCCCCCGCAGCCTGCGGTGCGCCGCCCGGCGCGGCGGTGTCCTGCCGCCGGTTCGGGCGGCAGCCTCTCTGGACAGTGACGTGAGCATGATCGAGGCCTCGGACCGCACCCTGTCTGAAGCCCGGCCGGAGGTCGGCCCGGTGCTGATCACCGGCGCGAGCGGCTTTCTCGGACCGGCGCTGGTCGACGTGTTCCGCGCCGCCGGCTTCCCGGTCCGCATCCTGGTGCGGGCGACGAGCCCGCGCACCAACCTGACCTGGAGCGACGTCGAGGTGGCCGAGGGCGACATGCGCGACCCGGCCGCCGCCGCCGCCGCCCTGCGGGGCATGCGCTACCTCGTGCACGCCGCGGCCGATTACCGCCTCTGGGCGCCGGACCCGGAGGAGATCGTGCGCACGAACCGCGACGGCACCCGCGTGCTGATGCGGGCCGCCCTCGACGCGGGCGTCGAGCGGGTCGTCTACACGTCGAGCGTGGCGACGATCAAACCGCACGACGACGGCACGCCCGCCGACGAGCGGCGCCCGCTGACGCCCGAGACCGCGATCGGCGCCTACAAGCGCAGCAAGGTCGTGGCCGAGCGCGTGGTCGACGAGATGGTGGCCCGGGACGGGCTCCCCGCCGTGATCGTCAATCCCTCGACGCCGATCGGCCCCCGCGACGTCAAGCCGACGCCGACCGGCCGCATCATCGTGGAGGCCGCCAACGGCCGGATGCCGGCCTTCGTCGATACGGGCCTCAACCTCGCCCACGTGGACGACGTGGCGGCGGGTCACCTCCTGGCCCTGCGCCGCGGCCGCATCGGCGAGCGCTACATCCTGGGAGGCGAGAACGTGCTCCTGTCGCGGATGCTCGCCGACATCGCGGGCCTCGTCGGGCGCAGGCCCCCGACCATCCGGCTGCCGCGGGCGGCGGTCTACCCGGTCGCCCTCGTCTCCGAACTCGCCGCCCGCTTCACCGGCAAGGCGCCGCTCGCCACCCTCGACGGGATCCGGATGTCGCGTTACCGGATGTTCTTCTCCGACGCCAAGGCCCGGGCCGAACTCGGCTACGCCGCGCGGCCCTACCGGCAGGGGCTGGAGGACGCCGTCGCGTGGTTCCGCCAGGCAGGATACGTCCGATGACCACCGCGACCGAGGCGCGCTCCGGCAAGTCGCACCGCGACGAGAACTTTCCGGTCGCGTCGCACCTGATCCATCCGCGCCACCGGCGGCCGATCCTGGCCTTCTACGATTTCGTGCGCGCGGGCGACGACGTCGCCGACAATGCGGGCCTCGACCCGTCCCGCAAGGTGGCGCTCCTCGACGGGCTCGCGGCGGCGCTGACCGGCACCGGCCCGGACGATCCCGAGGCCGCGCCCCTGCGCGCGGCGCTGGCCGAGCGCGGCCTCTCCCCGCGCCACGCCCTCGACTTGCTCGACGCCTTCCGGATGGACGCGCGCAAGTCGCGCTACGCCAGCTTCGACGAGCTGATGCACTATTGCCGCTACTCGGCGATGCCGGTCGGCCGCTTCGTCCTCGACGTGCACGGCGAGGATCCGGCCGCGACCTGGGCGGCCTCGGACGCGATCTGCGCGGCGCTGCAGATCATCAACCACCTGCAGGATTGCGGGAAGGACTTCTCGCAGCTCGACCGGGTCTACCTGCCGGAGGACCTGATGGCGACGCACGGGGTCGCGGCGGGCGACCTCGGCGCGCCGCGGGCCTCGCCGGGCCTGCGGGCGGTGATCGGCACGCTGGCCCACCGCTGCCTCGACCTCCTGCACGAGGGACGGGCCCTGCCCGACCTGATCGAGGACACCCGGCTGGCGATGGAGATCGCCGCCATCCACCGCCTCGCCGTGATGCTGGCCCGCGGCCTCACGGCCCGCGACCCGCTGAGCCAGCGCGTCCATCACGGCAAGGCCGCCTTCGCGCTGATCGCCCTCGGGGCGGCCGGCACCGCCCTCGCCCGCCGGCCCTTCCGGCGGCACCTCGCCCCCTCCGTCCGGGGAGCCCGCCCGTGACCGCCATCGCCTCCCCCGCCCCTGCCCCGCCGGCGCCGGACGCCCCGGCCCTCCCCGCCGCGGGATCGTCCTTCTACGCGGCGATGCGCCTGCTCCCGGCGGCGCAGCGCGACGCGATGTACGCGGTCTACGCCTTCTGCCGGGCGGTCGACGACGTGGCCGACGACGGCGGCCCGCGCGAGCAGCGCGCGGCCGAGCTCGACCGCTGGCGGGCCGACATCGACGCGCTCTATGCCGGGCGCCCGGTGGCGCGCACCGCCGCGCTCGCCGGGCCGGTGGGGCAGTTCGGCCTGCGCCGCGAGGATTTCCAGGCCGTCATCGACGGCATGGCGATGGATGCCGAGGCCGACATCGTGGCGCCGGACGAGGCCGTGCTCGACCTCTACTGCGACCGGGTCGCGAGCGCGGTCGGGCGGCTCTCGGTGCGGATCTTCGGCCTCGCCGAGGGGCCGGGCCGCGACCTCGCCCACCATCTCGGCCGCGCCCTGCAGCTGACCAACATCCTGCGCGACGTCGACGAGGACGCGGAGCGCGGGCGGCTCTACCTGCCGCGCGAGCGCCTCGCCGCCATCGGCCTTCCCCGGCCGACGCCGGAGGCGGCCCTGCGCCACCCCCGGCTCGGGGAGGTCTGCGAGGCGCTCGCCGCCGAGGCCGAGGCCCATTACCGGGCCTCCTGGCGCATCATCGCGGCCTCGCCGCGCCGGGCCACCAAGGCGCCGCGGATCATGGCGGCGGCCTACCACCTCATCCTCGACGGGCTGAGGGCGCGCGGCTGGGCGGCGCCCCGCCCCCGGGTGAAGCCCGGCAAGCTCGCGCTGGTCGGCGTCCTCCTGCGCCACGGGATCCTGTGATGGCCGGCCGCGTCCACGTCCTCGGCGCCGGGCTCGCCGGCCTCTCGGCGGCCGTGCGGCTGGTCCAGGCCGGCCGGCCCGTCGTCCTGCACGAGGCCGCCAAGCAGGCCGGCGGGCGCTGCCGCTCCTACCACGATCCGGCCCTCGGGCTGACCATCGACAACGGCAACCACCTGCTCCTGTCGGGCAACCGCGACGCCCTCGCCTTCCTGCGCGCGGTCGGGGCTCCGGCCGGGGCGCTGACCGGCCCGGACGAGGCCGCCTTCCCGTTCGCGGACCTCGCCACCGGCGAGCGCTGGACCCTGCGGCCCAATGCCGGCCGCCTGCCCTGGTGGGTGCTCGACGCGAGCCGCCGCGTGCCGGGCAGCCGCGCGCGGGACTACCTCGCGCCGATCGGCCTCATGCGGGCGGGCCATCCCCGCACGATCGGGGAGAGCATGGCCTGCGAGGGGCTGCTCTGGGAGCGGCTCTGGCATCCGGTGCTGCTCGCGGCCCTCAACACCGACCCGCGCGAGAGCGACGCCGCGCTCGCCGCCGCGATCCTGCGCGAGACGCTCGGGGCGGGCGGCCGGGCCTGCCGGCCCCTGGTGGCGATCGAGGGCCTGTCGGCGGCCTTCGTGGAGCCGGCCCTGCGCTTCCTGGAGCGCGCGGGCGCCGAGATCCGCTTCGGCCGGCGCC
Source organism: Methylobacterium sp. CB376 (assembly GCF_029714205.1). Lineage (NCBI taxonomy): Bacteria > Pseudomonadati > Pseudomonadota > Alphaproteobacteria > Hyphomicrobiales > Methylobacteriaceae > Methylobacterium > Methylobacterium sp. CB376. Next base: position 6,953,229 of record NZ_CP121648.1, on the reverse strand, counting down.
TGCGCGCCCTCGAGATCGCCGGGGACCGGGTCGCCGCCCTCGCCTTCGCGGACGGCGCCGAGGCGCTGGGGCCGGAGGACGGCGCCGTGATGGCGCTGCCGGCCTGGGTGGCGACCGACCTGCTGCCCGGCCTCGACGCCCCGCAGGAGCACCGCGCCATCGTCAACGCGCATTTCGCGGTGGCGCCGCCCCCGGGTTCGCCGCTCCTGCTCGGGGTGATCGGCGGCCTGACCGAGTGGCTCTTCGCCTATCCGGACCGGCTCTCGGTGACGATCAGCGGCGCCGACCGCCTGCTCGAGACCCCGCGCGAGGATCTCGCCGAGCGGATTTGGGCCGAGGTCGCGCGCCTCACCGGCCAGGCCGGCGCGGCCCTGCCCCGCTGGCAGGTCGTCAAGGAGAAGCGGGCCACCTTCGCGGCCACGCCCGCGCAGGCGGCACGGCGCCCAGGTGCGCGGACGCACCTCGCCAACCTCGCCCTTGCGGGAGATTGGACCGCGACGGGGCTGCCCTCGACCATCGAGGGCGCGATCCGCTCCGGCGCCACGGCCGCGGCCCTTTTCACACAGGAACGATCAGCTCTGCGCGGAGCGGCTTGACGAGGGCCGCGCCGCGTCGGAACAGCTTGAGCATAGGCGGCGTTCTTGCATCGCCGCGAATCAGGGATCCAACCGGCGTCGGGCGCGCCGCCCGACAGGAGAAGGTGAGATCATCGTGGGCAAGGTCGAGACGCTCCACCGCACGAGCACGCAGGACATCACGCTCGACGACGTCGAGCGGCGCGTCACGCTCGCGTCGAAGGCTCTCATGCGGCTCGCGAACGCGGACGGGCACTGGTGCTTCGAGCTGGAGGCCGACGCCACCATTCCGTCCGAGTACATCCTCTACCATCATTTCCGCGGCTCGATCCCGACGGCCGAATTGGAGGGGAAGATCGCCGCCTACCTGCGCCGCACCCAGAGCGCGCAGCACGACGGCTGGGCCCTGATCCATGACGGCCCCTTCGACATGAGCGCGACCGTCAAGGCCTACTTCGCCCTCAAGATGGTCGGCGACCCGATCGACGCGCCCCACATGCGCCGGGCCCGCGACGCGATCCTGCGCCGGGGCGGCGCCGCCCACGCCAACGTCTTCACCCGGATCATGCTCGCCCTCTACGGCGAGGTGCCGTGGACCGCCGTGCCGGTGATGCCGGTCGAGGTGATGCTGCTGCCGCGGTGGTTCCCCTTCCACCTCGACAAGGTCTCCTACTGGGCCCGCACCGTGATGGTGCCGCTCTTCGTCCTGCAGGCCAAGAAGCCGCGGGCCCGCAACCCGCGCGGCATCGGCATCCGCGAACTCTTCGTCGAGGCGCCCGAGCGCGTGAAGCGCTGGCCGGCCGGCCCGCAGGAATCCTCGCCCTGGCGCCCGGTCTTCGCGGCCATCGACAAGGTGCTGCAGAAGGTCGAGGGCTTCTTCCCGGCCGGCTCGCGGGCGCGGGCGATCGACAAGGCGGTGGCCTTCGTCAGCGAGCGCCTGAACGGCGAGGACGGGCTCGGCGCGATCTTCCCAGCCATGGTCAACACCGTGCTGATGTTCGAGGCGCTCGGCTACCCGGACGACCACCCCTTCGCGGTCACGGCCCGCTCTTCGGTCGAGAAGCTCGTCACCGTCAAGGAGCACGAGGCCTACGTCCAGCCCTGCCTGTCCCCGGTCTGGGACACGGCGCTCGCCGCCCACGCCCTGATGGAAGCCGGCGGGACCGAGGCGGAGCGCCACGCCAAGCGCGCCATGGACTGGCTGAAGCCCCTGCAGGTGCTCGACATCAAGGGCGACTGGGCGGCCTCCAAGCCGGACGTGCGGCCGGGCGGCTGGGCCTTCCAGTACGCCAACCCGCACTACCCGGACCTCGACGACACCGCGGTCGTGGTGATGGCCATGGACCGGGTGCAGAGCCGCCGCAGCCCCGGGCCCGACGCGGCCGATTACGGGCTCTCGATCGCCCGCGCCCGCGAATGGGTCGAGGGCCTGCAGAGCCGCGACGGCGGCTGGGCGGCCTTCGACGCGGACAACACCTACCACTACCTCAACTACATTCCGTTCTCGGATCACGGGGCGCTGCTCGACCCGCCGACCGCCGACGTGACGGCGCGCTGCGTCTCGATGCTGTCCCAGCTCGGCGAGACCCGGGAGACCTGCCCGCCCCTCGACCGCGGCGTCGCCTACCTGCTCGCCGATCAGGAGGCGGATGGCAGCTGGTACGGCCGCTGGGGCATGAACTACATCTACGGGACGTGGTCGGTGCTCTGCGCCCTCAACGCGGCCGGGATCGACCCCGCCTGCGAGCCGGTGCGGCGGGCGGTGACCTGGCTCACCGCGATCCAGAACCCCGACGGCGGCTGGGGCGAGGACGCGTCGAGCTACAAGCTCGAATATCGCGGCTACGAGCGGGCGCCGAGCACGGCCTCGCAGACCGCCTGGGCGCTGCTCGCGCTGATGGCGGCCGGCGAGGCGGACAACCCGGCCGTGGCGCGCGGCATCAACTACCTGACCCGCACCCAGGGGGCGGACGGGCTCTGGGCCGAGGACCGCTACACGGCGACCGGGTTCCCGCGCGTCTTCTACCTGCGCTACCACGGCTACGCGAAGTTCTTCCCCCTCTGGGCGCTGGCCCGCTACCGCAACCTCCAGCGGGGCAACAGCCTCAAGGTGGCGGTGGGGATGTGACCCCGGCGGAGGGGCCGGCCCGCCCGCGCGGGCAGGCCGCGCCCCTCCGCGGAGCCTGCGCCTGCCTGCGCGGTTCCTCCATCGAGAGCCGGTCCGACCGGCGGCCGGCGGGATTGCGCGATGACGCTCTTCAGCTACCACGCCTCGCACGAGCAGGTGGCCCCGCGCGACCTCCTCGCCCACGTGCAGCGAGCCGAGCAGGCGGGGTTCGACGGCGCCTTCTCGTCGGACCACCTCCAGCCCTGGTCGGCCGCGCAGGGCCAGTCGGGCTTCGCCTGGGCCTGGCTCGGGGCGGCGCTCCAGGCGACGCAGCGCCTGACCTTCGGGATCATCACGGTGCCGGGCGGCTGGCGCTACCACCCGGCAGTGCTGGCCCAGGCGGTGGCGACGCTCGGCCAGATGTATCCGGGCCGCCTGCCCTGGGTCGCGCTCGGCAGCGGGCAGGCCCTCAACGAATCGGTCACCGGCACGCCCTGGCCCGACCGGCCCGAGCGCCACGCGCGGCTGCGCGAGGGCGCCGAGATCATGCGGGCGCTGCTCGCGGGCGAGACCGTGACCCATCGCGGCCGGGTCTCGGCCCTGGACGCCAAGGTGTGGTCCCGCCCCGAGACGCCGACCCGGCTGGTCGGCGCCGCCACCACGCCGGAGACCGCCGCCTGGCTCGGCACCTGGGCGGACGGGCTCCTGACGGTGGGCAGCCGGCCCGAGGCGCTCGCCCCGATCGTCGAGGCGTTCCGGGAGACCGGCGGCGCCGACAAGCCGATCTTCCTCAAGCTCGATCTCAGCTTCGCCCGCGACCCGGCCGAGGCGCTGGCGCAGGCGCACGCGGCCTGGCGCTTCAACCAGCTCGGCAGCCCGGTCGCCTGGGAATTGCGCAGCCCGGCCGAGTTCGACGCCGCGTCGCGGTTCGTGCGGCCGGAGGACATGCACGCCCAGGTGCTGGTCTCGGCGGATCTCGGCGAGATGACCGAGCGCATCGCCGCCTGCGCGGCTCTGGGCTTCGACAGCATCGACCTGCACCAGGTCGGCGGGGGCCAGGCCGCGTTCATCGACGCCTTCGGCGAGCGGGTGCTGCCGGCCCTGCGCGCCCGCCGGGCGCCGGCGGCGGATTTCGACCCGGCCCTGATGCGGCCGGCCGCGCGGGCCGGGTAGGAGTCCCGCCCGGCGGCCCGTCGCGACGGATTCGGGCGGCCCCGCGGGCCGGCGGGGGGCATGATGATGGACGTGCTGGCGTCGCTGCGCGCCCTCGGCGCGCCGAGCTGCCTGCTGGCCCTCGGCTGCGCGGCCGGCGCCGGGCTGGTCCTCGGGGGGCCGCGGCGCCTGCGCGCGGGCGGGGCTTTGCTCCTCGGCGCCGCGGCGGCGGCGCTCGGCCTCGTCCTGGTCCTGCCCCTGGACCAGTGGCTGCTGCGGCCCCTGGAGGAGCGCTTTCCCGCCGCCGCGGGGCTGGCGCGGGTCGACGGGGTGGTCGTCCTCGGCGGCGCCCTGGCGGAGGGCATCCGGGCGGAGCGCGGCGCGCCGGGCCTGAACCGGGAGGCGGACCGGCTCGTCGCCTTCGCGGCGCTCGCGCGGCGCTACCCGGCCGCCAAGCTCGTCTTCGCGGGCGGCCCGGCCTCGGGGCGGCGGGAGGGGCTCACCGAGGCGCAGGCGAGCCGGGCCCTGCTCGAGGAGATCGGCCTGCCCCCCGGCCGGCTCCTCGTCGACGACCGCTCGCGGAGCACCTGGGAGAACGCCGTCGAGGCCCGCGCCCTGGCGCGGCCCGGGCCCGGGGAGACGTGGCTGCTCGTGACCTCCGCGAGCCACATGCCCCGGGCCATGGGCGCGTTCCGGCGGGCCGGGTGGCCGCCGCTCCTGGCTTGGCCCGTGGCCTACCGCACGACGCGGCGCGGCGCGGCGGCCCTGCGGCCCCTCGGCGCCAAGCTCGCGGCCATCGACCTCGCCGCGCACGAATGGGCCGGGCTGCTCGCCTACCGCCTGCGCGGCCGCAGCGACCGGCTGCTGCCCGCGCCCGAGCCGGCGATCGCCGGACGCACCTGACGTAAGGTCAAGCTTAACCAATCCCGCCCTCGCCGCGCCCTGGCTGCTGGTGCCGCTCGCGGGGCCTCTGGTGCGGGTCGGGCTCCCGATCCTCGGCGCGATCGTGCCCTGCGCGCGCTTCGCGCAGGCCGCGCGCCTGCCCGCCGCGGCGCGGCTCCTGCCCGCCCTCCGACCGCCGCGGCGCGCCCCAGCGGCCTGATCCCGCCCTCACCACCAGGGAACACCGCGATGGCACGGCTCTTCGTCACGAGGGCTCCGGTTTCCTCGGCAGCCTCCTGGTCGGCCGGCTGCTCGCCGGGGGCCCCGAGGGGGTGTTCCATTGCGCGGCCCTCCTCGCCCATGCGGCGCGCGGGCGCCGCGAGATCTGGTCCAGCAACGTCGAGGGAACCCGCTGCCTCGCCCGCGCGACCGCCGCCGCCGGCGTCCCGAACCTCGTCTTCGTCTCCAGCAACTGTCTCTGGGGACACGGCTTCGACCGCCCGGTGCGCGAGGACGACCCGACCGCGCCGTGCGAGATCCACGGTGCCAGCAAGTGGGAGGGCGAGAGGATCCTGGCCGACCACGCGGGCGACTTCGCGGCCGCGATCCTGCGCTCGCCGACCATCATCGACGAGGGGCGGCTCGGGCTGCTCGCCATCCTGTTCGAGTTCATCGCCGAGGGGCGCAGGGTCTGGCTGGTGGGCCGGGGCGGGAACCGCTCCCGGTTCGTCGCCGCCCAGGATCTGATCGACGCGATGCTGCGCGCGTGGCGCGCCCGCATCGCCGGCACCTTCGGCATCGGCGCGGACCATGTCGGCACGATGCGGGACACCTTCGCGCAGGTGGCGGCGGCCGGCACCGGCGCGCGCGGCGCATCTCCCGGCGGCCCCGACCCTGCTCGCCATGCGGCTGGCCCACGCCCTGCGGGTCTCGCCCCTCGGGCCCTACCATGACCGCATGATCACCCAGGATTTCGTCTTCGACACGACCCGCCTCAAGGCGGCGCTCGGCTGGCGCCCGACCCGGACGAACGGCGCCATGCCGCTGTCGGCCTACCGCTGCGACGCGGCCCACCGCGCGGAGATCGCGGCCCGCCGACGCGCCTCGGCCCATCGCCGCGCCGCCGGGATGGGGATCATCCGCCTGCTCAAATGGGTGTCCTGAGGGTTCGGCGGCGGGGCGGATGCGGGCGCCGGGCCCCGCCCGGGACCCGCGATCCTGCCGCAGGCCCGGACCGCCGGCACCCTCCCGCCGCGGACCAGCCCCCGCCGCGCGCCTGCGGTCCGCCCGTGGCAGCGTCGCCACATCCCCGCCCCGAGCCCGCTGGTATGAAGGATGCACCGCGGCGGGATCCCGCCGGTCCCTTCCGCTCACACGGGGCGCCCATCCGCATGATCGTCGTCGAGGACAGTCTCACCGGACCCCATCCCGTGCTGGCCGTGACCGGCCTCGCCCGCGAGGCGCGCCTCGCCGCGGGGCCGGGCGTCGCCACGGTGGGCGCGGGCGGCAATCCCGAGCGCCTGCGGGCCGTCCTGCGCGAGCGGGTGCGGCCCGGCTGCCGCGCGGTGATGAGCATCGGCATCGCGGGCGGGCTCGATCCGGCCCTGGCGCCCGGCGACGTGGTGGTGGCCACCGGCGTGGTCGCGGCCGGCCGGCGCCACGGCGCCCATCCGGACGTGGTGCGGGCGCTGGCCGCGCGCCTCGCGGACGCGCCGTTCCGGGTCCGGCGGGCCGACCTCGCCGGGGAGGACTTCGCCGTGCTCTCGCCCCACGCCAAGGCGGTGCTGCACGTGCAGACGGGCGCGGCCGCCGTCGACATGGAGTCGCACGTGGCGGCGTCCTTCGCGCAGGCGCACGGGCTGCCCTTCTGCGCCGTGCGGGTGATCTGCGACCCCGCCGACCGGGCGCTCCCCGCCGCGATCGCCAAGGCCCTCAAGCCGAACGGCGAGCCCGACCTGCTCGCCGTCCTGTCGGCGCTGGCGCGCCGCTCCGCCAGGGTGGGCGGGCTCGTGCGCCTCGCCCGCGATTCCTCGGCGGCCTTCGCCTCCCTAGGCCGCTGTCGCGCGCTTCTTGGCGTCGGCCTCGGCGTTCCGGATCTCGGAGAGCTTCTGCGCGACGTTGCGTGAGAAGACGAACTCCGCCGGGCGCTGGTTCTCCAGGGAGATCTCCGAGGCCATCTCGCCCTCGGTCCGGATGCCGCGCAGCGCGAAGACGAGCGGCTTCCAGGGCTTGCGCACCGAATCGACCACCGAGGACGCCTCGTAGCCGGAATGCACCATGCAGTCGGCGCACTTCTCGTAGTTGCCGGTGCCGTAGGCGTCCCAGTCGGTCGTCTCCATCAGCTCCTTGAAGGTCTTGGCGTAGCCCTCGCCCAGCAGGTAGCAGGGCTTCTGCCAGCCGAACACGGTCCGGGTCGGGTTGCCCCAGGGCGTGCAATGGTAGGACTGGTTGCCCGCCAGGAAGTCAAGGAACAGGCCCGATTGCTGGAAGGTCCACTTCTCGCGGCCCTTCTGCTTGCCGAGGCGGAACACGCCGCGGAACAGCTCCTTGGTGGCCTTCCGGTTCAGGAAGTGCTGCTGGTCGGGCGCGCGCTCGTAGGCGTAGCCGGGCGAGACGGTGATGCCGTCGATGCCCATCCGGGTCACGCTGTCGAAGAAGTCGGCGATCCGCTCCGGCGCGGAGTTGTTGAAGAAGGTGCAGTTGATCGTGACGCGGAAGCCCAGATCCTTGGCCTTCTTGATCGCCGCCACCGCCTTGTCATAGACGCCGCGCTGGCACACCGACTTGTCGTGCATCTCCTTGTCGCCATCGAGATGGATCGACCAAGTGAAGTACGGGCTCGGCTTGTACTGCGAGATCTTCTTCTCGAGCAGCAAAGCGTTCGTGCAGACGATCGCGAATTTCTTCTGCTGGATGATGCCCTCGACGATCTGGGGCAGGTCCTTGTGCAGCAGAGGCTCGCCGCCCGCGATGACGACGACCGGCGCGCCGCACTCGCGGACCGATTCCAGGGCCTCGTCGACCGGCAGACGCTTGTTGAGAATCTCGTCCGGATAATCGATCTTCCCGCAGCCGGCGCAGGCCAGATTGCAGCGGAACAGCGGCTCCATCATCATCACGAGCGGGTAGCGCTTGCGGCCCGTGAGGTGCTGCTTGAGGATGTAGCCGCCGATCTTTGCGACGTACCGAAGAGGGATGCCCAAGATCGAGGCTCCTTGTCTCGCTTGCAGGGGGATGAACCGAGGGTCCTTAGCGCGAAAAACGGCGGAATTCCAGCAACCTAGGTTCGAATGGCTCTAACCGTTGCCCAAACCCAACGGTCCGGCGACGCTAACCCGCCCTCGCGCGTCGACCAATGCCGCGGGCGCAACCTTGATGCGACGCTGCAGCGCAGCAAGCCACGGCCCGGGCGGCGGCCGGGCGCCGCGCGGCGGCGCAACCGGGCGCCCGGGCGATTCGGTGCCCGTTCCGGGATTCGCTGCCCCGTCCGGACGATTCGCTCCCGCGCGCCGGCCCGTTCGAGACGGGGTGCGGCCCTCCCGGGCGAGGGACGCGGCGCCTCGGGACGGGCCGCGGGAGCGCGTCCTCGCGGGGTCCGGGCGGGCGCGCCGCGCCGGGGACGCGCACCCGTCCGGAGCCCCGCGCGTTGCAATCGCCTCTCGGGGCCACTACTTAGCGCGCCAACGCCCGGGAACGATGCGGGGCGCTCCGGCTTGCCGGACGAGGGCCCCCGGCACCGTGCCCGCCCCGACGCGCGGCGTGCGCAAGCGTGGGGTCGCGGCACCGACGGATCCGGGCGGGAGCGCGCTCCCGGCCCCGCACAAGGTTAGGCTAGACCACGTGATCGAACGGCTCGTCGCGCTCTCCGTCCGCCATCGCTGGCTGGTGCTGCTCGCCTGCCTCGCCCTGACGGCGGCGAGCGCGCTGACGGCGGCGCACCGCTTCCGCATCAACACCGACGTCGAGCGCCTGATCGCGCCCGACGTGGGCTGGCGTCAGGACGAGATCCAGTTCGAGAAGGCCTTCCCCCAGCGCAGCAACCTGCTGGTGGCGGTGATCGACGCGCGCACCCCCGAGCAGGCGGACGAGGCGGCGACGCGCCTCGCCGAGGCCCTGTCGCAGCACAGGAGCCGCCTGCCGGTGGTCTACCGGCCCGACGGCGGTCCCTTCTTCGACAAGAACGGCTTCCTGCTGATGCCGCAGAAGGAGCTGGAGCAGACCACCGAGCGGCTGGTGCAGCAGCAGGGGCTGCTCGGGCCGCTCGCGGCGGACCCGTCGCTGCGCGGCATCCTGCAGGCGATGGGCCTGGGCGCGCAGGGCGTGAAGGGCGGCCAGGCCAAGATCGAGGACCTGACGAGCCCGCTCGGCCAGCTGCGCGACACGTTCGAGAAGGCGCTGAGGGGCGAGCCGGCCCGCCTGTCCTGGCAGCTCCTGCTCTCGGGCGGCAAGGCCGAGACGGGGGATCTGCGCCGCTTCGTGATCACCCAGCCGCGCCTGGACTTCGACGAATTGCAGCCGGGCGCCGACGCCAGCGCGCTGATCCGCAAGACCGCCCGCGACCTCCACCTCACGCCGCAGGACGGCGTGACGGTGCGCCTGACCGGCCAGGTCGCGGTGGCGGACGACGAGTTCGCCACCCTCTCGGACGACGCCCTCCTCAACAACTCGGTGACGGTGGGCGCCATCGTCCTGTTCCTGTGGCTGGCGCTGCGCTCGCCGAGCCTCGTGGTCGCGGTGATCATCACGACCTTCGCGGGCCTCATCGTCACGGCGGCGCTCGGCCTGCTGATGGTCGGCGAACTCAACCCGATCTCGGTCGCCTTCGCGGCCCTGTTCGTCGGGCTCGGCATCGATTTCGGCATCCAGTTCGCGGTGCGCTACCGGGCCGACCGCTTCGTGCAGCCCGACCTGGCCAAGGCGATCCGCTCGGCCGCCCACGGGGTCGGCTGGTCCCTGACGCTCGCCGCGGTGTCGCTGCTGGCGGGCTTCTTCTCCTTCCTGCCGACGGAGTTCCGCGGCGTGTCCGAACTCGGCCTCATCGCCGGCGTCGGCATGATCGTGGCCTACCTGTTCGCGCTGACGCTGCTGCCCGCCCTGATCGCGGTGTTCAAGCCGCGGGGCGAGAAGGAGGAGGTCGGCACCGCCTCGCTGGCCAAGGTCGACCACTGGATCATCCAGAACCGCAAGCTCGTGCTGGTGCTGACCGGGCTCGTGACCGTGGCGGGCCTGCCGCTCCTCTACTACCTGCCGTTCGACTCGAACCCGATGCACCTGCGCAGCCCGAAGGTGGAATCGGTCGCGACCTATCTCGACCTCGCCAAGGACCCGGCCACGAGCCCCAACACGATCGACGTGCTGGTGCCGAACCGCGACGCGGTGCGGCCGATGGCCGAGCGCCTGCGGGCGCTGCCGATCGTCGCGAACGTGATCGACATCGACACCTTCGTGCCCCTGGACCAGGACCAGAAGCTCGCGACCATCGAGGACGCGGCGAGCGTGCTCGGCCCGGTGCTGAACCCGCCCCGCGTGGCGCCGCCGCCGAGCGACCGGGACGTGGTCCAGGCGCTCAAATCCGCTTCGGGCGCCCTGCGCGGCATCGCCGGCAAGGGCGAGAGCGCGCCCGAGAAGGAGGTGCTCGCCTTCACGGACACGCTCGACCGCCTCGCCGAGGCCTCCCCGCAGGTGCGGGAGGCGGCCGCGGCCGCGACCGTGCCGGACCTCAAGGGCCTTCTCGCGCGCCTGCGCGGCCTGCTCTCGCCGGAGAAGATCACCCTGGAGAGCCTGCCCGAGCAGATCCGCTCGGAATGGATCGCCAAGGACGGGCGCGCCCGGCTGGAGGTGCAGCCCAAGGGCAACTCGAACGACAATACGGTGCTGCGCCGCTTCTCCAAGGAGGTGCTGAGCGTGGCGCCGCACGCGACCGGCGCGCCGATCGCCACGACGCGGTCGAGCAGCACGATCCTGGGCGCCTTCATCGAGGCGGGCGCCCTCGCCCTGCTGTCGATCTTCGTGATCCTATCGGTCGCGCTGCGCCGCCCGTGGGACGTGGCGATGGCGCTCGGCCCGCTGGTGCTCGCGACCCTGTGGACGCTGGAGGCGCTCTACCTGATCGGGATGCCGCTCAACTTCGCCAACATTATCGCGATGCCGCTGATGCTGGCCGTGGGCGTGGCCTTCCACATCTACTACGTGATCGCGTGGCGGGCGGGCGTGGCCGACATGCTGGCCTCGAGCCTGACCCGGGCGATCTTCTTCTCGGCGCTGACGACCGGGACGGCGTTCGGCTCGCTGGTCCTGTCGAGCCATCCGGGCACCGCGAGCATGGGCAAGCTGCTCGCGCTCTCGCTGTTCTTCACGCTGGTGGCGGCCTTCTTCATCGTGCCGGCCTTCCTCGGCCCGCCGCCGAAGGCGAAGGGGAAGGACGCGCCCGCCCGGGCCCCGGAGCCGGTGCGGGAGCCCGAGGGCGTGGTGGCGCGCCGGGCGGTGTGATGCGGGATCCGCTTTGATCAGGCGGATCCCGGATCAGGCGAGGAAATCCCCGAACCCGCCCAGGACTGCGCCCGATTCCCTGAGCGCCGCCCGGCTCTCCGGGGCCGTGAGGGCCGCGAGTTCCTCCGCGTAGGCATAGCCCGGCGCCTCGCCCGGGAAGCCGCCCCGCGTCGCCGGATGGGTGTAGAGCTCGGTCAGCCCCGCCGGCAGGTGCCGCAGCAGCGCCGCGACCCGGGGCGGACTCATCCGCCCCGACCAGGCGAGGCCGAGCACGCCGTCCGGCACCAGGAGCCCGGCCCGGCGGGCGCGCCGGCCGAGCAGGGCCGCCCAGGGCGCCGTGTCGAGGGCGAGGCCCGGGGCCGCGCCCGGCTCCGCCCGGCGCAGCACGGCCCGGTCCTCGCGCGGCACGCGCAGGGCCCGCATGCCGTGCGGGCGCCCGATCCGCAGCACCAGGCCGGCGATCACCGGGTGGACGTGGAAGTGCTTGTGCGCGTTGACGTGGTCGAGGGGCAGCCCGGTGGCCCGGTAGGCCTCGAACTGGGCCCGGATCTCGGCGGCGAGCTGGCGGCGGGCGCGGGGCTTGGCCGCGAGGTCGAGGCCGAGCCCGCCCATGTCCCGCCGCAGCAGGCCCTGCCCGTCGACGAGGTCGGGCAGTTCCGCCGCCGGCAGGCACGGCCAGGCCTCGACCATCACGAGGTGCAGGCCGACGCGCAGCGAGGGCAGCCGCCGCGCGCGGGCGACCGCGTCCGCGGCGGCGGGGGCCGCCACCATCAGGCTCGCGGCCGAGAGGATGCCTTCGCGGTGCGCCCGCTCGACCGCCTCGTTCACCTCGGGCGACAGACCGAAATCGTCGGAGGTGACGACGAGGCGCCTGACCTGCCGGCGCCCGTCCCGGGACCGGGGGCTCACGCCGCCTTGGCGCTGCCGCCCGCCTGACGCTCCTTCAGGAAGTGCCAGAACTCGACGCCCTCGCGCAGGCGGCGCTTCATCATCTCGGGCGAGCGCACCATCTCGCCGACGATCGAGGCGATCTTCGGCGCCCGGAAGTAGAACTTCTTGTAGAACTCCTCCACCGAGTTGAAGATCTCGGTGTGCGACAGGTGGGGATAGTGCAGCGGCGCGATCTGCACCCCGTTCTCGTCGACGAGCTCGGCATTGGCCTCGTCGAGCCAGCCGTTCTCGACCGCCTGCTTGTACAGGAAGGTGCCCGGATACGGCGCCGCGAGGGAGACCTGGATGGTGTGCGGGTTGATCCGGGTGGCGAACTTGATCGTCTCCTGGATCGTCTCCTTGGACTCGCCCGGCAGCCCGAGGATGAAGGTGCCGTGGATGGCGATGCCGAGGTCGTGGCAATCCTTGGTGAACTTCTCCGCCACCTCGACCCGCATGCCCTTCTTGATGTTGTGCAGGATCTGCTGGTTGCCGGACTCGTAGCCGACCAGCAGCAGGCGCAGGCCGTTGTCCCGCAGCACCTTCAGGGTCTCGCGCGGCACGTTCGCCTTGGCGTTGCAGGACCAGGTCACGCCGAGCTTGCCGAGCTCGCGGGCGATCTCCTGGGCGCGCGGCAGGTTGTCCGTGAAGGTGTCGTCGTCGAAGAAGAACTCCTTCGTCTGCGGGAACGCCTTCAGGCAGTACTTGATCTCCTCGATCACGTGCCCGACCGAGCGCGTCCGGTAGGTGTGCCCGCCCACCGTCTGCGGCCAGAGGCAGAAGGTGCAGCGCGACTTGCAGCCCCGGCCGGAATAGAACGAGATGTAGGGGTGCTTCAGGTAGCCGATGAAGTAGTTCTCCATCACCAGGTCGCGCTTGTAGACGCTGGTGACGAAGGGCAGCTGATCCATGTCCATCATCACCGGCCGGTCCTCGTTGTGCACGATGACGCCGGAGGCGTTGCGGTAGGACAGGCCCTTGATCTGCGCGAGGTCGCGGCCGTCGGCGACCTCCTTGCAGGTGAAGTCGAACTCGTTGCGGGCCACGAAGTCGATCGCCGGCGCCTTCTCCAGCGAGCCCTGCGCGTCCACCGCCACTTTGGCGCCGATCAGGCCGGCCTTCAGGTTCGGGTTCACGGCCTTCAGCGCCTCGACCGTCGCCACGTCCTGCTTGAAGGACGGGACCGAGGTGTGGAGCACGACGAGGTCGAAATCCTTCGCCTGGGCGGCCACGTCGCCGAGCTTCAGGTTGTGCGGGGGCGCGTCGATCAGCTTGGAATTCTCGACGAGCGCCGCCGGCTGGGCGAGCCAGGTCGGGTACCAGAACGACTTGATCTCGCGCTTGGCCTGGTAGCGGGAGCCGGCGCCGCCGTCGAAGCCGTCGAAGGTGGGGGCCTGGAGGAAGAGGGTGCGCATCGGGGAATTCTCGCGATGAGGTGAGGCCGCCGGGGCGGCCGTCAGGTCGTGGGGGCGCCGGTCTCCTGCGCGAGGCCCGGCTCGGGGATGAGCGTGCCGTCAGCCACAACGCGATAATCGTGACCTTTCCAAGTCACGGCGCCGGAGGCGAAGCACCACACGAAGCCGGCGAACGAGACCAGGTCGCGGATCGGCAGCAGCCAGTAGGGATGCGGGTCGAGGCCGAAGGCCCGCTCCAGCCGCAGGCACAGGACGATGCGGCAGGTGAGCGCCAGGGCGGCGATGGCGAGGCCCTGCGGGCTGGTGTTGGGCATCAGCGCGCCGATCAGGGCGAGCGGGAAGGCGTGGGTGACGAGGCTGCCCGCGTAGCCGGCCGGGTCGACGTTGCGGATGGTCCGGTTCCAGCGCGTCTCGTGGCGCCACAGGTCCGAGAGCGAGGTGTCGACGCAGGTATGCCCGATGGTGAAGTTCGGGATGGCGACGATCCCGCCCCCGGCCCCGCGCAGGGCCGCGCCGAGCGCGTAATCGTCGGCGAGGTCGTCCTTCACCCGCTCGAAGCCGCCGATCGCCGCGAGCGCCTCGGCCCGGAACGCGATGGTGGAGCCGAAGCAGGGCTCGGCCAGGGAGAGGCCGGTGCCGACGAGCACGTTCGGCAGGAACTGCGTGTCGATGGCCAGCGTCGAGAGCTGCGCCCAGACGCTCCGCTCGGCCGGCACGCCGTGATACAGGCAGGTCACCGCCGCCACGCCCGGCCGGCCGAGCTCCGCGACGATGCGCTCCAGGTAGTCCGGGCGCACCACCATGTCGCTGTCGGCCAGCACCACGACCTCGTGGGCGATCAGCCCGGCCATGTTGATCAGGTTCGACACCTTGCGGTTCGAACCGTGCTGGCGGGCGTCGAGCGCGAGGTCGATGCGCAGGTCCGGGTGCTCGGCCTTGAGCCGGGCGACCATCGCCAGGGCCGGGTCGGCGGCGCTCTGCACGCCGAAGATGATCTGGACCGGGCCGGCGTAATCCTGGCGGCAGAAGCTGGTCAGGTTCTCGTAGAGGTTCGGCTCGTCCCCGCAGAGCGGCTTCATCAGCGTGACCGAGGGCCGGGCCGCGCCGGCCGGGAGCGTCGGCGTCGGGCGCCCCGCCGCGCGGCCAGCGAGCCACGCCGCCGCGAGGGCGTAGGCGCAGCCCGCCGCCGCCAGGGTGAGGAGCAGGGTGGAGATCCAGGTGGAGTCCATGAGGGGTTCCGAGGACGCTGGCGGCCGCCACGGGGCGGCGGGTCGGGGGCGGCCCCCGCGAGGTCAGGGCTTCTGGGCGGGAGGCGCGGCGGCGAGCATCGTGGCGGTGGTCTGGCGCAGGAAGTCGAGCAGCGCGTCCGGACCGCCGCTCTTCAGCGGCTCGGCGAAGGTGGTCCGCAGGGTGCCCGCCTCGCTGATCGTGCCCTGCAGGTAGACGTCGGTGATCTTGCCGTCGTTGGTCGTGATGTAGTCGACCGGGGAGGAATCGCCGCTCGCGTCGGTGGCGGTGCTGCGCACGATGCGCCCGCTGCCGCGCGCCTCGCTCGCGGGCTGCACGTCGAAGCGGCCGCCGGCCGCCGCCGACAGGCGGGTCGCGTAGGTGGCGGTGAGGTAGGGCCCGAAGGCCTCGATCAGCGCGGCCTGCTTGTCGGCCGGCACGTCCTTCCAGCGGCTGCCGATCGCGAGGCGCAGCATGGCGGGCAGGTCGAAGGACTCGGCCACCGGCCCGGTCAGCACCGCGACGCGCCCGCGCACGTCCGGCTGCTTGAGCGCCTCGGTGAAGGCCGCGATCATCCGCTGCACCGTCGCGACCGCCGGATCGTCGGCCGCCCGGGCCGGCCCGGGCGCGACGAGCGCCCCCACCCCGACCCAGCACTCCAGGGCTGCCCCGGCCGCGAGGCCGGCACCGGCCGACAGGCCGGCCCGCAGGAACTCCCGTCGATTCCGCACGAGCGTCACTCTCCCCTTTTGGCGTCGGCCGCCGCCGGCGCGTAGCCGTAGGCGGGATCGAGGGGCGGCGCGATCGGCGCCGACCCGAACAGCGAGCGCAGGGACGACCCGAGCCCGGTCGTCTCGCCACGGGCGCGGCTCTCCAGGGCATGCCAGAGGCCGAGACTCGGCACGCCGACCGCCAGATCCGCGACCCGCTTGACCAGGGACAGGGCGAGGGCCGACTCGGCCGGGATGCCGAACACCGCGCAGAGGGCGATCAGGCCGCCCTCCTGGGCACCGAGGGCGCCGGGCACCGCGAAGGCGGCGCCGCGCACGGCCTGGGCGAGGCTCTCGATCACCAGCGCCTCCAGGAACGGGGCGCCGTAGCCCATGAAGTGCAGCACCACCCAGACTTCGAGCGCGCCGATCACCCAGCCGACGAGGTGCAGGCCGCTCGCCGTGGCGATCCGGCGCGGCGCCCCGTAGAGCCCGCGCAGGCAGTCGTAGAGCACGTCGACGGCGCCGAGCGCCCGCCACTCGCGCCCGCTCGCGAAGCGGCGCAGGGCGGCCTGGAGCAGCCGGTGCCCGTGGCGCCGCTGCACGAGGTAGAAGGCGCCGAGGGCCGGCGCCGCGATCAGGAGCCCGACCGTGACGTAGTGCACGATCGGCCCCTCGCCGCCGAGCGCCACGAGCAGGCCGAGCCCGATCACCGTGAACAGGAACTGCGTCAGCGCCTGGAGCATCAGGTCGACGAACATGCTCGCGCCCGCCAGCCCCCCCGGCACCCGCTGCAGGGTCAGGAGCCGCGCCCCGATCAGGTCGCCGCCGACCTGCGCCACCGGCAGCAGCGTGTTGATGCCCTCGCGCACGAACCGGATGGCGACGCAGACCCGCAGGGCGGGCCGGGACGCGGCGGGGAAGACCGCCCACCAACCGAGCCCCGCCCAGGCGACCGCGACCACGCGGGCGAGGACCACCAGGGCGGCGCCCCACCCGGCCGTCCAGGCCGCCTCCATGACGGCCTCGGGCCCCGAGGACACGAACAGGCCGATGGCGGTGCACAGGCCTGCCGCCAGGGCCAGGGTGGTGAGACGCCTCATGGTCCTCTTTCAGTTGCCGCGGCCGCTGGCCGGCCCCGGAATGCGCGCCATTCGTGCAACGGATGCGGCGCAAATCATCAGCGTGTCCCGGGTGACGTTGCAGCTCCGCCACCGCCTGTCTATCACCGGCCGGACACAGTGCCGGGTAAACGCGCCGCGCCAGCCTCCAGGGCGCATGACCGGAAATGCCCGCAAGATTATGGCGCAGGGCGCTTTTCCGGTCGGGGCGCGGTTCGCGCCGGATGCGGAAGCGCCCCGATGAGGCCGATTTGCAACGGCCGAGAAGGAGACGACATGGACCGGGAGACGACCATCGACAGCGGGCAGAACCTGCTCGACGCCGCCGCTGGCCGGGATCTCCTCGACACGGGGGCGAGCGGCCATGAGGGGCCGCAGGCGAGCGGCCATGAGGGGCCGCAGGCGGGCAGCCACCGGGTGCCCGCGCCCCAATCGCCCGTCATGGCCTGGAACGAGTGGGACCCGCTCGAGGAGGTGATCGTCGGCAGCCTCGACGGGGCGACGATCCCGACCCACCACCTCACGGTGATCTTCAACCTGCCGCGGGCCGCCCAGCCCTTCTACCGGCTCGCCTCGGGCTGGAAATACCCGAAATTCATGAAGAAGCTCGCGCAGGCCGAGCTCGACAACTTCATCCGCATCCTGGCGGGCGAGGGCGTCAGGGTGCGCCGTCCCGACGCGGTCGACTTCTCGAAGAAGTTCAGGGCCCCGCGCTGGACCTCGCGCGGCTTCTGCGTCGCCTGCCCGCGCGACCCCTACCTGGTGATCGGCGACGAGATCATCGAGTCGCCGATGTGCTGGCGCTCGCGCTACTTCGAGGGCGACGCCTACCGCTCGCTGTTCAAGGAGTACTTCCGGGCCGGCGCCCGCTGGACCTCGGCGCCGCGGCCCCAGCTCACCGACGAGCTCTACAATTACGATTACCGGGTGCCGAACCTGAAGGCCGGCGAGCCGATGCGCTACACGGTCAACGAGTTCGAGCCGGTCTTCGACGCGGCCGACTTCGTGCGCTGCGGGCGCGACCTCTTCGTCACCCGCTCGAACGTGACCAACCTGATGGGCATCGAGTGGCTGCGCCGCCACCTCGGGCCGGGCTTCCGCATCCACGAGATCGAGAGCCGCTGCCCGCAGCCGATGCACATCGATTCCTCCTTCATGCCGCTCGCCCCCGGCAAGGTGCTGGTCAACCCCGACTACGTCGACGTCGAGCGCCTGCCGAAGGTCCTGAAGTCCTGGGACGTGCTGATCGCCCCCCGGCCCGACCCGGTCGAGGGCTTCATGAGCAGGATCTCGATGTGCTCGCCCTGGACCTCGATCAACGTGCTGATGCTCGACGAGAAGAAAGTCGTCGTCGACGCGAGCCAGCCGACCCTGATCAAGGCGCTGAAGGGCTGGGGCTTCGACCCGATCCCGGCGCCCTTCCTGTCCTACGGGCCGTTCGGCGGCTCCTTCCACTGCGCGACGCTGGACGTGCGCCGCCGCGGCACGCTCAAGTCCTACTTCTGAACCGCCATCCGGTTGATGGCTTCGCCATCTCCGATTTCGGCCATGCGGATGGCGGCTTCGCTCAGGCGCCGCGCGGGCTTGGGATCCGGGATCCGCTTTGATCAACCGGATCCCGCATGAGCGCGCGGCCCGCGCCACCCGGCCCGGGCCGCGCATCGCCGGCCGCCCCTGGGGCAGGCGACGGCGCCATCTCGGGCCCTGCTGCTCCGATATTGCCGCCGGGCGCGCCCAATTTGTCACGGGCATGAAGAAAACTTCGCGATCTGCCGCCTCGTCGCGGCTGACTTTCCGTTGTTTCTCGTGCGTTGCCGCGGTGACACAGGGCCGGCTAATCGCCACGCTTCACGGTCCGGTTGGTAGGTCATCGACGCGCCGCGGCCTAAGATCCTGGCCATGGATCTGATCGAACAGCTGATGGCGGGCCTCCCCCTCCCGCGCCTCGCTCGCTTCGTCGCGGCCGCGGGGGCATTCCTGCCGGCGGCCGCGCTCGCCGCCGACCTGACGCCCCGCCCGGTGCCGGCCTTCGTCGAGGCGCCGCCCCCGATGTGGGTCGTCACGCTCTCCGCCAACGTCCAGGCCATGCCGCAATATCCCGGCAGCAAGGACTATACGGGGATCGTCTATCCGTCCGGCAGCATTCGCCGGCTCGGCGAGCCGAAGCGCTTCTCGGCCCCGGACGACGGGATCAGCTTCGCGCTCTACGACTCGCCGAGCCTGCGGATCGGGCCGACCGCCCGCATCCTGACGGGCCGCTACTTCGGCGACAACCGCAAGGCCCTGTTCGGCTTCAAGGACGTGCGCTGGTCGGTGGAGCCCGGGATCTTCGTCGAGTTCTGGCCGATCCCGATCCTGCGCGCGCGGGGCGAGCTGCGCCACGGCGTCTTCGGCCATCACGGCCTCGTCGGCACGCTGGCGCTCGACTACGTGCAGCCCGTCGACCGCTTCGTCCTCTCGCTCGGCCCGCGCTTCAATTTCGGCGACGAGTCCTTCGCCCGCCGCTATTTCGGCGTGACGCCGGACGAGGCCGCCCTCAACGGCCTCGTCACCCCCTACCGGCCCGACACTTACGTGACGGTCGGGGCGCTCGCCGCCCTCACCTACACGTTCAACGAGCAATGGTCGGCCACCGGCTACGCGAGCTACAATCGCATCGTCGCGGATGCCGGGGCGAGCCCGCTGGTGCGCGGCCGCTTCGGCACGCCCGACCAGTTCATCTTCGGCACGCGGGTCGACTACAGCTTCACCATGCCGGCGCCGTTCTGAGCGGCGGCGGCTCGCCCCCTCAGGCGAGGTGGGCCATGCTGCAGCTCTGGCCGCCATCGACCGGCAGGCAGACGCCGGTGATGAAGCGGGCCTCGTCCGAGGCCAGGAACACCGCCGCGTGGGCGATGTCCCAGGCCTCGCCGAGCCGCCCGAGGGGCACGAGCCGGTCGCGGCCCGCGTCGCGGGTCCCGGCCGCCCGGCAATCGTCGCGCAGGGACGTGTCGAGGAGCCCCGGCAGGATGGCGTTCGCCCGGATGCCGTCGCGGGCATATTGCATCGCCACCGCGACCGTCGCCTGGTTCACCGCGGCCTTGGCGGCCCCGTAGGCGAAGGCCGCTGCCCCGGTCCAGCGGATCGAGGCCACGGACGAGATGTTGACGACGGCCCCCCGCCGGCGCGCCCGCATGCCGGGCAGCACGGCCCGGCAGGTGCGCCAGACCCCGCCGACATTCACCTCGATGGCGCGCCGCCACGCCGCCTCGTCGAGGTCCTCCGGCCCGCCGGGCTCGGCCAGGCCGACATTGTTGTGCAGGATGTCGATGCCCCCGAAGCGCCGCTCGGCCGCCGCGACGGCCCGCACCACCGCCTCGGAATCGGTCACGTCCGCGGCGAGCGCCTCGGCGTCGTTGCCCTCCTCGGCGATCAGGTGGGCGGTCTCCTCGGCGGCCTCGGCCAGCCGGTCGACGCAGACCACCCGCGCGCCCTCGCGCGCGAAGGCCACGGCCGCGGCCTTGCCGTTGCCCCAGCCCGTTCCGGCCGAGCCGGCGCCGAAGACGATCGCGGTTTTTCCGATGAGGCGGTCGGGCATGGGGGCAGTCTCGCGTGCCCCGGGAGACTCGCGAGAAACCCCGTCCTCCCGCAACCGGCCGGGGAGCAGGACCGCCATCCGGCGCCCGCATGGCTCCCCGCCGCGGCGCCCGCAAGGGACCCGCCCGGCCTGCGCGCCCCGATGCCCGGATCAGGCCGCCCGCGTCGCCCGCCGCCAGGTCGCCACGGCGAGGCCGAGGGCCAGGGCGACCTGCAGGAAGTTGCCGTCGCTGAGGTAGGGCGAGCCGAGCTGGAGCTGGTGCGCCAGCCGCACGGCGAGGCCGAGGAGCAGGAACGCGCCGCAGAAGGCGAGCGCGGCGAGGAGGAGCGCGAGGAAGTCGTTCATGGTTCAGGCCCGGCGATGTCCGGGCCTCCGTGCAAGGCCGGGGCCAGCCGGGATCAGACCGGCCGCGTCGCCTGCATCGAGGGCCGGGCGCCGAAGCGGGCGAACCACGCATCCGCCGCCGGGTAGCGGCCGTGCCAGTCGATCTCGGCGAAGCGCAGGTCGAGGTAGCCGAGGGCGCAGCCGAACGTGATGGTGCCGATGTCGAGCCGGTCCCCGAGGCCCGGCGCAGCCGCCTCGATCGCCTGGAGCGCGCACTCGATCTTGGCGCGCTGGCCCGCCACCCAGGCCTCCGAGCGCTCGTTCTCCGCCCGCACGCGGGTCTCGTAGACGGTCACCAGGGCCGCGTCGAGCAGGCCGTCGCCGAGGGACTGGGCCGCCAGCACGCCCCAGCGGGTGGCGTTGCGCGGGAACAGCCCGCCCTCCCCGACATGGTCGAGGTACTCGCAGATGACCCGGCTGTCGGCCAGCACGGTGCCGTCGTCGAGGACCAGGGTCGGCACCTGGCCGAGGGGGTTGCGGGCGACGAGGCCGCCGTCCCGGTTCACCGGATGGGCCGCCGCGGGCACCAGGTCCAGCCGGCCGACCAGGCCGAGTTCGTGGGCCGTCACCATCACCTTGCGGACGAAGGGCGACGTCACCGAGTGGTAGAGCTGCATCGGGACCTCCCGGAGAGGGGCGTCAGGGCCGCGGGCGCTGGCCGACCGGGCGCGGGCCCGGCTTCGGGGCGGCGGGCTTGGCGGAAGCGGGCTTGGCGGAAGCGGGCTTGGCGGCGGTGGCGGCCGTGGCGGCCGGCCGCTCGGCCGGCGGGCGCGGGCTCTCGGCGGCGAGGCGGCGCACCGGCCAGCCGTCGCTCCAGCGCTCCATGTCGGTGAAGCGCGGATTGGCCTTGAGCGAGGCGGCGTCCTGCCCCGCGAAGGCGGCGGCCGCCGCCATGTCGAAGGTCTTCCAGAAGCCCAGGTAGTCGAGGGTGTCGGTCCCCGCCGCGTTGATCTGCGCGACGAGGGTCGTCTGCTCCCCGGTGAGCGCCATGTCGGCGGACCACTTGAAGGGCGGCGGCTTCTGCTTCTGATCCTTGGGCGGCTCGGGCGGCAGCTTGATCGCCGCCGCGTCGTAGGCGGCGTTGCTGCCGGCCGGAGAGGCCAGGGTCGCCGAGAGGGCCGGGAAGCCGTGATCGTCCGAGAGCACCCGCATCAGCAGCTTGCGGGCGGGGGGAACCGCCGCGGTCTCGCGCATCAGGCGGCGCGCCGCGAGATCGGCCGCCCGCGCGTCCCGGTCGCCGATGATGGTGATGAGGAGCGTGCCGGGCGCGATCCGGGAGAGGTCGTGGAGCGCGATGCCGCGGGTCTTCTCGTCCCGGGCGATGCCCCCCGGCATGGCGCCGAAGATCAGCTTCGGGGCCGGCAGGCCGGCCTCCGCCGCGTCCGCCGCGAGGTTGGCGGCGATCGGCACGCCCGCGAGGTGGCCGATCAGCGCGAGCCGGGCCGGGTCCGGCTTGGCCTCGGGGTCGCCCGCGAGCGCGTCGAGCGCCTCCTTGACCATCCGGGTCGCCGCCGCGCTGGCATCGGCCGGACGCGTGCGGTTCACCTCCTGGAAGCGGGGGAACAGGACGAGGTAGCCCTCGCGGGCGAGGTGCTCGATCCAGGAGCCGTAGGATTGCGGGTTGACCGCGCCCCAGGCGTGCAGCACCACCGCGACCGGCCGGCCCTCGGCCGGGGCCGGGCCGCTGCCGTAGAACGCGAAGGTGATCGCCCCCGTCCGGCCGAGCGCCCGCTTCACCACCGAGGACGCGGTGTAGGCCTGGCCGCCCGGTCCCTCCTTGGGCTGGGCGGGCGGCGTGGCAGCCCCCGCCTGACCGATCCCCGCGCAGAGGCCGAGTGTCAGGACGAGGGCGTGGCAGGAACGGATCGTGAGGCGCATGCGACCGGGACGAGCGGGGATCCGCCGGCGGTAGCCGGACCGTCGATCCGCCCCACCCGACACCACTTCGCCCGCAATCTCAAGGCTTCATCGGTCGCACGCGGCCCGGCACGGGCAGGTGTGTCGCTTCCGCGGTACAGTCCAGCGGCGAGGAGCGCTGACGGACGAGCGCCCGTCAGCGCTCCTCGCGCCGCTCCCGGTCGAGCGCGTCGAGCTGCGCGATCAGCTGGGTGAGGGTCTCCGGCACGGGCTGGTTGACCGTGTCGGTGTAGAGCGAGCGCAGATCGTGCCCGAGTTTGGCGAGCAGCAGGGCGTCCGCCAGCGACGAGGCCGTCGCATGCGTCTGGCCGAAGCTCGCCGCGTGGTTGCTCGGGATGACCTTCATGGATCGTCTTCGGGCGGGTGCCCTGCCTCCGGTTTGCAACAGCCGCGCGGGACCGTGAGGCGGCAGGCGTCAACAAATCCCGAGTAACAACGCGGCTCCCCGGGCCGGGTTGCGCAGATCCTCCGGATCGAGGGTGCGATGATGCGATTCTCGGTCGTCAACCTTGCACGGCCGTCACGGGCGGGCGCGCCCGGAACGACTGGGACCGCATTCGCGCCCGCGCGGCGGTGACCGGCCGCTTCCGCGACGTCACCGCGCGCCCGGAACAGGCGCAGCGGCGCTCAGCCGGCGCTGGCGTCGCCCACGGCCGAGCGCCCGCCGTGGTAGCCGGCGGCCTGCTCGACGAGGGTGAGGATGTCGAGGGCCCGCCAGGGTTTCGGAATGAAGGTGGCCGACATCCGCAGGTCGCTCGGCTGGTCGCCGGCATCGCCCGAGGTCAGCAGCACGTGGACGCGCGGCCAGGTCACGCCGATGATCCGCGCGAGTTCGAACCCGCCGATCGGCCCCGGGGTGCGCACGTCGGAGAAGACGACGTTCACCTCCCCGCCCCGCTCGCGCAGGATGGCGAGGGCCTTCTCGGCGGTGTCGGCCTCGATGACGCGGAAGCCGGTCTCCTCGAGAAGCGTGGCCGCGAGGAAGCGCTCCTCCGGCTCGTCCTCGACGACCAGGATCACGGGTTGCGTCTTGGCGGCACCGGACTCGCTCATAGCCATGGAACGGGAATCCAGTCCACTGGTTGCATCGCCCTGAACGGTTCTCCCGGCGGGCTCACGGAAGCTTGACCACCAGCGCATCATCTTGCTCTTGATGAACCGAATCAAGGGCGCGCCGGCCACGAGCCCCCGCGTCCGGCCTCGGCGGAACGCCCCGCCCGGTGCCGCGTCGGCCCCTCGCCGTCCCGCTCCTCGCGGATGTCGATGTCTCCCACCCCCATGTTGCGGCATCGGCGCGCGCCCGCAAGGCGGTGCGCGGCCGGATTCCGTTCACGATTCAGCAAAAGAGCGCAGCGCGTGCGCCTCCGCACACGGGCGGGCGGCCCGGAGGCCGGACCGCCCGCCCGTCGCGGCTCGGGCCGCGGGCTCCCGCGCGACTCAGGCCGCGGCGGCCTTGCGGCTCTTCGCCGGCCAGCCGAGGGCCACGAGGCGCTGCTTGGCGTGCTCGCGCACCTCGTCGCGCAGCCCCGGCGCCATGGCGGCGAGCCGCGCCTGGGTCGCGGGGTCGAGCATCAGGTCGGTGACGGCGTTGATGCTCTTGGCCTTGTCGATCTCGGCCTTCAGGTCGGCCTCCGCCGCCTGGGAGGCGTCCGGCAGGGCCTCGCCCTCGCGGGTGACGTCCGCGAGATCCTCCGCGTCCTCCTCGTCGGGCGCCTGGATCCGCGCCGGCTTGGCCCGCGCGGCCGATGCGCCGGCCTGCGGCGCGGAGGCGCCGTGCGGCGCGGAGGCGCCATGCGGCGCGGAGGCGCCGCCCTGGAGGTCGGGCCGGGAGGCCCTGAACTCGTCCGCCTCATCCTCCGAGTAGAGCAGGCCGTGGAGCCCCACGAGCTTCAGGATCACGCGGTCCTTCGCCCGCTTCTCCGCCATGGCGTAGACGTAGGCCGGCTGCTTGCCGCCGATCTTGTAGTTCACGCCGATGAGCGCCTCGCCGATCGACCACTCGCTGCGCTCGCCGTTCGGGCCCGGCATGTGCCCGGTGACCAGGATCACCGCCTCGTCGCGCTCCGCGCGCACGATCACGGGCGCGTCGAAGCGGATGCGGGCCTGGGCGGCGATCCGCTCCAGGGCCTTGTGATAGATCACGGCGGTTCCCTGCACCCGCCAGACGTTGCCGGCCAGAGGCTCCCCGTAGGTCGCGAGGATCTCCGCGATCTGCTTGTCGGTCGTTGCACTCATGCGATCGATCTCACCTGCTCGAAGGCGGCGCCGGGGCCCGCGCGGGACACCCGCCACCACGTCCGCTGGTCTAGCACGAATCACTCCGAAGAGCGAGTGATTTGTACCGTTTTTGCGAAGCACAGCCGCGCCCGACCGCCGCATTTCGGACCCGAGCTCCGGCTAGAGACGACGCAGATCCGGCAGAAGCTCAAGATCATAATGGCCAAGCTTGCGGTGCGGTCACTGCCGGGTCGTTGACCATCCGGGCCATGTTCGCGTATCGTTCTTGTTACCTCATCCAAGAAGATCTTGCAGCGTGGCCTGCTGGGCTGCGCCTGCCGGCGCTCCGGGAGTCCCTCACCGCCATGACCGCCCCGCTCCTGCACGATCCCGCCCTCCTCGAACGCCCGGGGGCCCGCCGCGGCGCGGCCCGGGCGGGCGGGCGCCGGGCGGCGCCGGCCCCGGCCGCCCCCCGCATGGCGCTCGTCGCCGATTTCCTGGCGATCGCGGCCCTCGACCCGGCCGTGGAGACCCTGCGCGCCGGGCCCGCGCCGGCCCGGCTGCTGCTCGGGGACGAGGCGGTGGCGCACGCGGCCGATTTCGAAGTGAGCCGGACGGACGAGCCGGGGCTCCTCGTCGACGTGGTGGCGGAGGCGGACCTCGCCCGCCACCCGCTCCGCACCGCCTACGTGGCGGGGGAACCGGTCTGGGCCGAGGACGGGCGCCGCTTCGTGATCGAGAGCGCCGCCACCGTGCGGGCCGAGCCGCGGCTCTCGACGGTGCGGCTGGTGATGGCCTGCCGGCGCAGCTTCGTGTCGGCGGGCGACCGGGTGCGCATCCTGCACTACCTCGACGAGTGCGGGACCGGCCGGCTGGTCGATTGCGCCGGGGTGGTGCAGAACGCCGTGGACGGGGTGGCGGCCGTGCTGGCGCTGGCGGTCGAGGGGCTCGTCGCGATCGACATCGCGCGGCCGATCCTGCCGGAGACCCCGGTGCGCCGCCGCCCCCTGCCCTTCGCGGACCCGTTCGGGTTCTGAGCGGTACGGCCCGCCGCAGCGATTGCCGGGACCGGCATCGCGGCGCCGAGCCGGCGCCCCCGGGTCATCGGCCGAGCGCGGAACCGGGCGGAGTCTCGGCCAGGACATCCGCGAGGCGGGCCTGAAGGTACGGCACCGCGTCGGCGCGGCGCAGGAAGAGCCCGGCCGGCATCATGGTCCAGGCCTCGCCCTCATCCCCGAACCGGATCCGCGCCACCTCCTCGGGGCCGATCGCGGCGGCGAAGAACCAGCTCGCCGCGCGGCCCTCGGCGAGGGGCGGGTAGCGGCGCGCCCAGGCGAGCCGGCCGGGCGCGAGCCGGATCCCGAACTCCTCGCCGAGCTCCCGCAGCACGCAGGCGACCGGCGATTCGTCCCCCTCGCGCCCGCCGCCCGGCAGATCCCAGAGACCCGGGAAGGGGATGCCCGGATTCCGGTCGCGCCGGTAGGCGACGAGGTCCGCCCCGCACAGGAGGGCGAGCTTGGCGCCGACGAAGGCCTCACCGTCCCACATCGGCTCTCCGGCCCCTTGCGATCTGCCCCGGCGGCAGCGAGAAGGCGTGACCGTCCGCGCGAGGTGGGGCCAGGATGATGGGCGACGACGATTACGTCTACGACGAGGCGACCGGCGAGTGGCGCCCGGCCGCGGAGGTCGCGGCCGCGGCGGCCGCCGCGGCGCGGGTGGAGGTGCGCGACGCCTCCGGCACCCTGCTGGCGGACGGCGATTCCGTCACCCTGATCAAGGACCTCAAGGTCAAGGGCGCCAACCAGGTTCTCAAGCAGGGCACGGTGATCCGCTCGATCCGGCTGACCGACGACCCCGAGGAGATCGACTGCCGCCACGACACGATCAAGGGCCTCGTGCTGCGCACCGAATTCGTGCGCAAGCGCTGAGGCCGGGGCGCCCCGTCAGGGCGCCGCCGCGACCCCGTGATGGGCGTCGAGGGTGGCGGCCTCCGTCGGCACCGTCGCGGCGACCGCGTCGCGGCGGCGGCGATCCGGGGTAGCGGCCTCGCCGACGAGGTCGGCGAGCGCTTGGTCGAGGGGCAGCGTGCGGGTCTGCTGGCTGCCGAGCCGCCGGATCGACACCGTCCGCTCCTCGCCCTCGCGGCGCCCGACCACCAGCATCACCGGCACCTTGGCGTGCGAGTGCTCGCGGACCTTGTAGTTGATCTTCTCGTTGCGCAGGTCGATCTCGGCCCGCAGCCCCGCCGCCTCGCAGGCGGCCAGCACGTCGCTCGCGTAGGGATCGGCGTCGCTCGTGATCGTCGCCACCACCACCTGCAGGGGCGCGAGCCAGAGCGGGAAGTGGCCGGCGAAATGCTCGATCAATATCCCGGCGAAGCGCTCCATCGAGCCGCAGATCGCCCGGTGCACCATCACGGGCGTCTTCTTCTGGCCGTCCGCGTCGACGTAGAAGGCGCCGAACCGCTCGGGCAGGTTGAAGTCCACCTGCGTGGTGCCGCATTGCCAGTCGCGGCCGATCGCGTCGCGCAGCACGTACTCGAATTTCGGCCCGTAGAAGGCCCCCTCGCCCGGGTTGATCGCGGTCCGGATGCGTCCCCCCGACTGCTCCTCGATCTCGCTGAGGACCCGGGTCATCACCGCCTCGGCGTGGTCCCAGAGCGCGTCCGAGCCGACCCGCTTCTCCGGCCGGGTCGAGAGCTTCACGACGATCTCGTCGAAGCCGAAATCCGCGTAGGTCGAGAGGATCAGGTCGTTGATCTTCAGGCACTCGGCGGCGAGCTGGGCCTCGGTGCAGAAGACGTGGGCGTCGTCCTGCGTGAAGGCGCGCACCCGCATCAGCCCGTGCAGCGCGCCGGACGGCTCGTAGCGCGACACGGCGCCGAACTCGGCCAGGCGCAGCGGCAGGTCGCGGTAGGACTTCAAGCCGTGCTTGAAGATCTGCACGTGGCCGGGGCAGTTCATCGGCTTGATCGCGAAGACGCGCTCGTCCTCGGTCTTGGTGACGAACATGTTCTCCCGGTACCAGTCCCAGTGGCCCGAGGTCTCCCACAGGGCCTTGTCGAGGATCTGGGGGGCATTCACCTCGCGGTAATCGGCCTTCAGGCGGCGCCGCATGTAGGCGATGAGCTCCTGGAAGAGCGTCCAGCCCTTCGGGTGCCAGAACACGACGCCCGGTCCCTCCTCCTGGAAGTGGAAGAGGTCCATCTCGCGGCCGAGGCGGCGGTGGTCGCGCCGCTCGGCCTCCTCCAGCCGGTGCAGGTAGGCGTCGAGGTCGGCCTGCGAGGCCCAGGCCGTGCCGTAGATCCGGCTCAGCATCGGCTTCGTCGAGTCGCCCCGCCAGTAGGCGCCCGCGACCTTCATCAGCTTGAAGGCCGTGCCGACCTTGCCGGTCGAGGTCATGTGCGGGCCGCGGCAGAGGTCGAACCACTCGCCCTGCCGGTAGATCTTGAGATCCTCGCCCTCCGGGATGGCGTCCACGAGCTCGACCTTGAAGCTCTCGCCCTTCTCGGCGAACAGCGCGCGCACGGCGTCGCGGGCCCAGACCTCCTTGGTGAAGGCCGCGTCGCGGGCGATGATCTCGCGCATCCGCGCCTCGATCGCCGGGAAGTCCTCCGGCGAGAACGGGGTCTCGCGGTAGAAGTCGTAGTAGAAGCCGTTCTCGATCACCGGGCCGATCGTGACCTGGGTGCCGGGCCAGAGCGACTGCACGGCCTCGGCGAGGACGTGCGCGCAATCGTGGCGGATCAGTTCGAGCGCGCGCGGATCGGTGCGGTCGAGGAACTCGATCCGGGCATCGCGCGTGATCGCGTCGTCGAGGTCGCGGACCTGGCCGTCGAGGGCCATCGCGACCGTGCGCTTGGCCAGGGACTTGGCGATGCCCTCGACCACCGCGCGGCCGGTGACCGCGGCGTCGTAGGCGCGGGTGGCACCGTCGGGGAATGTCAGGATCGGCATGGGACGGGCTCCTTCGGCTCACTCCTGCGCACCGTGCAGGTAAGCGGATCGGATCGGGGCCGCCTCCATAGCAGCGCGGCCGGAAAAGGCCAGACGGATCACTCGCCGAGGGGTGCCGGCGCGTTGACCCCGCGCCAGCGGCCGTAGGCCCAGGGCCGGTGCCAGGCCGCGCCCTCCGGCAGCGCCTCGCAGACGAGGTCGATGCCGTGGGTGCCGAAGGGCCCGCAGCGGCAGATCCGGGCGAGGCCCATCCAGCCGCCGGCCCAGAGCCCGTGGCGCTGGATCGCCTCGTCCGCGTAGGCCGAGCAGGAGGGCCAGTGCCGGCACTGGCGCCCGACGAGGCCCGACAGCGTGAGCTGGTAGGCGCGGATCGCCGCGTGGGCGGCGCGGCGGGGCAGGCTCACGCCCCCGCCTCGGCGGGGCTCGGCCGGGCCGCGATCTGGTCGAGCGCCTCCACCACCGCGTCGAAGGTGAGGAGCGTCGAGGCGTGGCGCGCCTTGTAGTCGCGCACCGGCTCCAGCACCGCGAAGGCGGCCCATTTGCCGGCCGGGGCCGGTCCCCCCTCCTTGAGCATGCGCCGCACCTGGTCGCGCAGGTCGCGCAGCTCCGCGGCGCTCGCCCCGACCACGTGCCGCGCCATCAGCGAGGAGGAGGCCTGGCCGAGGGCGCAGGCCTTCACGTCGTGGGCGAAGTCCGTGACGGTCCCGCCCTCGGTGACGAGGTCGACCGTCACCGTCGAGCCGCAGAGCTTGGAATGCTTGCTCGCGCTCGCCTGCGGGGCCGCCAGGCGGCCGAGCCGGGGGATGTCGGCGGCGAGTTCGAGGATGCGCCTGTTGTAGATGTCGCTCAGCATGGCCGCTTCGGACTTTGGACGAGGGAGCCCCCGCCGGGGACGATGGTCTCCACCGTGGACTTCGGATCGGCACCGGACCATGGTGGTCTGCCGTGCAGCCGGCGCATTGCGCGCCGGACGCAGACGCACGATATAGGCGGCCCGACCCCGGATCGCGAGGCGCGGCGCGTGGGCGCGCCCATGCGGGCGGCGCGGGCCTCCCGGGGCGGGGGCCGGCGGGGAAGAGGCGCAGGTGAGGCCCGTATCCCGCGGGCGGGAGGCTCCATGGATGCGGTGCTGAAGTCCTTGTCGGTCCGCCTGCCGGACGCCGCCGACAAGCGCAGCGACACGGGCCGCCCCGAGCGCGTGACCGAGCGGCCGACCCGGCAGGAGGCCGAGGCGGCGGTGCGCACCCTGATCCGCTGGGCCGGCGACGATCCCGAGCGCGAGGGCCTGCGCGAGACGCCCCAGCGCGTCGCCCGCGCCTACGAGCAGATCTTCGGCGGCTACCGCCAGGAGCCGACCCACATCCTCGACCGCGTCTTCGAGGAGGTCGAGGGCTACGGCGACATCGTGCTGGTGCGCGACATCCCGTTCCACTCCCATTGCGAGCACCACATGGTGCCGTTCATCGGCCGGGCGCACATCGCCTATTACCCGCGCCGGGGCGTGGTCGGGCTCTCGAAGCTCGCCCGGGTGGTCGATGCCTTCGCGCGCCGGCTGCAGACCCAGGAGACGATGACGGCCCAGATCGCCGACACGATCGACGCGGTGCTCAATCCCCGCGGGGTCGCCGTGATGGTCGAGGCCGAGCACCTCTGCATGGCGATGCGCGGGGTGCAGAAGGCGGGCGTCTCGACGCTCACCACCCAGTTCACCGGCGTGTTCAAGCAGGACCCGCACGAGCAGGTCCGCTTCCTCACCCTCGTGCGCGACCAGCGCTGATGGCCCTCGCCTTCGCGCCGCCCGGGGACCGGCACCAGGTCGAGGAGGGCGCCGCCTTCACGCCGCGCTTCGGGCCGGACGGGCTGATCACGGCGCTCGCCGTCGACGCCGAGACCGGCGAGGTGCTGATGCTCGCCCACATGAACCGGGACTCCCTCGCCCGCACCTTGGAGACCGGGGAGGCGTGGTACTGGTCGCGCTCGCGGGGCGAGCTCTGGCACAAGGGTGCGACGAGCGGCCAGGTCCAGAGCGTGGTGGAGATCCGGGTCGATTGCGACCAGGACGCGCTGCTGCTGCGGGTGAGGGTCGGCGGCGACGGCGGCTGCTGCCACACCGGCCGCCGCTCCTGCTTCTACCGCGCGGTCGAGGCCGGGCCGGCCGGGGCCCGCCTCGTCCCGGCCGGGTGAGGCGCCCTCAGCGCGCCGCCTCGGCGCGCCGGTCCGTGCCCTTCCGTGCGGTCTCGCCGCCCTTGACCTCGGCTTCGCCGCCCTTGACCTCGGCTTCGCCGCCCTTGACCTCGGCTTCGCCGCCCTTGACCTCGGCTTCGCCGCGCTTGGCCTCGGCCTCGCCGCCCTTGCCCTCGATCGCGCTCGTGGTGACGGCGTCCGGCCGCCAGTCGAAGGCCGTGCCGTCGCGCCCGAGCGCCTCGCCATGGGCGAAGAGCGCCCGCATGTAGCCCTGGTCGAAGGGCGCGGGCGAGCGGCGGCTGAAGCGGGAATCGATCAGCGCCACGTGCAGCGTCAGGCCGGTGCGGCCCGCGAAGCCGCGGGCGAGCGCGACCGCCGCGGCGGTCTGGGCCCGGATCGCCGCCGAGAGCGAGCGGCCGAGGACGCTCAGCATCGTGCGCGAGGCGACCTGGAAATCGGGCGCGAGGCTGTTGTTGACGACGAGGTAGACGGCGGGCGCGGGCAGGCCGCCCGGCTCCTCCCCGAGGATCTGGCGGCCCGGCGCCAGGAAGAACGGGGCGGTGGTGCCGCCGTCCGCGTGCATCTCCTGGAACCTCTTGCCGGACGGGCCGGCCGCGTCGATCATCACCGGCGGGAAGAGCCCGGGGACCGCCGCCGAGGCGAGCATCACCTCGCGGAACAGCTTGAGCCCGGCGGGCCCGCCGATCCCGGCGATGGCCCCCATGTCCCACAGGACCGGGCGGCCGCTGTCGAGCTCGGTCGTCGCCACCAGGAGGCGGCGGCCCTTGCGGTGCTCGGCCGCGACCTCGGCGAGGAGCGCGGGCGTGACGCTCTTCTCGATCTGGCGCTTCAGCGGCCAGGTGTCGGTGAGCGCCGCGTCGCTGCCCCCGAACTCGAACACGTCCGCGGCGGTGGTCTGCGTGTAGGCCTGTTCGAGGGCCGCGTCGTAGCGGGCGCCCGCGAAGGCGAAGGGGGCGATCAGCGCGCCGGTCGAGACCCCCGTGACGACGCCGAAATCCGGCCGGTTCCCGGCGCCGCTCCAGCCCTTCAGCAGACCCGCCGCGTAGGCGCCGTTCTCGCCCCCGCCCGAGAGCACGAGCCAGGGCGCCTGCCCGGCCCGCGGCGCCCCGGCCAGGAGGTCGCGGAAGGCGGCGGGGTCGTCGCCGTTCAGGCGGACCTGCGCGGGCAGACCCTCGGGCCGCGCCGCCGCGAGGTCGCCGGCCGTGAACTCGGTGCGGGCGAACTCGGTGCGGGCGTCGCCGCGCCGTCCGGGGGCCGCCGGGTTGCCGGCCGTCGCCGGCGTCGCGAGGCCCGCCCCGAGGAGCAGAATCGCGGCGCAGGCCATGCCGCGCCGCCGGGTCGATCCCGACATCGTCTCGTCCTCCGCCGCCCGCCTCGCAGAGGAAACGCCCCGCTCCCGGCCCCGTTCCGGCCCGGCGCCGCCGCATGTGCGGGACGACACATGAGGGGGCTGGCTCGACTTGCGCCCCCAAGTATCCGCGCACCCTCGGGTGCCGCCGGGGCGATCCGTCCGGCTCACCCGGGGATTTGCACGAATCGACGGCAGTGGAGCGGCCCCACGACGTCTCGGCCTGGTCCGCGCGGGACTGTGAGCCGGCTGAACATCGCGCGGGAGGTCAGGGGATCCAGCCGAGGAGGCGGAACCAGGCGTAGTCGAGGGGGGCGAGGAGCACGAAGGTGACGAGGGCGACGGCGAGGCAGGGGATCAGGCCCGCCCGCGCCGGGACCCCGGCCATGCCCATGGCCACGACGACCGGCGCCGCCTGGTAGGGCAGGAGCGGCGTCGCGTAGCCGATCACCTGCGCCATCACCACGGCGGCGAGCGGCAGGCCGGTTCCGTCCGCGAGGGCGCGGGCGAGCGGGGTGAACAGGGCCGGGGCGGCGCTGCCGGTGACCGTGAAGTTGAGCACCGTGACGAGGCCGAGCACGCCCGCGAAGCCGAGCGCCGGCCGCGCGGGGTCGCGGGGCAGCACCGCCAGCACCTCGCGCCCGATCGCGTCGCCGAGGCCGGTGCGGGCGACCAGGGCGGCGAGGCCGAGCACGCCCGCGATGTAGAGGCAGGTGCGGATGTTGACCCCCGCGGCGAAATCCTCGCCGCTGAGGAAGCCGATCCGGGGCAGCAGGCAGAGGCAGGCGGCGGCGAGCCCGATCCAGGCCGGGGGCACGCCGTGCAGCGCGTCGGTGGCCCAGAGGATCAGGGTGGCGGCGAGGAGAAGGGCGAGGCGCCGCTCCGCCGGGCTCAAGGGGGCCGCTTGCTCGGGCGCGACCGGGCGCGGCGTCGCGCGAAACAGCGCGCACAGGCAGGCGGTCAGCACCAGCCCCTTCAGCACGCCGAGCACCGGCGCGTGCAGGGCGAGGTAGGACAGGTAGGGGACGTGGAGTCCGTAGGCGCTCTCGGCCGCGCCCGCCATGACGAGGTTGGGGACGTTGGCCGGCAGGATGCTGGCCGAGAGTTCGTAGGTGCCGAAGCCGACCGCGAGCGCGAGCGCGATCCGCCCCGGCTCGGCGAGGCCGCAGCGCTCGCTCAGCGCCATCACGATCGGCATGAGCAGGGCGATGCGGCCCATGTTGGAGGGCATCACGAAGGCGAGCGCGTAGGCGAGCGCCACGGTGCCGCCGACGAGGCGCGGCCAGGAGCCCGAGAGATGCGGGGCGAGGGCGCGGGCGACCCGGTCGGCGAGGCCGACCTTGCGGATCGCCGTCCCGATCACGAAGCCGCTCAGCACCAGCCAGAAGGCGGCGGACTGGAAGCCCGCGAAGACCGCGTCGGCGGGCGCGGCCCGCAGCACCATGGCGGCGGCGAAGAAGAGCAGCGCGGTGAGGTATTCGGGCAGCCGCGCGGTGGCCCAGAGCAGGATCGTGCCGAGAGCGATCAGGCCGGGCAGCAGCAGGCTCCCGGGGGCGAGGGCAGGTCCCATGTGGCGATTCCTCCTGGCCCCCGCATCGCATGACCGGAGCCGCGCCGACATGCGTGAGTGGGCAAGGGGCGCTTCGCGCCGCGCGAAGGGCTCCCGCGCGGCGCCTCACGGCACCGCCCCTCGTGGCCGGCCAGCGCCATCAGCAGGGGCACGGCCGTGACCAGGAACAGGCTGTCGGCCACGAAGATCAGGGCGACCGGCGCTCCCGCGGCGGGCCCGAGCGCCCCCAGCACCAGGGGCGGAGCCATATGGCCGCTATGGGCGCAAGCGCCCGCCAGCCCCATCGGCGTCGTCTCGCCGAGGGGCTCGTCCGAGACGAGGCGGAAGAACAGGCAGGGCAGCGCCACGCGGATGACGCAGAATTGCAGCCACGCGAAGCCCGCCGCCCCTCGGGCCGCGGCACGAAGCGCCCCGAGACCCAGCCGACGGCGATCAGCCCGAAGAACGGGGCCAAGAGATCGAACAATCCCTGGACATCCACGCTCCGCTCCCGGCCGCCGGTCCGCCCCCGACCATCGGCGGAGCGCCCGCGTCTTTACGCTGGCGCAGCGCATGCACTAACCCTCGCGGGCGAGCCAGGGCGGCGGACGGGCCTCCCCGCCCCGCGCGGCGCAGGGCTCGGGCCGGGGGAAGCCCCCGACGGGACCCGACCCCCACCAGGAGATCACGCCATGAAACTGCCGCGCCGCTTCTTCCAGCCCCTCGCCACCGGGGCGCCCGCCCCGTTCCGCGACCTGCCGGTGCGCCTCGAGCGGATGATCCACTTCGTGCCGCCCCACAACGACAAGGTCCGGGCTCGGGTGCCGGACCTCGCCAGCCAGGTCGACGTGGTGCTGGGCAACTTGGAGGACGCGGTCCCGGCCGACCAGAAGCTCGCCGCGCGCAAGGGCTTCATCGCCATGGCGAAGGCCACCGACTTCGCGGCGGCCGGCACCGGCCTGTGGACGCGCATCAATGCCCTCAACAGCCCCTGGATCCTCGACGACCTGATCGACATCGTCGGCGAGGTCGGAGACCGGCTCGACGTCGTGATGGTGCCCAAGGTCGAGGGGCCCTGGGACATCCACTACATCGACCAGCTCCTCGCCCAGCTCGAGGCGCGGGCCGGGATCGCCAAGCCGATCCTGGTCCACGCCATCCTGGAGACGGCCGAGGGCGTGGCCAACGTCGACGCCATCGCCTGCGCCTCGCCGCGCATGCACGGGATGAGCCTGGGCCCGGCCGACCTCGCGGCCTCCCGCGGCATGAAGACGACCCGGGTCGGCGGCGGCCACCCGGATTACCGCGTCCTCGCCGACCCGGCCGAGGGCGGGGCCGCGCGGGCGAGCGCGCAGCAGGATCTCTGGCACTACACCATCGCCAAGATGGTCGATGCCTGCCAGGCGAACGGCATCAAGGCCTTCTACGGCCCCTTCGGCGACTTCTCCGACGCCGCCGCCTGCGAGGCGCAGTTCCGCAACGCCTTCCTGATGGGCTGCGCCGGCGCCTGGACGCTGCATCCGAGCCAGGTCGCCATCGCCAAGGCGGTGTTCGCGCCGGACCCGGCCGAGGTCGCGTTCGCCACGCGCATCCTGGCGGCCATGCCGGACGGCACCGGCGCCGTGATGATCGACGGCAAGATGCAGGACGACGCGACCTGGAAGCAGGCGCGGGTGATCGTGGACCTCGCCCGGCTCGTCGCCGCCAAGGATCCCGACCTCGCCAAAAGCTACGGGCTCTGAGGCGACGGCCTCCGAGGCTCCCCGGGACGCGCGTCCTGTGGCATGATGCGGCATGGCGGCCCGGTGAAAGCCGGTGCCGCCGCACCTACCTGTGCGCGATGCACACCCGTCCCCCCGACCCCGCCGTCAGTCCCGCCATGGGCCCCGCCATGTCTCCGCCGCCCGTCGCGATCCGCCGCGCCAAGTTCAACATCGGGGCGGTGGTGCGCCACCGCATCTACCCGTTCCGCGGGATCATCTTCGACGTGGACCCGGTATTCAACAACACCGAGGAATGGTGGCTGGCGATTCCCGAGGAGGTGCGGCCGGCCAAGGACCAGCCCTTCTACCACCTGCTCGCCGAGAACCAGGACACCGAGTACGTGGCCTACGTCTCCGAGCAGAACCTCGTGCCCGACACCTCGGGCGAGGCCCTGCGCCACGCCCGCATCCCCGACCTCTTCGTGCACGACGCGGCGACCGGCACCTACCGGATGCGGGCCGAGACCGCGAATTAGGCCGGCGCCCCGGCCTCCGGCCCGCCGCGCGGGACGCCGCCCATGACACGCACCCATGACACGCGCCGATGAAAGGCGCCCATGAAAAAGGCCGGGCGTCGCCGCCCGGCCGTCCTCGTCCCTGCCGGGCCCCCCCTCACTTCGGCTGGGCGGCCGCGGCCGGGGCGCCGCCCTTCTGGGCCTCGAGCTGCTTGCGCATCTCCTCGCTGCGGCGCTCCAGCTCGGATTGCAGCTTCTTCTGCTGCTCCTCCAGCACCTTCGGGTCGATCGGCGGGCCGTCGAAGGCCTTGCCGAAGCCCGCGAGCGGCACCGCGAAGGTCACCGGGCGCTGCGCCTGGTTCTGCACGGTCAGGTTCAGGGTCGTGCCCTTCTTGAGGGCGGCGATGAGGTCGTCCTTCAGGCCTGCCACCTCGGCGAAGCAGCCGTTCGGGAAGCAGACCGCGTACTTGCCCGGCGTCGACTGGCCCTGGTCGACCGAGAACAGGATGCCCGGCTGCAGCAGCAGGCCGAGCGGCAGCAGGAAGCGGGCGACGCGCACGTTGCCCTGCGCGCCCTTGAGGTCGTAGATCGCGGCGGCGAGAACCGGCTGGCCCTGCTCGGAGACGAAGTCGCGGGTGGTGTAGCAGACCTCGGCGTTGCTGCCCTGGTCCTTGCCGCAGACCTTGGTCCATTCCGTCTGGGACGGCTCGGACTTCACGGTCACGATCTGCGGGCCGGTCTGCTGCGGGGCCGCGCCCTGCGGCGCGGGGGCCGCCGGGGCCGGGGCCGCCGGCTGCGCGGGAGCGGGCTTCTTCGGCTGGGCCAGAACGGGGCCGGTCGCGAGGCCGAGCCCGAGCCCGGCCAGGGCGAGACAGAGGGCGGCCTGGTGCGGGCGCGCGGGACGTGTCGCGAAGAACATCAGCTGGGAACCCCTCGGTTCGGCTTGGTTTTTTGAAGCCGTGCGCCGCGCGGGCGGCGTGTGGACGGTGTGGGGAGCGGGGCCGGCGACCTCGCTCGACCTTCGGGCGCCTGCTTCCCCGCCGATTGAGGCGAAGACATGACCTCCCGGCGCCGCCCTTAGCGCAGGGGCGCCGCCCTGGCGAGAGCCATCTTCAACCGATCTTAACCACGAGCGGCGAGGGTGGCGCCGGACGGGCGAGGTGCGCGGTGGCGGCTCAGAATGCGGTGATGCGGGACGCGGGAGCCTCGCGCCCCGGGGCGGAGCGGGAGCCCGGGGCGGCGCCGGCGCGGTCGCTCGGCCTCGCGGCGCTGCTCGCCGCCACGGCGGACCGCCATCCCGAGCGCATCGCCCTGATCGACCAGCCCGACAAGCCGAGCTGGTGCGGGCGCCCCGCCATTACCTGGACCTTCGCGGCGGCGCGCGAGATCGCCGCGCGGCTCACGGCCGGCCTGCAGGCCCTGCGCCTGCCGCCGCGCAGCCCCGTCGGCCTGTGCATGGCCGGGATCACCGAGAGCCACCTCGCCCTGCTGGCGATCGAGCAGGCGGGCCACCTGCCCTGCCTGCTGCCGGTGACCTGGGACGAGGCGCGCCTGCTCCAGGCCGTCGAGGCGGCGCAGGTCCAGGC
This sequence comes from Methylobacterium sp. CB376, assembly GCF_029714205.1. NCBI lineage: Bacteria > Pseudomonadati > Pseudomonadota > Alphaproteobacteria > Hyphomicrobiales > Methylobacteriaceae > Methylobacterium > Methylobacterium sp. CB376. Next base: position 6,915,664 of record NZ_CP121648.1, on the reverse strand, counting down.
CGTGATCACCCAGGGCCAGATCGGCGAGGACCGCCCCGCCGAGCGCCTGTGCCGGGTCGCGGCGCGCTACTTCCCCCTGCGCTTCGTCGCCGCCTTCGGTCCCCACGTCCCGGACGGGGTGCTGGGAATCGACCGGCTGGTGCTGGACCACCGGGCCGACGCGGCCTTCGGCAGCGCCGAGGTGGCCGGCCTCGTCACCTTCGCGGGCGAGGAGACGCCCCGGCCGGTCCTGCGCGACGGCGACGGGCTGACGGCCGCGACCGCCCAGTTCCTGGTCCCGGCCCGGATCGAGCCCGGCGACCGCATCGTCAGCCTGCTCCCGCCCGCCGACCTGCGCGGCCTCGTGCCCGGCCTCGCCGCGGCCCTGCTGGCGGGGGCGACCCTGGAATCGCACCCGGTCTTCGACAGCGCCTCCCTGGCGGCGACGCTGGCGCGGGACGTCCCGACGCATCTCGTCGCGCCCGGCTGGATGGAGCCGGGCCTCGGCCGCACGGAGGTGCCCGCCCGCCTGCGCAGCCTCGTCTTCGTGCATCGCGCGCCCGTCCGGCTGAGCGGCCGCGCGCCCGGGCGGCGCGGCGTCACCGACGTCGTCGTGCTCGACGAGCTCGCCCTGGTGGCCGGCCGCCGGGACGCGCAGGACGTCGCCCTCATGCTGGCCGCGCCGGAGCGCGCCGGCGCGGGCGGCCTCCTGCAGCTTCGCCGCGAGCCGGACGGGCGCCTCGCGGTTCGGGGGCCGGCCGCCTCCGCGCGCGTGTTGCAGCGCGGCATCGCCCGCAACGAAAGTGTGGATGAGTGGACGGTGTCGCGCTTCCGGGCGACGCGGCTCGGCGGGGTCGCCACGGCCCTGGAGCCGGTTTGAGACGGGGCGGCTCGCGGCGCCGCTTACGCTTGGTTCACCAGGGCCTTAGCGAATGGCCCGGCGGTCCCGCGCGCCGCGCGGCCGGGAGCCCCGCGCCGCACCGCGGTGAACCTTTGGTGGCTATCCGAGTTGATGCTGCGGCGCCTTCACGAGAGGCGCGCGACGGATTACCACTTGCCTCATGGGTGCGCTGCAGAAAGTTCTCGTCGTCGACGATGGCCACCGCGCCATCGATCGGGCTCTCTCCGCCGAGCTGGCCGGGCTGGGTTACGCGAGCGTGACCGCCTCGCTCGAAGCCGCGGATGACGTTCTGGCCGTGATCCCCCGGCCGGCGGCGGTCCTGCTGCACGTGCCCCCGCGCGAGGCGGGGTCGTTCCGCGCCATGGCCGAGCGCCTGCGCGAGCAGATGCGCACGGCCGGCATCCCGGTGATCGTGATCGACGAGGCCGGCGGTCAGAATGGCGGGCCGATCGACCTGCAGAGCCGGATCGGCACGCGGGTGCTGAACGAGCCCGACCTCTGAGGCGCCCGCGGCGGGCGCCCCCTACCCCGCTCCGAGCAGCCTCACGGCGGCGTCCCGCTCGAACAGGGAGAGCAGCACCCGCAGCGCCCGGCCGCGCTCGCCCGCGAGGCCGGGATCGCGCTCGACGATCAGCCGCGCGTCGTCGCGGGCCGCGAGCAGGAGGTCGCCGTCCACCTCCGGCCGGGCGAGCCGGAACGCGGCGAGGCCCGACTGGCGGGTGCCCAGCACCTCGCCCTCCCCGCGCAGGCGCAGGTCCTCCTCGGCGATGCGGAATCCGTCCTCGGTCTCGCGCATCATCTCGAGCCGCGCCCGCGCCACCTGGCCGAGCGGCCCGCGATAGAGGAGCAGGCAGGTCGAGGCGGCCGCCCCCCGCCCGACCCGGCCGCGCAGCTGGTGGAGCTGCGCGAGGCCGAAGCGCTCGGCGTGCTCGATCACCATGATGGTCGCCTCCGGCACGTCGACGCCCACCTCCACCACCGTGGTCGAGACCAGGATGCGGGTCTCCCCGGAGGCGAAGCGCGCCATCGCCTCGTCCTTGTCGCGCCCCGGCATCTTGCCGTGGACGAGGCCGACCGCGGCGCCGAAATGCTGGCGCAGGTCGGCGCAGCGCTCCTCGGCGGCGGCGAGGTCGATCACCTCCGACTCGGCGACGAGGGGGCAGATCCAGTAGACCCGCTCGCCCCGGGCGAGCGCCCGCTCCAGCCCGGCCACGACCTCGTCGATCCGCTCGGTCGAGACGAGGCGGGTGGCGATGGGCTGGCGGCCGGCCGGCTTCTCGTCGAGGACCGAGACCTCCATGTCGCCGAAATAGGTCAGCGCGAGGCTGCGCGGGATCGGCGTCGCGGTCATCACCAGGATGTCCACCGCCTCGCCCTTGGCGCCGAGGGCGAGGCGCTGATGCACGCCGAAGCGGTGCTGCTCGTCGACGACGGCGAGGCCGAGATCGCGGAAGGCCACCTCCTCCTGGAACAGGGCGTGGGTGCCGACCGCGATGGCGATCGAGCCCTCGGCGAGCCCCTTCAGGGTCGCGCGCCGCTCGGCGGTGCGGTCGCGGCCCGTCATCAGCACCAGGGAGAGGCCGGCGGATTCCGCCAGGGGGCGCAGGCGCTCGGCGTGCTGGCGGGCCAGGATCTCGGTCGGCGCCATCATGGCCGCCTGGCGCCCGGCCTCGATCGCCGAGGCCATGGCGAGCATCGCCACCGCGGTCTTGCCCGAGCCGACATCGCCCTGGAGCAGGCGCAGCATGCGCCGGTCGGAGCGCATGTCGCCGCGGATCTCGGCGAGCGCGCGGATCTGCGCCCCGGTGAGCCGGAACGGCAGCGCCGCCTCGATCCGCCGCGAGAGGTCGCCGTCGCCCGCGTTGATCCGCCCCGGCGGCCGCCGCATCCGGCTGCGCACGAGCGCCAGGGCGAGCTGCGAGGCGAGGAGTTCGTCGTAGGCGAGGCGGCGGCGCGTCGCGGGCGGGGGCTCGCCCTCGGCGGGCGGCGGCGCGTCGGGCCGGTGCTCGGCGCGCAGGGCCTGCGCGAAGCCGGGCCAGCGCTGGCGGGCGAGCCAGGCCGGATCCTGCCACTCGGGCAGGTCCGGCAGGCGCTCGACGGCGCCCTGCGCCAGCTTGCCGATCGCCCGCGAGGTCAGGCCCTCGGTCGCTCCGTAGAGGGGCTCGACGGCGGGCAGGTCCGAGAAACCCTTGTCGTCGAGGATGCGGGCCGGATGGACCATCTGGCGGAAGCCGTCCCAGAGCTCGATCCGGCCCGAGACGTAGCGGCGCGCGCCCACCGGCAGCATCTTCTCGATGCGGGCGCGGGGCATGTTGAAGAAGACGAGGCTGATGTCGCCGCTCCCGTCCTCGACCAGCACCCGGTAGGGCCTGCGGGCGCCGACGGTCTGGGGCGGGCGATGGGCCACGACGGTGACGCAGAGCGTCACCGGCTCGCCGGTCGGCGCCTCGGCGATCGACCCCTTCAGCTGCCGCGCCACGCCGCCGTGCGGCAGGTGGAAGAGCAGGTCGACCACCCGCGCCGGGTGCTCGGGCGTGCCGAGGAGCCTGTCGAGCAGCGCCGCCATCTTGGGCCCCGCCCCGAGGAGCACGGTCGCGGGCGCGAACAGGGGATCGAGCAGGGAGGGACGAAGCGACATGCGGGGGTGGGCGAGGAGCGGGACCGGGGCGGTATACACGAGCGCGGCGGGCCCGGAGGGCCCTGCGACGATGCGGGATGACGCGGGCGGCGGCATCTCCCATATACGAGACCGATCCGCGCGGGCCGCGTGGCCCTGCGGATCTCCCCCGTTGCGCTTCGGGACCCGACGATGACCGGCACCACCCGCAGCAGCGCCGACCTCGATCCGCGCCGCCGCCGCACGCTGTTCCGCTCCTGGCACCGGGGCATCCGCGAGATGGACCTGATCATGGGCCGCTTCGCCGATGCGGAGATCGGCACCCTCACGGAGGAGGAGCTCGACAATTTCGAGCGCCTGATCGAGGTGCCGGACCGCGACCTCTTCCGCTGGATCAGCGGCGAGGAGGAGGCCCCGTCGAACTACGACACCCCCGTCTTCCGCCGCCTGAAGGGCTTCCACCAGCACGGCGCCCCGATCCACACCTGAGGAATCCGAGGGAGCGAGGCCCCTTCGGCGCGGGTGAGGGGCCGCGCGGGCCTCCTGCGGGCGAAGCTCTCCCCCGCGGGGGCCCGCCTCGCCCTGCAGGGGACCCGCCCCCGCCCCGCAGGGGCCGCGCAGCCCCGGATTCCCGAGATTCGTTCGAGATGGCCAAAGCCGATCCCAACCCGCCTTCCAAGCCGCCTTCCAAGCCGCCGGTCGCCCGGTTCGCGCTTCCCAAATCCGCCGCCCTCACCCGGGCCGTCGAGGCGCTGCGGCGGGGCGACAGCCCCACCCTCGCCCGGGTCCCGGACGGGTTCGACGCCCTGGTCGTGGCCGACCTCGCGCGGGTGCTCGGCCAAGATCCGCAGAGCCGGGCCTCGCAGGGCCCGGCCGCGCTCGTCCACGTCGCCCGGGACGGCACCCGCTCGGCGGCCTTCGCGGGCGCGCTCGCCTTCGTGGCGCCCGAGATCGAGGTGCTGAGCATCCCGGCCTGGGATTGCCAGCCCTACGACCGGGTCTCGCCGAACCCGGCCATCGCGGCCGAGCGGATGACGGCCCTGTCGCGGCTGGCCCGCACGCGCAGCTCCGAGGAGCGCCCGCGCGTCGTCGTGACCACGGTCAACGCCCTGGTGCAGCGGGTGCCGGCCCGCGACCGCATCGCGGTCGAGACCTTCTCGGCGGCGGTCGGCAACGCGGTCGACACCGACAAGATCGTGGCCTGGCTCGAAGCCAACGGCTTCCTGCGCACCGGCACCGTGCGCGACACCGGCGAGTACGCGGTGCGCGGGGGCATCATCGACCTCTCGCCGCCGGGCCTGCCCAACCCGGTCCGCCTCGACTTCTTCGGCGACACGCTCGAATCGATCCGCAGCTTCGATCCCGAGACCCAGCGCACGATCGGGCAGCTGCGCTCCCTCGACCTCGTTCCGATGAGCGAGGTGCAGCTCACCACCGAGACGATCCGGCGCTTCCGCCAGGGCTACGTCGCGGCCTTCGGGGCGGCGACCCGCGACGACCGGCTCTACGAGGCGGTGAGCGAGGGGCGGCGCGCGGCCGGGCTCGAGCACTGGATGCCGCTCTTCTACGACCGGCTCGACACGCTGTTCGACTACCTGGCGGGCGTGCCCCTGGTCTTCGACAAGGACGTGGACGACGCGGCGGGCGAGCGGCTCGGCCAGGTCCAGGAGTATCACGACGCCCGCTGCGAGGCGCTGAAGGCGCCGCAGCCCGGCGTCGCGCCGTACAAGCCGCTCGGGTCCGACGCGCTCTACCTCTCGCCGGCCGAGTGGGCGAAGCGGGTCGAGGGCGCCCGCGTCGCCCGCCTCACCCCCTTCGCGGTGCCGGAGAGCCCCGGGCGCCCGATCGTCGATTGCGAGGCCGAGCCCGCCCGCAACTTCGCGCCCGAGCGGGCGCAGGAGGGCGTCAACGTCTTCGACGCGGCGGTGCAGCACGTGCGCGCCCTGCAGGGCTCGGGCCACCACGTCATCCTGGCGGCGTGGTCGGAGGGCTCGCGCGACCGGCTCTGCGGCGTGCTGACCGATCACGGCCTGCCCAAGCCGAAGACCGTCACCCGCCTGTCGGACACGCTGGCATTGAAGCGCGGTCAGGACGTGGCGGTGGCGGTCTGGGGGCTGGAGGCGGGCTTCACCATCGAGCGCCTCGCGGTCGTCGCCGAGGGCGACATCCTGGGCGACCGGCTGGTGCGGCCCAAGCGCAAGGCCAAGCGCCCCCAGGACGTGATCCTGGAGGTGCAGGCGCTGAGCCCCGGCGACCTCGTGGTCCACGCGGATCACGGGATCGGCCGCTTCACCGGGCTCAAGACCGTGACGGCGGCGGGCGCGCCGCACGATTGCCTGGAGATCCAGTACAATGGCGGCCTGCTGCTGCTGCCGGTCGAGAACATCGAGCTCCTGACCCGCTACGGCTCGGAGGAGGCCGACGTCCCCCTCGACAAGCTCGGCGGCGGGGCGTGGCAGGCGCGCAAGGCGAAGCTGAAGCGCCGCATCCTGGAAATGGCGGGCGCGCTCATCAAGGTGGCGGCCGAGCGCTTCCTGCGCCCCGCCCCGAAGCTGGTGCCGCCGGACGGCACCTACGGCGAGTTCGCGGCCCGCTTCCCCTACGAGGAGACGGAGGACCAGGAGGCGGCGATCGCCGCGACCCTCGGCGACCTCACGGCCGGGCGGCCGATGGACCGGCTGATCTGCGGCGATGTCGGCTTCGGCAAGACCGAGGTGGCGCTGCGCGCCGCCTTCGTGGCGGCGATCTCGGGCAGGCAGGTCGCCGTGGTGGTGCCCACCACCCTGCTCGCCCGCCAGCACTACCGCACCTTCGCGGAGCGCTTCAAAGGCCTGCCGGTGAACGTCGCCCAGGCCAGCCGCTTCGTGTCGAGCGCGGAGCTGAAGCGGGTGCGGGAGGGGCTCGCGGACGGCACGGTCGACATCGTGGTCGGCACCCACGCCCTGCTCGCCAAGACGATCGGGTTCCGGGACCTCGGCCTGATCATCATCGACGAGGAGCAGCATTTCGGCGTCGCCCACAAGGAGCGCCTCAAGGCCCTGCGCGCCGAGGTGCACGTGCTCACCCTCTCGGCGACGCCGATCCCGCGCACGCTGCAGCTCGCCATGACGGGGGTGCGCGAACTCTCGATCATCGCGACGCCGCCGGTGGACCGGCTGGCGGTGCGCACCTTCGTGACGCCCTTCGACCCGCTGCTCGTCCGCGAGGCGCTGCTGCGCGAGCGCTACCGGGGCGGCCAGGCCTTCTACGTGGTGCCGCGGATCGAGCACCTCGACGAGGTCAAGCGCTTCCTCGACCGGGAGATGCCGGAGGCCAAGGTCGGGATCGCGCACGGGCAGATGCCGGCCGGCCAGCTCGAGGACGTGATGACGGCCTTCTACGAGGGCAAGTTCGACATCCTGCTCTCGACCACCATCGTCGAATCGGGCCTGGACATCCCGACCGCCAACACCCTGATCGTGCACCGGGCCGACATGTTCGGCCTCGCCCAGCTCTACCAGCTGCGCGGCCGGGTCGGCCGCTCGAAGGCCCGCGCCTACGCGCTCTTCACCACGCCCGAGGGCAAGGCCCTGACGGTGCAGGCCGAGCGGCGGCTCAAGGTGCTGCAATCCCTCGACACGCTGGGGGCGGGCTTCCAGCTCGCCAGCCACGACCTCGACATCCGCGGCGCCGGCAACCTGCTCGGCGACGAGCAATCCGGCCACATCAAGGAGGTCGGCTACGAACTCTACCAGCAGATGCTGGAGGACGCGGTCGCGGCCCTCAAGGAGGGCAAGGCGGTGCCGGCCGACGAGCAATGGTCGCCCACCATCGCGCTCGGCGCCCCGGTCACCATGCCGGAGGAGTACGTCTCCGACCTGTCGGTGCGGCTCGGCCTCTACCGGCGCCTCGCCACCCTCGACAGCGACGCGGAGCTGGAGAGCTTCGGGGCCGAGCTGATCGACCGCTTCGGCCCGCTCCCGCCCGAGGTGGAGCAGCTCCTCAAGATCGTCACGATCAAGATCCTGTGCCGGGAGACCAACGTCGAGAAGGTGGAGGCCGGGCCGAAGGGGATCGTGTTCCACTTCCGCGACCGCGCCTTCGCCAATCCGGCGCGGCTCGCCGCCTACATCGCCGAGCAGCGCTCCTTCGCGAAGGTCCGTCCGGACATGAGCGTGGTGTTCATCCGCAACCTCGACACGGTGGCCGAGCGGCTGAAGGAGACGACCGCCATCCTGCGCGACCTCACCAAGCTGACGAGCCGCCGCAAGGCGGCCTGATCCGGAGCCGCGCGGCCCTCGATCGGGGCGGTTGTTATCGATCCGGGGTTGAACGACACTCGGGGCTCCATCCGAGGTGGAGGAACCCCGTGAGATCCGCGACGAGCCTCCTGCTGGCGGGGGCGCTCCTGGCGCCCGCCGCCGCCCGCGCGCAATCCGACGCCGACCGGACCGGGACCGGGGGCGGACCGCGCTCGACCATCACGGCGCCGCACACGAGCTCGAGCGGGCGGACGATGCCCCGGGGCGACGACCGCGCCCTGGAGCGGGGCATCGAGGGCCGCACCCGCGAGGAGCGCCGCGACGACGCGATCGACGGCACGATCTGCGCCGGCTGCCGCTGAAGTTGCGCCGGAACCGGTTTGCACTCGCCCCGTTTCGGGGGCAAATAGGCTTGACCGTCGCGGACCCGGGCCGCGGGCCGCCACGGCGAGGGATCCCTGACATGCGCGCTGCCTCCCGCCTCCGTCCGCTCCGCGCCGCCCTGGCGGCGCTCGTCCTGCTGCCGGCGGGCCTCGACGCGGCGCAGGCCGGCTGCACGAGGCGGATCACCAACCGCTCGGCGCTGACCCTGGTGGGAAGCCAGAACGGCGGGCCGGCCTTCGTGCTGCCGCCCGGCCATTCCCGCACCGTGCGGCTCGCGGCGCCGGGGCAGTTCGACCTCCTCGCCACCTGCGGGCCGGCGGGCAGCGTCGTGGCGGACCTGCACGTCCCCTACGAGGCCGTCCTCGACCGCTGCTACGTGGAGATCGGCACGAACGTCCTGGCCTCGACGTTCGGGCGCGGCTTCCTCGGACTCCAGGGCACGGGCCCCTTCGCGGTCAACGCGCCGCGCCAGGGCGACATCGTCCTGGGCCCGGGGGCGAACGAGGCCTGCCTGATCCGCTGAGCGGGGGCGCCGCGATGGGGGCCGCTACGGCGCCGCGCCGAGCGGCCCCGGCGCTGTCATGCGGCGCGAGGCCTGGGCGACGAGGCGCGCGAAGGCGGTCGCGGCGGCCGAGGCCTGGACGTGGCTGCCGTAGGTCTCGTCCGAGCGCAGCAGAGTCGCGCCGCGCGGCCCGAGCAGGCGCCAGCCCCACTTCCCCGGTCCTTCCTGCTCGACCCGAAACTCCATGGCCGCCTCGCAAGGTTCCGCCTCGCACAATCGGGCCCTAGACTGACAGGGCCCGGCCCGTGAACGGGATGCGACAGCCGCGCCACCGCGCGGGGGAGCCGGCCGAGTCGGGCCACTTGTCCCCGTTATCAACATGATTCTGAGGAGCCGCGGCTGCGCCGGTCTCCCCGCGCGGGCGGGTCGGGCCTGCGCGCGACGTCACCCGCGACTCGCCGCCCCGACCCGGACCCCTGGGGAGCGCCGCCCCTGCCCCGCCGCCCGGCCGCCGCGCGCGGTGGCGGCGTCCCGCCCGGCGGGACGCCGCCCTGGGCCCGCCAAGCGGGCCGCCGTGAGGGCCCGCCAAGCGGGCCGCCGTGAGGGCCCGCCAAGCGGGCCTCAGAAGAAGCGGAGGCCGAACCCGTGATGGGGGTGCCAGGGACGATAGCCGTAGCCGTAGCCGTAGACCGGGCGGTAGGGGCGGTAGAAGCCGTAGCCGTAGGGACGGTAGAACGGGCGGCAGTGACCCCAGGCGTTCGGAGCCCAGCCCGGGCCGCAGCCATACGCGACGGTCTGGACCTGGGCGTCGCCCGCGATCAGGCCGGCCGGCGCCACCGCGCCCGGCGCGGCGCTCGCCGCCGAAGCGAACCCGAGACCGCCGGCGACCACGGCCAGCGCCAGAACCTTGGTGTTGATCATGGTGACATCTCCTCTCGATTATCCATTCGCGGCATCGCGAAGCAGGAACAAGAGAAGGAATAGTCTTCGGCAGCCCAGACGAATGTGCCGAATGTCACCGGGAAGGGGCGGGCCGGGTTTGGCGCAATCGGACACGAGGAGCCCGGCCCGCCGCCGCGCCGTCAGGAGAGGGGCTGGACGATCGGCGCGGCAGAACTCCTCTCGCACGGGGCGAGCGGCCGCGCTGTTCACATAGGACGAGCTTGCTGGAGAAATGGGGCGAAGAGGCGGGCCGGGCTCGAAGGTCCCCCCGGTCCAGCAAGACCCGGCCCGTCGTCGTCCCTTCGCCACCAAGCCGAAGCGGGCCGACGAGCGATCCTCGCCGGGCGCGACCGAGCCCGCGTTGATCCATATCAACTAGGGGTTTCGGGCGAATCCCGGTCCGCGCCCTTTACAAAAGGACGGGAATGCCCCTGTGTGATCCGGGGCGCCGCGCGCTCTTGAGGGAAGGTGGTCATGAAGTTCCGCGTCGAGGTCGACTGCACTCCGCTCGAAGCGCGCCAGTTCGTCGGCCTCCCGAACGTCGAGCCCATGCAGGCGGCGGTGATGGCCGAGGTCGAGCGGCGCATGCTCGCCGACATGGAGCGCTTCTCCCCCGACACGATCATGCGCAGCTGGTTCTCGCTGTTTCCCCAGAACGCCGACCAGATGCAGTCCCTGTTCCTGAAGATGTTCCAGCAGGGCTTCGGCGGCGGGTCCTCCCCGCCGGCCCGCAACGAGTGAGGGCGGGGCGGGGCGTGCCGCGGCGGTCGAACCTGCCCGAGGGGAATTTCCTGCTCCGGCCCATGACGGACTCTAATCCCGAGGAAGGCTGCGGCATCCGGCCCGCCCCGCCCTAGGGGAACGTGCGACGGCTCCGGCGGTTTTGGGCCGGAACCGGAGATCCCATGCACGACAAGTCCTTTCCCGCCAGCCCGACCACGCGCATCCCGCTCGCCCTCGCCCTGTCGGGCCTCGCGGGATGCGCCGACGCGATCGGCTTCCTGCAATTCTCGCAGCTCTTCATGTCCTTCATGTCCGGCAACACCACCCGCTTCGGCGTGGCGGCGGCGCACGGGGACTGGGACGGCACGACCCGCGTCGCTTCCGTCATCGCCGTGTTCTGCTTCGGCGCCTTCGTGGGCACGGTGATCGCCGCCTGGGCCGGGCGCTGGCGCCTGCCGGTGCTGCTCGGCCTGCAGGCCGGCTTCCTGACCATCGGGCTCGTCATGCCGCCCGGGCCCTTCGCCTTCCCGGTCCACGCCTACCCGGTCGTCTTCGCGCTCGGCATGCAGAACGCCACGCTCCAGGACGAGGACGGGCGCAGCCTCGCCCTCACCTACGTCACCGGCGCGGTGGTCCGCTTCGGCACCGGGCTCGCCAACCTGCTCCTCCACAAGCCGGCCAAGTCCTTCTGGATCCAGGCGCCGCTCTGGGGCGCGCTCAGCACCGGGGCGGTGGTGGGGGGCCTGCTGCACGGCCAGTTCGACGAGCGCGCCTTCCTGTTTCCGGCGAGCCTCGCGGCCGTCCTGGCGGTCGGCGTCACGCTCCTCACGCTCGCCAGGCCCGGCAGCCCGCTCGTCGCCGGCACGGCGCCCGCCCCGGACGCGCCGGGCGACGCAAGGCCCGTCTCCCGGCTCCGCACGGCCGAACGTTTCTGAACGTTGTCCGCACGCCCGGCCTCGCCGCGCGCGAAGACATCCCGGCCGCCTCGCGAGCGGCCGGGCGGCATGCGCGACGGTCTGAACTTCCGGACAGCGTTTCGGTTCCATTCCGAAATTCCGGAACGACGATGGCCGGGAGCACTCGCAACCCCTTGCACTTCCTCGCTGGTCCAATAGCGTGAGTGGTGGCACGGCCTGTGCTCGATGCGGGCCGGACACCGCCGGACGCCCCCGAAAGGCGGCCGCGGGACCAACGAGGGAGGACAGACGAGTGGAACGCAGCCGCGAACGCGACCCGCGCGATCCCGACCCCATCGAGACCCGGGAATGGCTCGAGTCCCTCGACGGGGTGCTCGAAGTCGAGGGGCCCGAGCGGGCGCATTTCCTGATCGAGCAGGTCATCGAGGAGGCCCGCAAGAAGGGCGCCCCCGTCCCCTACTCGGCCAACACCGCCTACCTGAACACGATCCCGGTCGAGGCGCAGCCCCCCCACCCGGGCGACAGGGCGATCGAGCACCGCATCCGCTCGGCGATCCGCTGGAACGCCATCGCGATCGTTCTGCGGGCCAACAAGGAATCCTCCGAGCTCGGCGGCCACATCGCGAGCTTCCAGTCGGCCGCGACCCTCTACGACACCGGCTTCATGCATTTCTGGCACGCCGCCGACGAGACGCATGGCGGCGACCTGATCTTCGTGCAGGGCCATTCCTCGCCGGGCATCTACGCCCGCGCCTACCTCGAAGGGCGCCTCAGCGAGGAGCAGCTGCTCTCGTTCCGCCAGGAGGTCGGCGGCAAGGGCCTGTCCTCCTACCCGCATCCCTGGCTGATGCCGGATTTCTGGCAATTCCCGACCGTCTCGATGGGCCTCGGGCCGCTGATGGCGATCTACCAGGCGCGGTATCTCCGCTACCTGCACCATCGCGGCCTCGCCGACACCGACCGTCGCAAGGTCTGGGCCTTCATGGGCGACGGCGAGATGGACGAGCCCGAGTCGCTCGGCGCGATCTCGCTTGCCGCGCGGGAGAAACTCGACAACCTCGTCTTCGTGATCAACTGCAACCTGCAGCGCCTCGACGGGCCGGTGCGCGGCAACGGCAAGATCGTCCAGGAACTCGAGGCCAATTTCCGCGGCGCGGGCTGGAACGTCGTCAAGGTGCTGTGGGGCTCAGGGTGGGACCAGCTGCTCGCCCGCGATTCCTCGGGCATGCTGGCCCGCGTGATGGCCGAGTGCGTCGACGGCGAGTACCAGGACTTCAAGTCGAAGAACGGCGCCTACATCCGCGAGCACTTCTTCGGCCGCTATCCGGAGACCAAGGCGCTGGTCGCCGACTGGAGCGACGACGACATCTGGCGGCTGACCCGCGGCGGCCACGACCCGAGCAAGGTCTACGCGGCCTACCACGCCGCGGTGAACCACAAGGGCCAGCCCACCGTCATCCTCGCCAAGACCGTCAAGGGCTACGGCATGGGCGAGGCCGGCGAGGCCCAGAACATCACCCACCAGCAGAAGAAGATGGGCGAGGCGGTCCTCAAGCAGTTCCGCGACCGCTTCCAGATCGACCTCTCGGACGAGAAGGTCTCCGGCATCCCGTTCATCCGCTTCCCCGAGGGCTCGCCGGAGCACCGCTACCTGATGGCGCGGCGCCAAGCCCTCGGCGGGCCGCTCCCCGCCCGGCGGCGGAAGTCGGAGAGCCTCGCGATCCCGCCGCTCCAGGCCTTCGACGCGCAGCTCAAGGAGACGGCGGGCCGGGAGATCTCCACCACCATGGCCTTCGTGCGGGTGCTCAACACGCTCCTGCGCGACAAGGAGATCGGCAAGCGCATCGTGCCGATCGTGCCCGACGAGAGCCGCACCTTCGGCATGGAGGGCATGTTCCGCCAGTTCGGCATCTTCAGCCAGGTCGGCCAGCTCTACCGGCCCGAGGATGCCAACCAGCTGATGTACTACAAGGAGGACAAGAACGGGCAGATGCTGCAGGAGGGCATCAACGAGGCCGGGGCGATGTCGTCCTGGATCGCGGCGGCGACCTCCTACTCGCACTCGAACGCGCCGACGATCCCGTTCTACATCTACTACTCGATGTTCGGCTTCCAGCGGGTCGGCGACCTGGCCTGGGCGGCGGGCGACCTGCGGGCGCGCGGCTTCCTGATCGGCGGCACGGCCGGGCGCACCACGCTCAACGGCGAGGGGCTGCAGCACGAGGACGGCCACAGCCACCTGTTCTCGGCCACGATCCCGAACTGCGTCTCCTACGACCCGACCTTCTCGTACGAGGTGGCGGTGATCGTGCAGGACGGTCTGCGCCGGATGTACGGCGAGCAGGAGGACGTCTTCTACTACATCACCGTGATGAACGAGAACTACGCCCATCCGGGCATGCCGGACGGGGCGCAGGAGGGCATCATCAAGGGGATGTACCTGTTCCGCGAGGGCAAGGGGAAGGGCCCGCGGGTGCAGCTCCTGGGCTCGGGCACGATCCTGCGCGAGGTCATCGCCGGGGCCGAACTCCTGGAGAAGGATTTCGGCATCGTGGCCGACATCTGGTCCTGCCCGAGCTTCACGGAGCTGCGCCGCGAGGCGATGGCGGTGGAGCGCTGGAACATGCTCCACCCGGACGAGACCCCGCGCAAATCCTACGTCGAGACCTGCCTGTCGGGCCGCTCCGGCCCGGTGATCGCGGCGAGCGACTACATGCGGCTGTTCGCCGACCAGATCCGCCCCTTCGTGCCCGCCCGCTACAAGGTGCTGGGGACGGACGGGTTCGGGCGCTCGGATTACCGGGTGCGGCTGCGCGACTTCTTCGAGGTCGACCGGCGCTGGGTGGCGGTGGCGGCCCTCAAGAGCCTCGCGGAGGACCAGATGGTGCCGACCGCGAAGGTCTCGGAGGCGATCGCCAAGTACGGCCTCGATCCGGAGAAGCCGGCGCCCTGGACGGTGTGAGTCCGGCCCCCGCGCGGCGCGCAGGCCGCGGATCCCTCGCCCGCGGGCGAGGGATCCGCGGTCCGCGCCCCGCGCGTCCCATCCAGCCCACCCAGTGACGTGACGGGAGAGACGTCGTGGCGACCGAGGTCAAGGTTCCGGATATCGGCGACTTCAAGGATGTGCCGATCATCGAGGTGCACGTGAAGGAGGGCGACACGATCGGGCCGGACGACCCGATCATCTCGCTCGAATCCGACAAGGCCACCATGGAGGTGCCGGCGCCCTCCGGCGGCGTGGTCGAGAAGCTGCTGATCAAGATCGGCGACAAGGTGAGCGAGGGTCACCCGATCCTGCTGCTCAAGGGCGAGGGCGATGCCAAGGGCGACGCGACGAGCGCGCCCAGGAGCGAAAGCGAGAGCAAGGGCAACGGGGCCGCCCCGGCCGACACCGCCGCCCTGATCGCCAAGCAGGAGCCGCCCGAGAGCGCGGCGCCGCCGGCCCCGGTTCCGGCCCCGGCGGCCTCCGGGGCGGGTATCCCGGACTTCTCGCAGATCCATGCCAGCCCGGCCGTGCGGCGGCTCGCCCGCGAGCTCGGCGTCGACCTCAACGCGATCAAGGGCACCGGCGAGAAGGGCCGCATCACCAAGGAGGACGTGAAGGGCCACCTCACCCGCTCGGCCGCCCCGGCGCCCTCCGGCGCGGTCTTCGCGGGCGGCGGCATGGGCATTCCGGAGATCCCGGCGGTCGACTTCTCGAAGTTCGGCCCCACCGAGACCAAGCCGCTCGCCCGGATCAAGAAGATCTCGGGGCCGCACCTGCACCGGGCCTGGCTCAACGTGCCCCTCGTCACCCACCAGGACGAGGCCGACATCACCGAGACCGAAGCCTACCGCAAGGACCTCGACAAGACCGCCAAGGACAAGGGCTACCGCGTCACGCTGCTGGCCTTCCTGATCAAGGCCTCGGTCTCGGCCCTGCGCCAGCACCCGGAGTTCAACGCCTCGCTGTCGCCCGACAAGGAGGCGCTGATCCTCAAGCGCTACTACAATATCGGGGTGGCGGTGGACACGCCCGACGGGCTCGTGGTGCCGGTGGTCAAGGATGCCGACCGCAAGGGCATCGGCGAGATCAGCCAGGAGCTCGGCGCCCTGTCGAAGAAGGCCCGCGACGGCAAGCTCGGCAGCGGCGACATGCAGGGGGCGAGCTTCACGATCTCGTCGCTCGGCGGCATCGGCGGCACCGCCTTCACGCCGCTCGTCAACGCGCCCGAGGTGGCGATCCTCGGCGTCGTGCGCTCCAGGATGGCGCCGGTCTGGGACGGGTCGGAGTTCAAGCCGCGCCTGATGCTGCCGCTCTCGGTCTCCTACGACCACCGCGTCATCGACGGGGCGCTCGCGGCCCGCTTCACCCGCCACCTCGCCCACGTCCTGGAAGACGTGCGGCGGCTCGTGATCTGAGGAGCCCGCGCGATGAGCAGCAACGAGGTCCGCCTGCCGGACATCGGCGACTTCAAGAACGTGCCGGTGATCGAGGTGGTGGTGAAGGCCGGCGACACGATCGCGGTCGACGACACGCTGATCGTGCTCGAATCCGACAAGGCCACGATGGACGTGCCCTCGCCGGTGGCGGGCACGGTGGCGGAGATCAAGGTCAAGCCCGGCGACAAGGTCTCGGAAGGGGACCTGATCCTGGTGCTGGCCGCGGCGGCCGGCGCCGGGGCGGCGAAGCCCGCCACGCCCGACAGACCCGCGGCGCCCGCCGCGGGCGGGGCCGGGCACGCGCCCGGCGAGGGCCAGGCGGGCTACGGCTCGTCGGCCCAGGGAGCCCGGGCCCAGGGAGCCGGGGCCCAGGGAGCCGCGGCCAGCGGTGCGGCGCGCGGCAACGGCGCCTCGGCGCCCGCCCCGGCGGCGGCCGCGCCCGTCTCCGGCGAGGAGATGCGGGCGGAGGTGCTGGTGCTCGGGGCCGGGCCGGGCGGCTACACCGCCGCCTTCCGGGCCGCCGATCTCGGCAAGAAGGTGGTGCTGGTCGAGCGCTGGGCCTCCCTCGGCGGCGTGTGCCTCAACGTCGGCTGCATCCCCTCGAAGGCCCTGCTCCACGCCGCCAAGGTGATCGACGAGAGCCACGGCATGGCGGCGCACGGCATCAGCTTCGCGAGCCCGCAGATCGACATCGACAAGCTCCGGTCGTGGAAGGAGGGCGTGGTCAAGAAGCTGACCGGCGGCCTGCAGGGCCTCGCCAAGCAGCGCAAGGTGACGGTCGTGACCGGGACCGGCCGCTTCGTCAGCCCGCACCAGATCGCGGTCGAGCACGAGGGCCAGACCCGCATCATCGGCTTCGACCAGGCGATCATCGCGGCGGGCTCCGAACCGATCCAGATGCCGTTCATCCCGCACGACGACCCGCGGGTGATCGATTCCACGGGGGCGCTCGAACTCGGCGGCATCCCCCAGCGCCTGCTCGTGATCGGCGGCGGCATCATCGGGCTGGAGATGGCCACCGTCTACCACGCGCTCGGCGCCAAGGTGACCATCGTCGAGCTGATGGACCAGATCATCCCGGGGGCCGACAAGGACATCGTCACGCCGCTGATGAAGCGGATCAGCAAGCAATACGAGGCGATTCACCTCAAGGCCAAGGTGACGGCGGTCGAGGCCCGGCCCGAGGGGCTGAAGGTGACGTTCGAGGGCGGGTCCGCGCCGGCCACCGACACCTTCGACAAGATCCTGGTTTCGGTCGGGCGGCGACCGAACGGCAAGCTGATCGGGGCGGAGGCGGCGGGCGTGATCGTGGACGAGCGCGGCTTCATCCCGGTCGACAAGCAGATGCGCACCAACGTGCCGCACATCTTCGCCATCGGCGACGTGGTCGGCCAGCCGATGCTGGCCCACAAGGCGACGCACGAGGGCAAGGTCGCGGCCGAGACCGCGGCGGGGAAGAACTCGTTCTTCGACGCGAAGGTGATCCCGTCGGTGGCCTATACCGACCCGGAGGTGGCCTGGGTCGGGCTGACCGAGAACGAGGCCAAGGCCAAGGGCATCAAGGTCGGCAAGGGCAGCTTCCCGTGGGCGGCGAGCGGGCGCTCGCTGTCGCTGGGGCGCGACGAGGGCCTGACCAAGGTGCTGTTCGACGAGGCGACCGACCGCATCGTCGGCTGCGGCATCGTCGGCCCCTCGGCGGGCGACCTGATCGCGGAGGCCGCGCTCGCCATCGAGATGGGGGCGGATGCGAGCGACATCGGCCTGACCATCCACCCGCACCCGACCCTGTCGGAGACGGTCGGCATGGCGGCGGAGGCCTTCGAGGGCACGATCACCGACCTCTACATGCCCAAGCGCGCCGCCCATTGAGGAGTCGGGCGGCCGCCGCGCCGCCGCGCGTGGCGGCCCGCGCCTCGTCGTCCGCGCAGGGACGCGAGGCCGCCCGCCGAGCGGGCGGCCAGCGCCTCGTCCTCCGGCGCCACGAGGCCGGGCCGCCCGCCGAGCCGGCGGCCGCGCAGCGACGTGGGGCCGCCCGCCGAGCGGGCGGCCGCAGCGGGTCGTCCGCGCAGCGACGTGGGGCCGCCCGCCGAGCGGGCGGCCCGCACCACCCGCGTCAGCCCTTGCGCGGCGGGACGCGGTTCTTGCGCTGCTGGCCGAGCCCGATGCTCTTGGCGAGTTCGGAGCGCTGCGCGGCGTAGTTCGCCGCCACCATCGGGTAGTCCGGCGGCAGGCCCCACTTCTCCCGGTACTGTTCGGGGGTGAGCCCGCGGGTCGTCAGGTGCCGCTTCAGCGACTTGTAGGGCTTGCCGTCCTCCAGCGAGATGATCGCGTCCGGCGTCACCGTTTTTCTGATCGGGATCGGCGGCACCGGCTTGGCCGGCTCGGGCGGCGGCGGCAGGACCAGCGCCTGCAGCGTGCCGTGGATCGAGGTCAGCAGCCCGGGCAGGTCCGCCGCCGGCACTGAATTCTTCGAGATGTAGGCCGACACGATGTCGGCCGTCAGGGCGACGAGATCCTCAGGGTCCGCATCCTGGCCGTCCACGTCAGTCATCATCCAGATCCGTCCGTCAGGTTGATGGGGCCGGGCCCGTCCCCGCACGAGGCGTCGACGGTCGGCCCTCTTGGTCTCCTTGGGCGCTCTCCTGACGGTGCGAATGCACTACCCGGGAGTGCGCAGCAGATGTGTTCGCTCCGTTTGCCCCATCCCGCAAGATGGAGAACGAAACATTGCTGCCCCAGATACGTAGTTCTTGTGGACGATCCCTGCGAAAGGGCGGAGAAAAACAAACCTTAGGTTGTATGTTTCTGTTATGGTTGCAGCAAAATTTGTAAGAAATTCATCCCCGTTCTTTTGGCCCTGGAACCGGTCAAGGCACAGGTTTCGCGCAGCTGTTCCGACCCGGCGACCAGAGGAGTTCACCGGCCGCGCGCCGCCGCGCAGACGACCCGCGGCCGCGCAATCAGGGAAGATGAGAGAAGCAAACTTGCGCGCCCCATGACGGTACTCACCCTCGTCCATCAGGTGCACGAAGAGATGCCGCCGCGGCGGGTCAGGCCCGAGTCTTGACTTCAGCTTGTCCGGATTGACCTGCGCCGGGCGGAGCGCGACGCGTCCGTCCGCTCGTCCGGGCCGGACGCGGCGATGGATTCTGAGACCCGGCGCCGCACCGGCCGCCCTAACCCTGCGGGAGGCCGGCCCGGACGGCCCGCGGCGGGCCCGCGCGGGCCGCGCCGCGCGGCCGCGGGGTCAGGCCGCGATGCGCAGGCGGTCCTGACGGTAGCTCTCGATGAGGGCGGCCGGGATCGAGTCCAGCACCGCCGCCACGGCGGCCTCGGTGGCGAGGCTCTGGGCGAGAACCCGGGCCTCCTCGCGCGCCGCCTCGGCCTCGAAGCGGTTGAGCAGCGCCACCAGGGCGTGGCTCTCCGCGAAGGGCAGGCGCTCGCAGGCGGTCACCGCGCGCTCGATCATGCGGCGGGACAGGGCCGGCCCGCTCTCCTCGGTGAAGCCCTGCGCCTCCTCGCGCCACGCCGACATCGCCGCCGCGAAGGCAGGTTCGAGGGAGGCGGGCAGGCCGGCCCGGCGGTAGAGGGCGGAGAAGCCCTGGCCGCTCCCGTCGAGGAGCAGGCCGGCGACCCGCGCCGGCGGCAGGCCCGAGAGATCCGCCAGGGCGGCCTCCGTGAAGGCCATGCGCCGGGACAGCATCGCCCGCAGGACCAGGCCGGCGGTGAGTTGGCCGTTCCGGCGCAGGTAGGTCACGAGACGGCGCAGGTCCTCCCGGGCGGCCCCCTCGGCGAGGCCCAGCGTGGTCCGGTCGCGCGCCTCGCGCGCCACGCGCTCGCCGCGATCCGGGCTGAGCCAGCCGCAGCCGACCACGAAGTCCGAGAGCGACTGGGCGAGCCGGGCGGTCACGGCCTGGCGGACCTCCAGCGGCAGGTCCGGCCGGGCGAGCAGCGCCTCGCGCAGGCCCCCGTCCTCCCCGTGGCGCTCGACCATGCGCAGCAGGCTGCCGGGGGTGATGGCGGCGCCCGGATTGGCCGCGAGGCCGCGCAGGGCCGGCACCCCGGCGATCTCGGCCAAGGCCCCGCAGACCATCGGCGACAGGTTCGGACGCGCCGCGACGGCGCAGCGGGCCTCCTCCTCGCCGATCGCCGCGCAATCGACGAGGTCGGCATCCGACAGGACCGGCGAGCGGGCCAGGACCAGGGCGGCGATCTCGGGCACGTCCTGCGCCAGGGCCACCACCACCGGCCGGGGCGCCTCGGCGGCGTTGGCGAAGGCCTCCGCCAGCGCCCGGCGCACCAGGGGCGAGGAATCGTCGAGGAGCGCCGTGACCGCGGTCTTGGCCTCCCAGCGCGCCTCCGGGTCGAGGTCCGCGTAGAGGTAGGCCCGCGCCAGGGACGAGGCGGCCTCGGCCCGCCGGCCGGCGGATTCGTGCTGCGTCCAGAGCAGGAACTGGCGGATCATCATCGGGGGCAATCCGGGAGGCGTGGCGGCGTCAGGGACGGTCGGTGGTGCGGTAGAGCGTGACAAGGGGCCGGGCGGCCGCGGGCGGCCGGGCGGCGAATTCGGGCGGCCGGGCCGGCGGGAGCGGCGCGGCGGACAGGGTGGGCGGGGCGGGGTCGGGGCGGGGCGCCGCGGCGGCGGGCGCCGCGGGCGCGGGATCGTCGTCGGAGCGCGGAAAGTAGCTCGGGGCGGCGGGCTCCCCGCCCGCCCGCCCCTGCCAGAGCCGCGCCACCCCGTCCGAGACCGGGCCGCGCCTCGCCTCGGTCTGGAACAGGGAGCGCAGGCCCGTCTCGCGCGCCGGCGCGTAGGCGGCGGCCTCGCTCCCGGCAGCCTCGCCCGCGGCGGCCGCACCCGCGGCGGCCACGGGGGGCGCGGGGGCGGCCTGGCTCGCGGAGAGCAGCGCGTAGAGCTCCGCCGCGCCGCGGGCCCGGCCGGAGCGGTCGTAGAACAGGGCACGGTTGGCGGCGGCCGCCTCGGGCAGGTCGGCAGCGGCGGCCCGCGCGGGCGTGAACTGGGCCGACCGGATCAGCGTCGCGGCGCCCCGCGGCCCGAGCAGGTGGGCGGCGTAGAGGTCGCCGCGCGTCGGCTCGCGGCCGAGTTCGGCGAGGAGCGCGTCGTGGTTGCGCCGGGTCAGCGCGCCCGCCATGGCGGAGGCCACGTCCGGGTCGCGCCGCAGGTCGAGGATGGTCTGCCGCGCGGCCGGGTCGCTCACCGTGTAGCCGCCCTGGGGGCGCGGCGTGATCGCCTCCGCGTAGGAGGACAGGCCGAGCGACGGGCCGTCCTGCTTGAGCACCGCGAGCCAGGTCTGCTCGATGAACTGGAACAGCCCGCTCGCCGAGGAGGTCGCGGCCTTGGCGCTCGGGTCGAGGCTCGATTCCCGCTGCGCCGTGGCGAGGAGGTAGTCGAAGCCGGTGCCGGTCTTCTCCGCGCCCTGGCGGATCGCCTCGACCACCGGGCCGGCGCCCGCCGCGCGCGCCGGCGGGGCCTCGCGGGATGGTGGGGGGGATGTGGTGAACAGGAACATGGCGCCCCGGCGGGGCGGCACCGCCCGGGCGGGTGCCGTCTCCAAGGGTCACCATGCTCGGATCATGGTAAATGAAGGTTGAAGCGTCCCGAAACCGGACGGGCCGGGCCGCCGCTCAGCGCCGCGTCACGTCTCCGCCGCCCTCGGGCCGGCGCATCTCGAAGCGGCTCTGGCCGTCGACCGCGAAGTAGTCGAAGTAGCCGCCCCGCATCAGCGGCTGCATGGCGCCGGTATCGACCCGGCCCGCCTCCGTGACGAAGCGGTCGTCGACGTAGATCGAGACGACCTGCCCGATCACCATGAAGTAGCGGGCCTCGCCGCCGCCCAGGGGCACGAGCGGGACGGTCTGCAGCCAGCGGCACTCGATGGCGGCGGGCGCCTCGGCCACCCGGGGCGGGCGCACCTTGCGCGAGGGCGCCGGGGTGAGCCCCGCGAAGGCGAACTCGCTCTCGCCGCGCGGCAGGGGCGCCGAGGTCCTGTTCATGGCGTCCTTGAGGGCGAGGCTGGCGAAGCTGCAGACGAACTCGCCGCCCTCCTCCGCGAAGGCGAGCGCGTCCTTGCGGCCGAAGGACGAGAACATCACCATCTCGGGATTGTCCGCGACCCCGTTGAAGAACGAGTAGGGCGAGAGGTTGAGCCGCCCCTCGCGGTCGAGCGCGCTGATCCAACCGATCGGCCGCGGCGCGACGAGGGCCTTGAACGGGTTGTGGGGCAGCGGGCGGGTCTCGGCGTCGTAGTGCATGGGGGCGCCTCCGGGGATGGGCGGAGCCTAAGCACTATTCGCCGCCGCGGTCACCGGTGCGACGACGCGGACGAGCCTTCGGCCCGGCATCGGCGATCCGAGCGGGTCGACGGCCCGAGGCGTCCGTATCCTGGGCCGTCGGGATGATCCGGGATCCGCGTGATCGCAGCGGCTCCCGGATCAGACCCGCGTGACGATCGCCGCCAGGTCGGGGCGGGGCCGGTCCGCGGGCGCCTGGGCGGCGCGGCCGATATGGACGAAGCCCGCCATCCGCTCCTGCGGCGCGAGGCCGAGCGCGTCGAGCACCCGCCGGTCGTAGGCGATCCACTCGGTGAGCCAGGCGGTCGCGAAGCCCATCGCGTTCGCCGCCACGACGAGGTTCATCGCCGCCGCCCCCGCCGACAGCACCTGCTCCCAGTCCGGGATCTTCACGTGGGGGCCGGCCCGCGACACCACCCCGACCACGAGCGGCGCCTGGGCGAGCCGGTCGCGCTCGAGGGCGCGCCGCGCCGCGTCGGCCTCCGGGTGGTCCGCCGCGTAGGCCGCCTCGATCACCGCGCCGATCCGCGCCGCCCCCTCGCCCTCGATCACCAGGAAGCGCCAGGGCGCCAGCTTGCCGTGGTCCGGCACCCGCGACGCGATGGTGAGGAGCGTCGCGAGTTCCTCGGGCGTCGGGCCCGGGCCGGCGAGGAGCGCGGGAGGGACCGAGCGTCGGCGGCGCAGCAAGTCGAGAGTCGCGTTCATCGGACCTTCAGTGCGGATGAGCCAGAGACGAGGCGGGGCAAGGCGGGCCGCCGCGCCGCCCCTCCTCTTAGGCGCCGCGCGGCGGGCTTTGCAATCCGGCCCGAAAACCGTCACGGGGATCGGGCACGCGGCCCGCCGACCGCACCCGTGGGACACGACCTGCCGGAAGCCCGACCATGAGCCGCCTCCCCGCCCCGCCGCGCGACCAGGCCTGGACGCCGCGCGACGTCCGCCTCGCGCTCGCCGCCGTGCTGATCTTCTGGGCCGCCGCCGCCGCGGTCTGGCCGCTCACCGGCGCGGTCGTGCCGTGGGATTCCAAGAACCACTTCTACCCGATGCTGCGCTACCTCGGCGCCGCCCTGGCGAACGGGGAATTGCCGCTGTGGAATCCCTACCACTTCGCCGGCCACCCCTCCGTGGCGGACCCGCAATCGCTCCTGTTCACGCCGACCATGCTGCTCTTCGCGTGGCTCGACCCGTCGCCCTCGATGGAGCTGTTCGACGCGGTGGTCTTCGCCCATCTCCTGCCGGGCGCCGTGGCGATGCTGCCGCTGTTCCGCCGCCGGGGCTGGCACCCGGCCGGGGCGGTCGCCGCCGCCATGATCTTCGTCCTCGGCGGTTCGGCCTCGGCGCGGCTGCAGCACACGGGCATGATCCTGTCCTACGGCTACTTCCCCCTCGCCCTCTGGCTGCTTGAGGAGGCGCTGGACCGGCGCTCCCTCGCCTTCGGCCTCGGCTTCGCGGTGGCGGCGGCGCTGATGACGGTCGGGCGGGACCAGGTGGCCTTCCTGTGCGGCACCGTGCTGATCGCCCGCGCCCTCTGGGCGGTGCTGGAGGCGCCGGCGCCCCTCGCCTTCCTGCGCACGCGGCTTCCCCTGCTCGCCGCGATGGGGCTCGTCGGCGGGGCGCTGCTGGCGGTGCCCTCCCTGCTCACCATGCAGCTCCTGATGACCTCGACCCGGCCCTCCTTCGGCTACGGCGTCGCCGCCATGGGCTCGCTGCCGCCCCAGAGCCTCGCCACCGGCCTGTTCGCGGACGTGTTCGGGTCCCTGCGCTGGACCTACGATTACTGGGGCCCGGACTGGTCGTCCCTGGAGGGCGGCACCTGGACCGACCGGGCGATCAACTACATCTTCGCCGGCACCATCCCGGCCCTGCTGATCCTCTGGCACGGGGTGGCGGGCGGGCGGCTCCTCGCCCGCGAGATCCGCTTCCCGGTCCTGGTGCTGGCCGGCGCGCTGACCTACGCGCTGGGGCGCTACACCCCGCTCTTCGCCCTGCTGTTCGACCACGTGCCGGGCATCGACCTCTACCGCCGGCCCGCCGACGCGACCTTCGTGGTCAATATCGGCCTCGCGCTCACGGCCGGCTACCTCGTCCACCGCTACGTGCGCGACGGCCTGCCCGCCCTGCCGCGCGGCCGGGGCCGCCTGCTGCCGCTCCTCGCACTCGCGCTCCTGGCCGCCGCGCTCGCCGGCGCCCTGCTCTTCTCGGGGCCGCGCGGGCACCTCGCCGACGCCCTGCGGGACATCGCGCTGGGGGCGGGCCTCGCGGGGGCGGCGGTGCTCGTCCTGTGCCGGCCGCGCTCGCGGGCGCTCGCGGCCGCGGGCCTCGTCGCGGTGACCGGGGCGGAGCTGATCTGGCGCAATGCCGGCTCGTCGCTCAACGCCGAGCCCGCCGAGCGCTACGCGGTGTTCCGGCAATTGCCCCCCGAGCAGCTCCAGGGCCTCACCATCCTCAAGGCCGAGCTCGACGCCCGCCACGCCAAGGGCGACCATCCCCGCGTCGAGATCCTGGGGCTGGGCGGGGCGTGGCAGAACGCCTCGATGGTGCTCGGGCTCGAGGACACGATCGGCTACAATCCCCTGCGCCTGTCCGATTACGAGCGGGCCGTCGGCCCCGGCGAGAACGCCGCCGACCCGAACCTGCGCCAGTTCCCGGCCCTGTTCCGCGGCTACCGCTCGCGGCTCGCGAGCCTGCTCGGCCTCGAATACCTCGTCCTCGACCGCCCGGCCGAGCGCCTGCCCAGGCATTTCCCGCAGCTGACCGGGGCGAAGCTCCTCTACGGCTCGGGCCAGATGTGGATCTACCGCCTCGACCCGGCCCGGCCCCGCGCCTACCTCGCCACCCGCCTCGTCCCGGTCGAGTCCGAGGACGTGCTCTCGCAGGACGAATTGCCGGAATTCGAGGGGAACGACACCGCCCTGATCGACCAGGACAGCCTGCCGAAGGTCAAGGGATCCTACGGCCAGGCCGATCCCGCCGCCCAGGTGACGCCCGCCGCCGGCGGCGCGCAGATCCTCGCCTATCGCCGCACTCTCGTCACGGTGGAGGTCGACACCGACCGCGACGCCGTGCTGGTGCTGCACGATCTCTACTATCCGGGCTGGCAGGCGCGGGTGGACGGCGTGCGCCGGCCGATCCTGCGCACCAACCTGCTGTTCCGCGGCGTCGAGGTGCCCAAGGGGCGCCACGTGGTGGAGTTCCGGTTCCGGCCCCTCTCGGTCGGCAACCTGATGGCGGCGGCGAGCGACCTGCTGGCGAGGGACGGGAATGAGGCGGGCGAGACGGCTCTTCGGTAAGGCGGTCCTCGGCGGAGTCGTCCTCGGCGGCGCGGCCCTGGGGCTTCCCGGCGCGGGTCCGGCGGCGGCCCAGGAACCGGGCCGCCCGACGCCGTCCATGGCGAACCCGCCCCTGGCCAATCCCGCCATGACGCCCCCGGCGCCGGGCCCCGCGGAGGCGCCGCTCTCCCTGCGCGCCGTGCTGACGAGCGAGGGCAAGCCGATCCGCGGCGGCCTGACCTGGCGCATCTACGAGGATCGCGGCGATGCCGGGAAACCCGCCCTGCTCGCCCGCTCGGACGAGCCCCAGCCGACCTTCCGGCTGGCGCCGGGCAGCTACCTCGCCAACGTCACCTACGGCTTCGTCAGCACCTCGAAGCGCGTCACCCTGGCGCCGACCGGGCTGCAGGACCAGGTCACGGTCAATGCCGGGGCGCTGCGCCTCGCCGGCGCGGTCGGCGATGCCCGGATCCCGCCGGGCCAGCTCGCCTTCGCGATCTTCGTGCCGATCGGCAACAACCCGGAGGGGCGGCTGGTCCGCGACGGGGTCAAGGCCGGCGAGCTGATCCGGCTGCCGGAGGGCACCTACCACGTGGTCTCGACCTGGGGCGATTCCAACGCCATCCAGCGCGCCGACCTCAAGGTCGAGAACGGCCGCATCACCGACGCGACCCTCAACCACCGGGCCGCGACCGTGACCCTCAAGCTCGTGGCCGCGCCCGGCACCGAGGCCTTCGCGGGCACCGCCTTCTCGGTGCTCACCCCGGGCGGCGACACGATCCGCGAGGCGATCGGCGCCTTCCCGCAGGTGACCCTGGCGGAGGGCGAGTACCAGCTCATCGCCCGCCACGACGGCAAGGTCTACACCCAGGATTTCAAGGTCGAGAGCGGCGTCGACCGCGACATCGAGGCGATTGCCAAGGACCCTTGAGCCCCGCCGCGCCCGGGCCGCCCCGGTCGGGGTGTCACGCGAAGCGCTTGGCGGCCGCCACCGTGGCGACGACGCCGGCGCAGGCGAGGACCAGGGCCGCGTCGACCGGCTCGCCCAGCACGAGCCCGGCGAGGATCAGGCTGAAGAAGGGCTGGAGCAACTGCACCTGCCCCACCGCCGCGATGCCGCCCCGGGCGAGGCCCCGGTACCAGAACACGAAGCCGATCAGCATGCTGAACAGCGACACGTAGGCGAGGCTCGCCAGCGCCGGCAGGCCGACGCCCGCCCACCCCCGGCCGCAGCAGCCACGCGGCGGGCAGCGAGACCGGGAGCGACAGCACGAGCGCCCAGGCCACCACCTGCCAGCCGCCGAGCCGCCGGGCGAGCCGCGCGCCCTCTGCGTAGCCGAGGGCGCAGAGCACCATCCCGAGGAACAGCCACGCATCCCCGCCCCGAGCCGGCCCCCGCCCTGGCGCAGGGCGAAGCCGGCCACGATCGCGCTGCCGAGGCCCGAGAACAGCCAGAAGGCCCGCCGCGGGCGCTCGCTCCCCCGCCAGACGCCGAACAGGGCGGTGGCGAGCGGCAGGCAGGCGACCGTCACGGTGCCGTGCGCGGCCGTGACGGTCCGGAGGGCGAGCGCCGTGCAGAGCGGCCAGCCGAGCACCACGCCGAGCGCCACCAGGGCGAGCGCGCCGAGGTCGCGCCGCCCGGGCGCCGGCTGGCGCAGGAGAGCGAGGAGCCCGAGCGCCGTCAGCCCCGCCGCCCCGGCCCGGAAGGCCGTCACGAAGAAGGGGTCGAGGTCCGCCACCGCGACCCGGGTCGCCGGCAGGGAGCCGGCGAAGATCACGACGCCGATCAGCCCGTCGCGCAGGGCCCGGCGGGCCACGGCCCGGTCCGCCCTCTCCCGCTCCGGCATCGTCGTCCCGGCGGCCAAGACCTCGCTGCGCATCGCATCCCCCCGATCAGCGCCACCATCGGGTGGACGGCCCTGTCGCGACAGGGACGGAACCGGTACGATCCGGACGAACTGTCCGGGTGCGGAGGCCAGTACGGATGGAGACGGCGCGGGACGCGACCCGGACCGAGGCGGTGGCGGAGGCGATCCGCGCGCGGATCGCGGCCCGCGCCCTGGGCCCCGGCGCGCGCATCCCCTCGGTGCGCGGCCTCGCCGCCCAGATGGGGGTGTCGAAATCGACGGTGGTCGAGGCCTACGACCGGCTGGTGGCGGAGGGCGCCATCGCGGCCCGGCCCGGCTCGGGCTTCTACGTGGCGGGGACGGCGCGGCCCCTCACCCTGGCGGAGATCGGCCCGCGCCTCGACCGGGCGGTGGATTCCCTCTGGGTGACCCGCCAGAGCCTGGAGGCGGGGACCGGGGTGCCGATGCCCGGCTGCGGCTGGCTCCCGCCCTCCTGGCTGCCGGACGAGGCCCTGCGCCGGGCCCTGCGCGGCCTCGCCCGCGGCGAGGCGGCGGACCTGCTGGCCTACGACGAGCCCCTGGGCCACGCCCCCCTGCGCCGCGCCCTCGCCCGCCGCCTGCACGACCGCGGCATCCCGGCCGGCCCCGAGCGGATCGTCCTCACCGATTCGGCCACGCAGGCCCTCGACCTCGTCGCCCGCCTGCTTCTGGAGCCCGGCGACCCGGTGCTGGTGGACGATCCCTGCTACTTCAACTTCCGGTCCCTGCTGCAGGCCCACCGGGCGCGGCTCGTCGGGGTGCCGTGGACGCCGGCCGGCCCCGACCTCGACGCCTTCGCGGCGGCCCTGCGGGCGCATCGCCCCCGCCTCTACGTGACCAACTCGGCCTTCCAGAACCCGACCGGCGCGACGATGAGCGCCGGGATCGCCCATCGGCTGCTGCGGCTCGCCGAGGCGCACGACGTGCTGGTGGTCGAGGACGCGCTGTTCGAGGATCTCGATCCCGATCCGGCGCCCCGGCTCGCCACCCTCGACGGGCTCGACCGCGTGATCGCGATCGGCAGCTTCTCGAAGACGCTCTCGGCGGCGGTGCGCTGCGGCTACGCGGCGATGCGGCCGGACTGGGTCGACCGGGTGGTCGACCTCAAGCTCGCCGCGAGCTTCGGCAGCGGGCGGCTCGCGGCCGGCCTCGTGCACCGCTTCCTGGCGGATGGCAGCTACCGCCGCGCCCTCGACGGTCTGCGCGCCCGCCTCGCCGACGCGATGGGCGCGACGCGCCGCCGGCTCGCCGCGGCCGGCCTGACGCCCTGGCTCGAACCCCGCGGCGGGCTCTATCTCTGGGTGTCCCTGCCGGAGGGGCTGGACGCCGCCGGGATCGCCCGCCGGGCCCTGGCCGAGGGGGTGGTGCTCGCGCCGGGCAACGTGTTCAGCCTGTCGCAGAGCGCCGGATCGTTCCTGCGCTTCAACGTGGCCCAATGCGCCGACCCGAAGGTCTTCGCCGTGCTGGAGCGGGCGATGGCGGCGGAGCGGGCGGCGCGCTGAGCCCGGGCGGCCGGGTTCTCCGGGGGGCGTCACGCCCGATCCGCTCGATCCCTTCGGGATGGCGGATTGGGGCTTCGCTCACGCGCCGCGCGGGCGCGTGATCCGGGATCCGCTTCGATCAACCGGATCCCGCATCACGCGGTTCTCGGTCGATCGGTTCAGCGTCGCCGCACGGCGAGGCTGAGACCGGCTGCCCGGCCTGCGCGTTCCCGCTCCCCCGTTCCCGGACGGGTGGGCGCCCGCCCCTCACCGCCGCCGCGCCACCGCCTCCTCCATCAGGGAGCGGATCACCGCCCGCACCGGCTCGGGCGTGCCGTCGCGCAGGAACTTCGCCTCGATCGCCTCGCGGATCACCGCCCCGTCGTCGGTGCGCGCGAGGTCGGTGGCGCTCTCGGCGGAGAGGAGCGACACGAAGGCGCTCTCCGCCGGCTCCGCCTCGCCGCGCGCCGGCGCCACCTGCCTTCCCGTGAGGTCGAAGACCTCGGCCCGGTGCGGCAGGACCTCCTCCACCGGCGCAAGGTCCGGGCCGAGCCGGAACACCGCGGGCGCATGGGTCAGGAGATCGACCGAGCCCCGGGTGATCGTGCCGGGGTTGAACCAGACGGTCCCGCCGAGCCGCGCGGGCGGGTGGCGCTTGTGGACGTGGCCGTTCACGGCGAGCGCGCAGCCGGCGATCGGGTGCGGCGGCACCGCCCCCGGATAGCCCGCCCCGAAGGCGAGGTCGTGGTGGGTGAGCCAGAGCACCCGGGAGGCCTCCGGCATCAGCCCGCGCACGTCCGCCGGGATCGGCTGGCCGTAGGGCGTCGCCCCGACCCCGAGCCGCAGCCCCGGCAGGGCGTAATGCGCGGCCGGCCCGGATTCCGCCGCCGCGTCGAGGACGTCGCTCACCGCCAGCACGGCGAGGCTGTCCCCGTCCGACAGGCGGGTGTGGCGGATGTCGTGGTTGCCGACATTGGCGAGCGGCCGGTGGCGGAACCCCTTCAGGGTGCGGATGAGGCGCGCCTTCAGGCTCTCGTCGGGCTCGACCGGGTGCTCGAACAGGTCGCCGAGCAGCACCGGCGCGAGGTCGCGGGCATTGGCCAGGGCCACGCAATGGTCGAGCTTGGCGAGGACGGGGGCGGGCCAGTCCGGGTCCTTGCGCCGGCCCGGCCGCCGCGAGGCCACGTGGGGATCGCCGATCAGGAGCAGGCCCGCGCAGGGCACGGGCGGGGCGTCGAGGCGCTCGCCGGCCAGGATCACGCGGCCGCCCCCGCGTGGCGGTGCCCGTCGAGCAGGCTCTCCGGGGCGGCTGTGCCGCCGCAGGCCGGGCAGCGCCCGCCGGTCGCGGCGAGCAGCGCCGCGGTCTCGGCCTCGATCGCGGCGAGGCCCGCCCGCGCCTCGGCCGTCCGCCCCCGCGCCGCGGCGAGCTGCCGGCCGAGCTCCGCGAGGCGCCGGGCGCCGCGCAGGGCCGCCTCCGGCGCGGCGAGGGCCGGCGCCGCCTCGGGCAGGGCCGCGAGCGCCGCCGCCCGGGCGCGCGCCCGGGCGAGGTCGGCGGCGAGGCGCGCCAGGGCGGCGGCGTGGGCCTCGGCGGCGGCGCTCGCCCGCGGCACCGGCGCCGCCGGCAGGCCCGCCAGGGCCGCCAGCTGGGCCCGCGCGCGGGCGAGGTCCCGGGACAGGCCGAGGAGACGCTCCCCCACGCCCTCCCGGTGGCGCGCCTCGGCGAGCCCGCGGGCGAGGTCGGCCGGGACCTCCGGGCCCGGCAGGGCCGCGAGGGCCCGGGCCCGGCCCGAGGCCGCGTCCCGGGCGGCGCGCAGCCGCGCCAGGGCGCTCAGCCCGGCCTCGATTCCGGCGAGGCGCCGCTCGCCCTCGGCGAGGCGCCCGGCCTCCTCGCGCAGGGCCGCGAGGGAGGCGGCCGCCGCCTCGAGTCCGGCCAGGGGGGCGAGGAGCTCGGCCAGGAGAGCGAGGCGCCGCTCGCCCTCGCGCACGGCGCGCTGGTCCTCCGCCACGCGCTCGCGCTGGAGGTCCTGCATGGCGCGGATGTAGCCGGCCTCCCGGCCGAGCGAGAGCACGGCGGAGCGCTTGGGCGCCTTCTCGCCGAGGAGGAAGACCGGGAATTTCTGGTGCGCGACGTGGACCTCCAGCTCCTCGACCCGGGTGATGCCGAAGAGCCGGTCGACCCAGTCCGGCACGTCCCGGCCGCCGGTCTCCAGCGTCGCCCCGTCCTGGCGGACCAGGGATCCGTCCGGCTCGTGCAGCGACCACAGGTTGACGGGCGAGCGCCGAACCTGGCGCACGAAGCGCAGGATCCGGCCGCCCGCCACCCCGATCTCGATCCGGCAGGCGGGCTTGCCGGCCCGCACCAGCCCGTCGCGGGCCTCGCCGTAGAAGACCGCGCGCAGGGCCCGGATCACCGTCGACTTGCCGCGGTTGTTCGGCCCCACCAGCGCGTTGACGCCCGGCGCGAGGGGCAGGACCGCGTCGGCGAAGCCCTGCACGTCGATCAGGCGGATGTGGCGGAAGCCCGGCGCGTCGGGCTCCCAGGCGGCGGCGCATTCCTCGGCCGGGCCGTCGATCAGCACGCCGCGCGCCGGGTCGCCGCCGATGCGGCTCACCCGCGTGCCGGGCGGAAAGCCCGTGACGTCGTGGTGCGAGATGGCGAGGCATTGCAGGGACAGCCGCGCCGCCCCGTCCTCCAGCACCCGGTAGAAGGCCGGCACCCGCGCCGGCGCGATCCAGCAATCGGCCTCGTCGAGGGCGATGAAGCGCCCCAAACCCGCCTTGACCACCGCGATCAGCCGCAGGCCCATCCCGACCACGTTGGTCATGGCCCCGCCATTGTCCTCCAGCACGTCCTCGCGGCCGCCGTCCGGCCGCAGCAGGCCGATGTCGAGGGCGGGCAGGCCGCGCTCCGTGGTGAGGTCGAGGGAGACCGGCTTCTCCCCCGGCAGCACCTCCTGCACCACGGCCGAGAGCAGGGTCTCGATGCGGGCGAGGCTGCGCTGGTGGGTCTCCTGCTGCAGCTCGCGCAGGCAGAGATCGACCGCGTCGCGCCGCTCCAGCCGGCCCTTGGCGGCCGCGACCGCCCGGACCAGCCCGTCGCGCTCCCCGGTCAGGGCGGCCCGGCGCGCCTCGGCGCGCGCGAGCGCGCGGCCGAGCCGGTCGAGGGCGGCCGCGGCCTCCGCAGGGCTCATCAGCGCGCCTCGGAGAGGCCGTCGAGCTCGGCCTGCACGGCGCGCAGCGCCTGCGCGAAGGCCTCGACCCGGCGGGCATTCTCGGCCCGGACCTCCTCGATCATCGCCCGGATCGCCGCCTCGTCGTCGGTGCCGAGCTCCTCCCGGGCCTGGGCGCGGGCGGCCTCCAGCTCCGCGCTCAGGCGCTCGACGTCGCCCTCCGCCCGGATGCGGTCCGCCCGCAGGCGCTCGTAGGCCGGGCGCAGGGCCTCCAACCGCCTGAGGGCCTCGGTCTCCTGGCTCGTCCGGCTGCGCTCCATGCTCCTCCCCGTCGCGTGCGGGACAGAGGTGGCATCGGGCGGGCCCGGGCGCCAGGGGAAAGTCCGCCCCGACGCCGTTCCGGGATTGTTCGCCGAGAGCCATTGACCTGTGCCGCAAATCGGACCAGTGTTCCTTATCTGTTCCATGAATCGGGCGCCGGCGCCACGCGGCACGGGCCCGCACCGGGACCGGGAGGCCTGTGATCATGGCGGCGACCTTGACGGCAACCTCGGCGGCGACCGGCCTCGACGACGCGGTGCTGTTCGAGAACCGGGACTGGATCCTGTCGGAGGACGGGCTGGAGCACCGCGCCACCGGCTACTTCATCGCCCGCGGGAGCCTCGGCGCCAAGCGTCCGGACGGCTACTGGGACTGGCCGCTGCACCTCTCCGAGAAGGCGTGGTGCGGCGTGCGCAGCTTCCGCGAGGCGTTCCTGGCCGCCCTGCAGGCCTTCGGCATCGCGCCCGATCCGAAGCTCACCCTCTCCTTCGCGCTCGGCTTCGGCACGCGGCTGCCCGCGCCGGAGACGGAGGGCTTCGTGCCGCTGGCCGACCTCGTGCGCCTCGCCCCGCCCCCCCGGCGCCGGGCCGCCGCGGCGCGGGCGCCGCGGGCGCTCGCGCTGGGCGCGTAGGCGGCGCGCGGGTGCGGGCGCCTGAGGCGGCGCGGCGGCCCGAGCCTGCGGCGGGCGCCGCCGAGGCGTGACGCCCGCCGACCCCGATCCTGCCCCGGCGGACCCGCTCTTCGCCGAGAAGCAGCGCGTCAACGAGCGGGTCCGGCTCCTCGCCGGCAACATCGACCGGGCCTCCACGGCCTGCTTCACGGTCGGCGTCGCCACGCCCGCGGCGGGCTGGCTCTACAATGTCAGCGGCCTGCAGACCTCGCTGAGCCTCGCGGTGCTCGGGCTCGGGGTTCTCGGTTGGCTCGCGGCGGCGATCCTCCTACATTGCCTGGCGAGGCGTCTCCTCAACGGGCTTCTGCCATGATGGCCACCGCGCTCCTCGCCTTCGCCGCCACGCCGGCCCTCGTCGTGGCGCTCGCCTACGCGGCCGTGCGGATGCAGGAACGGGAACTCGCGCGCGTGCGGCGCGACCTCTCCCTGCGGACGGTGCGGCTGGCCCGGGCCCGCCGGGCCTCCTGAGCGGGGCGTCTACTCCGCCGCCTTGGGCGCCCGGCTCTCCAGGAAGGCCTCGTGCTCGGCGGCGAGGTCGCCCGAGAGGGCGCGGGCGATCAGGGCCCGGGTCTCCGCCACGCCGTAGAGCGCCACGAAGGAGCCGAAGCGGGGTCCGCGCGCCTCGCCGAGCAGGGTGGCGTAGAGCGTGGTGAACCACGCCTGCGCCACGCCCGGGCGCCCGTCCGGGCTCTTGGCCTTGCCGGACAGGTCCGGGTAGTGGCGCCGCCCGACCTCGTAGACCAAGGCCTGCAGGGCCTCGGGATCGGTCGAGCCCTCGTGCTCCGCCAGGGTCGCCGACAGGTCGGCGAGGGCCGCCCCGGCCTGGGCGTCGGGCACCCGGTACTGCTTCTGCGGCCGCACGAAGTCGCGGAAGTAGCGCACCGCGTGGTGGACGAGCCGGTCGAGGCGCGGCTGCGTCCGCGGCGAGGCCTCCGGCGCGTAGCGGCGGATGAAGCCCCACAGCACCGCCGGATCCTCGGTATTCGCCACCGCCACCAGGTTGAGCAGCATCGCGAAGGTGATGGCGCCGCCGCCCGCCGCCAGTTCCGGCGCCGGCGGCGCGCCCGCATGGATGTGCCAGACCGGGTTGCCGAGCTGCAGCTTCGGCTCCTGGCCGGGAAACTTCTCCAGGAAGGACAGGTAGTCGTCGACGTGGCGCGGGATCACGTCGAAGTGCAGGCGCTTGGCCTCCCGCGGCTTGTTGTACATGAACAGCGCGAGGCTCTCGGGCGTGCCGTAGGCCAGCCACTCGTCGATGGTGAGGCCGTTGCCCTTCGACTTCGAGATCTTCTGGCCCTTCTCGTCCAGGAAGAGCTCGTAGTTGAAGCCCTCGGGCGGCTCGCCCCCGAGCACGCGGGCGATCTGGCTCGACAGCTTCACCGAGTCGATCAGGTCCTTGCCGGCCATCTCGTAATCGACCCCGAGCGCGACCCAGCGCATGGCCCAGTCGGGCTTCCACTGCAGCTTGGCGTGGCCGCCGGTCACCGGGGTCTCGTAGCGCTCGCCCGTCGCCGGGTCGCGCCAGACGATCGTGCCGGCGGCGACCTTCACCTCGTCGATCGGCACCTGCATGACGTGGCCGGTGACCGGGTGCAGCGGCAGGAAGGGCGAGTAGGAGGCCGAGCGCTCCGCCCGCAGCGAGGGCAGCATCACCGCCATGACGGCGTCGTAGCGCTCCAGCACGCGCAGGAGCGCCGCGTCGAACACCCCCGCCCGGTAGCATTCCGTGGCCGAGAGGAACTCGTAGTCGAAGCCGAAGGAATCGAGGAAGCGGCGCAGCTCGGCGTTGTTGTGCGCGCCGAAACTGTCGTGGGTGCCGAAGGGATCCGGCACGGCGGTGAGGGGCTTGTTGAGGCTCTCGGCCAGGAGGGCCCGGTTCGGCACGTTGTCCGGCACCTTGCGCAGCCCGTCCATGTCGTCCGAGAAGGCGATGAGCCGGGTCGGCACCGCGTCCCGCGTCAGCAGCCGGAAGGCGTGGCGGACCATCGAGGTGCGGGCGACCTCCCCGAACGTGCCGATATGCGGCAGGCCCGAGGGGCCGTAGCCGGTCTCGAACAGCAGCTCGGCCTTCGGGTTCCGCTCCAGCCGGGCGACGAGCTTGCGCGCTTCCTCGAAGGGCCAGGCCGCGGAGGTCGCGGCGGCGTCGAGGAGGGCGGGGTCGATGCGGAGCGAGGCGGGCATGGTGTCTCGTGGGCCCCGGACGGGCGGGCGCGGGCGGGTGGGTGAGGCGCGCACCCTAGGGAGTGCGCTCCCCCCGGTCAACGAAGCTCGCCCCCGGTCCGGAGGCCGCCGGCCGTCGGTCCCGACGGCCATGTCCCCCCAAAGGCCATGTCCCGGGACGGCCATGTCCCGCGACCGTCGGGATCAGGCGAGGGCCGGCTCGGGCAGGCGCGCCTCCCGGAGCTCGGCCAGGATCTCGTAGGAGCGGCGCCGCGCGCCGTGGTCGTGGATCGCCGCCGCCACCATGATCTCGTCGGCCCCGGTGCGGGCCAGGAACGCGGCCAGGCCCTCGCGCACCGTCTCCCGCGCGCCCACGAAGGAGCAGGCGAGCATGCGCGAGGCCTGCACCTTCTCGGCGGGCGACCAGTAGGTCTCGATGTCGTCGATGGGCGGCAGGAGCTGGCCGCGGGTGCCGCGGAAGAGGTTGGTGAAGGATTGCTGCGCGGAGGTGAACAGCCGGCGCGCCTCGGCGTCGGTCTCGGCCGCGATCACGTTGACGCCGACCATCGCGTAGGGTCGGTCGAGCTGGGCGCTCGGCTCGAAGCGCGACCGGTAGAGGTCGAGGGCCTGCATCAGCGCGTCGGGCGCGAAATGCGACGCGAAGGCGAAGGGCAGGCCGAGCATCGCGGCGAGCTGCGCCCCGAACAGGCTGGAGCCGAGGATCCAGAGCGGCACCTGCGTGCCCGCCCCCGGCACCGCCTGGACCACCTGCCCCGGCTGCACCGGGCCGAGCAGCGCCTGGAGTTCGAGCACGTCCTGCGGGAACGTGTCGGAGGCGGCGGGGTCGCGGCGCAGGGCCCGCAGGGTGCGCCCGTCGGTGCCGGGGGCGCGGCCGAGGCCGAGATCGATCCGGCCCGGATGCAGGGACGCGAGCGTGCCGAACTGCTCGGCGATCACCAGGGGCGCGTGGTTCGGCAGCATGATGCCGCCCGCCCCGACCCGGATGCGCGCCGTGCCGGCCGCCACGTGGGCGATGACGACCGCGGTCGCGGCGCTGGCGATGCCCACCATGTTGTGGTGCTCGGCGAGCCAGTAGCGGGTGTAGCCGAGGCGCTCCGCGTGGCGGGCGAGGTCGAGCGTGTTGCGCAGCGCGTCGCCGGGCGTCGCGCCCAGCGGGATCGGCGCGAGGTCGAGGACGGAGAAGGGCGGCATCGCGGGCTCCCGTGTGTCGCGTCAGGCCCCGTCCCAGATTTGGCGCCGGGGCCCGGGATGCAAGCGCGCCCGGGGCAGGCGTGCCATGCGCGGGACCCCGCGCTCGCGGCCGCGGACCGGGTTCGGCCGGCGGCCCGACGGGGCGGCCGCTTGCCCGCCCGGCGGCTTTGGCCGAGGGTCCGGATCCCGGTCCGCCGCCGCCCCGCGGCGGACCGGCTCACCGCGCGGGGCCGGGAGGCGGGATGGCGGGGATGTTCGATCTGACCGGGCGGGTCGCGCTGGTGACCGGCGGCAATGGCGGCATCGGGCTCGGCATGGCGGAGGCGCTGGCCGGGGCGGGCGCCGCGGTCGCGATCTGGGGCCGCGACGAGGCCAAGAACCGCGCCGCCCTGGCGCGGCTCGCCGCGACGGGCGCGCCGGCCGAGGCCTTCCTGTGCGACGTGGCCGAGCCGGAGGCGGTGGAGGCGAGCTTTTCCGCGACGCTGCGGCGCTTCGGGCGGGTCGACGCGGTCTTCGCCAATGCGGGCGTGGCGGGCGGCGGGCGGCGCTCCTTCCTGGAGCGGGACGCGGCCGAGTGGCGGCGCACCTTCGCGGTCAACCTCGACGGGGTGGTGGGGGTGTTCCAGCAGGCCGCCCGGCACATGGCCGCGCGGGCCGAGGCCGGGGACGCCTACGGGCGGCTGGTCGCGACCTCGAGCGTCGCCTCGCTCCTCGGCGCCGCGCGCAACGAGCATTACGGGGCGACCAAGGGAGCGCTCAACGCCCTGGTGCGGGCGCTCGCGGTCGAACTCGCCCGCTACGGCGTGACCGCGAACGCGATCCTGCCGGGCTGGATCGCGAGCGACATGACGGCGGGGCTGATGGGAAACGAGAAGTTCGTGGCGAACACCCTCCCCCGCATCCCGCTGCGCCGCTACGGACAGCCGGCGGATTTCGGCGGCATCGCGGTCTACCTCGCGAGCGCGGCCTCCGCCTACATGACCGGGCAGGTCGCGGTCATCGACGGCGGCTACACCGTCGCCTGAGCGGGGCGCTCAGGAAAGCTGCGCGAGGCGCTGCCTGACCCGCATCTTGAGGGTCCGGTAGCGCTCCATCGTGGTGCCGGCCAGCGCCTCCTCCCGGCTGCTGGCGATGTCCGCATAGTCGATCGAGGTCTCGAACTGGCCGGCCGTCAGGTCGTGACGCGTCCCGTCCACCCGGTTGTAGAAGTGCCACCCGCGGCCCGTCTCGGTCTTGAGGATGGTGCCGCCGTGGAGGTCGTGGACGATCAGGGCGGTGACGCCGCACTGGCCGCGCGCGGGATTGTTCGGCCGCCATTCGGGACTGGTCTCGGCGGACCAGCATTGCTGCAGGATCGGCAGGAGGGAGTCGGGGGACGATGTCATCGGTCTCGCCTCGGGCGGGGGTCGCCCTCCGCGCCGGCCGAACGGTCACAGAACCTCGGCCGGTCGGAGCAGCCGCTCCACCGGGCAGGATTGCGAGGAGCTTGACGCAGGGGAATGTAGCGGCGCGCCGGCTCCCGGGCAAGGCCGCGATGGCCGGAGGACATCCGCGATCGGCGCCGCGCCGTCGAAGCCGACGAGGCCGCGCATCCCGGCATCCTCCGGGCCGGCGATGCCGCGGGAGACCAGCCCCGCGGCGCGCGCTGCGTCCGCGAGGGAGTCCGGCGGGGTCGCGCGATGGCGGCGCGGTGCGGGCGATCACCGCGCGCCGGCGGCCCGCGCCGAGGCAGCCGGCGGCGTGGGGCGGGTGCGCCGCGTGCCCGGTCAGCGCGCCGCCGCCACCTCCTCGAACAGCGACAGGATCACCGGGCGGCGGTCGAGGTTGTAGGTCGCGGCCTCGCGGGCGACGCGGGCGATGCGCTCGCTCGCCTCGGCCAGGGCCGCGAGCCGGGCCGGCGGCTCGGCGAGGCGCCGGCCGATCTCGGCCGCGAGGTGGCGCTGCGCCGTGTCGAGGGCCACCTCGTAGAGCGCCTCGGCCTCGCGCCCGCTCAGGCGCTCGGCGAGCGCCAGGACGCGCCGCCAGTCGGGCGCGCGGAGCAGCGCCTCGACCTCGTCCACGAGGGCGAGGGTGGCCGGATCGAGGAGCCCCAGCGCGCGGGCGACGGAGCCCTCGCTCAGGGCGGCCGCCCGGGCCAGCACCTCCGGCGGATGCGCCGCCACGGCCTCGCCGAGCCCGCGCAGCACCCGCACCACCTCGCCCTCGCCGAGGGGGCGCAGGCCGAGCCGGCGGCAGCGGGAGCGGATGGTCGGCAGCAGCCGGCCCGGCGCGTGGCTGACGATCAGGAAGAGCGAGCGCGGCGGCGGCTCCTCGATCAGCTTGAGCAGGGCGTTGGCGCTCGCGAGGTTCAGTTCCTCCGCGCAATCGACGACGCAGACGCGGTAGCCCGCATCGGCCGAGGTCTCGGCGAAGAGGTGGAGGGCGCGGCGCGCCGCCTCGACGGTGATCTGGGTCGGCAGCGTCTTGGCGCCGGGGGCCCGCTGGCGGCGCAGCACCACGAGGTTCGGATGGGCGAGGCTCGCCACCTGCCGGGCGACCGGATGGGTCTCCGGCACGGCGAGCGTCTCGGGCAGGCCCCGCCCCGCCCCGTGGGCGAGGAGGTGGCGCGCCACCCGGTAGGCGAGCGTCGCCTTGCCGATCCCGCGCGGGCCGCCGAGGAGCCAGGCATGGTGCAGCCGGCCCGCGCCGATCGCCTCCCGGAAGGCCCGCTCGGCGGCCTCCTGGCCGATCAGGACCGTCCGCGCCCGGGGCCGGGCGATTCCCGGCACGTCGCCGGGTTCGAGATCCTCGGCCGTCGCCTCAGGCGGCATGGCCGAGCCCCAGGCCGAGTTCCGGTAGGCGCCCGGCCACGACGGCCCGGATGGCGGCCGCCACCGCGTCGGGCTCGCCGGCGGCGTCCACGAGCGCGCAGCGGGCCGGCTCCCGCGCGGCGATGCCGCGGAACGCCT
Source organism: Methylobacterium sp. CB376 (assembly GCF_029714205.1). Classification (NCBI taxonomy): domain Bacteria; kingdom Pseudomonadati; phylum Pseudomonadota; class Alphaproteobacteria; order Hyphomicrobiales; family Methylobacteriaceae; genus Methylobacterium; species Methylobacterium sp. CB376. The sequence goes on along the minus strand of NZ_CP121648.1, from coordinate 6,876,613 downwards.
CGCGCAGGCGCTGGTGGAAGGCGAGCGCCTCGGCCTCGAACCGGTCCGGGCCGCGGGCGAGGCCGCGCTCGCGCCCCCGGGCGCGGGCGAGACCGATCTCCGGCGGCAGGTCGAGGATGAGCGTCAGGTCGGGCCGCGTCGCGCCGACCACGACCCGTTCCAGCGCCGCCACGCACTCCGGATCGATGCCGCCGGCGACCCCCTGGTAGGCCCGGGTCGAGTCCGCGAAGCGGTCGCAGACCACCACGGCACCGCGGGCCAGGGCCGGCCGGATCAGGCTGGCGAGGTGGTCCAGGCGGGCGGCGGAGAAGAGCAGCGCCTCCGCGAAGGGCCCGTGATCCTTGGCGGCGCCGGCGAGCAGGGCGGTGCGGATCTGCTCGGCCCGGGGCGAGCCGCCGGGCTCGCGGGTGGTGACCACCTCCCGGTCGCTCCGGCGCAGCCACTCGGCGAGGCGCGCCACCTGGGTCGACTTGCCGGCCCCTTCCCCGCCCTCGAGGGTGATGAACAGGCCCGGGCGCGGCGCCCCGCTCACGACCGGTTCGTCAGCTTGGCGAAGGCGCCGCGCACCCAGCCGGTGCCGACCTCGAGCGCCGCGTCGAGGGCGCGCTGGGTCATGCTGCCGGGGCCGACGCTCTCGGCGGTGTAGAGGGGCATGTCGAGCACCTGCTGCTCGCCCCGGGTGACCTTGAGCCGCGCCACCTCGCGCCCGGCCTCGATCGGCGCCTTCAGGGGCCCCTGATAGACGACGCGGGCCGTGAGTCGGTCGGCGGAGCCTCGGGGCAGGAGCACGCGCACGGGCTTCTTGGCGACCAGGGCGACCTTGCCCTTCTCCCCGCCATAGGTGTCGACCTCGGCCACGGTCTCGCCGGGGGCGAAGACCTGCCGGCCCTCGAAGGCCCGGAAACCCCAGTCGAGGAGCTTGCGGGATTCCGCCGCCCGGTCGCTGGCCTTCTTCAGGCCGCTCACCACCAGGATCAGCCGCTGGCCGTTCTGCACCGCCGAGCCGGTCAGGCCGTAGCCGGATTCCTCCAGGTAGCCGGTCTTGAGCCCGTCCGCGCCGAGATCCATGGTGAGGAGCGGGTTGCGGTTCTGCTGGCGGATCTTGTTCCAGGTGAACTCGCGCTCGGAGAACAGCTTGTACTCGTCCGGGTAGGTCTCGATGAGGTGGATGGCGAGCTTCGCGAGGTCGCGGGCCGTCACCTTCTGGTCGGGCGCCGAGTAGCCGGTGGGGTTGCGGAAGGTGGAGCGGGTCAGCCCGATCTCGCGGGCGTGACGGTTCATGATCTGGGCGAAATTGTCCTCGGTGCCGCCGATCGCCTCGGCCGCCGCGATGGCGGCGTCGTTGCCCGACTGCACGATGATGCCGCGCAGGAGGTCGGGCAGCTTCACCTTGCTGTTGAGCTGAGCGAACATCGACGAGCCGCCCCCGCCCGCGCCGCCGTGCTTCCAGGCGTTCTCGCTGATCGGGAACTCGCTGTCCTGATTGAGGCGGCCCTTGCGCATCTCGTCGAAGATCACCTCGACGGTCATGAGCTTGGCCATGCTGGCGGGCGAGAACGGCTCGTCGGCGTTCTTCTCGTAGAGGACCGAGCCGGAATCGGCGTCGAGGAGGATCGCGTGGGGCGCCTGGCTCTGGAAGCCCTGCGCGCGCGCGGCGCCCGCGCTCGCCGCCGCGAGGAGGAGCCCCGCGACGAGCCCCGTGACCGCCCTGCCCGCCCGTCCCGCCCTGCCCGTCATGCGCCACCATCCGCGTCCTCGACCGGGCGCCACTCTGCCGCCCCGGCCCGGACGGAGCAATTGCGGCGGAACGCCCATCTTGCCGAAGCGCGGCCGCGACCGAGCCGGAGGCGCGGCGGGACGGCGGCCGCCCCGCGGCGGCCGGTCCGGCGAGGAACGCGCCGCCCGCCACCCATCACACGACGGATTGCGTCGCCATGCGGATGTCGGCGTCGCTCAGGCGCCGCGCGGGCGTGTCATACCCAATCCGCATGATCCCTTCGGGATGGCGGATTGGGGCTTCGCTCACGCGCGCGCGGGCTCGCGCCGCGCGGGCGCGTCATCCGCTGTCCGGACGCTCACGTCCGGACAGCGGATCAGAGCATGTCGGCCGTGCGGGCGCGTGGCGCGCGGCCCTTGCGCTCGCCCGCCTCCGCCCCGTCGAGCTTGGCGGTCAGGCTGCGCTCAGGCCCGGGCCGCAGCGGCGGCCGCGGGGGAGCGCCGCTGAGCTGGAGCGGCGAGGTCAGAGGCAGCGGCGCGGCGTGGCGCGGCGTGGCCGCCCGCGCGGCGGGGGCCGCCTGCGCGGCGGCCAGCATGGCCTGGGCCAGGGCGCCGCGGTCCCGCGCCGCCGCGTCGGGCCGCATCGCTGCCGGGAGGGCCCGGAGACCGGGCCGCGGCGGGGCCGCCTGCGCGACCCGCACCGGGGCCGGGGCGGGCGCGGGCCGGGGCGCGACCTCGGCCACCCGGACCGGGGCGGCCCGCCGCGGCGCCTCGGCCACCACGACCGGCGCCGGGGCGACCCGCGGGCGCTCGACGACCGGCCGCACGGGCGCGGCCTCGGGCTCCGGCTGCCGGAAGGCGAAGGGCTTCGCCTCCTCGCCCGCATCCGCCACCATTAGGTTGGCGCCGGAGGGCCTGCCCGCCGGGCTGCCATCCGTGCGCAGCGTCGCCATCAGCTTGCGGTCGTCGCTGCCCGCCACCGAGGCCATGCCCAGATACTCGACCCGCACCCGGGTCGTGCCGCGGCGGTGGAATTCCAGCGCCTCGGCCACCCGCTCGGAGACGTCCATCAGGCGCCCGGCGTGATAGGGGCCGCGGTCGTTGACGCGCACCACCATCGAGTGGCCGTTCGCGAGGTTGGTGACGCGGGCGTAGCTCGGCAGCGGCAGGGTCGGGTGCGCCGCCGCCACGGAGAAGCGGTCGAAGACCTCGCCATTGGCGGTCTGGCGGCCGTGGAAGGCGGTGCCGTACCAGGAGGCCAGCCCCTCGCGGACGTAGCCGCGGGGATTCTCGCGCGGGACGTAGGTGTGGCCGGCCACCACGTAGGGTTTGCCCACCATGGCGCGCCCGCCCCCCTTCGGGATCGGGTCGTTCTCCCCGTAGAGCCGGGGGCTCGGCACCACGCCGTATTTCGGGTCGACCTGCCGGCCGCCGCGGACCGAGGCCGACGCGCCCGGATGCGGGGTCCCGGCGCAGTTCGCGGTGAGCAGCGCCACGCCGGCCACCGCCGCGAGCCGCAGGGCCGAGGCCGTGCCGGAGCCACCGTTCTGGGATCCTGCCATCGCGCTCTCGGTCCCCCTGCCGCCCCGCCGCCGCCCTCCGGGCCGCGACCGCCTTCCAGCCACGCTGACGCGCTTTCATGAAGGAAGACTTGACGGGAGGGAGTCAAACGCCGCCGCGGCACGGGGCGGGCACCCGAGGACAAGCCGCCAAGTCCCCGCAGGGACGAGGAGATCGGCCCGCGGGAGGGCGCCCGGCGGTTCCGGCCGAGTTCTCGTGCGGCACAGCAAGAAAGGCCAGCAAGATCCTGACAGAAAAAGAATTTTTCTTGAACCACGGTGAGCCCGACCCGGCTCGGGCCCGCCCACAGCTTTCTCGGACACCTTCCCGGCCGAGGTCCCGCGGACCGGGCCCCGGTCCCGCGATCGGGCATGGCGGCGGGGGCCGGCCTACTCGGCCGGCTCGACCTCGTCGCTGCCGGCCGGGGCGAGCCGGACCCAGGCGTCGAGCGCCCAGCGGATGCCGTGCCCGGCGAGCGCGGCGAGCGCCATGGCGCCGCCGAGGTTCAGGAACAGGGATGCATCCGCCATGGGCCGTGCCTCACTCAAGGGCCGTCCAGTGGAGCGGCGGAGGCGGCGGGGCGCCAGTGCCGCGGCGCGACACGATCGGGCGATCCCGTCGGATCCGGCCCTCCCTGCGGCCGATCCTCCGCGACTGTGGCAGAAACAGCTTGCCCGAGGATGTGCGCCGGCTCACCGATCGGCCGGGCGGTCCGCCCCGCGGCCTCGCCCGGGCCGGGCGGCCCTCCACCTGAGGCGAAATCCGCTCGATCGAAGCGGATCCCGGATCACTAGCCCGCGCGGCGCCTGAGCGCGGCGCCTGAGCGACGCCGACATCCGCATGGCCGAAATCGGAGATGGCGAAGCCATCAACCGGAGGTTGGATGAGACGCCGCCTCAGGCACGGGCCGCAACGGCCTGGGCAACCTCGCGGTTCGTCCGGCGCCGGGCGCGTCGCGGCGCCCGGGGACGGTGATCAGCCCTTGCGCTGCGCCTTCACGTAGCCGGTGATCGCGGCCTGGCAGGTCTGCGAGAGCTTGGCCTTGTTCTGCTTGAAGCAGGCCTGCACCTCGGGGCCGTCCGGCGGGAAGTTGCCGCAATAGGTGAGGTAGTCGCCCGTGCAGAACTGCTTCAGGGCGGCGCGGTCCGGAGCCGGCGTCTGCACGGGCGCCGCGAGGGCGCCCGTCGAGGTCAGGGCGAGGACGAGGGCGAGGCGATGCAGCACGGGGACACTCCTGGACAAGCCCGGTTCGGCCGGGCCCGGCGCTGAAAGCAGAGGAACGCGTCCAAAAGGGGGTAGCTCGGCCGTGCCGCCGCCCCCGTCAGGTCCGCCAGGGATGCGCGGGAAGCTCGGTCGCCCCCACCGCCCGCGCCCCCGCCTCGGCCACCGCGTGGTCGTCCTCCACGGTCGAGCCGCTGACGCCGATCGCCCCGGACATCACCCCGTCCTTGTCCACGATCGGGATCCCGCCCGGGAAGGTGATCAGCCCGCCATTCGAGTGCTCGATGCCGTAGAGGGGGCCGCCGGGCTGCGACAGCGCCCCGATCTGGCCGGTCGGCATGCCGAAGAACAGCGCGGTGCGGGCCTTCTTCTGGGCGATGTCGATCGAGCCCACCCAGGCATCGTCCATCCGGGAGAAGGCCTTGAGGTTGCCCCCCGAATCCACGACGGCGATGCACATCTGGGTGCCGATCGCCTGCGCCTTGGCGCGGGCGGCCGCGATGGCCTTCTCGGCTTCCTCGATCGTGACGTGCATGGTCTCTCTCCTCGCGCGACGCGGCGTGCTGGCCGCGCCGGGGGGAGATAGGCAGCCCGCGCCCGGCGGCGATGCGCGGCGCGCTCCGCCCTTCGGGCGAGACCCGGGCAAGCGGGCGCGCCGGTCGCCGGCCCGTCAGGACCGGCGGTAGACCCAGACCCGGGCCGGCGGCAGGTTCAGCCAGACCTTGTTCGAGCGGCTCGCCGTGTAGCCGAAGGCCTGGGCCGGGATCGGCGGCACCACCGCGTAGGTGAACTGCACGAAGGGCGCGTCCGGGTGCATCAGGTCGTGCGCCTCCTGCAGCAGGTCGAGGCGCTGCTCCAGGGGCTTGGTGAAGAGCGGCAGGCTCGAGATGGTGGCGCAGGCCGGCTCGGCCAGCACGTCTCCGAGGGTCTCGCGCATCCGGTAGGCGTCGCCGCGCAGGATGGTGGCGCGCGGGAAGCGGCGGCGCAGGAGGTCGCAGAAATCCGGGTTGTACTCGACGAGGACGAGGCGCTCCTGCTCGATGCCGCGGCGCACCAGCGCGTCCGTCACCGGTCCGGTGCCGGGCCCGAGCTCGATCACCGGCCCCGGCCTGCGCGGATCGACGTAGGAGGCCATGGTGCGGGCGAGCAGCCGCCCCGAGGGCGTCACCGCGCCGGTCACCAGCGGCCGCTCCAGCCACGAGCGCAGGAACCGCGCCTCGTCCTCGAACAGGTCGCGCCGCGGCGCGGATCGGGGCAGGGCGACGGCTTTCGCGCTGGATCGGCGGGGCAAGGGCAAGACGGTCGGACCCTTAAATCACGCGGACGATTGGGAAACGGCTCTCGACCAAAGGGGCGCCGCCGTCAAGCCTGGAGCCGGCAAGAAACCCGCCGCCGCCGCGGCGCGGCGGATCCCCGCACGACCGGGCGGAAAACGCGCGTCGGGGGCCCGGGTTCGCGGCGCGAGCTCAGGCGCGGCCCGAGCCGCTCAACCCGTCGAAGAACTCCTTGACCCGGGAGAAGAAGCCCGCGCTCTCCGGGTGGTTATCGGCCTGGCTGCCGAGCTGGTCGAATTCCTGCAGCAATTCGCGCTGGCGCTTGGTGAGGTTCTGCGGCGTCTCGACGAAGACCTGGATGTAGAGGTCGCCGACGTCGCGCGAGCGCAGGACCGGCATGCCCTTGCCTTTGAGCCGGAACTGCTTGTTGGTCTGGGTGCCGCCGGGGACCCGCACGGTGGTGTGGGAGCCGTCGATGACCGGCACCGTGATCTCGCCGGAGAGGGCCGCCGTCACCATCGAGATCGGCACCCGGCAGAACAGGTCGGCCCCGTCGCGCTGGAAGAACGGGTGCGGCTTGATCGAGAGGAAGATGTAGAGGTCGCCCGCCGGGCCGCCGCGCAGGCCGGACTCGCCCTCGCCGGCGAGCCGGATGCGCAGCCCGTCGTCGACGCCCGCCGGCACGTTGACCGAGAGCGTGCGCTCGCGCGTGACCCGGCCGGCACCGCCGCAGGCCGCGCAGGGATCGTCGATGATCTCGCCGCGGCCCTGGCAATTCGGGCAGGTGCGCTCGATGGCGAAGAAGCCCTGCGCCGCGCGCACCCGGCCGTAGCCGCCGCAGGTCGGGCAGACGCGGGGCTTCGAGCCGGCCTTGGCGCCCGAGCCGGCGCAGACCTCGCAGGTGACCGAGGTCGGCAGCCGGATCGTCTCGGTCTTGCCGGTGAACGCCTCCTCGAGCGAGATTTCCAGGTTGTAGCGCAGGTCGGCGCCCCGCTCCCGGCCGCCGGCCCGCCCGCCGCCGCCGCGCGGGCCGGCGCCGCCCGCCCGGGCATCCCCGAAGAACGTGTCGAAGATGTCCGACATGAAGTCGCCGAAATCGGCCCCGAAGCCCGGCCCTCCCGGCCCTCCCTGCGAGAAGGCGGCGTGGCCGAAGCGGTCGTAGGCGGCGCGCTTCTGGTCGTCCGACAGGGTCTGGTAGGCCTCGTTGACCTCCTTGAACTTGATCTCGGCTTCCTTGTCGCCGGGGTTCCGGTCGGGATGGTAGGCCATGGCGAGCTTCCGGAAGGCCGATTTCAGCTCCGCCTCGCCCGCCGTCTTGGCGACGCCCAGCACCTCGTAATAGTCGCGCTTCGACATTCCCCGTCCCCGAGCCTGGAGGGCCCCGTGTCGTCCCAAAGGCGCGCGGCCCCCGGCGCTGCGAGCGCCCGGGACCGCGGCGGCCTTTCCCCGAATTCCGCGTCAGGACGGCGCGCAGGATCCCCGCATCCTGCCGGGATGCGGGGATCCTGCGCGCCCGCCCGGGCGCGAGCGCTCACGCAAACGCGCGCGGCCGGGAGCTCTCGCCCCCGGCCGCGCCGGGCCTCAGGCCCGCTTCTTGTGATCCTTGTCGTCGACTTCCTGGAAGTCGGCGTCGATCACGTCGTCCTTCTTGGCCTGCGGGTCCTCCGCGCCGGCGGACGCGGCCTCGCCGCCGCCCGCCTGCGCGGCGTACATCGCCTCGCCGAGCTTCATCGAGGCCTGCATCAGGTCCGTCGTGCGGGCCTTGATGGTCTCGACATCCTCGCCGGCGAGCGCCTGGCGCAGCGCGTCGATCGCCGTGCTGATGCCGGCCCGGTCGCTCTCCGAGACCTTGTCGCCGTACTCCTTGACCGACTTCTCGGTCGCATGGACCAGGCTCTCGCCCTGGTTCTTCACCTCGACGAGTTCGCGGCGCTTCTTGTCCTCGGCCGCGTTGGCCTCGGCCTCCTGCACCATGCGCTGGATCTCGGTGTCGGACAGGCCGCCCGAGGCCTGGATGCGGATCTGGTGCTCCTTGCCGGTCGCCTTGTCCTTGGCGGTGACGTTGACGATGCCGTTGGCGTCGATGTCGAAGGTCACCTCGATCTGCGGCACGCCGCGCGGGGCCGGCGGGATGCCGACCAGGTCGAATTGGCCGAGCAGCTTGTTGTCGGCCGCCATCTCGCGCTCACCCTGGAAGACCCGGATGGTGACCGCGTTCTGGTTGTCCTCCGCCGTCGAGAAGACCTGGGACTTCTTGGTCGGGATCGTGGTGTTGCGGTCGATGAGCCGGGTGAACACGCCGCCCAGCGTCTCGATGCCGAGGGAGAGCGGGGTCACGTCGAGGAGCAGCACGTCCTTGACGTCGCCCTGGAGCACGCCCGCCTGCACGGCCGCGCCGATCGCCACGACCTCGTCCGGGTTGACGCCCTTGTGGGGCTCCTTGCCGAAGAAGGTCTTCACCACGTCCTGGATCTTCGGCATGCGGGTCATGCCGCCGACCAGCACCACCTCGTCGATCTCGCTCGCCGCGACGCCCGCATCCTTGAGCGCCTTGCGGCAGGGCTCGATGGTGCGCTGGATCAGGTCGTCGACGAGCGACTCGAACTTGGCGCGGCTGAGCTTGAGCGCGAGGTGCTTCGGGCCGGACGCGTCGGCCGTGATGTAGGGCAGGTTGATCTCGGTCTGGGTGGCCGAGGACAGCTCGATCTTGGCCTTCTCGGCCGCCTCCTTCAGGCGCTGCAGGGCGAGCTTGTCCCGGGTCAGGTCGATGCCCTGCTCGCGCTTGAACTCGGCCGCGAGGTACTCGACGATGCGGTTGTCGAAATCCTCACCGCCCAGGAAGGTGTCGCCGTTGGTCGACTTCACCTCGAAGACGCCGTCGCCGATCTCCAGGATCGAGACGTCGAAGGTGCCGCCGCCGAGGTCGTAGACCGCGATCACGCCGGACTTCTTCTTGTCGAGGCCGTAGGCGAGCGCGGCCGCGGTCGGCTCGTTGATGATGCGCAGCACTTCGAGCCCGGCGATCTTGCCGGCGTCCTTGGTGGCCTGGCGCTGCGCGTCGTTGAAGTAGGCCGGGACCGTGATGACCGCCTGCGTGACCGGCTGGCCCAGGTAGGACTCGGCCGTCTCCTTCATCTTCTGCAGCGTGAAGGCGGAGATCTGGGAGGGCGAGAATTGCTTGCCGTCCGCCTCGACCCAGGCGTCGCCGTTGCCGGCGCGCACGATGTGGTAGGGCACGAGGCCCTTGTCCTTCTGCGTCATCGGGTCGTCGTAGGTGCGGCCGATGAGGCGCTTGATCGCGAAGAAGGTGCGCGACGGGTTGGTGACCGCCTGGCGCTTGGCCGGCTGTCCGACGAGGCGCTCGCCCTCGTCCGTGAAGGCGACGATCGACGGGGTGGTGCGCGCGCCTTCCGCGTTCTCGATGACCTTGGGCTGCGTGCCTTCCATCACGGCCACGCAGCTGTTCGTCGTGCCAAGATCGATACCGATGACTTTACCCATGGTGGGATCCCTCGTTGATGTTTTTTAAGCAGACCGCCGAGCCCCGAAGCAGCTCGGCCCATGGTGCTACAGGTGACGAAGATCGGTTGTGCCGGGCGGGATCCGCTGGAACCTCGGGGGGAGAGACGATCCGGGACCCGCGCCGGACGCGATATAAGAACGCCGCCGGAGGCCCGCAAGGCGAGGTCCCCTCCCGCCGAGACGGCCCGCGCGCGGCCCGTCCGTCAACTGCGAATCCGGGCCAGCGGCCAAGCCGCCACGAGAATGTTGCGGCCTTGCCACGCGCCCGCCACGGGGCGCATGCTAGGAGGAAGGTCTGCGCGTCGCGTCCTTGCGCGGACCTGCCCCGGGTGGACCTGCCCCGGGCGGGCCGCCCTGTCGGTCGGGATGCGGGCCTGTCGTCGTCCGGGACCGACCGGGCGCTTGCCGCGAGCCTGCTCAGGAGCCTGATGCCCTCGTTCCGCCCCCTCGCCACGGCCCTCGTCCTGGCCCTCGCCGGGGCCGCCCTGCCCGCCCCGGCCTCCGCCCAGAACTTCTTCGAGGAGCTGTTCGGCATCGGGCGGGCGGCGCGCCCGGCCGCGCCGCCCCGCCCGGCCGCGCCCGCGGCCCCGATGGACGCGCCGCCCCCGGCGGCCGATCCGCGCCCGGCGGCGCCGCCCCCGGCGCCGAGGCCGGTGGTGATCAAGGCGCCGAGCGACGACGGCGCCATCGGCCAGGACCTGCTGCAGAACGGCAGTGCCGGCAGCCTGAAGCTGGAACGGGCCCAGGGCGGCCTCACCGCCCGCGTCACCCTCGAGGGCACCCGGATCTCGCAGCCGATCGAATCCTGCCGGGTGTCGCTCAACAACGGGGCGCCCCTCGCCCTCACCGACCAGGGGCGGCCGAACGGGGTCACGCGGCTGGCCTCGTCGGACCTGGTCTGCCCGCTCCGAATGGAGATCCTGGAGGGCAGCGTGCTCGTCACGCCCCTGACGGAGCCCGACATCTGCGTGTTCCAGGCCCAGGACTGCGCCACCACCCCGAAGGGCCTGTGGGGGCCGGGCGCGGCCTCCCTGGTGACGCGCGCCCAGGAATTCGACGGCGCCCGCGGGGCGGCCGACCGCGCCGTGCGCGAGAACTACCGGGTGATGACCCAGCGCGCCAAGCGCGAGGAGGTCCGCCCGATCGTCGCCGAGCAGGCGGCCTTCTCGGCGGACCGGGAGCAGATGTGCCGCGCCTATGCCCGCGAGGGGGTGCACGGCTTCTGCCACCTGCGCATCACCGAGGCGCGCGTGCTCTCGCTCGCGACGCGGCTCGGCTTGACGGTGAGCACGGCCCCGACCGCCAGCAACGCGCCCCGCCCGGTCCGCCGGCGCCCGCCGCCGGTGGAGGGGATGAACCCGGGCTTCCTCGACACCGGGGAGTGATCCGGGCTCCGCTTGATCGAAGCGGGTCCCGGATCACGCGCCCGCGCGGGCGCCTGAGCGCGGCGCCTGAGCGAAGCCGACATCCGCATGGCCGAAATCGGAGATGGCGAAGCCACCAACCGGATGTCGGATGAGGCCGGGGGCGGCCGCGCGGCCCTCAGGCGTGCCCGGCGCTCATCGAGAGCATGGCGGGCTCGATCCCGATCGCCCGCAGGGCCCGGTCGTACTTGGCATCGAGGGCGGCGTTGAAGATCAGGTCCGGATCGGCCGGGCAGTGCAGCCAGCCATTGGCCTGGATCTCGCTCTCGAGCTGGCCCGGCTGCCAGCCCGCGTAGCCGAGGGCCAGCACGGCGTCGCGCGGGCCCGTCCCGGCCGCGATCGCCCGCAGGATCTCGACCGTCGCGGTCAGGCAGATCCCGTCGTCGATCAGCAGGGTGGACTGGTCGATGTGGAAGTCGGGCGAGTGCAGGACGAAGCCGCGGCTCGACTCCACGGGGCCGCCCATCAGCACGGGCATGTGCCCGACCCGGTTCGGCAGCCGGATGGCGTCGTCCTGGCGGATGATGTCGAGCTGGACCAGCAGATCCGGCATGTTGAGGTCGGCCGCGGGCTTGTTGACGATGATCCCCATCGCCCCCTCGGCCGAGTGGGCGCAGAGGTAGATCACCGAGCGGGCGAAGCGCTCGTCGGCCATGCCCGGCATTGCCACCAGCAGCTGCCCGTCGAGGTAGCCCGCCGCGGAGGCCCGGCCCGGCGCCGTCGTGTCGTCAGGAGCGGATCGCGTGCGCATGGCCCTATGCTACGCCCCGGGCCGCCTTTGTCCATCCTCCACGCCGCCGCGGATCCGGCACGGTCACGTGATCGTTTCTCGCCTTGGTCTGTTTCCTGCTGGTACGCTCATCCGACGTGACCTGAGCCGGCGTATCGCGCACCGCGCGAGTGCGGACGAGTAGGCCATGATCCTCTGTGCTTCCGGGACCCATCGCGCTTCCGGGCGGCGCCGGGCCGCCCGCCCCGCCGCCCTGGCCGCCTGCGCGGCGCTGACGGTGCTGGCGCTGGTCCAGGCGGCCGGGCCCGCCCGGGCGGCCTCGGCCTGGGCCACGGGCCTGCACGCGCGGGCGCGGCTGATCCCCGGGGGACAGGCGGACGGGGTGCGCTTCGCCGGGCTGGAGATCCTGCTCGATCGCGGCTTCAAGACCTTCTGGCGCGATCCGGGCGAGGCCGGGATGCCGCCCGCGATCGACTGGTCCAGCTCGCGCAACGCCGCCGCGGTCGACGTGCTCTGGCCGGTGCCGCGGCGGATGAAGGAGGCGGGCGACGTGGTCTTCGGCTACGAGGACCGCGTCGTGCTGCCGATCCGGGTCGTGCCGGCCGATGGCCGCGCGCCGGTCTCCCTGCGGCTGCGCCTCGATTACGGCGTGTGCAACGACATCTGCATCCCGGTGCGCGCGGATCTCTCGCTGACCCTGCCGGCCGATGCGGCGGCGGTGGGCGACCCGCGGGTGGCGGAGGCGGTGGCGGCCTCGCCGCGGCCGGTGCGCCTGGGCGAGGGGCCGCTCGCGGTCCTGGGCGCGGTGCCCGAGCCGCCGGGCCTCGCCGGCCGGCTCTTCGTCGCGGTGCGGGCGCGGGTGCCGAGCGGCGACAAGGCGGACCTGTTCGTCTCGGCGCCCCCGGCTGGCTGCTGCTGCCGCCGCCCCGCCCCCTGCCCGAAGCGCCCGGTACGGTGCTGTTCCGCATCCCCGTCCTGGAGCGTCCGCCCGAGGGCCCCGACCAGCTGCCCCTCAGCCTGATCCTGGCGAGCCCGGGCCAGCGCCCGGTGACGACCGAGGCCAATCTCGACACCCGGGAATGGTCGCGCTAAGCACCCGCGGCCCGCGGGGGCGGACGTCCCCGGGCGCACGCGCCCTCCGGAGGGCTGGACGCTCCGGAACGGGCACCGGGGCCGGGGCGAAGGGACCCGGCGGCCTCACCATCGGGAGAGCACCATGACCATCCAGGTAGGGGATCACCTGCCCCAGGCGACCTTCCGCGTGATGACCGCGGACGGCCCCGTGGCCAAGACCACCGACGACGTGTTCAAGGGCCGCCGCGTGGTGCTGGTCGCCGTGCCGGGCGCCTTCACGCCGACCTGCCACCGCAACCACCTGCCGGGCTACGTCGCCAAGCGGGCCGAGATCCTGTCGCACGGCATCGACGGGATCGCCGTGACCTCGGTCAACGACGTCTTCGTGCTCGACGCGTGGGCGAAGGCGGCCGGGGCGGAGGGCATCGAGTTCCTGGCCGACGGCAACGGGGATTTCGCCAAGGCCATCGGCCTCGACATGGACGGGGCCGGGTTCGGCCTCGGCGTGCGCTCGAAGCGCTACGCGATGCTGGTCGAGGACGGGGTGGTGCGCGCCCTCAACGTCGAGGACACGCCCTCGAAGGCCGAGGTGTCGAGCGCCGAGGCGCTGCTGAAGTCGCTCTGAGGCGTCGCGGGCCCTCCGCCGCCGCGGCGGCGGAGGGCCCGCGAAAGGGGTTGCGCGGCCGAGCCGGGCCGGCTAAGACCCCCGGGCTCACGGGCGGCCTCGACCGCCTCGGGCCGTCGGAGCGTAGCGCAGCCCGGTTAGCGCACTAGTCTGGGGGACTAGGGGTCGTGGGTTCGAATCCCGCCGCTCCGACCAAATTCCAGCGATCACCTGAGCGACTTGCAAAGGGCGACCCCGGGGGTCGCCCTTGTCGTTTCCGGCCCCTGGGCGTCTCACGCGGGGTTCGGCGCCAGCTTTTCAATTGCGCCGTGAATGAGCAAGGGCTCGACGCGTCGCGCCGGCGAGGATGATCATGCCCGAAGAGAACGAAACCAAGGAAGGCGGTTCGACGCCCCCGCCGCCCGGGCCGCCGCCCCTGGACGATCCCCCTGCGCCACCGCCGACACCGAAACCGCACTCGCCCGAAGCAATCGAGCCGTCTCCCGGAGCCTGATCCGGCGGGCCGGCCGCGGTCCGGTCGGCCGGGGGACCGCCGGCGCTCGCCTCGTCCCCGGGCGCCGCGGGTTGTCAGCGCGGGCAGGTCAAACCCGGCCGAGGCAGGCGGCCGGTCGCGGTCGTTCCAGTCCGGCGCCTAGGACGGACTCGGGCTGCCTTCGCACCGGACGGCGTACCGCTTGCAGCCAGCCTTCGTGTTCATGGTCACGCACAGCGACCGCGCGGCCGATTGCTGAAAGAGGGTCAGGCGGACGATCGCGGGACGGAAGCTGCAATCGATGAGCTGCCAGGGCTTGCCCGCCGGCCCGGCCATCCGCCGAGCTTCGATCGGCCCATCGTTCTCGACCATCGCGATCCTCCGGCACCCGAGCGCCGCGCGGATCTCACGCTGCCCTGCCCGTGCTAAGAAGAGCCCGCCACGGCGAGGGGGAAGGGCCGGGCGGGCCAGGGGTCTCGGTGAAGATCCTGCTCAGGAAGAGCAGTCGAAGTGTAGGCCCGCCGGGCGGTGGCCAGAATAGCACTTAGGGACCAAGCTCAGCAGGACCCAAGTTCGGCAGTTCCGCGGCACGACCCCGGCCAAACCGAAAGAGAGGCCCGCCGCGGGCGGGCCGGGCGGGCCGGGGAGTGTGCGATTGGGTCCGCACCAGAGAACCACGCCCGCCGTTCCGGCGCATTCACTTGAGCTAGTCTCCGCCGTCTCCCCGTTCCTCAGGCTGAGCACCGCCGATGCGGTGCGGCCGGCCCGCCGGCCGCGGCGCCGTCCCGGCAGTCGCGGGCGCCCCCCTCTCCGCGACCTTCGGGAGCCGAGTGACTGGCGGAAAGGCCGAATCTCTCGCCCATGGGCAAGCAGCCTCCCGCGCCCGCCCCCGAAACCGGAGGCGGGCGAGCCGGCCAGGATCCTCGATCGTCCGGCGCAGCCTGAGCTTTCCTCAGGCCTTGCCGCGCCGCACGGTCCTCCACCCGCCGATCGGCGGCGTGGACGGCCCCGCCAACAGCTGCCTGAACGCGGGGGCCGCCACGGGCTGCGGCGCGGGATCGCCGGCGCCCGCCCCGTCGAGCTCCGGGCCTCCGGGATGCGCTGGCGCGAGGTGCGCACGCGCTGTGCCGATCGGGCCGCGGCATGTGCTGCAGCGCACACGGCGCGCGACCGCGATGCAACACGGTGCGCTGCCGGTTTGTTGCGGAGGCATGTCCAGTCTGCACACGCGTTCCGCCGCCCGTCTTCCCACCCCCGACACGGCCCGTCCGCCGCTGGTCCCCGCGGAGATCTCCGCGCGCTACGCTGCGGTGATGGCCAGGATCCCGCGCGTGCGCATCGATCCCGGCACCCGCAGGTCGACCGAGTCGCTTCCGGCCGTCAGCTCGTTCTACGGCTGAGCGCCCGATGCGCGAACGCCCGGCGGGTGTCGCGCCGATCCGCGCGAACCTCCCGGCCCCCGCCCCGCGGAGGCGGCGGGCATCCAGAGCCGCCAGTACATGGACGCATCCCTGAACATGAGACAGATCAATTCTCTTGCTCGTGGGATGTCCAGGTGCACAGAACTCCGTCATGTGCTGCAAATATGGTCATTCCACTTCGACCGTCGGCGCTCCAGCCGAGCTCTCAATCGAAGATCTGTTCACGAAGCAGCATGACGCGGACGAAAATCTCGGCGCGCTCATTGAAGCCGGTCTGAACGATCTCAGTCCCGGGAAGTCGCTGACTGTCGGAGACAGGAAGCTCGACCTCGCAGCACCCGGTTTTTTCACGATTCGTTGACGAATTGCAGATCGTCTCCTTCGGCGTCCGAGTAGGGTCGCCCCGTCAGCACCGATCGATGCGAGGTGCTGCCCAGGATGGAGGAGGTCCACGTGACTCAGTGGCCGACCCAACCCGTTCGACCACAAGCGCCCGAGGCAGCCCCGCGCCGCCCGAGGGTCGTGCCGTTCGATCCGTACTTTCCTCGCGCGCCGCGCCGCGATCGCGCGGCCGATCCGGATCGGGCCGAGGCGACGCCGCAGGGTGAGCCCGAGGTCAGGTACGATCCGCACTTCCCGGCGCCCACGCGGTGATGTGCCGGGTCCTGGGCGGGGGCGCGGCGCGCCGTCGACCGCCCGGGCCGGGCCGGCACGCAGGGGGGATGATCCATCGAGCCGCGGCGCAGCGGCCCGCCCCCGCACGCGCACGCCACCGCCCGGGCGCCGTGCGCGTGGCCGAGAGCGCTCAGGCGGTCATCGAGCTCGGTGCCTGAACGAGAACATTGTTCAGGTTCGTATTGTACGACACGCCGTACAGCTCGACCGAGCCGCCGAGAACATGGCCGCTGTCGTAGAAATTCAGCTGCAGAAATCCGTCAGAGGCTCTGGATTTCTCGGCCGTGGTCCCGGCGATCAGCGCGATCTTGTCGCCCTGGCCGACGGAGAAGTCCCGGACCACGTCGGTGCCGTCGTTGGCACCGAACACGAAGGAATCGGCACCGAGCCCACCCGACAGGGTGTCGTTCCCGACGCCGCCGATCAGAGTGTCGGCGCCGTAGCCGCCGGCGATCGAGTCGTCCCCGGCATCACCGAAGAGCCGAACGGACGACGCGTCGGTGGTGTAGGTGATCAGGTCGTTCCCGCTGCCGCCGTGAACCGTGTCCATCCCCTCGCCGCCGCTCCCACGGATCGTGTCATTGCCCGATCCGCCGTCGATCGCGTCGTTCCCCTTGCCGCCGCGGATGTAGTTGTCGCCGCCCTCCCCGAAGATCGTGTCGTTGCCCGAGCCGCCGGTGATCGTGTCGTTGCCGCCGTCGGCCGCTCCGTCGCCCGCGTCGCCGTAGAGCAGGGAACCGGTGGTGTCGTAGGCCCAGTAGATGACGTCGCTTCCGCCGCCGCCGTAGACGGTGTCGCGGCCGGTCGCGAGATCGGCATTGCCCCCGCTCGCGATGACGTCGTCACCGCCGCCGCCGTCGATCAGGTCGTTACCGTAGCCGCCCGCGATCTGGTCGTTGCCGGATCCGCTCAAGATGGTATCCGCACCGGTGCTGCCGTACAGCGAATCGTTGCCAGTCGAGCTCTGAAACTGGAAATTGACCGGGACGGTCGTTCCGGACAGATCATACTTGTAAGGGTTGCGTCGGGCACATTTTGGGCGTCGTCGACCACAGTATATGTATTCGTTGCGGAATCGTAGCTGACGGACATCGGTCTCTCCCCTGAGCTTGACTAGTTATGTCAAACCAGATGAGATTGATAGTGCATCGAGGCCAGGAACGGGGATGGCCCGGATCTGCGACAAACCGACATAATCTATTTGCGTGAGGCAGATCCGAGAATGCTCAGGCGAGCGAACAGAGCCTGCATTGCGCGACGAAGGCTCGAGACGTGACATGCCCGGCGCGCGGCGTCGCGGCGGCAACCGTCCGAGGGGGCCGCGCGCCCCGCGCGGCCGAGGGGCTGGCGCATCGTCCGACGACGCGGATGCCGGTTCCTCGCAGACGATGCGGCACCATCAACGACCGAGAGCAGCGTCCGAGTACAGCGTGATCGGGCGCTGCTCTCGTCGTGATCGCCTGCGAGCCGGCCCGCCGGCGGGGCGGCGCGCCCGCGGCCCGCACCGGTGACGCCCCTCAGCGCGGTCGCGTTCCGGGCCGCCACGCGCAGACGCGGGCGCGGTCGTTGACCCAGCAGCCGCCCTGGCGCACCACGTTGCCCAGCGGGTCGTGGGCGTGCGAGGCGCGCTCGACACCGTTCCAGAAGGCCTCGGCCCGCCCGGTCCGACCGTCGATGCTGACGATGGCGAAGGCCTCGCCGGGCTGCTCGGCCCCGGTCTGGAACGAGCCGCCCGGAAACACGATCATGCGGCAGAAGCCGTCCTTGACGGTGCGGCCGTTCACCTGGATCAGGCACTCGCCGTCGATCGTCGCGACGCAGAAAGCCGGCGAGGCGGCGAGCGCGAGCAGGACCGTGGCGGACAGGGTCGCGCGGATCACGCCGAGCGCCCCGAACGCGAGGGAGGCCGCCGGGACGGCGCGGGCACCGTCGCGGCGCTCGGGTCACCCGGCATGCGGCCTCTTGGGGCCGGTCCCGCCGGACACGGCGTCCAGATCGCGGTCGGGGAGCGCATCGCGGTCCCCCGCCTCCGGGGCGGGTCCCCCGCCCGACGCGCCAGCCCCGGCATCCTTGGATGGCTCCTCGCGCTGGTCTTCTGGATCCGGCACCGACCTCTCCCATGGCGGCTCGACGTGGGCAACCGGCGCCCTGGCCCGGGGCGCCCGGTCCGCCGATCATGCGCGCAATCGGTTGAAGGATTCTATTCCCCATCCGCTGTCCGGACGATCACGTCCGGACAGCGGATGACACGCCCGCGCGGCGCCTGAGCGACGCCGACATCCGCATTGCCGAAATGGGAGATGGCGACGCAATCCGTCGGATGTCGGATCAGACGGCGCTGCGGGCGGGTCCGGGCCCCGGCCGGGATGAGGCGCCGGGATCCTCGGGGCGAGCGGAACGTTGGTCGCGTCTCCGAACTGCGTCCAGGAGACCCAGCCGGTGTCCTCGCCCGTCGTGCTCGCCCTCGTCGCGGTCCCAGTCTTCGTCGTCGGCCTGCTCGTCATCAAGTGGCTTGAGCCGTGGGCCGATCTGGTGAGCGGCGTGCTGAGCGTCGCCGCGCTCGCCCTCTGCATCTACGTCGCGGCGCTGTCCGCGAGTTCGACCGGGCAGCGCCGCGCCGTGATGGCGGGCGGTCCGCAGACCTTCGTCATGCCGGCCGCGCATCGCGCCGACCGCGCCCAGGGCGCGCTCGGCGCCCCGGCGCGCGTCGCGGGAACGCCCGACCAAGCGCCGCGGGCGCCCCGATAGCCGGACGGGGCGTCGCCGAGACCGGGAGGGGCGAGCCTCGGCCCCGGCCCGAGATCCCGCGAGGCGCCCGCGTGCCGCGGCGGACGCCCGCCGGCCCCGCGTGAACGGTCCGGCGGCCGGGCCCGTTGGCCCGCCACGAACGCACCGGACCGAACGTGGAGCGGATGGAACGACCCATCACGCTTGGCTGGAGCGCCCTTGGCTGGAGCGCCCTTGGGTGGAACACACTTGGCTGGCAGGCACCGTGGCCGCCGCATTCGCGCTCGCCCCCGTCGCCGCGGATGCGCGCGACGGCGCCGGTCTCGGCGGCGGGTTCCGGGGACCGGGATCGGCACCGGCGGGCTCGGCTCGGGCGGAGCGCGCATCGGCGCTCGGGGACCCGCCCTCGGCGCGGCCGGCATCGCCGCGGGCGCGAATCGCGGGATCGTGGTCGGGCGCGGCTTCAACGGCCGCGAGGGCCAGGCGGGCGGCTTCGGCCGCCGTCGCGGCTGCGGCCGGGCCGTCGGCTCCGGCGCCCTGGGCCTCGGGCTCGCGACCGGCGACGCCCTCGGCGCGCCCTCCGGCAGCATGGACGATTGCGCGGACCGCCTGAGCGAGGGCCTGCCCCTGCCGGCCTGTTGCAGCGATGCCTACGGCGCCACCTCCTGAGCCGCCCTCGGGACCGCCCCCGCATCGTGACGCCCTGGCGCGGGGTCGGACCGGCGCCCTGCCGGCCGCCCGGCGGCTCCCCGCCGCCGAGGGGCCGCAGGGCCCGCGCGAATCGCTGAGCGAGGTCCAGGCCGCCGCTCCGCCGCGCCTCGCGGCGAGCGGAGCGGTCGAGGCCGGCGGCGCGACCCGCACCCTGGCCTGAAGCGGCGCTCCGGCGCCGCGCTACTTCCCGAAGCCGTTGGCGTTCGGCGGACCCTGCATCCGGCCGCCCGGCTGGACCTCCCGGCCGGGCGCCGCGCCCGAGGCGCCGGGACGCGTCGAGCCGGTCGCGTCGGTCTGGCCGTTGAAGCCCGCCGCGTTGGGCGGCCCCTGCATGCGCCCGCTCGGCTGGACCTCCCGGCCGGGCGCCGCGCCGGAGGCGCCCGGACCCGAGCCCTCGGCGGCGAGCGTCGCCGTGCCGACCAGGAGCGTTCCGACCAGGGCCGCCGCGGCCCCCATCGTTGCCGTTCTCATGCGCCGTCTCCTCCACCGCATCTCGCGCCACCGGTGGCGGTGGCGTGGGGCAACGCCCGGGGGCGCGGTCCGTTCGCCCAGGCCTGACCGGGGTCCGGCCGCGACACCCTGCGCCAGCCCGCGACCGCGCACGAAGCCGCCGCTGCGGCGTTGATGCCGGGTCCGGCCGGCGCCTCGCCCGAGACGCCGGGCCGGAGCTCTCAGACCAGATCCCGGGTGGAACCGCCGATGGCCAGCAGCACCGATCCTCTCTCCGACCGCGCCCTCTCGATCCTCGCCTTCGCCGCCTATCACCACCTGGCGACGGGCCAGCCCATCCGGGCGGTCGTGCGCCGGGACGGGTCCGGCCACCGGGCCGACCCGGACGGGGCCGCCGAGATCGAGGCGCGCGGCCTCGCGTCCCTCAGCGCGGACGAGATCACCTTCACGCCCGACGGCGTCGCCCGCGTCGAGACCGCCGTCGCGGCCATGCGTCAGGCCGCCCGCTCCTGACCCCCCGAGAGGCTCCGCCCGGGGCCTCGCGCGCGGACCGCCTCGGCGTGCTTACCCATCGAGAGATGACTATTGAATCGCCGCGCGCGGGTGGTCTACTCGACACGCTTGCCGCGGGGCCGTGATTTGATGCTGAGGTGGTTGCGCTCGCCGAGAAAACTGTCGGTCCGCGTGCATTTCGACGAGCGATTCTATCGGCTCCGCTACCCCGATGTCGGGGTGGCGGGGGCCGATCCCTTCGCGCACTACATGTCCTTCGGCTGGAAGGAGGGGCGGGACCCGTCGCCCTCCTTCCCGACCCTCCTCTACAAGGACAAGCATCTCGGCCCGACGCCGCGGACCAACCCGCTCGCCCATTACGCGGCGCGGCCCGAGGCGGAGCGGCAGCGGGCGGTCGCGTTCTCGGCCGAGGAGGCGGTCGCGATCCAGGCCCGCGTCGTCCGGGACCATTTCGACGAGGCCTTCTACAGGGACGCGGCGCGCCTCGATGCCGGGGCGGACGCCCTCACGCATTATCTCACGGTCGGATGGCGGGAGGGGTACGAACCGGCGCCCGGCTTCTCGTCGGCCGCGCATGCGGGCAAGCACCGCCACATCGCGGCGACGGGCCTGTGCCCCTTCTACCACTTCGTGTCCACCTACGGCCTGCTCGATCACCCGGAGCCGCTCGAGGCCGCCCTGGCCTGCGGCGCGAGCGGAGGGAGGGCACGGGTGTCCCGCCCCGTCGTCCTCAGCACCATCGCGCAGGAATTCGACCGCGCCTCCTACCTGACCCGGTACGCGGATGTGCGGCAATCGGGCATCGACCCGGTCGAGCACTACGTGGATTTCGGCTGGAAGGAGGGCCGCGATCCCAGCGAGTGGTTCTGGACGGGCTTTTATCGGGAGGAGCAGGCCCCGCACCTCGGCGACGCGGTGAACCCCTTCTACCACTACCTGACGGAGGGGCGGCCGGCGGGGTTGCTGCCGAACCCCTTCGGCTGCGGCGAATGGCCGCCTCTGGAGGCGCCCCGCGCGGATGAGTGGGATGCGGCGCGGCCGGCCGCCGACCTTGCGGCGGCCGAGGTCGTCGTGATCGTCCCGGTCTACAAGGGACGGGCCGAAACCCTGCGGGCGATCCACGCCGTCCTGTCGAGCCGCCAAACCACGTCCTTCGCCCTCGTCGTGGTGGACGATTGCGGGCCGGAGCCCCAGCTGCGCGCCGCCCTGCAGGCCCTGGCGGCGAGGAAGTTCCTGATCCTCGTCGAGAACGCGGAGAATCTCGGCTTCGTGCGCTCGGTCAACCGGGGCATCGCGGCGAGCGGCGACCGCGACGTGATCCTGCTCAATTCCGACGCCGTGCCGTCCGGCGACTGGATCGACCGCCTGCGGGCCCATGCCCGCGCCAACCCGGACGCGGCGACCCTGACCCCCCTCTCCAACAATGCCACCATCTGCAGCTACCCGCAGGCCAACATCGACAACCGCCTCGCCCTCGAGATCGGCCCGGCCGAGATCGACGCCTGCGCGCGCGCCTGCAACCCGGGCCGCGCCGTCGAGGTGCCGACCGGGGTCGGCTTCTGCTTCTACATCCGCGGCGAGGCGCTCGCGCGGATCGGTCCCTTCGACGCGGAGACCTTCGGGCACGGCTACGGCGAGGAGAACGACTTCTGCATGCGGGCCAAGCAGGCCGGCTACCGCAACCTGCTCGTCCAGGACGTCTTCGTGTACCACGCGGGCGGCGTGTCCTTCTCGACCGCCTACATCGACAACGCGCCGCGCATCGAGCGGCGGCTGAGCCTCAAGCACCCCGACTATTTCGGGGCCGTGCAGCGCTTCATCGCGGCGGATCCCGGCCGCGAGGGGCGGATGCGCCTCGATCTCTACCGCATCGCCCGGCAGGCCGGCCCGCGCGCGGCCCTGTTCGTCACCCACGAGAGGGGCGGCGGGATCGAGACCCACGTCCGGGACGCGGCCGCGCGCCTCGCGGGCGAGGGCGTCCCGGTCGTGCTGCTGCGCGTGGCGGGGCACTCCACGGTCAAGGTGGAATTCGCGCCCGAGAGCCGCCGCGCCGTCCTGACCTGCTCCTGCGACGCCATCCACGTGCTGCGGCACGCGGCCTCCCTCGAGAGCTTCCTCGGATGGCTGCAGCCGCTCTTCGTCCACGTCCATTCCCTGGTCGGGCTGGAGTGGCGCGCGACCCGCCGCCTGATGGAGATCCTCGCTCCCCTCCCGCGCCGCTACGTGACGCTCCACGACTACTCGCCCGTCTGTCACCGCAACGACCTCGTGACGAGGCTCGGCACCTATTGCGGCCTGCCCGGGGTCGAGACCTGCCGCGGCTGCTTGGCGGCCGACCACGACGATCCCGATTGCGTCGACCCCGACGAGCGCCGGAGCGCCTACGCGGCCTTCGTGGCGGGGGCCGAGGCGGTCTTCGCCCCTTCCCGGGACATCGCCGCCCGGATCGGGCCGCTCCTGCCCGGGGCGCGGATCGCGCTGCGCCCCCACGCCGAGACCCTGACGCCCCGCCCGCTCCCCGCCCTGCGCCGGGGCGAGGTGCTGCGCGTGGCGGTCGTCGGCGCGATCGGGCCGCACAAGGGAGTCGCCCTGCTCCACAGCCTGGGGCTCGACGCCAGGCTGCGGGATCTGCAGATCCGCTACGCGGTCGTCGGCTACACCTCCATGACGGACCGGCTGTCGGAGATCGGCGTCACCGAGACCGGACGCTACCGCTCGCCCGACGAGGCCATGGACCTCCTCGAGGCGGAAGGGGCAGACGTCGTGCTAATCCCGTCGATCTGGCCGGAAACCTACTGCTACGCGCTCTCCATCGCGCTCGCGGCCGGCCTGCCGCCGCTCGTCTTCGATCTCGGAGCTCCGGCCGAGCGCCTGCGGGCCCGCCAGGAGGGGCTGCTGCTCGATCCCGCGCTGATCGAGCGGCCGCAGGAGGTCAACGACAGGCTGCTCGACCTGCCGCTCGCCGAGCTCTACGCGCGCCGCCGGCCCTACCCGTCCCTGTCGTACGGGTCGATGCTCACGGAGTATTACGGCCTGAAAGCCGAGGAGGTCTCCCCGGCGCAGCCGTCCCGCGGGGCCGCGCGCCGGGCGTGATCCGCCCCCGCCGGTCGGCCCGGGCGGGGCCGATCACGCGTCCTGCTTGTCCCGCGCGGGCATCTCGGGGCCGACCTGCGCCACCTTCAACCCGGCCGCCATCGCCTGCAGGCGGGTCTGGGCGTCCTCCGGCTGGATCACGCCCGCCGACATCACCAGCTTGGCCGCGTCGTCGACGCTGATCGGCAGCTCGATCACCTCGCTGCGCGGGAGATAGAAGAAGAAGCCGGTGGTGGGGTTCGGCGCGCAGGGCAGGAACACGCCCACGTAATCCCCGCCCGGCGGCAGGGCCGCCTGCACGTCGCGGCCGGCGGGCGCCGACAGGAACACCACCGACCACGTTCCCTTGACGGGGAACTCCACCAGGCCGACCGTGCGGAACGAGGTGCCGCTGGTGGAGAACAGCGTCTCGAAGACCTGCCGCAGGCCCCGGTAGAGGCCCGAGATCACCGGCGTCCGGGCGAGCAGCACCTCGCCGAACTCCACCACCGAGCGCCCGACGAGGTTCGCCGTGAAGGCGCCGAGCAGCGTGAGCCCCACGAAGGCGATCAGCAGGCCGAGCCCCGGGATGTTGAAGGGCAGGTAATGGTCCGGCAGGTAGGTGGCGGGCACGAGCGGCTTGACCCAGCCGTCGATCAGGCTGATGCACCACCACGTGATGTAGATCGTGATCGCCAGCGGCCCGGCGACGATGACGCCGGTGAAGAAGTAGTTCCGCAGGCGGCCCCGGACGCTGACCCGCTTGCGGGCGGCGGGTTCGGGCTCGTGGATCAACGGCGACGGATCCTGCACGCTCTCGCCCTCACCAGCGCAGGCGCCCCCTGCCCGCGCACAGGTAACGGTTTGCTGCGCTGCGCTCAAGGCAGGCCCCCATGCGGCAACGACAGGATGCGGCCGCCCTGCGCGGCCTGATCGCCGGCGCGCTCGCCGATCCCCGCACGGGCTGGAGCCTCGGCGCCTACGGGGCGGCGATCCTCGTCCCGCCGGGGGCCCGCCCCCTGCCCGGCCGCCTCGCCGCCGTGGCGCCCGGAGGGGCGCTCGCCTTCGGGGATCCCGGCGCGCTGCGCGCCTTCGCGTACGAGACGGCGCTCGGCGGGGGCGCCTGGAGCCACGCCGTCGCGCTCTGCCTGCCGGCCGAATCCTGCCCGACCGGCCTGCCCGACCGGGTGACGGCGCTCGGCCCGGATCGCGCCGCCGCGCGGCCGGAGGATCGCGACGGCGAATTGTTCGACCTCGGTCTCGGCCTGCGGGCCGCGCGCCTGTGCCTGCGGGCGCGGGACGGGGCGGCGCTCGCGGCCCTGCGCGCCGCGCGCGGGCGGGCGCCGTCCGAGGCGGTGCTCGCGGCCCTGCTGGCCCTGCCCTGCGACCGCGTCGTGCTGGCCGGGGGGCACCGGGCGGAGGCCTTGCACCGGGGGAGGCCTTGCACCGGGGGAGGCCCGGCCCGGGGAGGATGCCGGGCCGCGGCTGCAGATCCTGCCGAAGCTGCTGCGCCAGCGGCGCAGCCACGCGGCGACCGCCCCGATCCCGGCCGGGCTGGTGCCAATCGGGTCGCTCCAGCCGCCCCACCCGCTCGCCGGGGGCGGGTTCGACGCCGCCCGCCACCGCGCCTTCCAGGCGCTCCTCGCCGCGTTCGGCGATCCCGACCTCCTCGCCCTGAAGCGGCGCGTCCTCGCCGGCGAGGCGGTCCCGCCGCCGGCCACCCGCGCCGGGAGGGGATCCCTGCGGGTCGCGCAGGCGCAGGCCCGCTGGCGCGACGGGCCGGGACCGGCTTAGGCCGCCAGGCCCGGTTTCCCGGCGCGCGACGAGTCTCGAGAATGGCGGGAGCGGCGCGGGACGGCCCAAAAAAGAGGCCGCCCACGAGGAGCGGCCCGAAGTCTAGGGAGGAAACGCCCATCGAGGGCAGCGGGGCCGCGACGCCAACGCGTCCCCGCGGGTTCCTCCCTAGCCCGGAAGCTTCCGCCCAAAAGTGCGGGAGCGCACATCGGCGCGGTCCCGGCCTCCTGCGCCGAAGCCGGGCGGGATCGCCTCGCGCCCTTCCGCTCAGGGCGCCGGCTGGCAGGTCTCGCAGTAGAAGGTCGAGCGGCCCGCCTGCACGATCCGCCGCACCCTGCCCCGGCAGCCCCGCGCCGTGCAGGCGAGCCCCTCCCGGTCGTAGACGCGGAACCGGTGCTGGAAGGCCCCCTGGGTGCCGTCCGTGTGCGCGTAGTCGCGCAACGTCGAGCCGCCGGCCGCGACGGCCTCGGTCAGCACGTCGCGGATCACCTGGGCGAGGCGGGCGGCGGCGCGGGTGGGCCGGCCCGCCGCGTCGGCCAGGGTGCCGGCCGCGGCCTCGGGATGCAGCCGGGCGCGGTGCAGCGCCTCGCAGACGTAGATGTTGCCGAGGCCGGCGATCAGCCGCTGGTCGAGGAGCGCGGCCTTGAGGGGCGTGCGCCGGCCCCGGAACAGCCGCGCCACCGCCTCGCCCGAGAGGTCGCTGCCGAGCGGCTCGATCCCCATCCCGGCGAAGTGGCGGCAGGTCTCCAGCTCCGCCCGCCGCACGAGGTCCATGAAGCCGAAGCGGCGCACGTCGTTGTAGGTCACCCGCGCCCCGTTCGAGAGCGCGAAGACGACGTGGTCGTGCTTGGCCTGGCCCGGGGCGCCTTCGAGGTAGAACTCGCCCGGGGAGAGCTGGCGCCCGTCCGGGAACACGACGTCGAAGCGCCCGCTCATGCCCAGATGCATGATCAGCGCGTCGCCCGAGGAGAGGTCGGCCACGAGGTACTTGGCGCGCCGCGACAGGGCCTCGACCCGCTGGCCGGTGAGGCGCGCGGCGAAGCGCGCGGGCAGCGGAAAGCGCAGGTCGGGGCGGGCGAGGTGGACCGTCGTGAAGCGCGCGCCGACGAGGGCGGGTTCGAGGCCCCGGCGCACGGTCTCGACTTCGGGCAGTTCGGGCATGACGGGTGCGGCGCGCGGCTCTCGGAGGGACAGGTTGCCGGCAGATGAGGTCTCGCGGCCGCGAAGGCCATGCGGCCCGTCGTCCGGGCAATCCGCCGGCGGGCTGCGCGCCGCCGGCGCCCGGCAGGGCAGAACGGACCGAAAATCCGGCGTCGCCCCCGTTCGTCGGAAGTAGTTCCTACATTGTGCGTCATGTTTTCCTAGGGTCATGGCCCCGCAAGTCGCGCTTCGCGCGCCGCACATACGGGTTTTTTACGGTGTTCGGCGATCAGGAACGGCGCGCGTCGCGCACCGGGCGGCAACGCTCGGCGCGATCGACCGGCACGGCCCGGAACGGCACCGCCCTTTGGGAGAATCGCCATGATGAATGCGATCGTCGCCAGCAGGTCCACGGCCCTTCTGCTTCTGCGGCCGCCCGCCACCCCCGGGACGGCCCCGCCGCGCCCCGGCGCGCGGGAAGGCCGCCTCTCGGAGGGACCCGCCCGTGTCGATGCCGGCGCAGCCAGCCAGGCGCTGTTCAGCGTCAACACCGTGACGCCCGAGAAGCAGGTGATCCGCCTGCTCGAACGCGCCGGCGCGGTGTTCGGCCTCGACCGCTCGCGCTACGCGTCGCTGACGGATTTCGCCTCGGCGATCAAGGCTGAGTTCAACGCCCTGCTGGCGAAGCCGGCCGACGAGGAGAAGGTCGTCGCGATCGGCAAGCGGCTGTCGCTCGACGCCGACACGGTCGCGCTGCTGAAGCAGCAGAAGGACCCCAAGATGATCGTCGACCTGATCGAGAAGCATCTGGGGTTGGACCAGCTCGGTGTGAGCTTCGCGACGTTGCTCAATGCCGGGCTGGACCCGCGCAGCGCCGAGGCCGAAACGCTGCGCAAGGCGCTGGAGGCGGTGAGGGAGCGCAACGGTGAGACGGCACCGGCCGGGCGGGGCGCGATCCGCCGGGACCGGGACGGGACCTATGCGCCGGACGCGGCCGGCCCGGCCGAGCCGCGCCCCTGAATCACGCGACTGCGCGGCGCCTGAGCGCGGCGCCTGAGCGAAGACGACATCCGCATGGCCGAAATGGGAGAGGGCGAAGCCATCAACAGGATGCCGGATGAAGGGCCGCGCGAAGAACCGCACCCCCGCCCGCCCGGCCCCGGATGGCGCGAACCCCGCGCCTTCGCTATGGAGGCGGCGCGAGGAGGACCCCGATGGCCGACGAGACCAGCACCGATTTCGGCTTCTCGCGCGTCCCCCTCGGCGACAAGCAGGGGCGCGTCAACGAGGTCTTCCGCTCCGTCGCCAAGCGCTACGACCTGATGAACGACCTGATGTCGGGCGGGCTGCACCGGGCCTGGAAGAGCGCGCTGATCTCGACCCTGCGCCCCTCGCGCCAGCGGCCGTTCCGGCTCCTCGACGTGGCGGGCGGGACCGGCGACATCGCCTTCCGGGCCCTCGACGCGGGCGGGCCGGACACGCAGGTGACGGTCCTCGACATCAACGACGCGATGCTCTCGGTGGGGCGCGAGCGGGCCGGCGGGCGCTTCGAGGGGCGGATCGCCTTCGTCGCCGGCAACGCCGAGGCCCTGCCCCTGCCCGACGATGCCTTCGACGCCTACACGATCGCCTTCGGGATCCGGAACGTGCCGCGCATCCCGCTGGCGCTCGCCGAGGCCTTCCGGGTGCTCAAGCCCGGCGGGCGCTTCCTGTGCCTCGAATTCTCCCGCGTGGACGTGCCGGGCCTCGACCGGATCTACGACGCCTACTCGTTCCGGGTGATCCCGCGCATCGGCGAGCTCGTGGCGGGGGACAGGGAATCCTACCGCTACCTCGTCGAGTCGATCCGCCGCTTCCCGACGCCCGGCGCCTTCGCGCGCATGATCGAGGAGGCGGGCTTCTCCCGGGTCACGCATCGGCCGCTCTCGGGCGGGATCTGCGCCATCCATTCGGGCTGGAAGATCGCGTGACGGACCCCGCATCGCGAGGCCGCCGGTCGTGCTGAGCGCGGTCTTCCACCTCCTGCGCGGCGTCGAGGTCGGCTGGGTGCTGGCGCGCGAGGGCGCGCTCGCCTTCGTGGACGCGGCCGCCCTCCCCCCGCACCTGCGCGCCTTCCTGCGGCTCGGCCGGCGGCTGGAGCGCCGCGGCCTCGGGCCGACCGCCCGGCTTCCGACCGCGCTCACGCGGCTCGGCCCCTCCTACGTCAAGTTCGGCCAGTTCCTGGCGACGCGCCCCGACATCGTCGGGGTCGCGGCCGCCCGCGACCTCGAACGCCTGCAGGACCGGGTGCCGCCCTTCCCGCAGGAGGTGGCGGTGGCGACCATCGAGGAGACGCTGGGTCAGCGGGTCGGCGCCCTCTTCCTCTCCCTCAGCCCGCCCATCGCGGCGGCCTCGATCGCGCAGGTGCACCGGGCCCGCATCCGCGAGCCCGGCGGGGCCGAGCGCACCATCGCCGTGAAGGTGATGCGGCCGGGCGTGCGCGAGCGCTTCGCCCGCGACATCCAGGCCATGCGCTTCATGGCGCGGGTGGTCGAGATCCTGCGCCCCGAGGCCGAGCGCCTGCGCCCCCGGGAGGTGGTGGAGACCCTCGCCCGCTCGGTCGCCATGGAGATGGACCTGCGGCTCGAAGCCGCCGCGCTCTCGGAATTCGCCGAGAACATCAAGGGCGACGAGGATTTCCGGGTGCCGCGGCCGATCTGGGAGCTCACCGGCCGCGACGTGCTGGCGAGCGAATGGATCGACGGCATCCGCCTCAACGACCGCGCCGCGATCGTGGCGGCCGGGCACGACACCGCGGCGCTCGGGCGCACGGTGATCCAGTCCTTCCTGCGCCACGCGATCCGGGACGGCTTCTTCCACGCCGACATGCATCCCGGGAACCTGTTCGTGGACCCGATGGGCCGGCTCGCCGCGGTCGATTTCGGCATCATGGGCCGGCTCGGCATCAAGGAGCGGCGCTTCCTGGCCGAGATCCTGCTCGGCTTCATCCTGCGCGACTACCGGCGCGTGGCCGAGGTGCATTTCGAGGCCGGCTACGTGCCCTCCCACCACTCGGTCGACGATTTCGCCCAGGCGATCCGGGCGATCGGCGAGCCGATCCACCAGCGCCGGGCCGACGAGATCTCGATGGCCAAGGTGCTCACCCTGCTCTTCGACGTCACCGCCCTGTTCGACATGAGCACCCGCACCGAGCTGGTGATGCTCCAGAAGACCATGGTGGTGGTGGAGGGCGTGGCGCGCTCCCTCGACCCGCGCCTCGACATGTGGACCACCGCCGAGCCGGTGGTGCGCACCTGGCTCGCCCGGAATCTCGGGCCGATCGGCCGGATCGAGCAGGCGGGCCGCGCCGCCCTGACCCTCGCGGACGTGCTGGCCGACGCCCCCGACCTGTCCCAGCGCCTCAAGCGCCTGCTGATCCGCCTCGACGAGGAGGCGCCGCGCGAGGGCGCGAAGCTCGAGCGGAAGCTGCGGGCCGAGACGCGGCGGGCCGTCTGGTCTACTCTCGGGCTCTGGGCCATCGCGGGCGCGGTCCTCCTCCTCGCCCTGCACTGACCCCCACGAGACTCCGGGAGACGCGCCCGATGCCAGCACGCCAGCGGCGGACCACGGGTCGCGCCCTCCTCGCCCCGCTCGCCGCCCTCGCCCTCGCCGGGGCGGCCCGGGCGGAGGAGCCCGTCCTCACCGACGGCAAGGTCAAGCTCGCGGTCCTCACCGACATGTCGAGCGTCTACGCCGATTCGACCGGCCGCGGCTCGCTCATCGCGGCCGAGATGGCGGTGCGGGATTTCGGCGGCACGATCGGCGGAAGGCCGATCGAGGTGGTCTCCGCCGATCACCAGAACAAGCCGGATGTCGGCTCGAACATCGCCCGGCAATGGTACGACCGGGACGGCGTCGACGTGATCCTCGACGTGCCGACCTCCTCGGTGGCGCTCGCGGTCCAGCAGATCGCCAGGGAGAAGGGCAGGATCCTGATCGTGTCCGGGGGCGGCACCTCGGACCTGACCGGGCCGGCCTGCTCGCCGACCGGCCTGCACTGGACCTACGACACCTACGCGCTGTCCCACGTCTCGGGCCAGGCGGCGGTGAAGCGGGGCCTCGACACCTGGGCCTTCGTGACGGCGGATTACGCCTTCGGCCACGCCCTGGAGCGGGACGGCGCCGCCGAGGTGAAGCGCTCCGGCGGCAAGGTGCTGTCGACCGTGCGGGCGCCCTTCGCCACCGCCGACTTCTCGTCCTTCCTGATCCAGGCGCAGGGATCGGGGGCCAAGCTCGTCGCCTTCGCCAATGCGGGCGGCGACACGGTCAACGCGATCAAGCAGGCGCACGAATTCGGCATCGTCCAGGGCGGGCAGACCCTGCTCGCCCTCCTCATCAACATCGACGACGTGCACAGCCTCGGCATCGACGTGGCGCAGGGGCTCCTCCTGACCACGGCCTTCTACTGGGACCGGGACGAGGCGACCCGCGCCTTCGCGACGCGCTTCAAGCAGGCCTACGGGCTGATGCCGACCATGCATCAGGCGGGGGTCTACTCGGCGGTCACCCATTACCTGAAGGCCGTGCGGGAGGCCGGCACCGACGACGCCCTCAAGGTCGTCGCCAAGATGCGGGAGATGCCGGTGGACGACATGTTCGCGAGGGGCGGCCGGGTGCGCGAGGACGGGCGCATGGTCCACGACATGTACCTGATGCAGGTGAAGACGCCGCAGGAATCGAAGGGCGAGTGGGACCTCTACAAGCTCCTGGCGACGGTCCCCGGCGACGAGGCCTTCCGGCCCCTGGCCGAGGGGGGCTGCCCGCTGGTGAAGGCGGCGCGGTGAGCGCCCGCGACCGCGCGCCGTGAACCGAAGCTGGCCCGGCGGCGCCTTCCGGCCCTCGCCCGGGTCGCCATCCTCGCCACTCCGCTCATCCGCCATCCGGTTGATGGCTTCGCCATCTCCCATCTCGGCCATGCGGATGTCGGCGTCGCTCAGGCGCCGCGCAGGCGCGTGATCCGGGATCCGCTTCGATCGAGCGGATCCCGGATCATTCCGTCGAACCGGCGCATGCAGCCGGTCCTCGCGGAGGCGCGGGGCGCCCCGCCCGTTCTCACCGGTGGAGCAGCCCACCGCCTTCGCGCGCGTCGTCACCCTGCGCTCGGCCTCGGCCTGCCGGACGGGTTGCTGGCGCGGGCGGACGAGGTCATCGAGGAGGCGCCGGGCGCGCCGCCGCCCGCCGGATCCGACTGCCCACGAGGCCCCCATGCTCCCCGAGGATTCCCTGCTTCCCGGCGATTCCGTGCCCCTCCCCCTCGCGAACCGCCGGGTGCTGCTCGTGATCGGGGGCGGCATCGCGGCCTACAAGTCCCTCGACCTGATCCGGCGCCTGCGCGCGCGCGGCGCCGCCGTGCGCTGCGTGCTGACGCAGGGCGCGCAGGGCTTCGTGACGCCGCTGGCGGCGGGCGCCCTCTCGGGCGAGCGGGTCCATACCGACCTGTTCGACCGGGACGACGAGGCCGATATCGGCCACATCAAGCTTGCCCGGCAGGCCGATGCGGTAGTGGTGGCGCCCGCCACCGCCAACCTGATGGCCCGGATGGCGGGCGGCCACGCGGACGACCTCGCCGCGACGGTGCTGCTCGCCACCACCCTGCCGATCCTGATCGCGCCGGCCATGAACGTGCGGATGTGGCTGCACCCGGCGACGCAGCGCAACCTCGCCACCCTGCGCGCCGACGGCGTCGCGGTGGTGGGCCCGAACGAGGGCGCCATGGCGGAGGCCGAGACCGGCCCCGGCCGCATGGCCGAGCCCGACGAGATCGCCGAGGCGCTGGTGGCGCTGCTGGCGCGCCGCGCCGGCAACCCCCTCGCGAATCCGCCGGCGGGGGCGCTGGCGGGGCGGCACGTCCTCGTCACCTCGGGCCCGACCCACGAGCCGATCGACCCGGTCCGCTACATCGCCAACCGCTCCTCGGGCAAGCAGGGCCACGCCATCGCGGCCGCGGCCGCGGCGGCGGGCGCCCGGGTGACGCTGGTCTCCGGTCCGGTCGCCCTCCCGGACCCGAAGGGGGTCACGGTGGTCAGGGTCGAGACCGCGCGCGCGATGCTCGCCGCCGTGGAGGCGGCCCTGCCCGCCGACATCGCGATCTTCGCCGCCGCCGTCGCCGATTGGCGCCCGGCCGCGGAGACCGGCGAGAAGATCAAGAAGGGGCCGGGCGGTCCTCCGGGCATCGCCCTCGTGGAGAATCCCGACATCCTCGCCACCATCGCGCGGAGGGCGCAGGGTCGCCCGCCCCTGGTGGTCGGCTTCGCCGCCGAGACCCGCGAGGTGGTCGCCCATGCCCGCGCCAAGATCGCCCGCAAGGGCTGCGACCTCATCGTCGCCAACGACGTCTCGGCGGGGACGGGCGTGATGGGCGGGGACCGCAACACGATCCTGCTGATCGGCCGCGACGGCGCGGTCGAGACCTGGCCGACCCTGGCCAAGGACGAGGTCGCCCGGCGCCTCGTCGCGCATCTGGCGGAGCTGCGGGCGGGCACCTGAGGGCTGATCCGGGGCGGCGCCGCAGCCCCGGCGCCGCCCGCGCCGGGGAGGATGCGCGGCTGATCCGGGATCCGCTTCGAGCAAGCGGATCCCAAGCCCGCGCGGCGCCTGAGCGACGCCGACATCCGCATGGCCGGAACGGGAGAGGGCGAAGCCATCAACCGGATGGCGTATCAGTCGCCGCAGGCGGCGCACTCGTCCGGAGCGGCGCCGCGCACCAGCAGACTGGAAACGGTCAGCGGCAGCATGTCGTGAAGCTGATGCAGGCCGATCAGAACGGGCGAGAACGGGGCGACCTGCGCCATCGCCGCGGCCTGAAGATCAGGCATCAGATGGGCGCCGAACTGGCGCCGCGAACTGACGATGCCGTTCACCTGATCGGCGCCGAAATGCGAGGCCATGGCGTCCCAGGCCTTGCTGAAACTCTGCGATGTTACGCGGATTCACCGGGCTCTCGCGCCGGCAGCGGCGCGCAGCGGTCCCATCATCTTTGTGGAGCGAGCGGCGCAATCCGGCACCGCCGCCACGGTGCCGGCCTGCGGCGGATGCGCCGTGCTCGGCCATCGTCCCGACGCGGGCCGCGGCCCATCCCGGCGGCCCGGGACGGATCCGGGAGGCGGAGCCCGACCCCCTCACCCTCCGGCCGGGGCGGCACGGCCGAAGGCGGGTGGCGGGCGCGGCGGCGAAGCCGCCCGCGGCCGTGCCGAAACGGTGCACTATACCGCAGGAGTCGATCCTTGGCGGGCGAGAGACCAGCTCTAGAATTCCGGTCTCCCCCGGTCGGAGGTTCCGATGCCCGTGCTGCTCGTGGTGGCGCTCGTCTGCGCCTCAACGCTCGATGCCAAGGATTGCACCCGCGACACCGCGCAGGACGTGATGACGGCGCCCGCGCATTCGCCCCAGGAATGCATGCTGATGGGTCCCACGATGGCGGCCCATGCCGGCCGCAGCCCGGACGCCACCACCTACGTCAAGACGCTCTGCGAGCGGCGCCCCTGAGGGCCCCCTACTCGGCCGCGAACAGCCCCGCCGGAGGCTCGGCCGCCCCCTTCGGGCCGCCCGGCGCCGCCTTGGGGTCGCTTGGCGCCGCCTTGGGGTCGCCTGGCGCCGCCTTGGGGTCGCCCGGGCCGGTCTCGCAGCCGAGGCCCGGGATCGCCACGATCCGGTTGCCGCGGAAATCGGTCCGGCAGACGACGGCACCGCGGCTCTCCACGAAGGCGAGGAGCCGCCGCGCCCGGCCGGGCGAGCGGGAGCCGATCGCCCGCGCCAGGGCCTCGTCCGAGGGGCACGGCGCCCCGGCGCGGGCCGCGCGGGCGAGGAGCAGGAACAGCCCCTGCACCTCCTCCGGCAGGCCCGCGCAGGCGTCGAGCACCGCATCCGCCTCGGCCTCCCGCCCGCCCTCCTCGAGCCCCGCCCGCGCTACCGCGAGCCGGCGCCGGAAAGCCGGCAGGTCGAGGGGCGCCCCGACCCGGCGCATGCGGCAGCGCACCAGGAAATCCTGGTAGAGCACCGCGACCGTGTGGTGCCCGGCATCCGGGTCGGCGGCGATCTCGCGCAGGATCGCCGCGAGGGCCGCCTCCCGCTCCTCCGGGCCGAGGGCGGGCTGCTCCTCGGGCTCCGGCGGCAGGGGCCGGGCCTGGGCGAGCTGCTGCAGCAGGTCGACCGGCGAGGGCCGCGGGGCGGCCGGGCGGGGCGCCGGCATCCGCGGCGGCTCGTCGGCGGCGGGGGTCAGGATGAGGTCGCGCAGGTCCTCGGCCGCGGGGGCGGGCAGCGGCACGAGCTTGGGGCTCGTCGAGCGCGGCGCGGTCGCGACCGGGCCGATGCGCAGGGTCAGCGGGCGCTTCGACAGGGCCGGCCCGAGCGCCACGAAGGAGCCGCGCTCCAGGTCGCGAAAACTCTCGGCCTGGCGCCGCTCCAGGCCGAGCAGGTCGGCGGCGCGGGCCATGTCGATGTCGAGGAAGGTGCGGCCCATCAGGAAGTTCGAGGCTTCCGCGGCGACGTTCTTGGCGAGCTTGGCGAGGCGCTGGGTGGCGATGACCCCGGCGAGGCCCCGCTTGCGGCCGCGGCACATCAGGTTGGTCATGGCGCCGAGCGACGCCTTGCGGGCCTCGTCCGAGACCTCGCCGGCGGCGGCCGGGGCGAAGAGCTGCGCCTCGTCGACGACGACGAGCACCGGGTACCAATGGTCGCGCTCGGCGTCGAACAGGCCGCCCAGGAAGGCGGCGGCGGCCCGCATCTGCGCCTCGACGTCGAGGCTCTCCAGGGTCAGCACCACCGAGACCCGGTGGGCGCGCACCCGCGCGGCGATGCGCTGCAGATCCGCCTCCCCGTGCGCCCCGTCGACCACCACGTGGCCGAAGCGGTCGGCCAGGGTGACGAAGTCGCCCTCCGGATCGATCACGACCTGCTGGACATGGGCGGCGCTCTGCTCCAGCAGGCGGCGCAGCAGGTGCGACTTGCCCGAGCCCGAATTGCCCTGGACGAGGAGGCGGGTGGCGAGGAGTTCCTCCAGATCGAGGGCGGCGGCCTGGTGGCCGGCCGCCACGCCCATCTCCACGCTGATCGTCATCACGGCTCCGCACTCACCCGAACCGGGGTTCTAACACGGGCGGGCCGGGCCGCGATCCGCGCCCGCGGGCCGGGTCCACAGGACTCCGCGGGGAGGAATCAGACGCCGTGCGGACGATCACGTCCGGCCGGACGATCACGTCCGGAATGCGGATGACAAGCCCGCGCGGCGCCTGAGCGAAGCCGAAATATCCGAGTGTCACGCGACACCGAAGGCCGCGGTCGCGAAGGAGATGAAGCTGCGCAGGCGTGGCGTCATGCGCCGGTCACGGTGGTAGAGAAGCCACATCGGTCTGTCACCCAGCCGCCACTCCGGGAACAGCCGGACAAGGCAGCCGGTCTCCATATCGCGCCGCACGAGGATCTCCGGCTGCATGATGATGCCGAGGCCCGCGCGCGCCGCTGCGCGGACTGCCTGGCCGCTGTTCACGGTGATCATGCGTGGAGGTGTCACCGCTCTCTCGTCGTCACCCCTCGCGAATGTCCACGGCGAACGCGCCGAAGGCGTGAAAGCGATGGCTTCATGGCCTTCCAGGTCGTCCGGATGGATCGGCGTTCCTCGGCGGGCGAGGTAGTCGGGCGCGGCGCAGACCACCATGCGATAGGGCGCCAGAGGTCTGGCGATCATGGCGCTGTCCTGGATCGCGCCGATGCGGAAGGCGAGATCGAAGCCTTCCTCGACGAGATCGACATTGCGATCCGACAGGGTGATGTCGAGTTCCACATCGGGTGCGGTCAGTCGATAGCCGCCAAGTGCCGGCATCAGCGCCTCTGCGCCGAAGGTGGTGGGCGCCGTGATCCGCAATCGACCCTGTACCCGCGTCTGCTGAAGCTCCGCGGCCTCTTGGGCAAGCGCGATGCGCTCCAGAATGTCGCGGCACTGCTCGACATAGCTCGCCCCGAAATCCGTCAGGCTTTGACGCCGCGTCGTGCGGTTCAGAAGGCGCGTGCCGAGGCGTTCCTCCAGCGCCGCGATCTGCTGTCCGACCATTGCCGGAGATTGCCCCAGCTCCGCCGCAGCGGCGCTCATCGAACCGGCCCGCACCGTCGCAACGAACGCCCGCATGCAGCGCACGATGTCCATTCAATGATATTCCTTCATAATAACCCGATGATTTGCCTCATTATCGTTCAAGCCGGCATCAATTACGACTCCTCGAAAGCCGTCCTCGAAGGAGTTGGATGTGATGCTCACGCGGTTTGCGGGACAAACGGTCGTCGTCACGGGTGCGGGAACCGGCATGGGGCGCGCGGCCGCGATCCGCCTCGCCAGGGAGGGCGCGCGCAGCGTTCTCGTCGGGCGGCGTCTGGAACCCCTCGAAGCGGTCGCTGCCGAGATCGCCGCGGAAGGCGGCTCGGCCTTGCCCGTCGCCTGCGACATCGGCAACCCGGCCGAGGTCGAGGCCATGGTCCGGCAAGCGACGCGCGCCAACGGCCGCATCGACGGCCTTTTCGCGAATGCCGGCGTTCTGGGCGCATTCAAGCCGCTCGCCGAGACGGACGCGACCGACTTCGAAGAGCTTGTCGGCACGAACCTCTTGGGAACCTTCCTCTCGATCAAGCACTCCCTGCCGCATCTTCGAGGCGGCGCCGTTGTGATCAACGCCTCGTGGACCGTCAACAGCGTCATGCCCGGCGCTGGCGCCTACGCGGCAACCAAGGGCGCGTTGATCGCCATGATGCACACGCTCGCCCTGGAGCAGGGGCCGCGCGACGTCCGCGTCAACAGCATCAGCCCCGGCATCATCCTGACGCCGATGGCCGACGCGGTTCTGGATCCGGCCTTCTCAGCCAAGCTGGCCGCCCATGCACCGCTGGGACGAAACGGGACACCCGACGACGTTGCGGGCACCGTCGCGTGGCTCCTCTCCGACGATGCCCGGTTCGTCACGGGTCAGGATATCCTGGTCGATGGCGGCTTCACGCTCGGAGGGCCGCGCCTGTGAGCGAGACCGCGACGGATCGCGGGCGGCATCCGGGAATGCCCCGCGTCGGTGGGTCCTGCTCACTTTGCCTGGATCAGGCGGCGAGCATCACCGATCCGGGGCAGTCGCAGTCCTGTCCCGTGAACGGAACCGACGGTCCCGAGACAAGACCGTTGGTGTCAGGCCGCGGTGAGCGCCCGCGAGTCGGGCCCGAGCCGCGCCAGCATGCGCCGGCGCCAGTCCTCGACCGGATCGTCGGGGTCCAGGAGCGGCCGCGCGCTCACGCCCCGCGCCCACAGGAAGGCGCCCATCACGGCGAAATCCGCGTAGAGCGGCGCCTCGCCGCCCAGATAGGGCTGCTCGCGCAGGCTCACCCGCACGGGCGAGAGCGTGCGCCGCAGCAGCTTCAGCTGCGCCTCCGGGTCGGGGCAGACCGCCTCCAGCGGCTTGCGGAACAGGGCCTCGCGGGTGCGGCGGAAGTAGTCCCGGTCGCGTGGGTCGAGCACCGCCAGGATCTCCGTGAGGAGGAGCGGCGCCAGCGCCGGGTGCAGCACCCCGTCCGTCCAGTGGACGATCACCCGGGTGAGCGCCTGCCCGGCCGGGCCGCCGAACAGGCTCGGGCGGTCCGGATGGGCCTCCTCCAGGTGGGCGGCGATGGCCTGGGACCCGGCCAGGGCGCGCTCGCCGTCGACCAGCACCGGCACCGTCTCGCTGCCCGCGAAGGCGATCGCCTCCTTCTCGGTGAAGCGCCAGGGCCGGCCCGCGAAGGACAGGCCCTTGTGCTCCAGGGCGAGGCGGATGCGCCAGCAGAAGGGCGAGAAGCGCCGGTCCGGATCGGCGCCCGCCAGTTCGTAGAGCGTCGGGTCCATCGCCGCCCTCAGTGCAGCACCAGGGCGGTGAAGGGCGGCACGTAGGCCTGCAGCATGACGAGGCCGCCGACCAGGCAGGCGAGCGCGATCGAGTGCCAGAACACGAAGCGCAGGATCCGGCTCTCCTGGCCGTAATAGCCGGTGGCGGTGGAGGCCACGACGATCGACTGCGCGTCGATCATCTTGCCCATGACGCCGCCGGAGGAATTCGCCGCCGCCATCAGGATGCCCGAGAGGCCGAGCTGCTCGGAGGTGATGCGCTGCAGGCCGCCGAACAGCACGTTCGAGGCCGTGTCCGACCCGGTGAGCGCGACGCCGAGCCAGCCCAGCAGGGTGCCGAAGAACGGGTAGAGCATCCCGGTGCCCGCGAAGGCGAGGCCCAGCGTGGCGTCCACCCCCGCGTAGCGGGTGAGCACGCCGAGCGCCAGCATCGCCGCGATGGTGATCAGCGAGGTGCGCAGCACCCAGATCGTCTCCAGGTAGGCGCGGACCAGCCGGATCGGGCCGAACCCCATGATCAGGCCCGAGATGATCGCCGCGAACAGCACGCCCGTGCCCGTGAAGGACATGTAGGTGAAGAGGAAGACGGCCGCTTCCGGGTGCGCCTTGGCGACCACCGGCGGCACCTTCATCACCATGTTGTGCAGGCCCTCGACCTCGTAGCGCCAGGTGAAGAGCGGGTTGACGAGGCTCTTGAACCAGCCCGTGCCCCAGATCGCCACGATCACCGAGAGGATGATCCAGGGCACCCAGGCCATCATGATCTCGCGCCGGCTCGCGGCGGGCGGGGTCGCGGCGGCCCCCAGGGAGGCGGGGCGGGCGGGCGCGTAGGCCAGGGAATCGTCGTGGGTGCGCAGCGCCGTCGAGGTCCAGATCTCGGACGGGTGCCAGACCTTCAGGAAGGCGACGAGCGCCCCCATCGACACGAGCGAGGCGCCGATGTCGACGATCCAGGGATTCACGTAGTTCGAGATCACGAATTGGGCCGCCGCGAAGGAGGCGCCGCAGACCAGGACCGCCGGCCAGATCTGGGTCATGCCGCGGAAGCCGGCGAAGACCACGATCAGCCAGAACGGCACCAGCAGCGAGAAGAAGGGGAGCTGCCGGCCGATCATCGCCCCGAGGAGGTAGGGGTCGTAGCCGGTCACCGAGGCGAGGCCCTGGATCGGCGCGCCGAGCGCCCCGTAGGCCACCGGCGCCGTGTTGGCGATGAGCGAGAGGCCCGAGGCGGCGAGCGGCGAGAAGCCGAGCCCGATCAGGATCGCCCCCGTCACGGCGACCGGGGTGCCGAAGCCCCCCGCCCCCTCGAAGAAGGCCCCGAACGCGAAGGCGACGAGGAGGAGCTGCAGCCGCCGGTCCGCCGTGATTCCGGCCACCGATTGCTGCAGGGTGGCGAACCAGCCCTTCTCCACCGTGAGCCGGTAGAGGAAGATCACGTTGAGGATGATCCAGCCGATCGGGAACATGCCGGTCACGACGCCCAGGAGGGTGGCGCGGGTCGCGAGGCCCACCGGCATGCCGAACAAGGCCGTCGCCACCACGAAGGCGATGACCAGCGAGATGACGGCGGCGATGTGGGCCTTCACCTTGCCGCTGGCGATCAGCGCGAGCAGGGCCACGACCGGAACCGCCGCCGCGATCGTCGACAGCCAGGCATTCCCGAACGGGTCGTAGACCTGATTCCACATGGCGCATCCTCCTGTTGTGCCTTGGCGCGCGCTTAACAGAGGGTTGCAAACGTCTCAACGCTCCCGGCCCGGTGCGGCCTTACGCCCTTCGGAGGGGGCGCCCGGCGAGATTTTTGCTGCACCGCACTTGCTGCACCCGCGAAGACGGGGCATGTTCCATCCGGTCGGATGGCGACAGGATGGCGCCGATGAGCGGAAGCGTGCAGGAGCTGCGGCCCCGGGCCGGCGACAGCGAGAAGATCACGATCAATCTCGGCTACGTCGATCTCGGGCACGTGGACCTGCTGGTCCGCGACGGGTTCTACGCCAACCGCACCGACTTCATCCGCACGGCGATCCGCAACCAGATCGACCGGCACGGCGAGGCGACCCGGCAGGCGATGGCGCGCAAGCGCGTCGAACTCGGCCTGCGGCACTTCGCCCGGGAGGATCTGGAGGCGGCCCGCGACGCGGGGACCCCGCTCGCCATCCGGGTGCTGGGGCTCGCGACCATCGCCTCCGACGTGACGCCCGACCTCGCCCGCGCGGCCATCGCTTCCGTGGAGGTGCTCGGCGCCCTCCATGCCAGCCCCGCCGTCAAGGCGGCCCTGGCCGACCGCATCCGCTGACGGCGGTCCGCCGCCCCTCCGCGCGCCGGGCCCGACCGCCCGGCGCCGGCTCCTCTCGCGTCCTCAAGGACGAGGCTCCCATGCGCAAGAAGATCCTCCCCGGCATGGCCGAGGCGACGCGCCTCACGCGGGCCGGGCGCCTCGGCGAAGCGCTGTCCGTGATCCAGCGGGTGGTCCGCG
The DNA here is from genome assembly GCF_029714205.1 of Methylobacterium sp. CB376. NCBI lineage: Bacteria > Pseudomonadati > Pseudomonadota > Alphaproteobacteria > Hyphomicrobiales > Methylobacteriaceae > Methylobacterium > Methylobacterium sp. CB376. Next base: position 6,836,129 of record NZ_CP121648.1, on the reverse strand, counting down.
GCGAGCGCCCCGCTCCGGCCGAACCGGCCCCCGCCGCGCCGGCCGCGAAGGTCAACCCGACGCCCCTGCGCGCCCTGCCGGGCGGCGCGGCGCGCGCCGCCCCGGCCGAGACCGCCGCGTCGGCCCAACCCTCCCAAGCGGTAAAGCCCTCCCCGGCGGCAAAGCCGTCCCCGGCAGTGACGCCGGTCGAGGCGGTCGGGCGCGCCGGACTCCGGCCGGCCGCCCCGGCCTGGACGGCGGGCGCGGCGCCGCGCCCGGCCGCGCCGGAACCCCGCATGATCCCCATGCCCCACCCGGAGGGGCACCGGCCCCTCGCGGAGGGGCTTCGGCCCCTCGCGGAGGGGCTGCGCCCTCTCCCGCAGGGGCTGCGCGAGATCGCCCGGGAGATCGGCCGCAAGGTCGCCCCGCTCCTCGACGGGCTGGTCGAGCCGGCCCCGGACGCGGAGGTGGCCGGCGAGGCGGGACCCGGGGAGTTCCTGTCGCGCCACTACGCCAACGCGGCGGGCCAGCGCGCCTACAAGCTCTACGTGCCGGGCGCCTACAGGGGCCGGGCGGTGCCGCTCGTGGTGATGCTGCACGGCTGCACCCAGTCGCCCGACGATTTCGCGGCCGGCACCGGCATGAACCGGATCGCCGATGCCGAGACCTTCCTGGTCGCCTACCCGGCCCAGACCGCCGCGGCCAACCACGCCCGCTGCTGGAACTGGTTCAACAGCGCCGACCAGCGCCGCGACCACGGCGAGGCCTCGCTGATCGCCGGGATCGCCCGGGCGGTGATGGAGGATTACGCGGTCGATCCCCGGCGGGTCTACGTGGCGGGCCTGTCGGCGGGCGGCGCCGCGGCGGCGAACCTGGCGGCGGCCTATCCGGACCTGTTCGCGGCGGTGGGCATCCATTCGGGGCTCTGCGCCGGGGCGGCGAGCGGCCTGCCGGCGGCCATGCGGGCGATGCGGGAGGGCGCGGAGGCGTCGTCCCGGCCGGAGCGGGTGCTGCCCACCATCGTGTTCCACGGCGACCAGGACACGACCGTGCATCCGCGCAACGGCGCGGCGATCATCGCGGCGACGGGCGGCACCCTGCTGCGCGAGGAGGCCGGCGTGGCGCCGAACGGGCGGGCATGGCGGCGCAGCGTCCTGGCGGACGAGAGCGGCCGCCCGCGCTTCGAGCACTGGGTCGTGCAGGGCAGCGGCCACGCGTGGTCGGGGGGCGACGCCGCCGCGAGCTACACCGACCCAAGCGGCCCGGACGCCTCCCGGGAGATGTGGCGCTTCTTCCTGGAGAACCCGAAGCCGCGGCGATAGGGGCCCGCTCGGGCGGCGGCCTTGGCACAGGTGAGCGGGGCGCCCGCCGCCCCGCGAAGGCGCGGATCGCCGCGACCACGCCGCCGAGCATCAGCACCGCCCCCGCGGTCTCGGCCGGGGCCGGTGCGCCGTGCTCGCCCGCCTCTGCGCCGCGAAGACGATCCCGTCGAGGTCGGGCGGGCCGCCCCGCCGGTGCAGCGACCGGCTGGAGCGGCCTCCAGGTCGGGGGACGGCCGGATCGGGGGCCCTGGCATCCGCCCGCGATCAGGGTAGCATCCTGGCCGAGAGAAGGACGGAGGAGCCCATGACGACCCCGTTCGAGGAGCGCGAGCGCGCCGCCGAGGCCCTGTTCGCGCACGAGGAGGAGATGCGGTTTCGCGCCCTGGTGCGGCGCAACCGCATCATCGGCACCTGGATGAGCGCGCGGCTCGGCCTGTCGGAGGCGGAGGGCGAGGCCTATACGCGCCGGCTGGTGGAGACCATCGCCTCCCCGCTCACCGACGCGGCGCTGAAGGAGCGGCTGCGCGGCGAATTGGGCGAGCGCGGCCTCGACGCGGCCGCGGCCGAGGTGCCGGACCTGTTCGCGCGCGCCCAGGCCGAGGCGGCGCGGGCGGTGCGGGAGGAGGACCGGGCGGTGTGACGGCAACGGCCCGGGCTGCCGACGCGGCCGGCCGTCGACCGTCTCGGATGGCCGAGATCACGCCGATGGCCCGACGAGAATCCGAGACCCGAACCAAGGGTCACGGGACGTGGCCGTCGGGATGACCCCGCATCCGAACGATCCGTTCGGACCCCCCTCGAAACACTCAGAAGAAGGTCGGCCGCGCGCTCGCATTGTGCTCCTTGAGCACGGTGCCGGAGGCGGGATCGACCTCCTTCAGCACCACGTCGTAGCCCCAGAGATCCGCGAGGTGCTGGAGCACCCGGTGCGCGTCCTCCTTCTGCAGCAGGACCCGGTTCAGCACCTTGTGGTGCAGGATCAGGCGGCGGTCGCCCTCCAGGTCGACATCCACCACCTCGATGTCCGGATCGAGCCACGCCACGTCGTACTGGCGCGCGAAGGCCCGGCGCAGGCGCCGGTAGCCGCGCTCGTCGTGGATCGCCTCGACCCGCAGTTCGGGCCGGTCGGGATCGTCGACGACGTGGAACAGGCGCAGCTGGCGCATCAGGCGGGGCGACAGGAACTGCGCGATGAAGCTCTCGTCGCGGTAATTCTCCCAGACGTCGCGCAGCACGCCCATCGGGTCGCGGCAGCCGGCGATGTCCGGGAACCACGCCCGGTCCTCCTCGGTCGGCTCGCTGGCGATCCGGGCGATGTCCGTCATCATGGCGAAGCCGATGGCGTACGGATTGTGCCCGCCGTAATGCCGGTCGTCGAAGGTCGGCTGCCGGATGACGTTCGTGTGCGACTGCAGGAACTCCAGGTAGGCCGCCTCGGTGATCCGGCCCGTCTCCGAGAGGCGGGTCATGATCTGGTAGTGCGTGTAGGTGGCGCAGCCCTCGTTCATCACCTTGGTCTGGCGCTGCGGGTAGAAGTACTGCGCCACGTGGCGGACGATGCGCAGGATCTCGCGCTGCCAGGGCTGCAGGCGGGGCGCCACCTTCTCCAGGAAGTAGAGGATGTTCTCCTGCGGCAATTCGAGCAGGGCGCGGCGGCGCTCGACCGAGAGGTTCGGCTTGTCGGTCTTGGCCCGCGCCGGCAGCGTGCGCCAGAGGTCGTTGTACATCCGCTCCTGGTGCTCCTGGCGCTCGCGCTCGCGGCGCTGCTCGGAGGACAGGTCGGGCCGCTTCTTGCGGGGGTAGCGGTGCACGCCCTGGTTCATCAGCGCGTGGGCGGCGTCGAGCACCGCCTCGACGGCGGCGTGACCGTAGCGCTCCTCGCAGCGCGAGATGAAGCCCTTGGCGAAGTCGAGGTAGTCGAGGATGCCCTCGGCGTCGGTCCACTGCCGGAACAGGTAGTTGTTCTTGAAGAAGTGGTTGTGCCCGAAGGCGGCGTGGGCGATCACCAGCGTCTGCATCGTCGCCGTGTTCTCCTCCATGATGTAGGAGATGCACGGGTTCGAGTTGATCACGATCTCGTAGGCGAGGCCCATCAGGCCGCGGCGGTAGCCGGCCTCGTGCTGGGCGAAGTGCTTGCCGAAGGACCAGTGCTTGTAGAAGAGCGGCATGCCGATCGACGCGTAGGCGTCGAGCATCTGCTCGGCCGTGATGATCTCGATCTGGTTCGGGTACCAGGACAGGCCGAGTTCCGGGCCGGCGATGGCCTCGCAGGCGTCGTGGATGCGCCGGATCGTGTCGAAGTCCCAGTCATTCCCGGTGAACAGGGGCTCCCCCGCCCGGACCAGGGCCGGCCGCGGCATCACCCCGGTGGTCGGTGCATTCATCGGACCTCGAACCTCTCTTCACGGCGTCGGCGGCACAGGGTTCATCCGCATCGTGGCAGTGTCGCGGCGCTCAGGCCGGGGCCTGCTCCTGCCCGGCCTTGCGGGCGAAGAGTTCGCGGAAGACCGGGTAGATGTCGCGGCGGTGGTTGACCTTGCGCATGGCGAGCACGGGGTTGGCCTTGGCGACGGGCTCGTAGGTGCGCCACAGGGTGGTGCGGTGCTCCACGAAGCCGGCCCGCGGGCCGGTCTCGTCGCCGACCTCCAGGTAGGCGAAGTGCTGGCAGGCTGGGAGGATCGCGCCGCGCAGGAGTTCCTGCGAGGTGGTCGAGTCGCTCGACACGTTGTCGCCGTCCGAGGCCTGGGCGGCGTAGATGTTCCAGTCCTCGGGGTTGTAGCGCTCGGCGACGATGCGCTTCATCTCGACCAGCGCCGAGGAGACCAGGGTGCCGCCGGTCTCCCGCGAGCCGAAGAAGGTCTCCTCGTCGACCTCCTTGGCGTGGTCGGTGTGGCGGATGAAGACGATCTCGACGTGCTTGTAGCGGCGCACCAGGAAGATGTGCAGCAGGATGTAGAACCGCTTGGCGAGGTCCTTCATGTGCTCGGTCATCGAGCCCGAGACGTCCATCAGGCAGAACATCACCGCCTGGGCGACCGGGCGCGGATAGGGCTCGAAGCGGCGGTAGCGCAGGTCGATCGGGTCGATGTAGGGGATGCGCTGGCTGCGGATGCGCAGGCGCGCGACCTCCTCGCGCAGGGCGACGGTCTCGGGCGCGTCGGGGGCGCGGGCCTCGGCCTCGGCGAGGTCGGCCTCGAGCGCCGCGAGATCCTCGTGCTTGGGGCGCTTGAGGGCGATGCGCCGCGACAGCGAGTTGCGCAGGGTCCGGGTGAGGGCGAGGTTCGCGGGCGAGCCCGAGACCATGTAGCCCGCCCGGCGCAGGGCCGGGGTCTCGACCACGGCGAGGCGCCTCTTGGCGAGGTCGGGCAGTTCCAGGTCCTCCAGGAAGAGTTCCAGGAACTCCTCCCGGGTCAGCATGAACTGGAAGGAATCCTCCGAATCCTGGCCGCCCTCCCCGGCCTGGCCGCCCCCGCCGCCGCCCTGGCCGCGGGGCGGGCGCTCGATCGTGTCGCCCTCGATGTAGGTCTTGTTGCCGGGCAGAATGTGGTCCTGCACGCCGGTGCCGGGCGCCCGGCTGAAGCGGGGCTCGCGCACCCCGTCCACCGGGACGGTGACGCTCGCCTCCTTGTCGATGTTGCGGATGTCGCGGTCGCGCGCGGCCTCGCGCACCGCGCGCTGCGCGACGTCGCGCACCCGGCGCAGGAAGCGCTGCCGGTTCGCCAGGGACTTGCCGCCCGGATTGAGGCGCCGATCGATAATGTGCATCAGGCCGAACTTCCGATCACGCCATCTTACCCTACCGGACGGATTCCGGCATCCGCAACCGCGCGGGGCGCGGCGGGCTTCGGGCCCGCCGGCCCGTCAGCCCGCCTGCTTGACGCGCATGTACCACTCGACGAGGCGCCGCACCTGCCGCTCGGTGTAGCCGCGCGCCCGCATCCGCTCGACGAACTCGCCGTGCTTCTTCTCGGTCTCGCTGTCCTTCTTCGAGCCGAAGGAGATCACCGGCAGCAGCTCCTCCACCTGGCTGAACATGCGCCGCTCGATCACCTCGCGGATCTTCTCGTAGGAGGTCCAGGACGGGTTGCGCCCGCCGTGCTGGGCCCGCGAGCGCAGGGCGAACTTGACCACCTCGTTGCGGAAGTCCTTCGGGTTGGCGATCCCCGCCGGCTTCTCGATCTTGGTGAGTTCCTGGTTCAGGAGTTCCCGGTTGAGCAGCTGCCCGGTCTCCGGATCCTTGAAGTCCTGATCCTCGATCCAGGCATCCGCGTAGTCGATGTAACGGTCGAACAGGTTCTGACCGTAATCGTGGTAAGATTCGAGGTAGGCCTTCTGGATCTCGTGGCCGATGAACTCGGCGTAGCGGGGCGCGAGCTCGCCCTTGATGAATTCCAGGTAGCGCTTCTCGGTCTCGGGCGGGAGCTGCTCGCGGCGCAGCGCCTGCTCCAGCACGTACATCAGGTGGACCGGGTCGGCCGAGACCTCGGTGGTGTCGTGGTTGAAGGTCGCGGCCATGACCTTGAAGGCGAAGCGGGTCGAGATCCCGTCCATGCCCTCGTCGACGCCGGCCGAGTCCTTGTACTCCTGGAGCGAGCGGGCGCGGGGATCGACCTCGCGCAGGGACTCGCCGTCATAGACCCGCATCTTCGAGAACACGTTGGAGTTCGGATGCTCGCGCAGGCGCGAGAGCACCGAGAAGCGCGCCAGCATCTCCAGCGTGCCGGGGGCGCAGGGCGCCTCGGCGAGTTCCGAGCCGGAGATCAGCTTCTCGTAGATCCGCTGCTCCTCGGTGACGCGCAGGCAGTACGGAACCTTGATGACGTAGATGCGGTCGATGAAGGCTTCATTGTTCTTGTTGGTCTTGAAACTCTGCCACTCGGCCTCGTTCGAGTGGGCCAGGATGATGCCGGTGAAGGGGATCGCCCCGATGTTCTCGGTGCCGACGTAGTTGCCCTCCTGCGTGGCGGTCAGCAGCGGGTGCAGCATCTTGATCGGCGCCTTGAACATCTCGACGAATTCGAGGATGCCCTGGTTCGCCCGGTTGAGGCCGCCCGAGTAGGAATAGGCGTCCGGATCGGCCTGGCTCAGAGTCTCGAGCTTGCGGATGTCGACCTTGCCGACCAGCGAGGAGATGTCCTGGTTGTTCTCGTCGCCCGGCTCGGTCTTGGCGACGGCGATCTGGCGCAGGCGCGAGGGGCGGACCTTCACGACCTTGAACTGGGTGATGTCGCCGCCGAACTCGTCGAGGCGCTTCAGGCACCAGGGGCTCATCAGACCGGTGAGGCGGCGGCGCGGGATGCCGTAGCGCTCCTCGATGGCCGGGCCCATCGTCTCGGGGTCGAACAGGACGAGCGGGCTCTCGAAGACCGGGCTCAGATCGTTGCCGGCCTTCAGCACGTAGATCGGGTGCACCTCCATGAGGGACTTCAGGCGCTCGGCGAGCGACGACTTGCCGCCGCCGACCGGGCCGAGCAGGTAGAGAATCTGCTTGCGCTCCTCCAGGCCCTGGGCGGCGTGCCGGAAGAAGGAGACGATCCGCTCGATCGTCTCCTCCATGCCGTAGAATTCCGAGAAGGCCGGGTAGGTCCGGATCGTCCGGTTCATGAAGATCCGGCCGAGGCGGGAATCCCGCGCGGTGTCGACGAGCTCCGGCTGGCCGATCGCCTCCAGGATGCGCTCAGGCGCGCTCGCATACATCAAGGGGTTGTCGCGGCAGGCTTCGAGGTACTCCGAGAGCGACAGTTCCGCGTCACGCCGGGCCTCGTAGCTGCGGGCAAAGGTCTGAAACAGATCGCTCGCTGACGGCATTGGCATTCCGAACCCTCACGACATCGCCAGCTTCATCCTGTCCCGGCTCCGATGCAATCGATATCCTCATGTTTGTCGCAGTGCGGCGAGGGCGGGAAACTGCGCAGGCCTCGTCGTCGGGGCCCGACAGCAGCGTGCGGGCGCGGTGCGGGCCCCGTGCCCTTTCGGAAAGTCGCAGGCCCACCAAGGCGAAAGCCATCCGGCCCGGCCGCCTGTGTCGCAAAGGACACGCCCGCCGCCGTTCTTGCGACGCCGCCGCGGCCTTCGCGCCGCCGCGGCGCGGCCCCCGCCCGGATGGCCGCGCGGCCGCCGTCAGGAGGAAACGCCGCGCCGGGCCGGGCGTTCCTCACAGGTCGGTAGTGTCGCTCTTGGTCTCGCCGCCGCCGACCTTGATCTTGATGACGCGCACCGAGATGGTGCCGTCCGCGCCCTTCACCTCGACCGTGAGCTCGTCGGTACCGGTAAAGCCGGCCTTGCTCTCGTAGAACATGGCCTGGACGTTGGCCTCGACGTTCGGGCAGCGATAGGTGGCGGGCGTCTTGCGGCGGCCGGCGCGCTGGATCAGGGCGCCGTTCTTGGGCGGCGCCGTCACTTTCAGCTCGGGCTGGGGACCGAGGGAGCAATCCTTCTTGAGGTTGGGCACGGTGAGCAGGAGGATCTGCTTGCCCGGCGCGACGCTGCGCTCGATGGTCTTGGCCGCCTGGGCCAGGGCCGGGCCGGCCAGGAGCGGACTGGCCAGGAGCGGACCGACCAGGAGGGCGCTGGCGGCGAGCGCGACGATGGGGCGGATCATGAGGGCTTTCTCCGGGGAAGCTCTGCGGCCCGCATGTGGGGAGCCGCCCGGGGGCCGTCGAGGGGCCGCGGGTCCGAAAGCGCCCCGCGGGCGCCCCGTCTCGACGGTCACGTCTCACGACCCTCGGTTCCGTCCTCGATGCCGCGTCACGCCGTCGGCCTGTGTCGTCCCTTCGAGACGGGCGACGGCCCGGTGCGTCGGCCTCGCGGCCCGTCGGCATCAGTGCAGCGTGAGCATCACGAGCAGGTTGAACAGCCCGAGCAGCGCGATGCCGCCGAGCCAGAGCCAGTAGCCCCGCCCCTCGACCGGATAATCCCCGAACATCAGCCGCTCCCGTGCTCGGCGGCGCGCCCGCTGCCGGAGGCCTGCAGCACCGCCATCACCGCCCCGGTGACCTTGGCGATCTGGGCCGGCGTGAACTCGGCCGCCAGCGCCGCGGCGAGTTGGGCCTCGACCCGCTCCCGCTCGCCCGCATCGGCGATCGGGTCGGGCGGGATGTCGGCCTCGGCGAGGCCGCAGACCTCCCGGATCGTGTCGGCGGCCCGGCGCAGCACGGCGCGCTGGTCGGGCGCCATGTCCCAGAGCGGGTGGCGCAGCCGGGCGATCACCCGCTTGGCGTCCCGGTAGTCCCGGTCGACCGCGGTCAGGGCCTCGATCTGGCTCACCAGCAGCACGAGTTCGAGCACGTCCGCCGTCGCCTCCGGGCAGGTGCGCACGATGCGCATCAGCCGGGCGATCAGCGCGGTGGCGGGCGAAGCGTGGCGGGGCTGGTCGGCCATGAGCGGGGAACGCCGGTCATTCCGCAAGGTTCTCGTCGCACGACACTATTTCGCGTGCGCGGCGATCCCGCAAGGCCGCGAGCCGCTCCCGGCAGGCGCGCAGGTCGTCGAGGAGGCGGCTCAGCGCCGCCCGGTCCTCCGGCGCCAGGGGCGGCCCGGCCGGCGCCTCGCGGGGGGGTTCGGCCTCCGGATAGGCCGCGGGCGCCACCTGCTCGCCCCGCCCCACCGCCTGGACGAAGCGCATGCCCCGCTCGCGCAGGATGCGCTGCACCCCGCGGATCGTGTAGCCCTGCCCGTAGAGGAGCTGGCGCACCCCGCGCAGGAGGTCGATGTCCTCCGGCCGGTAGTAGCGCCGGTTGCCGCCGCGCTTGAGCGGCCGGATCTGGGTGAAGCGGGTTTCCCAGAACCGCAGCACGTGCTGGGGCAGGTCGAGGTCGTCCGCCACCTCGCTGATGGTGCGGAACGCCTCCGGGGCCTTCTCGCCGCCCGGCTCCCCGGCGGCCACGAGCATCGTCATGCGCGGGACCTCCTGCCGCGGGCCCGCTCACGCGAAGCCCCGCCGCCCGCGCCGGGCGCGCGGAAGGCCGGCTCCGCTCAAGCGCCCGCTCGCGTCACTCGTCGTCCGGTTCGGCCGCACCGCCGTTGATGCGCGCCTTGAGCACGTTCGAGGGCTTGAACACCATGACGCGGCGCGGCTCGATTGCCACCTCGACCCCGGTCTTGGGGTTGCGCCCGACCCGCTTGCCCTTGTCGCGCACCACGAAGGAGCCGAAGGAGGACAGCTTCACGGTCTCGCCCGAGGCGAGGCAGGTGCAGATCTCCGACAGCACCGTCTCCACCAGGGCAGCCGACTCGGTCCGCGACAGGCCGACCCGCTGGTAGACGGCCTCGGTCAGGTCGGCCCGCGTGACCGTCTTGCCTGCCATCCTGATGCTCCCCGGCGCGTTCTCAAGAAACCGACATATGTCTATGATCGCGCACGCTAATCTGGCACGCCCGCTGGGTCAACGGGGCGCCCGGCTCCTTTTCGCGCGATCACCCGAGCCCGATCGCCCGCGCGATCACCAGCGCGATCACCAGCGAATGAGCGCGCTGCCCCAGGCGAAGCCGCCGCCGATGGCCTCGATCATCACGAGGTCGCCGCGCGCGATGCGCCCGTCCCGGCAGGCCGCGTCGAGGGCGAGCGGGATCGAGGCCGCCGAGGTGTTGCCGTGCCGGTCGACGGTGAGGACGACCTTCTCGCGGGCGATGCCGAGCTTGTCGGCGGAGGCCTCGATGATGCGGCGGTTGGCCTGGTGGGGCACGAACCAGTCGAGATCCTCCGCGCGGGTGCCGGTGGCCGCGAAGGCGTCGTTGATCACGTCCGTCACCGACCCGACCGCGAAGCGGAAGACCTCCTTGCCGACCATCCTGAGCTTGCCGGTGGTGCCGGTCGAGCCGGGCCCGCCATCGACGTAGAGCTTCTCGCGGTAGCGCCCGTCCGAGCGCAGGTGGCTGGTGAGCACGCCGCGGTCGCCCGAATGGCCCTCGCCCGGCTGCGCCTCCAGCACGATCGCGCCGGCCCCGTCGCCGAACAGCACGCAGGTGGTGCGGTCCTCCCAGTCGAGGAGGCGCGAGAAGGTCTCGGCGCCGATCACCAGGGCGCGGCGGGCGGCGCCGGTGGTCAGGAACTTGTCGGCCGTGGCGACGCCGTAGACGAAGCCCGCGCAGACCGCCTGCAGGTCGAAGGCCGCCCCGCCGTGGATGCCGAGGCCGTCCTGGATCTGGGTCGCCGTCGACGGGAAGGTGTGGTCGGGCGTCGACGTGGCGCAGATGATGAGGTCGATGCTCGCCGGGTCGATGTCGGCCTCGGCGAGCGCCGCGCGGGCCGCCCTGATGCCGAGCACCGAGGTGGTCTCGTCCGGGCCGGCGATGTGGCGCTGGCGGATCCCGGTGCGCTGGACGATCCACTCGTCCGAGGTGTCGACGCGGGCGGCGAGGTCGTCGTTGGTGACGACGGTCCGCGGCAGGTAGGAGCCGCAGCCCCGCACCACCGAGCGAAGGCGGGTCATGGGGTCCGGGTCTCCTCCCTCAGGCCGAGGCGGCGGCCGGCGTCGCCTCGAGCATCTCGCGGATCGTCCGCATCAGGTCGTGTCGGGCCATGTCGGTGGCAAGGTCGATGGCGGCCGCGAAGCCCTGCGCGTCCTCCGAGCCGTGGCTCTTGACGACGATGCCTTCGAGGCCGAGGAAGACGCCGCCATTGGCCCGGCTCGGGTTCATCTTCTCGCGCAGGGCCTCGAAGGCGCCGCGGGCGAACAGGTAGCCGATCTTCGCCATCAGCGTCCGGCTCATCGCGCTCCTGAGGTACTGCCCGATCTGCTTGGCGGTGCCCTCGGCGGTCTTGAGCGCGATGTTGCCGGTGAAGCCCTCGGTCACCACCACGTCGGTGGTGCCGCGGCCGAGATCCGTCCCCTCGACGAAGCCGTGGTAGCGCAGGGTCGGCAGGTCGGCCTCGCGCAGGAGGCGGGCGGCCTCCTTGACGGCCTCGTTGCCCTTCATCTCCTCGGTGCCGACGTTGAGCAGGCCCACGGTCGGCCGGTCGAGGTCGAAGACGATGCGGGCCATGGCGGCGCCCATCAGCGCCATCTCGACGAGGTGCTCGGCATCGGTGCCGATCGTCGCCCCGACGTCGAGCACGACGCTCTCGCCCCGCACGGTCGGCCACAGGCAGGCGATGGCCGGCCGCTCGATCTGCGCCATGGTCTTGAGGCAGATCTTCGACATCGCCATCAGGGCGCCGGTGTTGCCGGCCGAGACCGCCGCCTCCGCCTCGCCGTCGCGCACGGCCTGGATCGCCTTCCACATCGAGGACTTGCCGCGCCCGGCGCGGACCGCCTGGCTCGGCTTCTCGTCCATGCCGATGGCGAGGCTGGCGTGGCGGATCTCGACGGCGCCGGCGAGGCGCGGCTCCGCCTCGACCATCGGCCGCAGGACGGCCTCGTCGCCGAACATCAGGAAGGTCGTCTCGGGGTGGCGCTCCCGGGCGATCGCCGCGCCCGGCACGACCGTCGTGGGACCGTGATCGCCGCCCATCGCGTCGAGCGAGATGCGCACTCTCTGGGACATGGGGGGATCGACGAGCCTCGTTCCGGCGGCGGGCGGACAGGGTGTGCCGCGGCGGGGCGGAAAATAGCGGCCCGGCGCCGGGCCGCAAACGAATTCTGCCCCGCCTCACTCGCCCTTGAGGCTGCGCAGGCCGGCGAAGGGCGTCTCCTCGGCCCCCGCCTCGGGGGGCTCGAAGGCGACGCCGGGCTTCCTCGGATAGGGGTCGAGGCCCAGCGCCAGGAACTCGGCGGTCAGGCTGCCGAGATCGACGCGGCCGTTGACGATCGGGTCGGGGATGTCGGCATCCTCGGCGGGCGTGCCCGCGAAGGCGTCCGGGGCGGCGAAATCGACCTCGACCTCCTCCCGCACGGTGGATTCGAAGGGTTCGAGGGTCACCACGCAGGTCTGGGCGATGGCGGCCTCGACGGTCCCGGTCACCCGCAGGCGGTGCAGCGAGCCCTGGAGGCGGAAGCGCCCGGTCAGGGCGTGGATCGCCGGCAGGCCGAAATCGCGGGCGAGCGCCTCGCGCTCCTCGGCGTCGGCCTCGACCACGATCTCCCCGCCGGCCTTGAGCGCGCGCTCGACCAGGACCGGGCGGGAGAGCGGGCCGACGGGATCGGGGGTCATGGGGCAACTCCTCTGGCGGGACGCGCCGGCCCGGGACCGTCCGGGCACCGGGCGCGCGGTGTCTCAACAGGGGCCGCGACGGGCCGGTTTCCGGCACGCCGGGGCCGCGGCTCAGGCCGCGGGGCCGAAGGGCGCCGGGTCGGGCAGGACCGGCCCCTCCGCCATCAGCCGGTCGAGGTCGTGCTGCCCGAGGGCGGCGTCGGCGGCCACCACGTAGGCGGCGAGGGGCGCGGCGGCCTCGGGCGCGTCGCGGCCGAGCACGTTGCGGGCCAGCGCCGCGGCGAGCGCCGCCGCGTCGCCCGCGTCGAGGGCGGCGTCGTAGGCCCGGGCCCGGCCGTAGAAGGCCTGGGCCAGCTTCTTCATGCGCTTGGCCACGCCGAGATCCCCCACCCCGAGCTCGCGCAGCGACGAGTCGAGCTGCGCGAAGACGGAATCGACCAGGTCCTGGGCGACGTCCTCGGCCGGGGCGGGCAGCTGGCGCAGGCGGCGCAGCACCAGGATGACGGTGAGGCAGAGGGTCTCGAAGCGGCCCTCGACGGTGTCGGGCACCCCGAGCGCGAGGTAGAGGGCGGGCACCCGGGCGGCCGCGTTGATGCGGATGTGCAACGCCTCGATGGCGCGACGGCGCCCGTCCTCGCGCCGGAACAGGTTGCGGATCATCGCCGATTCGTCTCCCAAGCCCTTGCGCGGCCAAGCGGATCAGCGCCCCGCGGCAGCCCCGCGCGGCGCCCGTCCAACCTTGGCCGTGCCTTGCCAACGCCACAACCCCGGGGTACGGCAGCGCTCCGTTCCGGCGCAAGGGCGCCGTCCCTTCGCGTGTTCCAGAGGGTCGCGATGCCGCGTCGCTTCATCCCGTCACTCACCCGCCTCGCCGCGGCGGGTCTGCTCGGCCTGTCGGTGGCCGGCTGCGTGATCGGCGAAGAGTTCCGCCACGGCTACCTGATCGACGAGGCGGCGGTCGCCCAGGTGAAGCCGGGCACCAGCGCCGAACAGGTGCTCCAGCTCCTCGGCACGCCCACCACGGTCTCCACCGTGGGCAACAAGTCCTGGTACTATATCAGCCAGAACACCAAGCGGACGGTGATGTTCCTGGGCGAGCGGGCCGAGAGCCAGCGGGTGCTGGCGGTCTATTTCAACCAGGGCTTCAAGGTCGAGCGCGTGGCGCTCTACGGCGAGCAGGACGGGCGGGTGTTCGACTTCATCTCCCGCACGACGCCGACGAGCGGCGGCGAGCAGGCCTTCCTGGGCCAGCTCCTGCGCGGCCTGACCAAGTACGAGCCGTTCCGCAACGCGCAGTGACGGGGCGGCCGGGAGCCCCCCGGCCCCGCCCCGGTCGGGCGCGGGATCCGCTTCGATCGACCGGATCCCGGATCACTCCGCCGCCTGATCGAATCCCTCCCCCTCTCCCTCGCCCAGCCCGAGGAACCCGCCCGACTGGCGCTGCCACAGGCGGGCGTAGAGCCCGCCGCGGCGGATCAGGTCGGCGTGGCGGCCCTCCTCCACGATCCGGCCGCGATCGAGCACGATCAGCCGGTCGAGGGCCGCGATGGTCGAGAGCCGGTGCGCGATCGCCAGCACCGTCTTGCCCCGCATCAGCGTGTCGAGGGAGCCCTGGATGGCCGCCTCGACCTCGGAATCGAGGGCGGAGGTCGCCTCGTCGAGGATCAGGATCGGCGCGTCCTTCAGGATCACCCGCGCGATGGCGATGCGCTGGCGCTGGCCGCCGGAGAGCTTCACGCCCCGCTCGCCCACCTGCGCGTCGTAGCCCCGCCGGCCCCTGTGGTCCTCCAGGTCCTGGATGAAGTCGTGGGCGTGGGCGAGCTTGGCCGCCGCCACGATCTCCGCCTCGCCCGCCTCGACCCGGCCATACGCGATGTTGTCGCGGATCGAGCGGTGCAGGAGCGAGGTGTCCTGGGTCACCACGGCGATCTGCCGGCGCAGCGAGGCCTGGGTCACCCCCGCGATGTCCTGTCCGTCGATCAGGATGCGCCCGCCCTCGAGGTCGTGCAGGCGCAGGAGCAGCGAGGTGATCGTGGTCTTGCCGGCCCCGCTGGTGCCGACGAGGCCGACCTTCTCGCCCGGCCGGATGGTCAGGCTCAGCTCCTCGATCACGCCCCGGTCCTCGCGCCCGTAATGGAAGCTGACGCGCTCGAAGTCGATCCGCCCCTCGCCGACGACGAGGTCGGAGGCGCCCGGCCGGTCGACGATGGCGTGCGGCCGGGCGATGGTCTGCATGCTCTCCTGGATCACCCCGATATTCTCGAACAGGCCGCGCACGGTCTGCATCACCCAGCCCGACATGGCGATGAGGCGCAGCACCAGCGCAAGGCCGGCCGCCCCCTCGCCGGTGGTCATCCGGCCCTGCGACCACAGCAGGAGCACGGCGCCCGCCGTGCTGCAGATCAGGACCGAGTTCAGGAGCGAGAGGGTCGAGGTCGTGGCGGTGATCAGCCGGAACGAGTGCAGGTAGGCGTCGGTGTGGGCGGTGGTCGCCTCGCGCACCGCCGAGCGCTCCTCGCGATCGCGGGCGAAGAGCTTGACGGTGAGGATGTTGGTGTAGCTGTCGACGATGCGCCCGATCAGCGCCGAGCGGGTGTCGGCGACCTTGAGCGAGCGGGCGCGGGCGCGGGGGACGAAGAAGCGCGTCAGCCCCGCATAGGCGGCGATCCAGACCAGGACGGGCAGGACCAGCCAGGGGCTGATCGAGGAGAACAGTCCGACCGCCGTCGCGGCGAAGATCGCCACGTAGAGCAGCGTGTCGATGAACACGACCGCGAGTTCGCGCACCGCCGGGCCGACCTGCGTGACCCGGTTGGCGAGGCGCCCGGCGAAATCCGCCTGGAAGTAGGAGAGCGAGTGGCCGAGCGTGTAGAGGTGCGTGCGCCAGCGGACCATGTTGGTGGTCTGGGGCACGACCAGCTGGTTCGAGAGCGCCTCGTGCAGCCAGGACAGGGCGGGCCGCACCACCAGCACCAGGAACCCGGCGAGCATGAGCCCGGTGCCGTGCTCGGCCCAGAGGGTGTCGGGGCGCGACGTCGCCAGGATGTCGACGAACCAGCCCATCAGCAGGTAGAGCGACGCCTCGACGATCCCGGCCGCGAGGCCGGCGAAGAACAGCACCACCAGGGCGCCGCGCACCGGGCGCAGGTAGGTGCCGGCGAAGCCCGTGACCGTGCCGGGGGGCTGGCGCCCCTCGTCGAAGGGCGCGAACGGGTCGATGCGGCGCTCGAGCCAGTCGAGGAACATGAGGGGCCTTTCGCGGGATTGCGCGCCCCCTCAGGTATTCCGCCTTGACGGCCTGCCAACCGGGGGGCGATGCCGCACGCCCCCCTTCGAGCCCGTCGCCCGATGCTGCGCCTCGCCCTCTACCAGCCCGACATACCCCAGAATACCGGCACGATGCTGCGGCTCGCCGCCTGCCTCGGGGCGGCGGTGGAGATCATCGAGCCGGCGGGCTTCGACGTCTCGGACCGGCACCTGCGCCGCTCGGGCCTCGACTATCTCGACCACGTGGCGATCACGCGGCACCGCTCCTTCGCGGAGTTCGAGGCGTGGCGGCGGCGGGCGTCGCTGCGCCTCGTGCTCGCCACCACCGCGGGCGCCCTGCCCTACACGGAGTTCGCCTACCGCCCGGACGATTGCCTGCTGGTGGGGCGCGAATCGGCCGGCGTGCCCGATTCCGTCCACGCCGCCGCGGAGGCCCGGGTGGTGATCCCGCTGCGGCCGGGCCTGCGCTCCCTCAACGTCGCGGTCGCCGCCGCGATGATCCTCGGCGAGGCGCTGCGCCAGACCGGCGGCTTCCCCGGGAGCGCCGCACCGGGGGGCGCGACGGGACCGTGAGGCGGCGCGCCGGAGCCGATCGGGCCGCCCCGCTCACTCCGCCTGCGCGACGCGGGTCGTGCGGCGGGCGGTCCAGCGGCCCGTGCAGAGCGAGGACACGGTCCAGGTGCCGGAGCCCGAGGTGGCCTGGAGCCGGCCCGAGGCCGCGCCGCTCGCCGGGCCCTTGCGGACCGTGAGGCCGACGCTGCCGTCCTCGCCGATGCGGCCGCTCACCGAGGCGCCCTCGCTCGCCGAGGCGAGCCGGACGTCGCCGTCGCGCACCGCCAGCGACACGCTCGTGCGCGCGTCGCACATGCCGGATTCGGTGACGAGCTGCACGGCCCAGGTGCCGTTGTAGCCGCGCGCCTCGCCCGAGACCGCCGGCAGCGCCGAGACCAGACCTGCCGAGACCAGACCTGCACCGAGCGCGAGCGCAATGACGGCAGACTTGATGAGCATGCTTCCCCCTCGAAGACGAAGAGCCGGGCGCGATCCGATCAGGCGCGCCCGGAACCGTCGGGTCCCGTCGCGCTCGCCGCGGCGATGGCGTGGATGAGCCGGGTTATAGCGGCGGAGGGGGCAGAAATGGGGCAATGCGGCCCAGTTCCATCTTGGCCGTACACGAAAAACAGAGCATTTTGCCGCGCCTCAGGCCGTCGAGAGCTTGACTGATCCGCGGCGCGGGCCGGTCTGAACTTCGTTCAACCTGAACCGGCATTCAGAGTTCGGCCATCCGGCGGCGCAGGGCGGCGTCCGGGAGCGGCCCGGTGCCGGCCCGCAGGTTGGCCGCCATGTGCGCGGGGCTGCCCGTCCCCGGGATGGCGCAGGTCACGGCCGGGTGGCCGATCACGAATTTCAGCAGGATCTCGGCCCAGCTCGCGCAGCCCAGCTCCGCCGCGTAGCCGGGCAGCGGGCGGTCCTTGAGGCGGGCCAGCAGGCCGCCCCCGCCGAAGGGCCGGTTGACCAGCACGGCGACGCCCCGCTCGGCCGCGAGCGGCAGGAGGCGCGCCTCGGCGGCCCGGTCGTCGAGGGCGTAGTTGATCTGGAGGACGTCCACGGGCTCGGCCCGCAGCGCGGCCTCGACCTCGTCGAAGGCGCTCTCGGTGTAGTGCGAGAGGCCGAGATGGCGGATCCGGCCCTCCTCCTTCCAGGCCCGAAGAACGGGCAGGTGCACGCGCCAGTCGAGGAGGTTGTGCACCTGCATCAGGTCGACGCGGTCGGTGCGCAGGCGCGCGAGGGATTGGCGCATCTGCGCGAGCCCGGCCTCCCGCCCGCGGGTCCAGACCTTGGTGGCGAGGAAGGCCCGGGGCCGCGTCCCCGCCTCGGCGAGGAGGTCGCCGACCACGGCCTCGGCCCGCCCGTACATCGGCGAGGAATCGATCACCCGGCCGCCGCCGTCGAGGAGGGTGCGCAGCACCGCGCCGAGCCGGGCCCGCCCGGCCTCCTCCTCGCCGACGTCGAAGCCGATCCAGGTGCCGAGCCCGATCACCGGCAGGGCCTCGCCGCTCGACGGGATGCTCCGCCGCGCCACGCCGCTCACCTGCGCCCGAACCGGCCCGCTCCCGGCCAGGACGGCGCCGGCCGCGCCGCGAAGGATCCCCCGCCTCGTCAGGTCCTGGCCCCGCATCGCCCTCACCCCGTCGCGCCGCGCCGCGCGCGAAACGCGCGCGGGGGCTCCCCGGTGCCCTGGGCGAAGAAGCGCGAGAAGTAGGCCGGGTCCGAGAAGCCGAGGCTGTAGGCCACCTCGGCGACGCTGAGGTCCGAGTAGAGCAGCGTGCGCTTGGCCTCCAGCAGGCGGCGGTCGCGGACGATCCGCCCGGGGCTCTCGCCGGTCACCGCCCGGCAGGCGGCGCGCAGCCGCGCCGGGGTCACGCCGAGGTCGCGCGCGTAAGCGTCGAGGGGCCGCTCCTCCCGGTGGCGCGCCTCGACCGCCTCCCGGAAGCGCGCCACCAGCACCGCCTGCGGTCCCGGCGGGGCCGGCGGCCCCTGCGCGGCGCGCGCGTGGCGCAGCACCGCGACCAGGAGGACGAGCAGGTGCCCTTCGAGGGCCGCCCGCCGCCCGGGCGCCGCCCAGGTCAGTTCGCGGGCGAGCTCCGCGAGGCACTCGCCGGCCCCGCTCGGCGCCGTCTCGGCGAGCGCGGCGGGCGCCCGGAACAGCCCGGCGAGGTCGGGCTCGCGCCGGGCGAGGTCGCGCAGGTAGCGGTCCGACAGGGTCAGCACCGTGCCGACCGTCTCGTGCGCGAAGCGGAAGCCGTGGGCGGTGCCCGCCGGCACCAGGAGGAAGCAGGGCCCCGCGAAGGCGATCCTCTCGGCCTCCGCCCGCATCACGCCCCCGCCCCGCGGCAGGTGCAGGATCTGGTGCAGCCCGGCATGGACGTGCGGCCGGATGCGCCAGCGGTTGGGCCGGCTGCGGTCGTCCAGGGCCTCCAAGTGCAGGAAGCGGTCGTCGGCGTCGCGCGGCGCCTCGCCGTACAGGAAGAAGTGCGGCACCGCAGGTGCTTGTGCGGGCAGTGAGGGCATCGGGGCGGCGTCTCCGGCGCGGCGGCCTCGGCGGCGGAAAATCCAATTTATTCGCCGCGGCGTCCATCGCCAGGGGCGCGCGCCGCGCGCATCCTGTCCCCGGATGGGCCCCCGCCTCGACTCGGCCGGGCGCCGCGAACACGCCACACGGAGGAGACGCGGATGCGCTGCCAGGTCGCGATCATCGGGGCCGGTCCGGCCGGAATGTTCCTCGCCCACCTCCTCGCCCGGGCGGGGATCGACGCCGTGGTGCTGGAGCGCCGCACCCGCGACTACGTCGAGGGCCGGGTGCGGGCCGGCGTCCTGGAGCAGGGCACCGTCGCGGTGCTGGAGGCACTCGGCCTCGACGGGCGGCTGAAGGCCGAGGGCCTCGTCCATACCGGCACCAACCTCGCCTATGACGGCGAGATCTTCCGCATCGACATGGCCGCGCTGACCGGCGGCGCCGTCACGGTCTACGGCCAGCAGGAGGTGATGCGCGACCTCTTCGACGCCGCCGAGGCGCGGGGCCTGCGCATCGTGTTCGAGGCCGAGGACGTGGCGCTCCGCGACGTCGCGGGCGAGCGTCCCCGCGTGGAGTACCGTTGCGGCGGCGCGGCGCACAGCCTCTCGTGCGACTTCATCGCCGGCTGCGACGGCTTCCACGGGGTCGGCCGCGCGGCGATCCCGCCGGACGTGCTGCGGGTCTTCGAGCGGGTCTACCCGTTCGGCTGGCTCGGCATCCTGGCGGAGCTGCCGCCGGTCAACCACGAGCTGATCTACGCCAACCACCGCAACGGCTTCGCGCTGGCCAGCATGCGCTCGCCGACGCGCAGCCGCTACTACGTGCAGGTCGGGCTCGACGAGCGGATCGAGGATTGGCCGGACGCGCGGTTCTGGGACGAGCTGGCGCTGCGGCTCGGGCCGGAGGCGGCCTCTGGCCTCGTGCGGGGCCCCTCCTTCGAGAAGAGCATCGCGCCCCTGCGCAGCGTCGTGGCCGAGCCGATGCGCCACGGGCGGCTCTTCCTGGCG
This sequence comes from Methylobacterium sp. CB376, assembly GCF_029714205.1. Classification (NCBI taxonomy): domain Bacteria; kingdom Pseudomonadati; phylum Pseudomonadota; class Alphaproteobacteria; order Hyphomicrobiales; family Methylobacteriaceae; genus Methylobacterium; species Methylobacterium sp. CB376. Next base: position 6,816,387 of record NZ_CP121648.1, on the reverse strand, counting down.
GGCGACGCCGCGCACATCGTGCCGCCGACCGGGGCCAAGGGCATGAACCTCGCCGTCTCGGACGTGGCGATGCTGGGCGAGGCGCTGGTGGCCCATTACCGTGAGGGCGATGCCTCCGGGCTCGACGGCTACTCGGCGCGGGCGCTGGCGCGGGTGTGGAAGGCGGAGCGGTTCAGCTGGTGGTTCACCGGCCTGACCCACCGCTTCCCCGACATGGATCCCTTCGCGCGCCGCATGCAGGTCGCGGAACTCGCCTATATCCGCGGCTCGGTCGCCGCCCAGACGGTGCTCGCGGAGAATTACGTCGGGCTGCCGATGGGCTGAGGGAGCCGGCCCGGCCGTCGCGTCCGTCGGGCGAGGAAGCGGTCCGACGGGACGATCCGCCATCGCGGCGGAGACGTCCCTGCCAGGGGAGATCCCTGGCGAGCGAACCGATCTCGCCGATGTCCCCTTCCCCCGACGCTTCGGGCGTGCGCAACGGCGTGATCGCCTCTGGCACCTTCGTTGAAGCTGCCGACGGTTTGTGGTACGGGAATCGTACCGCATGCCGGCCGGAGATGATCCAGAGCTTCGCTGACAAGCACGCGCGCGCCCTGCATGAGGATGGCATCTGTCATCCGCGGTGGCGGGCATTCGAACGTATCGCCCTGCGCAAGCTCGATGCGCTCGACGCCGCGGTCGACCTCGACGACCTGCGCAGCCCGCCAGGCAATCGTTTGGAACCTCTCCAGGGCGACCGCGCGGGCCAGCACAGCATTCGCATCAACGACCAATGGCGCATCTGCTTTCGCTGGACAGACCTCGGTCCCGAGGAGGTCGCGATCGTCGATTATCATTGAGGTACCGAGATCGTATGCCGCGCATCCGCACCCATCCTGGCGAAGTCCTCCTTGAGGACTTCATGAAACCGTTCGGCCTGAGCGCCCGCCAACTCGCGGAGGCGATCAGGGTGCCGCACAACCGCATCGGCGACATCCTGCGCGAGCGCCGGAGCATCACGGCCGACACGGCCCTCCGGCTCGGCCGCTACTTCGGCACCACGGCCCAGTTCTGGGTCAACCTCCAGACCGCGCACGATCTCTCGAAGGCGGCGGCGACGCACGATTACGAGACGATCCGCCCGCGCGAGGCGGCTCCCACCTGACGATCCCGCCTCAGCCCTCCGCCTCGCCGGTGCGGATCAGTTCGCCCGCCACGTCCCCGATCCGCGGCGCCGGCTCGCGCAGGAAGGGCAGCGGCCGGCAGACCGCCAGGGCCGCGAGGCCGAAGCGGGCCGTCATCAGGCCGTTGAGCACCCCCTCCCCGAGCTTCGCCGAGACCCGCGCCGCGAGCCCCAGGCCCAGCACCTGCTGCACGAGGCTGTCGCCGACCGCGACGCCGCCCGTCACCGCGAGATGCGCGAAGGCCGCCCGGGCGAGCCGCAGGAACCCGAACAGGCCCGGCCGCCCGCCATAGATCGTCGCGACCCGGCGCAGCAGCCGCACCGCCGCGAAGACCACGAAGGCCACGTCCACGATCGCCCGCGGGCTGAGCGCCGTCACGGCCGAGACCTGCTTGGCCGCGTCCGCCACCGCGGCCTTGGCCAGCCGGTCGAGGGGGCCGAGCAATTCGTGCTCGGCGATGCCCAGGCGGTCCTCCACGTCGAGGATCGCGTCGGCCACCGCGTCGAGGCGCCCGCGCGCCGCCGCGAGGCCCGGCCGTTCGGCGTAGAGGGTGCCGACCTCCCGCACCACCGCCTTGGCGGCGGTGTGGTCGCGGCTCGCCAGCGCCGCCAGCGCCGCCTCGCGGATCGCCTCGATGCGCCGCTCGCGCAGCACGCCGGCGAGCTCCCGCCAGACCAGCGCCAGCAGCGCCACCGCCGCCAGCGCGAGGAGCGCCAGCGCCACCGCCCCGAGCCAGGGGGCGGCGGCGAAGAGGTCGGCGATCAGCCGCTCGACCGCGAGCCCGATCCCCAGGCTCGCGAGGCCGCCGAGCGCCGAGAGGAGGAGCGTCGCCCAGGGCGGACCCGCGCGGGGCGCGACCGGCACCGGCACGCCGTCGGCGGCGTCCACGATCTCGAAGGGCTGCTCCACCACCCGCACGCCCTCGGCCAGCGGGGTCTCGGTGCCGGGCGGGCCCGGCTCGGGCGGCAGGCGGAAGGCCCGGGGCTTCGGGGGCAGGCTCATGCGAGGCGGTCGCCGATCAGGAATTGCAGGGCGCGGTCGAGGCGGATCTGCGGCAGCCGGCCCGGCCGGCCGAGCGCGTCCGCCGGCACGCGCGGCGGGCGGAAGCGCGGGAAGCGCAGGGAGCCGGGCTCCACCGCCCCCTCCAGCACCGCCTCGGGCCGCTCGGGCAACTCGCCGGGGAAGATCGCCGCCTCGGTCTCGCCGTCGAAGACGTCGTCGCCGATCGCCTCGCCGGCCTCCGGCGTGCCCGCCACCGCCTGCAGCGTGTGGGGGCCCTCGTGCACCAGGGTCTCGCGGGTCGCCCGCACCGAGGCGAGCGCCACCGTGCCGACCCGCGCCCCCGCCGCCTCCGTGCGCCGCAGGGAGCGGGCCACCAGGAGGCGCAGCAGCGCGTCGAGCCGGTCGTGGCTGGAATGGTGGAGGTGGTCGGCCTTCGTCGCCGCGAACAGGATCCGGTCGGCCCGCGGCGCGAACAGCCGCGACAGCACGCTGTTGCGCCCGATCCGCAGGCTCATCAGCACCCGGTCGAGGGCGTCCTCCAACTCGGCCAGGGCCGCCGCCCCGGCATCCACCGCGGCGAGCACGTCGACCAGCACGATCTGCCGGTCGATGCGCTGGAAATGCTCGCGGAAGAAGGGCGTCACCACCCGGCCCTTGTAGGCCTCGAAGCGGCGCTCCATCAGGCCGCCGAGGCTGTCCGGGCCGGTCGGGCCGGTGAGGAGGAGGGGCGCGAAGGTCAGGGCCGGCGAGCCCGCGAGGTCGCCCGGCATCAGGAAGCGCCCGGGCGGCGTGGTGGCGACCGCCTCGGGCCCCGCCCGCACCGCCGCCAGATAGGCCTTGAAGGCGTCGCTCGCCCGCTCGGCCACGACCTCGTCGAGGGGCTGATTCGGGTCGAGGCCGCGCAGGAGGTCGAGCCAGGGCGCCGCCAGCGCGGCGCGGCCGGGGCGCTGGGCGGCCGCGATCGTCTCCCGCGACCAGCCCTCGTAGGTCTGCTCGATCAGGGCGAGGTCGAGCAGCCACTCGCCCGGATAATCGACGATGTCGACCATCAGGCTCGCGGGGCCGGGCCGCCAGCCGGCCGCCCGCTCGTACGCGATGGCGAGGCGCAGCTGGCTGATCCGGTCGGTGGAGCGCGGCCAGCGCCGCTCCTCGGTCAGCGCCGCGAGGTGCTCCTCGTAGGGGAAGCGCGGCACGTCGTCGTCGGGCTGGGGCACCAGCCGTGCGCGGCGCAGGCGGCCCTCCTGCGAGGCCCTGAGGGCCGGCAGCGGGTTGAGGCCGGAGAGCTGATGCACCAGGGCGGCCGTGAACACGGTCTTGCCCGAGCGGGCGAGCCCGGTGACGCCGAGCCGCAGGGTCGGCTGGACGAGGAGGTCGCTGGAGGCCTCGGCGAGGGCGCGGGCGGCGGAGCCGGCCCGCTCGACGAAGCTCAGGAGGGGCGGCACGGACGGACTTCGCTCTCGCTCGATGGGTGACGGGGAGGTGGCGCGGGCTTCGCCGTTCCGCAAGGGCGCGCCGCGACCGGGAGCGGTCGGCGAGCGGGGGCGCTCACGAAGCCGGGCCGCTCACGGCTGATGCGGCCTCGCCAGCCCCTCCGCCTCCGCCCGCGCGGCGGGCCGCACCGGCGCGGCGGGCTGCGCCTGCGCGGCGGATTGCGCCTGCGCGGAGAGCCGCGCCCGGGAGGATTCGGCCCGGGCGATCGCCTCGGCGACGAGGGCCGGATTCGCCCGCAGACTGCCGAGTTCGACCGCCGACATGGCGAGGAGCACCGGCGCGAGGCGGGCAGTCGCGCTCCCCTGCGCGTCGAACAGGCCGAGATCGTCGCCGGCCCCGAGCCCGACGCTCTCGGCGATCCGGCGCGCGTAGGCCTGGATGCGCGCCTCGTCGGAGCCGCACAGGGGGGCGGGCGGGCGCAGCGCCGGAGGCAGGGCGGCGACCGAGGAGAGCGAGGTCAGGGAGGGCAGAGCGGCCGCCTCGGCGAGGAGCCGGTCCCCGTCGAGGAGGCGGGCGGGCGTCACCGGGGCGGCGGGCTCCGGGGCCGCGCCGATGCCGGTGGCGATCGTCGGCACCGAGGCGGCCGGCCGGGGCGGGTTCGGCCGGACGGGAGGGCGCGTCCGGCCCCCGAGCCGGGCGAGCGCCGACCAGGGCTGGATCCGCAGGGCCGGGCCGCCCGGCGCGGCCCGCGCGACGGCGCCGGGCGGCAGACCCGGCGCGGCCCGCGCGACGGCGCGGGGCGCCGCGCGCGGCGCCGGGCGCGCGAGGCCGCCGCGGCCGTGGCGGGCGAGGAACCGCGCCCGCAGCGTGCGGCCGATCCCCCGCGGCGCCAGGGCCGTCAGCGCGGGCGAGGCCGGGATGGCCGCCGCCTGGACCGCCGCGGGGCGCCGCGCGGCCCCGCCTCCGGCCGGGCCGGGAGGCCGGGCGAGCGCGGCCGCGGGCGCGGCGCACTCGGCCGGGGCCCAGCGCCGCACGATCGCCAGGGCCGAGCGGCGGCCGAGCACCGTGTAGTAGCGCCTCAGCAGCGCGACCGCGGCGTCGGCCCCCTGCTCGGCCGAGGCGAAGCCCGTGTGGCCCTCCGCGTCGGCGCCGATCTCGCCGTCCCAGCCGGCGCGCTTGATGCACCAGTAATTGTTGAGCTTGACGCAGCGCGCCACGAAGGCGGGATCGGCCGGCGCCGCGAAGGCCACCAGGGCGAGGGAGAGCGGGCGCAGCGAGAAGCGGGCCTCCTCGCGCCAGTTCGACACCGCGCGGGCCTCAGGCCGGTAGAGGGCCGGCCCCGCCTCGGGCACGGCCAGGGCGGTGCGGGCGAGCGCGAGCCGGCCGGCGGCGTCCGCCGCCGCCAGCCCCTCGCGGGCGAGCGCGGCGGCCCGGTCCGCGCCGGGGCCCAGCGCGGTCGCGAGGGCGAGCAGCGGCAGGAGGATCACGGCGCGCTCAGGACGGCTCGGTCGCCGCGGCGGCTGGCGTCATCGGGCGGGCCTCCCTTCCCTCTGCATCATTCGCCGAAGCGGCCACCGGCTTGGCGGCAAAATGATGCGAAACCAACAGTCCAAGCAGAATTGCGCCGTGCCATTCCGCTTAAGGTCACCGGTCGGGGCTCGGGCGGCGCCGCGCTCGCGCGGGAGACGGCCTCCCGCGCGTGCGTTCCGGCGCGCCCGAACCCGCCGCTCGGAAACGGCCGAGCCGGGCTTCGGTTCAGTCGTCCTCGCCCGCGCCGAGCGCCTTGGGGGTGATGAAGCGCTCCAGCGTGCCGCTGTGCGGCGCCACCTCCGCCCAGGCCCCGACCGCGAGGTCGATCACCGCCACGGCGGCGGTCGGGAATTTCCGCGACAGCGCCCGCAACCCGTCGCGGTCCTCGTCCGCGAGCAGCAGCTGGCCGAATTCCTGCAGGCCGGGATTGTGCCCGAGGAGGAGCAGCGTCGCGACCGCGTCGTCGGCGCCCCGCACCACGTCGAGCAGGCGCTTGGCCGAGGCCTCGTAGAGGGCCGGCACGGTCTCCTGCGCGGCGCCCGGCAGGGCCGGCGCCACCAGGCTCCAGGTCTCCTGCGTGCGCCGCGCGGGCGAGACCAGGGCGTGGTCGGGCCGCAGGCCCTCCTCGGCGAGGTAGGCGGCCATGCGCGGCGCCGCCTCGCGCCCCCGGCGGCTGAGCGGCCGGTCGCTGTCGGGGACGCCGTCGGGCCAGTCCGACTTGGCGTGGCGCAGCAGGATCAGGCGGCGCATGGCTTTGCCTCCGTCAGCGGCCGTCGCGGCGGCTCAGGAACGCGAGCTTCTCGAACAGGGCGACATCCTGCTCGTTCTTCAGGAGCGCCCCGTGCAGCGGCGGGATCAGCTTGCGCGGGTCGCGCTCCCGCAGGCTCTCGGGGCCGATATCCTCCGCCATCAACAGCTTGAGCCAGTCGAGCAGTTCGGAGGTCGACGGCTTCTTCTTGAGCCCCGGCGCCTCGCGCACCTCGAAGAAGATGCGCAGGGCCTCCTCCACCAGGCGCTGCTTGAGGCCCGGATAATGCACCGCGACGATCGCCTGCAGCGTCTCGGGATCCGGGAACTTGATGTAGTGGAAGAAGCAGCGGCGCAGGAAGGCGTCGGGCAATTCCTTCTCGTTGTTCGAGGTGATGATGACGATCGGGCGCCGCGCCGCCCGCACGGTCTCGCCCGTCTCGTAGACGTGGAACTCCATGCGGTCGAGTTCGAGCAGGAGGTCGTTCGGGAACTCGATGTCGGCCTTGTCGATCTCGTCGATCAGCAGCACCGGCCGCTCCGGTGCCGTGAAGGCCTCCCAGAGCTTGCCGCGGCGGATGTAGTGGCGGATGTCCGAGACGCGCGGGTCGCCGAGCTGCGAGTCGCGCAGGCGCGAGACCGCGTCGTACTCGTAGAGGCCCTGCTGGGCCTTGGTGGTCGACTTGACGTGCCAGGTCAGAAGCGGCGCGGAGAGCGCGCGGGCCACCTCCTCGGCCAGCACCGTCTTGCCGGTGCCCGGCTCGCCCTTGATCAGGAGCGGGCGCTCCAGCGTCACGGCGGCGTTCACCGCGACCGCGAGATCCGGCGAGGCGACGTAGGTATCGGTTCCGGAAAAGCGCATCGGCCCTCACATCCTGCTCTCGGAGCAGAACATCTAAGCGATGCCTCTGGGAACCGCGAGTCGGGACCGGGGCGGAGGCGCCGGCGGCCCGGGGGCAGGGATCGAGGAGGAGACGGGCACCCCCGGGCCGCCGGCTTCGCACCGCGCGGCGGGGAGCCGGCGGCGCGACGCGGGATCATAGGGTGGTCGCGCCGGCCTCACCTCCACATAGGTTAGTGCAGCAACCTCCCCGCATTTACATGAATCACGATCGAAAAAAAGGGCCGCGCCTCACCGGCACGGCCCAGTATTCGGAGGAGATCCGCAGAGGAGCCAAGACGCCACACACTGCCTGTTGCCAACACATCGGTTCTCGGGTTGTTCCCGGAGCGACTGGGAATTCCCGGGCGCCGCCGGGCCGTGCGGCGGCGCGGCGGCGGAACGCCCGGCCGGCAAGGTCTCGGCCATCATCGGCGGCGGCGGAGGGCGCGTCCGCCCCCCGCCGCAGGCATATCCCGAGCGCTCGACTGATTTGTGCACCTTTCACGATCGCGTAGCGCCACGCTGAAACCAACCTCGCCCGGCCTCATTGCCCTTTCGTGGGGCTCATAACCTGCGATAGCGGCGGTTCGGGAGGCCGGTGCGGCCCCCGCAAGAGGGTTTGACATGCGTCGTGCGGACACGGTGTTCCAACCTGCCCAAACCAGTTCGGAGGCGGCCGTGGCGCACGGCGTCGGGCGCGGCCTGCAGGACCTGTTCGGGGCGCCCATGCAGGAGGCGCTGCCGGAGCGCCTGCGCGACCTCGTGGCGCTGCTGGTCGCCCGCGACGCGGTCGGCCGGCGCGAGGAGGGACGGCGCGGGCCGGCCGGCGAGCCGACGCAGCTCGTCCTGGTGGTGGAGGACGACCCGGCCGTGCGCGACCTCGCGGTGGCGCTGCTGCGGGACACGGTGCTCGACGTCGCCGCCTGCGGCAGCGGCGAGGAGGCGGTGGCCCTCCTCAAGCAGCGCGGCACCGAGGTCGCCATGGTGTTCACGGACGTGCGGCTGCCGGGCGGGATGGACGGGATCGCCCTCGCCCGCGCGGTGAGCCAGCTCTGGCCGGGCGTGCGGGTCGTCGTCACGTCGGGCTTCGCGGATGCGCGGATCGCCGGCCTGCCGCAGGGCGCCGTCTACATGCCCAAGCCCTGGCGCGCCCTCGACGTGCTCGCCCAGGTCGACCACGCCGTGCGCCACCCGGACCCGCCGGTGGCCTGAGCCGAACCGCCCGCTGCGAGGCCGCTCATGCCGACGGCCCAGGCTGCCGACGCGTCGGGCCGCGGATCCTCCCGGCATGTCGACACACGCCGATGGCGTGACGAGGCATCGCGCACGGAACCACCGATCATCGGACATGGTCGTCGGTCTTGAACTCTCGTCCCCGCGTCATCTTGCGGCCGAACCGGCATCCGCTTCGTCGGACCGTGCGACCGCCGCAGGATGCCGAGGCGCCGGCCGGCGAGGACGCGCAGGATTGATGCGACATCCCACGGATTGCGTCGCCATCTCCGATTTCGGCCATGCGGATGTCGGCCTCGCTCAGGCGCCGCGCGGGCGTGTCATCCGACATCCGGTTGATGGCTTCGCCATGCGGATGTCGGCTTCGCTCAGGCGCCGCGCGGGCTCGTCATACCCGGACGTGATCGTCCGGACAGCGCATCACTCCCGCTCGCGCTGGACCAGGATCCGGTCGTTGGCGGGGAGCACGATGTGGCACTGCATCCCCTCGGGCCGGAAGCTCAGGGCGGCGCTGCCGCCGAGCTCGTAGGACAGGGTGCGCTCGATCAGCTCGGTGCCGAAGCCGCGCCGCGACGGCGGATCCCCCGAGAGCGTCACCCCGGTCTCGATCCAGGCGAGCGTCAGCAGGGGCTCGGGCGCGGACCGGTCCTCGATCCGCCACGTCACCGTCACCCGCCCGCTCGGGGCGGTCAGCGCCCCGTGCTTGACCGCGTTGGTGGCGAGTTCGTGGATGGCGAGGGCCAGGGTCTCGGCGGCCTTGGGGCGCAGGCGCACCGGCGGGCCCTCGATCCGGCGCACCTGCTCGCCCTCGTGCGCCGCGTGGGCCAGGAGTTCGTGGCTGACGAGCTGCTCCAGGTCGATGCCCGCGGCCGGGTCGCGGGTGACCGCGGACTGGACGCGCGCGAAGGCGTCGATGCGCCCCTCCAGGTGGGCGGCGTAATCCTCCACGCTGTCGCTCGACAGGGCTGTGCGCCGGACGACCGAGCGCATCACCGCCAGCGTGTTGCGCACCCGGTGCTGCAATTCGGCGAGCAGGAGCTTGGCCTGCCCCTCGCTGGCGCGCAGGGCCTCCTCGGCCCGCAGGCGGGCCGTGATGTCCACGAAGGTGACGACGACCCCGGCGATGAAGTTGTCGACGCTGCGGTAGGGCAGCACCCGCACCATGTAGCGCGCGCCCGTGGCCGGGTTGACGATCTCCCGCTCGACGGTGCCGAGCGTGCGCAGCACCCGCCGCGCATCCTCCTGCAGCTCGTCGTAGGCGACCCGCGGCTTGATGTGGGCGATCGGCCGGCCGACATCCGACTCGACGAGGTGGAACACCTCTGACACGGCCGGCGTCGAGTTCGTCACCCGCAGATCGTTGTCGAGGAAGACCGTGGCGATCTGCGTGCTCTCCAGGAAGTTCTTGAGGTCGCTGGTCGCCCGCGTCAGCTCGTTGACGCGATGGCCGAGCTCGCCGTTGACGGTGGTGAGCTCCTCGTTGACCGACTGGAGCTCCTCCTTGGAGGTCTCGAGCTCCTCGTTGGCGCTCTGAAGCTCCTCGTTGAGGGATTGGTACTCCTCGTTGGAGGATTTCAGCTCCTCGTTCGTGCTCTCGAGCTCCTCGATCGTGGCCTGGAGCCGGTCCTTGGTGGTGCGCAGCTCCGCCTCGAGGCGCTGGGCGTGCTCGGTCTGGGCGGAGGGAGCGGGGGCGCCGTCCTCGTCGCTCGCCAGCATCGCCCCGTCCTTGAACAGCACGACGAAGCTGAGGCCCGCGCCCGGCGCCTCCTGGACCGGCTCGACCACGAGGTCGACCACCAGCCGGTGCCCGTTCAGCCCGATGCGCAGCCCGTCGAGCTGCACGGTTGCGCCGTGCTCGGCCGCCCGGGTCAGGGCGGCGCGCAGGTCGAGGCGCAGGTCCGGGTGCACGAGCTGCAGCAGGTTGAGGCTCGCCGCGCCCCCGGCCGGGTCGATGTAGCGGCCGGTCCGCCCGGAGAAGTGCAGGACCGTGTAGCTCTCGTCCACGATGACGTAGGCGGGGGCGAAGCGCTCGGCGAAGCGCTCGGCCCGGCGCGTCAGCGTCGCCTCGGCCGCGCGGGGCCGCTCGGGGGGCACGGCGGGCGCCGCCAGGCGGCGGTCGACCGCCGCGAAGGGGAAGTCCGGCAGCGTGCGCGTGCCGGTCTCCAGCCGCCGGAAGATCCGCGAGCGGCCCTCGATCGGGGCGAACAGCCCCGTGTGCCGCGAGACGTTCTCGGAATTGCCCAGGAACAGGAAACCGCCCGGCCGCAGGGCGAAGTGGAACAGCGGGACGACCCGGCTCTGCAGCTCCGCGTCGAGGTAGATCAGCAGGTTGCGGCAGGAGATGAGGTCGAGGCGCGAGAAGGGCGCGTCCTTGACGATGCTGTGCTGGGAGAAGATGCACATCTCCCGCACTTCCTTGACGACGCAGTAGGTGTCGCCCTCCCTGACGAACCAGCGGGCGAGGCGCTCGGGCGACATCTCGGCGGCGATGTCGTCGGCGTAGCGGCCCGCCCGCGCGGCGGCCAGCGCCCGTCCGTCGAGGTCGGTGGCGAAGATCTGGATCTGCGGCACCTCGTCCCGGTCGGCCAGCTGCTCGCGCAGCAGGATCGCGATCGAGTAGGCCTCCTCGCCGGTCGAGCAGCCGATCACCCAGACCCGGAGCTGGTCGCTGCGGCGCTTGCCCGAGAACAGGGCCGGGACGACCTCGCGCTCCAGCAGGTCGAACTCGCCCGGGTCGCGGAAGAACTGCGTCACCCCGATCAGCAGGTCGTTGAACAGGCCCTGCGCCTCGTCCGGCTTGGCGCGCAGGATCTCCACGTAGGCGGCGAGGCTCTCGGCCTGCACGACCTGCATGCGCCGCTGCACCCGGCGCAGGAAGGTGCCGGGCTTGTAGCCGTGGAAGTCGTGCCCGGTCTTGTTGCGCAGGATGGTGGCGACGGCGGTGAGCGCGCCCGCGATCTCCTCGCTGGGGAGCGCGCCCTCGGGCATCGCCTCGTCCTCGCGCAGGAGCTGCGCCACGTAGGCCCTGAGGCGGTCGGCGAGGTCGTCGAGGGGCAGGATCGCGTCCGCGAGCGCGGCCGGGCTGTTGCTGGCCGCGAGGTCGTCTGCCCGCGCCTCGGCGGTCTCCTCGGCCAGGGCGAGGCCGCCCGATTCCTTGATCATCTTGACGCCGAGCGTGCCGTCGCCGTCCGTCCCGGCGAGCGCCACCACCACGGCGCGCCGGTTCTCCTCGCGGGCGAGGGACACGAGCAGGCTGTCGATCACGCCGCGCTCCCCGGGCGCCTGCTCGGCCGGGCGGGTCCGGAAGCGACCGCGCTCGATCGTGGCGATCGCCCCCGGGGCCGGGAGGTAGAGGCGGCCCCCGCCAGGGGGAGCCCGTCCTCGACCGCCGTCAGGCCGCGCCCGGACAGGCCGAGGGCGAGGCGCAGCCGCGCCTCGTCCAGGATCTCGCGATGCTGCAGGATGAGGATCGTCGCCACCTGCGCGCTCGGCAGCGGGCCGGCGAGGAGCCGTTCGAGGGAGGCCGGGCTCGCCGCGGAGGCGCTGACCGCCAGGACGACACCGACCGGATCGTCGGCCCCGGAAGCGATCGTGTCAGCCTCCATGATCTCTCCCGCTGCCTCCCGTGGCGCGCCGCCGGCCCGGCGCGCCGCTGCCGTCCCTGGTGCGAAACGCGCTTCCGCCGGCCGGGCGGGAGATTAGCCCGCCTCGCCGTTCCCGTCTCCGGGATCGGCGGCGCCGGGCTGCGGCATCGCGCTCAGGATCGCCCGCCGGATCGTCTCCCCGTAGCCGCGATACTCCGCGGCGCGCGCCTCGTACATCTCGGCCACGGCGCGACGGCCGGACCGGCGTCCGTCCTCGGCCATCCGGGCCACGAGGTCGGCCCGCTCCTCGACGATGCGCAGGGCCACCCGCATCGCCTCGTCGACCGCCGCCTCCTGCTCCTTGGCGAGGGCCTCGGCGGTGAGCGCGTGGCCGACCTGGCAGCGGAAGCGCACGGGCTTGCTGCCGCGCACCTCCGACAGCACGCCGCAGCAATGCGGGCAGGTCAGGGGGGCCGGGTCGGCAATCTGGCGCAGCACGCCGCTGCCCACCCGCTCGCCCGCCGCGATGTCGACCTCGATGCGGATCTCCGGCGGCACCGGCAGGCGCGGGCCGGGCGTCTCCCGGGCGAGATCCGACAGCACGTCGCCGAGCCGCGCGCCCGGCACCGCGAGGTCGACCGCCGCCGCCGCGAGGGCGGCGAGCGGCATCTCGTCGGCGACCGCGTCGGCCGGGTCCTGGACCAGGGCGAGGCCGCCGCAGGCCTTGATCGCGTCGAGCCCCGCGGCGCCGTCGTTCAGGAGCCCGCTCAGCACGACGCCGATCACCCGCGGCCCGTAGGCGATCGCCGCGGAGCGGAAGAGCGGGTCGATGGCCGGCCGCACCATGTTCTCGCGCGGGCCCCGGCCGAGGCGGATCACCCCGTCGACGAGGAGCAGGTGCCGGTCCGGGACGCCGAGATAGATGTGGCCGGGGCGGATCGCCATGCCGTCCTGCGCCGTCTCGACCGGCAGGCGGCTCGCCGCGGAGGTGACGGTGGCCAGGAGGCCGAGGCTGCGCGCCGGGATGTGCAGCACCACCAGGACGGCCGCCGGCAGGTCGGCCGGCAGCGCCCGCAGCAGGGCCTTGAGCGGGACGGTGGCGCCGGCCGAGCCCCCGATGACGATGATGTCGCGATTGGTCACGGGCGCTCCTGGCTGCGGGTCGCGGTCAGCTGTCGTTGGCGTCGAGCTCCTGGCCTTCGCAGTCGAGGTGGAGGTAGTTGGGGCTGAACAGGGCGGCGTCCTGCAGGGCCTCCAGGTCGGGGACCGTCAGGGTCTTGCCGCGCAGGATGACGAGGCCGCGGGCGCGCAGATCCTGCAGCGTGCGGTTGACGTGGACTGTGGAGAGCCCGGTGGCGTCGGCGAGTTCGGCCTGCGTCACCGGCAATTCGCAGCTCGTCCCGTCCGTGAGCCCGATGCCGCGCAGCCGGATGAACACCTCGCAGAGCAGGTGCGCCATCCGCTCCAGCGCGTCGCGCTGGCCGAGATTGGTGGTCCACTCGCGCTGGGTCGCTTCCTCGACCAGGGAGTACCACCACAGGGCGCGGCTGAGCCGGGGGAAATTGTCGGTCAGATCGAGGATCGTCTCGCGCGGGATCTCCACCACGGTCGCGGGCGAGAGGGTGCCCACCGAGTGGTCCATGTGCTTGAGGATGAACATGCGGATGTCGCAGAGGTCGCCCGGGAGCAGGAAGGCGGCGATCTGGCGCCGCCCGTCCTCCAGCACCTTGTAGCGGCAGGCCCAGCCGTCGAGAATGAGGTTGACCCGCCGCGGCGCCTCGCCCTCCCGGATAATGTCCTCGCGCGAGCTGAACCGGCGCAGCTTCCCCGACGCCGCGCGTTCGAGCGCCTGCTTGTCGTCGCTCGACAGGCGGGTGAACTGCTCGAGCTTGCGGATCAGATAGGTCGGCATCGCAGGCTCCCGTCCCTCGTCCGTTACAACGATTGGAGCGGACCGGGCTCACTCCATGTTATTCGTCAGGGAGCCACGTTATGCATCATGCATCAATGGTTTTCCGACGCATGATCCGGAGTGGAGCCGCGCATGGCAGCATCGTTCCCGGCCGGTCCGCTCGCGCAACGTCGGGTCCTGGTGGTGGAGGACGAGTATTTCATCGCGGACGACATGGCTCAGGCCCTCGGCCGGCTCGGCGCCGTGGTCGTGGGACCGGCCCCGAGCCGGGACGCCGCCATGGCTCTGATCGACGGGGGTGCGCGGATCGACGCGGCCGTGCTCGACATCAATCTGCGGGGTGAGACGGTGTTCCCGGTCGGTGCCCTTCGTGTTCGCCACGGGCTACGACCGCGTCGCGGTGCCGGCGGCCTACCGGGACGTGCCGCACTGGGAGAAGCCGTTCGATCCGGCCTCCCTCGCCAGCACCCTGCCCGGGCTGCTGCCGGGCTGCGCCTGATCCCTGCGGCAGCGCGCGCTGCCGCTCTCCATCCCTGCGGCAGCGCGTGCGCTGCCGCACATGGCGGCCCGAACCTTTCGCGGCTGCGAACGTCGTCCCGGTGAAGGCCGCCCGAGAGCGGCCCGAACCACGGAGACACCGATGAAACTCAAGCCCTTCCTCGCCGCCGGCGCCCTGCTCGTCGCCGCCGCCCCGGCCTTCGCGCAGGGCGGCTCGCCCTACAACGCGTCCGGCTCCCAGGCGGGCGGCCCGCGTGCCGGGATCGAGCGCCGCTACGGCCTCACCGAGGGCGATCGCGCCGGCTACGACGCGATCTATCCCCGCGAGCGCGCCCCCTTCGCGGTGGTGCCCCGCGGCCAGGCCTATCCGGGCTTCCTCGTCGAGGAGTGATCCGACATCCGACGGATGGCTTCGCCATGCGGATGTCGGCCTCGCTCAGGCGCCGCACGGGCTTGGCATCCGCTGTCCGGACGTGATCGTCCGGACAGCGCCTGAGCCGTCCGGCCGCGGAGCGGGGCGGCCGGGGCCGCCCCGCCTCCGGTCCTCAGCCGGCGACCTCGTGGTTGCCGAGGATCTCCAGCGCGCGCACCAGGGCCGAGTGGTCCTGCCCCCCCGCCCCGTTCGCCGCGCAGGCCGAGAAGAGCTGCTGGGCGAGCGCCGTGCCCGGCAGGCTCAGCCCGAGGCTGCGGGCGCCCTCGAGCGCGAGGTTGAGGTCCTTCTGGTGCAGCGCGATCCGGAAGCCCGGGTCGAAGCGGCGCGTGATCATGCGCTCGCCGTGCAGCTCCAGGATGCGCGAGGTCGCGAGCCCGCCGGTGATCGCCTGGCGCACCTTGGCCGGGTCCGCCCCGGCCTTCGAGGCGAAGAGCAGGCCCTCCGCCACCGCCTCGATGGTGAGCGCCACGATGATCTGGTTCGCCACCTTGGCGACCTGGCCGGCGCCGGTGCCGCCCACGTGGGTGACGCTCTTGCCCATCAGGTCGAGGAGCGGGCGCACCCGCGCCACCGCCTCCTCGCTGCCCCCGACCATGATCGAGAGCGCCGCGTTCTTGGCGCCGACCTCGCCGCCGGAGACCGGCGCGTCGACGTAGTGCCCGCCCGCGGCCTCGATGCGGGCCGCGAAGTCGCGGGTGGCGATCGGCGAGATCGAGCTCATGTCGACGACGACGCAGCCGGGGCGCAGCCCCTCGGCGACCCCGCCCGCCCCGAACAGCACCGCCTCCACGTCCGGCGTGTCCGGCACCATCAGGATGACGACCTCGGCGCGCGCGGCCACCTCGGCGGCGCTGGCGCAGGGCCGCCCGCCGGCGGCCACCAGGGCCTCGGGCACGCGACGGCGGCTCTTCAGGTGGAGGCTGTGGCCGCCCGCGATGAGGTGCCCGGCCATGGGCGCGCCCATGATGCCGAGCCCGATGAATCCGACGTCCATGGCGAGGATGCTCCCGATCAGAGGCCGGCGCGGAAGCGCGCGGCGAGGGCCTCGGAGCCGCGGGCGAGGAGCCCGAGATCCGAGCCGATGGCGGTGAAGGTGGTGCCGGCGCGGGCGTAGCGGGCGGCGAGCTCCTCGTTCGCCGTGAGGATGCCGGCCGCCTTGCCGGTCGCGACGATGCGCCCGATCGTGCGCTCGATCTCGGCCACCACCTCGGGGTGGTTCTGCTGGCCGAGATGGCCGAGGCTGGCGGAGAGGTCGCCCGGCCCGACGAAGAGGCCGTCGACGCCCTCCACCGCGGCAATCTCCTCCAGGTTGTCGAGGGCGCGGCGCGACTCGACCTGCACCAGGACGGCGATCTCGCCGTTGCTGCGGGCGTGGTAGTCCGGGATGCGCCCGAAGCGGGCGGCGCGGGGCGCCTGCGAGAAGCCGCGGATGCCCTCCGGGGCGTAGCGCGTCGCGGCCACCACCGCGCGGGCCTGCGCGGCACCGTCGACGTTCGGGATCATCAGCGACTGCGCGCCCGCGTCGAGGACGCGCTTGATGGCGATCGGGTCGTCGCTCGGCACGCGCACCACCGGGGCGGCGCCGCCCTCCGCCATGGCCTGGAGCTGGCCGTAGATGTCGCGCAGGTCGTTGGGCGAGTGCTCCATGTCGAGGAGCAGCCAGTCGAAGCCCGAGCCCGCCACGATCTCGGTCGAGATCGCGCTCGCGAGGCTGCACCAGAGGCCGACCTGCTGGCGGCGCGCGCGCAGCCCGGCCTTGAAGCGGTTGGTGAGGATGTCCATGGGTCGCGTCTCCCGCTGCGGTCAGCGCACGAGGCAGGGTGTCTTGGGATCGAAGGTCCAGCCGGGAATCAGGAACTGCATCGCCGCGGCGTCGTCGCGGGCGCCGAGCCCGTGGCGCTCGTAGAGGGCGTGGGCCGCCTCGACCGCCTCCCAGTCGAGCGCGACGCCGAGGCCCGGCCGCTCCGGCACCCGCACCAGGCCGCCGCGGATCTCCGGCGGCTCCCGGGTCAGGCGCTGGCCGTCCTGCCAGATCCAGTGCGTGTCGATCGCCGTGACCTTGCCGGGCGCGGCCGCGGCGGCGTGGGTGAACAT
The DNA here is from genome assembly GCF_029714205.1 of Methylobacterium sp. CB376. Lineage (NCBI taxonomy): Bacteria > Pseudomonadati > Pseudomonadota > Alphaproteobacteria > Hyphomicrobiales > Methylobacteriaceae > Methylobacterium > Methylobacterium sp. CB376. The sequence continues at coordinate 6,799,877 of NZ_CP121648.1, read as the reverse complement.
GGCCAGCGACACATCGAAGTGGTTGTTCGAGTGCGAGCCCCAGGTGAGGCCGTGGTCGCGGCAGGTCTGGGCGACGCGCACCGCCCCGGCCAGCGTCCAGAAATGCGGGTCGGCCAGGGGAATGTCGACGGCGCCGAGCTGGAGCGCGTGCACCATCTGGCGCCAGTCGGTCGCGATCATGTTGGTGGCGGTGGGCAGCCCGGTGGCGCGGCGGAACTCGGCCATGACCTCGCGGCCGGAGAAGCCGTTCTCGGCCCCGCAGGGATCCTCCGCGTAGGCGAGCACGTCGCCCCGGCCCCTGCACAGGCGGATCGCCTCCTCGAGCGACCACGCCCCGTTCGGGTCGAGGGTGACGCGGGCCTGCGGGAAGCGCTTGGCGAGGGCGGTCACCGCCTCGATCTCCCGCTCGCCCGCCAGCACCCCGCCCTTGAGCTTGAAATCGTTGAAGCCGTAGCGCTCGTGCGCGGCCTCGGCGAGCCGCACCACGGCATCGGGCGTCAGCGCCTCCTCGTCGCGCAGCCGCAGCCAGCCGTCGCGCGCCTCGGGCTCCCGGTAGGCCAGATTCGTGCGGCGGCGGTCGCCGACGTAGAACAGGTAGCCCAGCATCTCGACCGCGTCGCGCTGCTGGCCCTCGCCGAGGAGGGCCGCCACCGGCACGCCGAGGAACTGGCCGAGCAGGTCGAGGAAGGCGGATTCCACCGCCGTGACCGCGTGGATGGCGACGCGCAGGTCGAAGGTCTGGAGACCCCGCCCCCCCGCGTCGCGATCGGCGAAGCGCGCCCGCATGGCGGCGAGCACGCGGTTCCAGGCGCCGAGGGGCTGGCCGAGGACGAGGCCGCGCGCATCCTCCAGGGTCTGCCGGATGCGCTCGCCTCCCGGCACCTCGCCGAGGCCGGTGGCGCCGGTCGAGTCGGTCAGCACCACGAGGTTGCGGGTGAAGAACGGCCCGTGCGCGCCCGACAGGTTGAGCAGCATGCTGTCGCGGCCGGCCACCGGGACGACCCGCATGGCGGCGATGGTCGGCGTGCGCGAGAGGCCCTGCGCGGGGCCGGCGGCGGTCTCCATGGCGTGCTCCCGAAGCGACGGCGTCTGCGACCGTCCCGGGCGCCATTTAGGCCCGCGCGGCGATGCACGTCCAAGCCAAAGGCTGAATGGATCGATGCGCCAGGCGCATCGCAGGCGGGGCCGCCCCGCCGGCGGGCTCAGGGCGCGGCCTCGGCCCGCTCGGCGACGAGGCGGATGAGCTGGCCGATCAGGGGATTGTCGTGGTCGCGGCGCCAGGCCAGGACGAGCTCGACGGGGCGAGGCTCCGGCAGGGCGAGGGGCCGGTAGGCGACGCCGTCGAGGCGCAGCCGCTCGGCGGAGTGCGGCACCAGGGCGATGCCGAGCCCGGCCCGCACCAGGGCGAGGATCGAGTGGATCTGGGCGAGCTGCTGCACCGCGTGCGGCTGCACCCGGGCCTCGGCGCAGAGGCCCGCGACGAGGTCGTAGAAGTAGCGGGCCTCGTGCGGCGCGTAGCCGATGAGGGGCTGGCGGTCGAGATCGGCGAGGGCGAGCGCCGGGCGGGCGGCGAGCGGGTGGTCGGACGGCAGGGCGGCCACGAGGGGCTCGGCGCGGGCGCGCACGGAATCGAGTTCGGGATGCGTCACCGGGGGGCGCACCAGGGCCGCGTCGAGGCGGGAGGCGAGGAGGTCCTCGATCTGGTCCTTGGTGACCATCTCGCGCAGGGCGAGGCTCACCTCGGGCAGGGCGGCCCGGCAGGCGATGACGAGGTCGGGCAGGTAGGCGTAGGCCGAGGCCGCCGTGAAGCTGAGCCGCAGGGTGCCGGCCCGGCCGGCCGCGACCTGGCGGGTGACCTGGGCGGCGGCCTCGGAGAGGCGCAGGATGCGCTGGGCCTCCGGCAGGAAGCTGCGGCCCGCGGCGGTGAGGCGGACCGAGCGGCTGGAGCGTTCGAGCAGCTGGACGTCGAGGATGCGCTCCAGCACCTGGATCTGCCGCGACAGGGGCGGCTGCGTCATGCTGAGGCGGGCGGCCGCGCGGCCGAAATGCAGTTCCTCCGCGACGGCGACGAAGCAGCGGATCTGGCTGAATTCGAGCAAGCCGGCCTCCGGGGTCCGGGCCCGCCTGCGGCCCCGACCAGGATAGCGCGCCGGGCGCGGGGCGTCAGGCGAAACCGGCCCGGTCGCCGGGCGCCCGTCAATCCAGGATGTAGCGCGCGGTCCGCAGCGCCACCCAGCCGAGGCAGGCCGTCCAGACCGCCCCGCAGCCTTCGAGGAAGAGCCGCCCCTCCCGCATCGCGGCCCGCTCCAGGCGCGCCGCCGCAATCGATCCCCGCGCCCTGCCCAAGCGGTGCATCGCCAAACCTTCCGTGACCAGA